>NZ_BLZO01000086.1 GCF_014132355.1 Okeania sp. KiyG1
ATCGCCTAATGATGTTGCAGTTTGCTCAATAGTCAAAAGCAGAATTGTTTTATGGTGCGATGAAGTAATAATCCTACTCGTACTTTGGCATTACAAGAGGAATTTTTAAATAATTTTACTTCTCTATCTTTTGACGATTCTGCAACTCTTACTTTGGAAGAGTACGCGCTAAATTAGCAGCTTTAGGAACACCAATTGGGCCTTATGATTTACAAATTGCAGCTATAGCTTTGACACACAATTTAATCTTAGTTACCCACAATATTCGAGAATTTTCTCGTGTTGAAGGATTACGCATTGAAGACTGGGAAAATATTAATTAGGGTTTGCTGAAAAAGTCTTTTTAAGGAGTATAAAAATGTACTTATTACTAGCCTTATAATAGAAATATCAATTAATTAGAAGAGAAAGATTTTACAGCCAATAGTCTGAGATATCTGCGATAAATTTTGCATGAAAAAATATCCAGTTTAATAATAGGAAATAAATCAAATGAGACCAAAAAAGGTCTGCTGATAAACAGTCCGCCAAAAAAACATTAGACGAGCAATATTTTAAGGATATTCGACCTATTTTATATGAGTTACACGCTACTCATTATCAGTATGGTTCGAGAAAAGATAAAACTTTGGCAGAACATCTTGATTCGGCTTGTCAATTTGTTTTAACTGTCAGTAAAATCGCGAAAGTTCCAGAGGATAAAAGAAAATTAATTTTAGCTGCAACTGCTGTTCACGATTTGAATAAATTAGATTCATCGGGGCGTAATGTTAAAACTTTGGCTAGAGATAAGGAATTTTTACAAAAGCAACTTGAATTAGCTGGTGTCAAAAGTTTAGTTTCTACGGCGGAAGATTTAGAGTTAGTTCGGCGTTTAATTGAACGACATTCCGGTCATAATGTTAGTGACTCTATGAGGTTTTTTCCTGAAGATGAAGCTATAGAAAAATGGGCTGCTATGTTGGTAGGAGCAGATTTATTTGACTTAGGAATTCCTGAGAAAATCCGAATTCGGAAAGTTGAAAATGAATTGACTGTTGCTCTGGGATATTCCTGTCATTTTTTTCGAGTTAAAGTTGCTCAAGACCAAGGTTATATTACTGCTCTTTTGCTGAGTGCTTGTGAGGAAGTTTTACAAGATTTGGGATTGAATGTTTTGGCTATTTTTCCTGATGGTGCGACTTTTATAGGTGCATCTTGGCCGGAGAAAGATGTTGTTTACAAAATTGCTTCTCGATGGCAAAAAAAGATTGATTTGGTGTTTGGAGGTAATGTTGAAAAACTGGTAAAGGCGACGAAGGATGGTATTAAGATTGATGCTCAAGCAATTCAGTTAAATTTAGAAGAGGCTTTGAGTTGTGTTGAGGCATTATTGGCGAAGAAAAAAGCTGGTTTTAAAATTCAAAAGGTTGAGCAAGATATTAAAAAATGGGGGGATAATGCTGGAGATGATGCAGTGGAAAAAGCTGCAAAGTTAGGATTAACTCCGGTTGGTAATTCTGAAGAATTTGCAATTTCTGAAGGATTAAAAGCTACTTATTTAAGTTATCGAGAAACGGGAATTAGTCCTGGCGAAGTTTGGGATAAAATTGCCGATCGAGTTGGTCTATCTCCAGAACAAAGATTAGCTTTAGAACCTTTTAATTCTCAGTACGGACGATCGCTTTTTGCAGCTAAGGCAATTTCTGGAGGAATTAAGGTTGTAATTAATGCTATTCGCGACTCATTTCAAATGCGAAGAGGAGATTCTCAAGACTCAGAAATAGACATTTCCCAAGAGGCGATCGCTACTGTTTCAAGAATTTTAAATTTACCTAATTCTGCATCTGGAAAAGTTATTAATGATTTGGATGTTTATATTAATACTAATCCACGAAAGCGTAGTTCTTTAGGCACAAGTTTAACTGCGGGGGAGGACTTAATTTCTAGTAATATGCCTCCGGGAACAAAAGTTCAATCTTTTTCAAATCGTTTACCTGGAGGAATGAGTTCTGAACCGAAAAGACAAGCAGATTCTATGACATCTCTTGCCTATCAATTAATGGCAATAGGAGCAAATTTTCCTTCTGTAAATAAACAAGAACCCCTCTATTTACATTTGGCTTTACCATCAGGAAGTAGTCCGGAACTTTTGAGAATTTGGCGAGAATTTTTGAAACAAACGGCAGCCACAAATGCAGAAGAAGGAACGGTAATAGTTGATGAACAACAACTTTATCGAGACAATATTATGGAGTTTAAATCTAATAAAGTTTTCGGTATGGCTTTACCGAAACGCCCTGATTTTATTCACTCAACTGTAGTAATTCCTTTAGTCTGGGGAGATGCTAATAATTCGGTGGCTTTATTAAAATCTTTGCGTTTAAGTTTAGAACTTTCTCTTGCTGCTGAGTTTGGTTTTCCTTTTGTTCTGAGCGGTAATTTAGAAGTAGAATCTAGCAGTGAAATTTATGGAAGAGTCCAAGGAATTACTTCTGCACTTCAACCATTATTAGGAGGCGGACAATATGACCGAGGAAAAGCAATAGAAGTTAGGGAGAAATTGCGATGTATAGGGAATTTGGCTTTTTGTGTTTCTAGTCCGCAAAAAAGAGATGATTGTCTCTATGATTTAGCTCGTGCTGCTCGACGACCTATTGACCTTTATTATGTATTACTGCGTTGGGTTTTGCGGGAGCAGGAAGACCCTAATTTTGAATCAATTTGGAATCGAATTTGTGAACCATTAAAAACTTTGGAGAAGTTAATGAATGAAAAAACTAAACTAACAGAATATTTGAGAGAAGCTGCTCAAATTGCTGAGTCGGCCAAACTACGAGGTAGTTCTTTTAAGCGCACTGCTCAAGCAGAACCTTTTACTGATTTTATGGCAGCAATTCGTAGTCGGAAATCTCATTTACCTTGGGATGTAATTTTTGCCTCTTTAGTTCAGCAATATCATAATCGTTTAGACCGAATTCGGGAGTATGGAGTTGGTGCAACTAAGTATGAAAAAGTCAAAGAATATTATGATGTTTTGCAGAAAATTTTTGAGGAGGTTTATAACTCTCGTGCCGAACGAATTTTAGCTGACAAAAAAACTCTAGAAGCAGCTTATTTATTTTTTTTGCAAGAAGCACGTCAAGAACTGAAACAAGATTCAGAAACCAATACTGAAGAAACAAAATTGTAGGTTGGGTTGAGGAACGAAACCCAACATCTACATCTACATCTACATCTAATTTAACTCTGATAGCTCGAATGATTTTTGATTATTCTCTAAAAATTGATAGCTTTTATTGGTGGGTTACGGTAGATAGATAAATTAATTTTAAATCCTCTAATTTATTTCTGCCTTTTCATGTTGCACTGGCAAAACCAACCACAGATAAATTTCACACTTTTAAATATATAGCAATCAGGAATCAGTTGTGAGAATTGAGATGTTCCTTAAAAGTATAGAATATAGCAATTATTATACTTAGGACTTACGCAGATACGCTATATATAGCGCTCAAAACTATTGTCCAATCGTCTTTGAACTCTATAAATAGTGCCTTTGCGTAAGTGCTGATATTTATATAATCTGTTTTTTTCTTCTTCCCAGATCCCAGATCCCAGATCCGGTGTTCTCTGTTCCCTAAAAGTTTGCAATATCTCACAACTCAAGTCATATTGCTATAGGTTGAGTTAAGGAACGGAACGAAATGAAACCCAACTCAATCAAAATATTTTCGATGATAATTCCAATTAACAAATACAATTCAATTGTTGGGTTTATCCTGCGGATAAGCTCCGCTAACGCTGCCGCTCTACCCAACCTACTCACTCAAATCTTTACCCCTCGTTTTGTTGGGTTTCACTCTCGCTTTAGCCAACCTACAAATTATTACAAATTACAAATTAGGAGAATAATTAATTATGTCTATTGAAAAATTACAACCATTTCTTGCCCCTACTTATGAAAATTTTCCCAAAGGTCGAATGATAGAGTTAGTAATTTTAAGAACTACTAAATCTGAAACTATTTTTAGGACTGAAGGTTCCGGCGAACCAATGTCTAGCGAATTTGTTCAAGCAGGTATTAAAGATACAAATATTATCCCCCGTTTAGTAATGACAAAAAGAAAACAAGTCGCACCAGAAAGACGACGGGGAAGAGAATTTTTAAGAGCGCAAAATTTACTTCATACTAATGACAAAAACAACTCTATTTGTTCCTTAAATACAAATGCTCCCTGTGAAAAGTGCATTGACTGTTTCCTTTATGGTTTTGCTGCGGGGGGAGAAGGTGCTCAAAAAAGTCGAGTTTGGACAGAAGATGCTTTTAGTGTCATACCCGCAACAGAATTAATAGCAGACCGCACCATTAATGCTTTATTTGAAAATGGCACAATGCGAGATGTGAATGGTAAAGCTTCAACTGCACTAAACACCAGCGAATATATTAAACCAGGGGTTCATTTTCTAGATGTGGTTACTCTCAAAGATGTCACTGCTGATGAGCTGCGTTATGTTATCGGAAATATTTTGCTAACTTCCCGATACGGAGCAGTTTCCAGTCGAGTCGGTCGAATGGAAAATGAAATTTTGGCAGTTTTTGGCGGTATTGCCGAACTTCCCAGTTCCCTGGAGTTAGTACAAGCAGTTTATGATGCTTTGCAAAAAATAGGGGAACCCATCGAACATCCTCTACCTGTTGACCCTTTGCTCACCGCAACAAAAGAAATAGTTTCTACTTGGAAAAATAAACGAGGTATCTCCATGCAACTTTCCGAGGATGAGTTAGAAAATTTAATTGCAGATAGCGATCGCCATTGGAGTATGGAAGAGCAAGAAACTTTTCTCCAACGTTTGGATAAGTCTTACGAAACTTTCCGTCAGTACCGACAGAAACGGAAGCGAAAAAAACTAGAGGCAGAAAAAAGTAGGTTGGGTTAAATTTGCGCCATTCGGAGCTTATGCGGAGGATAAACCCAACAATAACATGGAGTTAGGCAGAAACCGAGTTTATCCAGGGAAATTTTGTGATTTGAATAATAGGGAAATAAACCAGTTTTCTTGTTGTTTCTTATTTGAGTGAAAGTTCTTCAAGTAAACCTATAACTACTAATAAACTGATGTTGGGTTTCATTCTTCAACCCAACCTACACCTTAAAAATTATGAAACAACTAGAATTATCTTTAGAACATCTAAACCGTTCCGCAACAAATTTTACTAAAGCTCAACTAATAGAGTTATGGTGTGCCGAACCTATATTTTTTGCCTCCAGGGAACTTTCCGATACCTATTATACAGAGGGGGCGATCGGAAATTACGCCCTTGCTTATGCTATGGGTTGGGCACATTCTAATTATCGTCTCATAGGCAAAGCAACGGGACGACCTACTTATTTAGAAGACTTAGCACCACTAGCACAACAACTATATATATTACCTGCTTGGCCGACGGATGGTAAGGTGTCATTTCGGTTTGAAAGGTTTAATGCTCTGTCTGACTCCTACTGGTTTGCCATGACGAATAACCGAGTGGCAACTGCTCGTGAAGATTTACCTTTGAAGCGCACTGGCAAAAAACCTAATACCTACAGACCGAGTAATTTTCCCCAGACTGGACGGTTGCGGATGATAGAAAGGGGAAATTGTTTTCGGACGTTGGTGTTTGGAGAATGTCAAATTCCTGAATATATTCGTGTGGGTAAATTTATGAGTAAGGTGCGGGTGACTATTTTAGATGAGCTGAAGTTAGTTGCTTTGCCAGTGGACAAGTATGAAACGAGCGCTTATTTTAATGCTGCTGACTTACCGACGGATATTGATTTAATTTCATTCGACTTAATAGCAATGCCTCCTGCTTCTTTAGTCAAAAATCTCAGTTTTCGAGGAGCAGCATGGCAAGTAGGAGAATATATTATTCCGGCTAATTTGAAATTTTTTGCTGGTGGAAATCATGGATAGTCAAAAATTACAAATATGTCTTGAACCGAGAAGTCTTTATATCTGTAACTCGTCCCTGCCAGAATTAGAATTTATGGCAAAAGCTTTGAGAAAAAATCTGAGTTTTCGAGGGTCAGCATGACAAGTAGGAAAATATATTATTCCCGCTCATTTGAAATTTTTTGCTGGTGGAAATCATGGATAGTCAAAAATTACAAATATGCCTCGAACCGAGAAGTCTTAAAATTTGGCGCAGGTGAAACTAATGGATAATCAAAATTTACAAATGTGCCTCGAACCGAGAAGTCTTAAAATTTGGCGCAGGTGGAAATCATGGATCATCAAAAATTGCAAATATGTCTTGAACCGAGAAGTCTTTATATCTGTAACTCGTCCCTGCCAGAATTAGAATTTATGGCAAAAGCTTTGAGAAAAAATCTGAGTTTTCGAGGGTCAGCATGACAAGTAGGAAAATATATTATTCCCGCTCATTTGAAATTTTCTGGAGGTGGAAATCATGGATAGTCAAAAATTACAAATATGCCTCGAACCGAGAAGTCTTAAAATTTGGCGCAGGTGAAACTAATGGATAATCAAAATTTACAAATATGCCTCGAACCGAGAAGTCTTTATATCTGTAACTCGTCCCTGCCAGAATTAGAATTTATGGCAAAAGCTTTGATGAAAAATCTGAGTTTTCTAGGGTCAGCATGACAAGTAGGAGAATATATTATTCCCGCTCATTTGAAATTTTCTGGAGGTGGAAATCATGGATAGTCAAAAATTACAAATATGTCTTGAACCGAGAAGTCTTTATATCTGTAACTCGTCCCTGCCAGAATTAGAATTTATGGCAAAAGCTTTGAGAAAAATCTGAGTTTTCGAGGGTCAGCATGACAAGTAGGAGAATATATTATTCCCGCTCATTTGAAATTTTCTGGAGGTGGAAATCATGGATAGTCAAAAATTACAAATATGCCTCGAACCGAGAAGTCTTAAAATTTGGCGCAGGTGAAACTAATGGATAATCAAAATTTACAAATATGTCTTGAACCGAGAAGTCTTTATATCTGTAACTCGTCCCTGCCAGAATTAGAATTTATGGCAAAAGCTTTGAGAAAAAATCTGAGTTTTCTAGGGTCAGCATGACAAGTAGGAGAATATATTATTCCCGCTCATTTGAAATTTTCTGGAGGTGGAAATCATGGATAGTCAAAAATTACAAATATGTCTTGAACCGAGAAGTCTTTATATCTGTAACTCGTCCCTGCCAGAATTAGAATTTATGGCAAAAGCTTTGAGAAAAATCTGAGTTTTCGAGGGTCAGCATGACAAGTAGGAGAATATATTATTCCCGCTCATTTGAAATTTTCTGGAGGTGGAAATCATGGATAGTCAAAAATTACAAATATGCCTCGAACCGAGAAGTCTTAAAATTTGGCGCAGGTGAAACTAATGGATAATCAAAATTTACAAATATGTCTTGAACCGAGAAGTCTTTATATCTGTAACTCGTCCCTGCCAGAATTAGAATTTATGGCAAAAGCTTTGAGAAAAAATCTGAGTTTTCTAGGGTCAGCATGACAAGTAGGAGAATATATTATTCCCGCTCATTTGAAATTTTCTGGAGGTGGAAATCATGGATAGTCAAAAATTACAAATATGTCTTGAACCGAGAAGTCTTTATATCTGTAACTCGTCCCTGCCAGAATTAGAATTTATGGCAAAAGCTTTGAGAAAAATCTGAGTTTTCGAGGGTCAGCATGACAAGTAGGAGAATATATTATTCCCGCTCATTTGAAATTTTCTGGAGGTGGAAATCATGGATAGTCAAAAATTACAAATATGCCTCGAACCGAGAAGTCTTAAAATTTGGCGCAGGTGAAACTAATGGATAATCAAAATTTACAAATATGTCTTGAACCGAGAAGTCTTTATATCTGTAACTCGTCCCTGCCAGAATTAGAATTTATGGCAAAAGCTTTGAGAAAAAATCTGAGTTTTCTAGGGTCAGCATGACAAGTAGGAGAATATATTATTCCCGCTCATTTGAAATTTTCTGGAGGTGGAAATCATGGATAGTCAAAAATTACAAATATGTCTTGAACCGAGAAGTCTTTATATCTGTAACTCGTCCCTGCCAGAATTAGAATTTATGGCAAAAGCTTTGAGAAAAAATCTGAGTTTTCGAGGGTCAGCATGACAAGTAGGAGAATATATTATTCCCGCTCATTTGAAATTTTGTGGAGGTGGAAATCATGGATAGTCAAAAATTACAAATATGCCTCGAACCGAGAAGTCTTAAAATTTGGCGCAGGTGAAACTAATGGATAATCAAAATTTACAAATGTGCCTCGAACCGAGAAGTCTTTATATCTGTAACTCGTCCCTGCCAGAATTAGAATTTATGGCAAAAGCTTTGATAAAAATCTGAGTTTTCTAGGGTCAGCATGACAAGTAGGAGAATATATTATTCCCGCTCATTTGAAATTTTCTGGAGGTGGAAATCATGGATAGTTAAAAATTACAAATATGCCTCGAACCGAGAAGTCTTAAAATTTGGCGCAGGCGAAACTAATGGATAATCAAAATTTACAAATGTGCCTCGAACCGAGAAGTCTTTATATATGTAATTCATCGCTGCCGGAATTAGAATTTATGGCAAAAGCTTTGATAAAAAATCTGAGTTTTCGAGGGTCAGCATGACAAGTAGGAGAATATATTATTCCCGCTCATTTGAAATTTTCTGGAGGTGGAAATCATGGATAGTCAAAAATTACAAATATGTCTTGAACCGAGAAGTCTTTATATCTGTAACTCGTCCCTGCCAGAATTAGAATTTATGGCAAAAGCTTTGATAAAAAATCTGAGTTTTCGAGGGTCAGCATGACAAGTAGGAGAATATATTATTCCCGCTCATTTGAAATTTTCTGGAGGTGGAAATAATGGATAGTCAAAAATTACAAATATGCCTCGAACCGAGAAGTCTTTATATCTGTAACTCGTCCCTGCCAGAATTAGAATTTATGGCAAAAGCTTTGATAAAAATCTGAGTTTTCGAGGGTCAGCATGACAAGTAGGAAAATATATTATTCCCGCTCATTTGAAATTTTGTGGAGGTGGAAATAATGGATAGTTAAAAATTACAAATATGCCTCGAACCGAGAAGTCTTAAAATTTGGCGCAGGCGAAACTAATGGATAATCAAAATTTACAAATGTGCCTCGAACCGAGAAGTCTTTATATCTGTAACTCGTCCCTGCCAGAATTAGAATTTATGACAAAAGCTTTGATAAAAAATCTGAGTTTTCGAGGGTCAGCATGACAAGTAGGAAAATATATTATTCCCGCTCATTTGAAATTTTTTGCTGGTGGAAATAATGGATAGTCAAAAATTACAAATATGCCTCGAACTGAGAAATTTTAAAATTTTCTGGAGGTGAAAACTAATGGATAGTCAAAATTTACAAATGTGCCTCGAACCGAGAAGTCTTTATATATGTAATTCATCGCTGCCGGAATTAGAATTTATGGCAAAAGCTTTGATAAAAAATCTGAGTTTTCTAGGGTCAGCATGACAAGTAGGAGAATATATTATTCCCGCTCATTTGAAATTTTGTGGAGGTCATTTCAGTTATCAGTGAGCAGTTATCAGTTATCAGTACCTCCGACTAAAGTTGGAGGCTAATACTGAATTGAATATTTTTTTCATCCCCTTAAAAGAGGAGGCTTGGGATATCATTTTTTGGTAGAAACAATGGATAATCAAAATTTACAAATATGCCTCGAACCGAGAAGTATTTCTGCTTGTAATTCTTTACCGCCAGAATTGAAATTTATGGGGAAAGCTGTACAGTTATCAGTTATCAGTTATCAGTTATCAGTAACTTCGGTTTTAGTCGGAGGCTGAAAATATTGAATTGAATATTTTTTTCATCCCTTTAAAAGGGGAGGCTTGGGAACTCATTTTTTGGTAGAAACAATGGATCATCAAAATTTACAAATATTGCTCGAAGCGAGAAGTATTTCTGCTTGTAATTCTTTACCGCCAGAATTGCAATTTATGGAAAAAGCTTTACAGCATCAAGTAGATGTTTTTGAAGAATCTCGTAACCATGACATTATTCTTGACTTAGCTCCTACTGGCACTGGTAAAACTAATGCTGGTTTGTCAGTTCTTTTGCATCAACCTCAGAAAACTGCCGTTTATATTGCTCCGACCAATGCATTAATAACTCAGCAAGCTGAAGCAGCAAAAAAATTTGTCCGAGAATCTGGTTTACCTCATTTAGTTATATCAGCTTCTGCTAGAGAAGTTAGGTCTTGGCCCGATAATAAGGTCGGCAAACGTAGGGGAGAAAAACTTTATAACTTGCTCCGAGAACCAACAACTATTTTTCCGGAAGTGGGAGGAAATAGACCGATTTTATTGGTGACGAATCCTGATATTTTCTACTACGCAACTTTTTTTGCATATAATCAGCTAGATAGGGGAAATATTGCCAGTCAATTTTATAGTAAGTTTGCCACAGTAATTTTTGATGAGTTTCATTTATATAATGCCAAGCAGTTAGTAAGTTTACTTTTTTATCTGGCTCTTTCTCACATTTTTGGTTTTTTTAAACACGGACGAAAAATCGTTTTATTAACTGCCACTCCCGAACCTGCTTGTGAAAAGGCATTAGAAACTTTGGAAAAATCGGGAGTTAGAATTATCAGAATAAATGGAGAGGAAAGTCAAGCTAATTTATTGCCTTCTCAAACTTCTGTAAATTTGGAAATTCGACCCCAATTGGAAAAAGATGAATGGTTAACAGAATTAGCCAAAGAAGTTGTCAAACGTTATCGAGAAAAGCCAGAAGAAAATGGGGCAGTAGTCTTAGACTCAAAAGATACAATTAATCGTTTGAGAGATTTATTAATTGCCCAAGGTTTAGAAGAAAAATTTGGCAGAATTACAGGTTCGACTCCATTTTCAGAAAGGTTAAAATCTGCTAACCGTCAAATAATTTTGGCAACTAATACAGTAGATGTCGGCTTTAACTTTGAAAAAAACCCTTCACCCACTAGGCAAAATTTAGATTGGTTAATTTTTCCGCAAGAGACCGCTTTTCTTTTTGGCAAAGAATAGGTAGAGTCGGCAGAATTTTAGGCAAGTCCGAAACAGATATTTCTTCAGAAGCGATCGCTTACTTACCTGCTCAAGCTTGGGAACAAGATATTACTTCTTTAGATTTTTCTGGAGGGAGAAAAGCTCTGACTGAAATGTTAGAAAATTTGAGTTGTCTTGACCGACCTTTTTTAGAAATTTATTGGCGTTCGGAAGCCTTTTTAGAAATAGCTCGACCTCTCCTAGAGTTAGAGGAAAGTTTACAAAATTTGCCACAGATTAAAGTTATTGCTCGACTTTATAGAACCATGCAATCTCTTTTCAGAGGTAAGCGAGATTGGAATTATTATCGTGGTCGGATGAAAGCTTTAAAAGGTGCAGAAGATATTGCTGAAAAGTCTCTCAAAGAAATTCAAAAAGGATGGAAATATATCAAGGGTGGTCAAGCCTTCGTCAGAACTTTCATCAAAGCTAATTATCCTGATGAATGGGAAAATTTTCAGGCAGGTTATACAAAAATAGAAGACTACGAAAACTATTTTCAAGAAAATATAGAAGCTGCCAAAGAATTAAAACAATTTGCTGAAATTTGGCAAGCTAGTTATGCTCCAATTTTTCAATTTCGAGATAGTTTGTTTGAGAGTTTAAATATTCGCGACCCCAAAGGTTTTTTATTAGACGAATCAGACGAAACAGTTTTAGAACCTTTTCATCTTTTACGATTTTATGAATTTGTTGAAGATGGAGAATTTGTCCAACTTATTAGTCGTGCTAAAAATATCTATCAATTAAATTTTTATCTGCGATATAATGGTACTGCTGAAGAATTCAAAAATCACGAACTGAACAAATTAACCGCTTGGGAAAACTGTCGAATAGAACGTCGAATAAATGAAGCAATTTCTCCCACTCCCTTGCTCAAACAACTAGAAACAAAATTGTTACCTGGAGTAATAATTAATAAGACAGCTAATATGTGGATAATCATTCAACTCCAAAGAAAAGGAGTTTCCTCATATCCCATTTTTGTCTCCTGCGATGACTTTGAAAAAGAATATACTTTCTTCCCCGGTTTAACAGGTATTCTTAGCATTGCCATGTATGGTCATGTAATTAAACTTGAAGATGGAGAAGATTTTTATATTGCTGGTTAAAAATGTAGGTTGGGTTGAGGAACGTTAGCGCAGCTTATCCGAAGGATAAACCCAACATCTAATTTAATTCTGATAAAATGTTCTTTATTCTTGTCTGAAATTTCATACTTTTTATTGGTGGGTTACGGCAGATAGATCAATTAATTTTCAACAACCTAAATTATCTCCGCCTAACCCACTCTACAGAAATTTAACTTTTAATTTTGACTTTTAACTTCCGTCTAATCTTACTTTTGACTTTTGACTTTTAACTTTTAACTTTTAACTTCCAATGCCCTATAGTCTTGTCCTAAATCTAATACCAAAATCTCCTATTCCTACCGGATACCTAACAGGTAGACATCTCCATGCTTTGTTCTTAACTTTAGTTAGTTCAGTCGATAGAAATTTAGGCGATCGCCTCCATGAAGCTACTGGTAATAAACCTTTTACTGTTAGTCCTTTACAAACTAAAAAACCCTCCTCAAAAAGTCGCAAGCATACCCTCCAATGGCAACATAAAAAATTTATTCCAGCAAATACTAATTGTTGGTGGCGCATATCCCTTTTAGACGATAATTTATTCGGCGAATTAACTCAACTTTGGCTGAATATTAATCCCGACCAACCTTGGCATTTAGGTCCGGCAAATTTAAACATTATTAGTATTCTTAGTACGCCTAAATCCAATCGACCTTGGGTAACTTCTTTTTCTTATCAAGAAATCTATGAAAATGCTTCTGATTCTCAGAGAATTATTACTTTAAATTTTGCTACTCCTACTTGTTTTCGACAAGGCAGTTATGATACGCCGATGCCAACTAAAGATTGTGTCTTTAATTCTCTGTTAAATCGTTGGGATAAATATAGTGGGATGGAATTTTTTGAAATTCCACTTGAATCTATTTATCCAAGTTATCTGGATATTAATACAGAAATTGTTACTGATTCTAGAAGTAAATTTATTGGCGTTATCGGTGAGGTTAGTTATCGAATTTTTGGGGATATTGAACCAGAGAAAATTAAACAAATAAATGCTTTAGCTGACTTTGCTATTTATTGTGGTTTAGGAAGAAAAACCCCTATGGGTATGGGAATGACGAGGAGGAGGAGTAGGGAAGTGGGGGAGTAGGGAAGTAGGGAAGTAGGGGAGTAGGGGAGTAGGGGAGTAGGGGAGTAGGGGAGTAGGGGAGAGAGGGAGTGTAGGAAGTGTGGGGAGTAGGGGAGAAGTAAAAATATGAATAATTAATATGCTACGAACTAATAATTCTTAAAAAGGTTATTCAGCAAGAAATAGTTTGTTATTTTCTCTATTTAGACTCGCAATGACAGAAAAATTCTCGATAAATTAAGTCTGAATATCTACTAAGTTCCCATGCAAAATTAATTCCCGAATAATTAATTCCCGAATAATTAATAATTAATAATTAAATAATTCGCGCCTTGAAGCCTCCCCTTTTAAGGGGAAATAAATAAATAAATAATATTTCCTTATATTCAATCCTCTCGGTTTTAACCAGAGGTAATTATCAATTATCCATTATCAATTATCCATTATCCATTAATGAAACATCTTATTTACTTCCTGTTCCCTAATCCCTGTTTCCTTTCTCAACCAGAAAATTACTAAAAGTACGACTACTTATTAAAATTTGAGGTTTTTTTATGCAAAATACTGATTATGTTCCAATTGCTGCTTTGAATCAATATAGTTATTGCCCACATCGTTTTTGGCGGATGTTTTGTGCTGGAGAATTTGTGGATAATCAATACACAATTGAAGGTACAACTTTACATGACCGGGTTCATACTTTAGGTGAAGAAAACCGGGAAGATGTTTGGCAAGTTCGTGCTGTTTGGTTAAAGTCAGAAAAATATAAATTAATCGGCAAATCAGATTTAATCGAAGCTGAAAATGGAGAGTTTTTTCCAGTGGAATATAAACGGGGAAAAAAAGGAAAATGGGATAATGATGAATTACAAGTTTGCGCTCAAGCTTTGTGTTTAGAAGAGATGACCGGGAAAAATATTAATACTGGTTATATCTATTATGCTGAATCTCATCGTCGGCAACTTGTAGAAATTTCCACAGAATTAAGAAACCAGGCGATCGCTACTATTTCTGATGTGTTGAAGTTATGGGAGTCGGGAATTATACCTCTGGCAATTTATAGTACTCGTTGTCGTGGTTGTAGTCTTTTTTCTCAATGTTTACCTCTGGCAAATGAGCGGGTAAATAAATATCTAGAAGAAGCTTAAATGTAGGTTGATTTGAGGGACAAAACCCAACATTCAAGCCCCCTAAATCCCCCAATCTTGGGGGACTTTTAGAAGCAATAGATAGACTCTTGTTCCCCCCAAAGTTGGGGGGCTAGGGGGGCAAAATTCCCCAAAGTTTAAATGTAGGTTGGGTAGAGGGACGTTAGCCAAGCTTATCCTTAGGATAAACCCAACATTCAAGCCCCCTAAATCCCCCAATCTTGGGGGACTTTTAGAAGCAAATAGATTCTTGTTCCCCCCAAAATTGGGGGGCTAGGGGGGCAAAATTAAGTATCAAAAAACTTTTCAGATATCCTCTGAATACCTGATGAATGATAACTAATAACTAATAACTGATAACTAACAACTAATAACTGAAAAAAAATGGGAACTACTTACATCACTAATGAAGATGCTTTTATCGGCAAAAATGATGAACGTTTAATCGTCAAAGCCGATAAACAAAAACTTTTAGATATACCATTAATTAAAGTAGATGGTGTTGTCGTTTTAGGTCGAGCTACTGTTTCTCCAGCAGTAGTAATGGAATTATTATCGCGACAACTTCCTTTATCTTTTCTAACAGCTAATGGCAAATATTTAGGCAGACTAGAACCGGAAATGACTAAAAATATTTTCGTTCGTTCCGCTCAATGGAAAGCTGCTGGAAAATCTGAACAAGCTGTTCATGCTGTTAAAGGTTTTGTTAGGGGAAAATTGAAGAATTATCGGAATATTTTATTGCGTCGGCAAAGAGAATCTTCCGAATTAGATTTCCAGCTACCTTTGAAAAAAATAGATGGAGCGATCGCCCCAATTAATTCTACTAACAATATAGATTCTTTACGGGGATTAGAAGGTGCTGGTAGTGCCACTTATTTTGGCTGTTTTAATCAATTAATTAAAGGGTCAGATTTTACCTTTGAAGCTCGGAGACGTCGCCCCCCTACAGACCCAGTTAATTCCCTATTAAGTTTGGGTTATGCTTTGTTGCGCCATGACGTACAAAGTGCCGTAAATATTGTTGGTTTCGATCCTTATTTGGGGTATTTACATTATGAACGTTATGGTCGTCCTTCCTTAGCTTTAGATTTGATGGAAGAGTTTCGTCCGTTGGTAGTAGATATGGTAGTTTTTTCTGCTGTAAATAAACGGACTTTAACTGCCGAAGATTTTACAACTGAACCTATAAGTGGAGCAGTTTCTTTGACCAAAGATGGGTTGAAAAAATTCCTGACTTTATATGAAAAAAGGAAGCAGTTTAAGTTTAAACACCCAGTAATGCAACGTCAATATACTTACCGAGAAGCTTTTGAAGTTCAGGCACGGTTGTTGGCTAAATATTTGATGGGAGAAACTGACCAATATCCACCTTTAATTATGCGTTAGATTTTTCCTGGTTTTCTACCTCAGTTTTTTTCGCTAAAACTGGGGTTTGATTGTTGATTTTGAGGAGATAATTTTTATGTATGTGG
Organism: Okeania sp. KiyG1; assembly: GCF_014132355.1. Lineage (GTDB taxonomy): Bacteria > Cyanobacteriota > Cyanobacteriia > Cyanobacteriales > Microcoleaceae > Okeania. The sequence goes on from NZ_BLZO01000086.1 coordinate 15,894, forward strand.
TTGTTTGTTATGATGTTTCTGATGATAAACGTCGGACAAAAATTCATAATATTTTAAAGTCTTATGGTCAGTGGATGCAGTATAGTATTTTTGAGTGTGATTTAACTCAGACTCAATATGCTAAATTGCGGGGTCGTTTGTCTAAATTGCTGAAGGCCCAGGAAGATAATATTCGTTTTTATTTTCTATGCCAATGTTGTCAGGGAAAAGTAGAACGGATTGGTGGGCCAGAGGTGAGGGACGATACTATATTTTTTGTTTAGAAATTAGATATAAATGCGACGATCGGTAGCTGTAGAAATTGAGAGGGAGAAAATAATGGCTGAAATTAAGTCTGGAAAAGGGTTTGATTTGTGTGGAGGGTTAGAGGCGATCGTCGCAAATTCTCTATTGCCTGTCTGGCGGGGGTTTTGGCAAAATACCTTTGTTTGGATATTGCAAATTTTTGATGGATTATGTTATTCTTTAGTAGATGGTCGCAATCGAACCTTGAAAACTAAATATGGTAAGGGTTCTAAAATCCTGCGGTTTAAACATTACAAAATCCCTATTAGGGATTGAAACAGACCCCGATGAGTGCATCTTTGTGGTGATTAATGTTTAAACATTACAAAATCCCTATTAGGGATTGAAACTAGGATTAGGCGAACCTGCCCATCGCTAACAGCGTTTAAACATTACAAAATCCCTATTAGGGATTGAAACTAATTTGTAACTATTCAATTTATCGTCATCTTTTAGTTTAAACATTACAAAATCCCTATTAGGGATTGAAACGAATCCAATCAGAAGGAACCCAATCACCGAACAAATGTTTAAACATTACAAAATCCCTATTAGGGATTGAAACTTCGACGATTTGTCCTAAAAAAGATGCAGCATTGAGTTTAAACATTACAAAATCCCTATTAGGGATTGAAACTTCTTCAATGTAGTTAGTTATGAATTTTTCTTCTGGTTTAAACATTACAAAATCCCTATTAGGGATTGAAACCCTAATAACTCAGGAATGAAATCACTGATTGGTTTAAACATTACAAAATCCCTATTAGGGATTGAAACGATCTGAATCTTCATCTACAAACACGCGCTACAGTAAGTTTAAACATTACAAAATCCCTATTAGGGATTGAAACAAGTTGAGTGCAAGAAAAAAGCTATTGAATTTGTAATCAAGTTTAAACATTACAAAATCCCTATTAGGGATTGAAACCTACAATGATTTGAGTTTGCAATCTTAACAATTGTACTCAAGTTTAAACATTACAAAATCCCTATTAGGGATTGAAACAAGCTCTGCCTTCTGAGGAGTAATATTCGTAGTGTAATTGTTTAAACATTACAAAATCCCTATTAGGGATTGAAACATCACTCTTTTAATGGCATTACTAATTCCCTGTTTAAACATTACAAAATCCCTATTAGGGATTGAAACTAGTAATTTAAGCGATCGCCTAATTCTTTGCCCAGTTTAAACATTACAAAATCCCTATTAGGGATTGAAACTATCTCGAAGTTGATAGAGGATCAAATCTTCCATGTTTAAACATTACAAAATCCCTATTAGGGATTGAAACTTGTTATTTTTGCTTACCCTTCTGATATTTTCGTTTAAACATTACAAAATCCCTATTAGGGATTGAAACATCTCCTATCTCATCATCTTTGAAAGACCTACCTGAGTTTAAACATTACAAAATCCCTATTAGGGATTGAAACAGATAGGGGGTAAATTAGTAAATTCTTGCTCAAGTTTAAACATTACAAAATCCCTATTAGGGATTGAAACAGCAATTCCTCCCCCCCATAATTTGGTATATCTAGTTTAAACATTACAAAATCCCTATTAGGGATTGAAACAAAGGTATATCAAACGGAGAGGTGTTCTTTACTGGGTTTAAACATTACAAAATCCCTATTAGGGATTGAAACAAATTGATTGAAAATATCAATGCAATAGCCTCTCGTTTAAACATTACAAAATCCCTATTAGGGATTGAAACATTGTTGCTCCATTGACGTGCCCCAAATCATCCCTGTTTAAACATTACAAAATCCCTATTAGGGATTGAAACGAATTTTACTGAACTGTTTTCATGCATGGAATCAGTTTAAACATTACAAAATCCCTATTAGGGATTGAAACTACCTTCAAACATCCCGAGGCATAGTCCCTCATTGTTTAAACATTACAAAATCCCTATTAGGGATTGAAACCATAGAGAGCATTAATAGTATTTTCAATCTCCTTGTTTAAACATTACAAAATCCCTATTAGGGATTGAAACTGGCTGAGGATTCCTTTTAAGGCTCAAATGTGCCCAGTTTAAACATTACAAAATCCCTATTAGGGATTGAAACACTCCCACTATATCCAGTATTTTTGATATCACCTGTTTAAACATTACAAAATCCCTATTAGGGATTGAAACATAGTTCCTGATTGTGTTTTAGTCCGTCGTGAAAGTTTAAACATTACAAAATCCCTATTAGGGATTGAAACATGCACAATTATAGAAGAACCAGCATGCTCAAACAGTTTAAACATTACAAAATCCCTATTAGGGATTGAAACAAACACTGGACCTGCTTTTAGTGAAGATGATCCTGTTTAAACATTACAAAATCCCTATTAGGGATTGAAACAGAATAATAACTTTCTCTCCCCTGCTTCTGCGGATTTAAATCAGTTTAAACATTACAAAATCCCTATTAGGGATTGAAACGAGTGTATGTTCTCTGGCCCTACCAAAGCAACCGCTGTTTAAACATTACAAAATCCCTATTAGGGATTGAAACGGAGCTGTAGGGACTGCTTTGGGTAGTCTAGGGGCGTTTAAACATTACAAAATCCCTATTAGGGATTGAAACACTGGCAGAACAGATTTACAGAAGTACTTAGAGCGTTTAAACATTACAAAATCCCTATTAGGGATTGAAACGATGCTGTTGTCTTGAAAAGTGAAGTATCAAATCAGTTTAAACATTACAAAATCCCTATTAGGGATTGAAACGTGTGACGACTAGACAGTTCACTAGACAGTGAGAATAGTTTAAACATTACAAAATCCCTATTAGGGATTGAAACTTGCTTCTTTTCTGACAATGACAAGAAAAAGAAAAGTTTAAACATTACAAAATCCCTATTAGGGATTGAAACATATTGAAGTAGTTATTATTAGGAGTGAAATTATTATGGGTTTAAACATTACAAAATCCCTATTAGGGATTGAAACTGATAGAACTTGGAACTGATAGCCATTTTTCCAGGTTTAAACATTACAAAATCCCTATTAGGGATTGAAACCAATAGGTCTTGACTGCAACTCCTTTCCTCACAATATGTTTAAACATTACAAAATCCCTATTAGGGATTGAAACCCAATTAACTAAATAGTAGTCTGTTTGACAGGCTAGTTTAAACATTACAAAATCCCTATTAGGGATTGAAACAAAAGGGGCGACTCAATTAAAACTATTTGATACTGTTTAAACATTACAAAATCCCTATTAGGGATTGAAACTGCGGGTGGTGTGATGGTGAAAGAATCTGCCAAGAAGTTTAAACATTACAAAATCCCTATTAGGGATTGAAACTAAGAACCAACTATTCTCAGCAGCTTGCTGAAGTTGCTGTTTAAACATTACAAAATCCCTATTAGGGATTGAAACTTGCTGAATTGTCAGCACTTTCCAGGCTGGCATTGTTTAAACATTACAAAATCCCTATTAGGGATTGAAACCTGATATCACTGATTTTAAGACCTCGGTTTTTCCTGTTTAAACATTACAAAATCCCTATTAGGGATTGAAACCTTGGAGGCTTTTCATGCAAAGACAATAGCCTATAGTTTAAACATTACAAAATCCCTATTAGGGATTGAAACATTAGCCATTTCAAAGATTCTTTTTCTGATATATGTTTAAACATTACAAAATCCCTATTAGGGATTGAAACTTCAAGAATAAAGAATAGTGTGCTTGTGTAGCCTTGTTTAAACATTACAAAATCCCTATTAGGGATTGAAACCAGATAAGCCTGAATTTTTAAACATAGTAAAGTACAGAGTTTAAACATTACAAAATCCCTATTAGGGATTGAAACATTAACAGCACAAATTGACGAAAATTTGTAATAATTTCAAGTTCTGTTTAAACATTACAAAATCCCTATTAGGGATTGAAACAGTAAGAGAGAAGCTCAATATATATTCATGTATATCGTTTAAACATTACAAAATCCCTATTAGGGATTGAAACCTTTGTGTACTTCTAGAAGATCAAAAATTTTACAGTTTAAACATTACAAAATCCCTATTAGGGATTGAAACAATGAGACCACCACCAATTTAATGCTTCTGTAAATGAACAAGAACAAGTTATTTTAGTCCAGTAGGGTGTGTTAACGAAGTGTAACGCACCGCAAATTTACAATGCTTCGGTGGGTTACGCTGACGCTAACCCACCCTACTAGCTGGAAACTAACTGCTAATTATGATGTCCTAAACCTAGCCAACTCTTCCCCAGTCTTCGCATCATGAGCATGAACAGTACACACCAAACAAGAATCAAAAGACCGAGCAACATGACCTACTTCCACGGGGTCATTCACATCAGCAATAGGAATACCAACCAACGCCTCCTCAATAGGTCCCCGCACACCTTCACCATCACGGGGTCCCACATTCCAAGTAGTCGGCGCAATAACCTGATAATTCTTAATCTTACCCCCTTCTATTTCCACCCAATGACAGAGGGAACCACGACTAGCATTAGTAGCACCCCAACCACGACCGTCTTTTTCTTCAGGCTTAATATACCAAGGATCGCGCAACTTAAACTCCCGCAAACAACGTTCTGTTTCACGGTACAACTTAGTTAATTCGTGCATTCTGGCAAACACGCGCAAATGTACGTTCGGTCCCCCCATTTTCTTGAACATATCTAAAATTAAACCGTCTTTCTGCTGCCAACTTTCCCCATGGTCGCCACCCGATATCAACTCCCGCGCCAAAGCACCAACTTCCATCCGACCTAAATCTTGGTGAGATACAGCAGTTGACCAAGAATAAGCACCATCAAAGTCAATATCATTATTAGGAACTGGTACAGTAGTGCGGTCAAAAGGATGTACATCCCCATCACCCTCGTTATACCAAGCGTGAGCAGTATTCTCCCGCGTAAAAGTATGCTCCATCAATTGATGAATATCTGTACTGCTATCGTAGACACCACTTTTCATAATCATCGCAGCATTGCGACCTTCAATAGTAGGGCGTTGATACTTATCTTCGTGAGGCAAATATCCCCAACTCATATATTTACCAACACCCGCACCAATTTTATCCAAACCAATATTCAGACCCATGCGCCAATAGAAACCGAGGTCTGAACTAGCATGATTAGGATTTTCATCCAACCATTCCATGAAATCTTCATAAGTTTGAATCTGTTCAAACCTGTCAATGGAACAACCCAACCATATTGGTTCTAACCAGTTAGTGCGGTAATATTCCAACATTGCCCAGGCGCGGGTAACATCGGTGAGAGTGGGAGCGCACATAACACCACCGGGAACCATGAAACTAGAGTGAGGCCATTGACCGCCAAATAGAGCGTATATTTCTACGGGTTTGGATGCAACAGTAATACCTGGTTCGTAGGATGTACCTGTGAATGCTGCGAAACGCTTACAAGCTTCTTCGTAGAAAGGACTATTGTGGTATTTTTTGTTAGTTAAGTCGATCGCGTATAAACCGTAGAAGAAGCGCGGATGACTTTGGAGTGTTTCTACCAGTTGACCGAGGTTACGAGCAAGGATAGCGTTCCGGGGTACTTCTGTTTGCCAAGCTGTATCTAACGCCCAGGAAGCACAGGTGAGGTGAGAAGCACCGCAAATTCCACATATTCTGGGGGTGACAATGAGACCAGCTTTAGGGTCTTTACCTTTGAGAATGACCTCAAAACCTCGGAACATTTGTGCTTGAGTCCAAGCGTTAGTTACATATCCGTCTTGAATATCAACTCTTACATCTAGGTCGCCTTCAACACGACCCACGGGAGAAATATCTAATGTTTGTACTTTAGTTTGAACCATTTTTTCAGTTATCAGATTATTAGTTATCAGTTATCAGCTATTAGTTATTCAATGTAACCCAACAACAATATCTAGTGTAGGTTGTGTCGGTCTAGTAGTGGACTGTTTCACCTAAAATAGTGCATTAGCTTTTTTCGTCACCCCATCCCCCCATCACCCCCAAATTCCCCTCCACCGGAGGGGAGGGGCGAGGGTGGGTTCCCATCACTCCATTTTCTAATGCAACATTTAAGATGAAACAGTCCAGTAGTAGACTGACACAGCTAAAACTGTGCAATAGATTTTTGTTTCTGGGTGTCTTTATCTCCCCATCCCCCCATCTCCCCATCCCCCCATCTCCCCATCCCCCATCTAATGCAACATTTAAGATGAAACAGTCCAGTAGGGTGTGTTAGCGCCAGCGTAACGCACCATCATCCAGTCCAGTCGTGCATTGATTATTGGGGCGGGGGCGGGTTTACTCAGTCGTGGGTGACACCATTAACTTAACGCGGAACCCGCCCCTACTATTGCACTATTTTAGGCGTGTCACGCCACTACTGGACCTACTACTCTTAATCCGTACATCCGTGCCATAATCCGTGTGAGCTGCCCTCAACCCAACCTACTTTTAAACAGTAAAGAAATCTTCCTCTGCCCATTTTGGAATTGAATCTTTCGCAACCATAGTCAGCAAAGCATAATCTTTACGGTTAACTCCCGTTGGTAATTCTTTGGGAACACCCATTACTGTTTGCGTCTTAAATACTGTTCCCGGTGCGAGGTCGTGGAATGGAAATTCTGGTTCCGTACAACCTAAACATGGCATTCCCGCGCGAGTCTTAGACGAAACTCGGTTCCATAAAATGCGGTTACAAGGAGAATGAGTCATCGGTCCGCGACAACCCAAGTCATAGAATAGACATCCTTGACGCTGCCCAAAATCTGAGGTTGAAGCTTTGTAAGCAAAGTGAACGTTGCGAGTACAACCTGTTTGAGTGAAGCTTTTGAAAAATGTTTCGGGGCGGTGAAATTCGTCTAAGGTAATGTCATCAAGTCTGCCAGTGGCAACCGCTACTAATATTTGGGAAATCCAATCTGGGTGCGCGGGGCAACCGGGAATATTGATAACAGGATATCCAGCTTTACTCTTGAAGTCTTCTCCTAAAAATCCGCCTTTTTTCCGTTTGAGAAATTGCAAACCTTCAGATTCACTGGGGTTTGGTGCCACTGCGGGAATACCGCCATAAGTAGCGCAGTCTCCCACCGCGACAACGAAACCTGCAACTTCCGATAATTCTTTTACCCAATCTTTCATCGGGCGATCAGCAAAACGGTTCCATTCTCCCGTCCCATTGGGAGCGTTAATTATTGTTCCTTCGTATACTAATATATCTAAATGTATTGTTCCCGAAATACAATCTTTTAATAATTGTTGAACGTCTGTACCAAGTTCAAATCCTAAAGAAGGATGCCAAAGTACATTAATGCCAAAGTCTGTAATTAAGTCACAAATATTTGGTTCTTCAGCATTGAGAAATGATATGGTATTGCCAGAACAAGCTCCGCCTTGAAGCCACAGTAGATTTATCATTCTGTCCTGATTCTCCTCTCTGTTATGTGAGGTTGAGATGGAATTCACGATAGAATTTGTCGCACCCTAATTCAACCTTTATGAAATTATAAAGGATAGATAATGATGATTTTGTATATTTTATGAAATTTTTAATTATTGATTAATTGTTGGTTTTTTGAGATTTTTTGTTGTTTTTGATACTTTATTTTCAAGATTTTATTGGTAAGAAAATATAAAAAAACTAAAACTTAATTAAATTTCTACACTTATAGCGCTGTGCGCAGGCAACAGGCAACAGGAGGAATAAAAAACCGTTTGCGCAGCATCTCCGTTGGAATAGTATAAGACTATTGTCCAATAGTCCTGTTTGAGTTTAGATATAGTTAGAGTCAAGCGATCGCTCAGTTTCAGGAGATAGATGTTTGATTTAACTATTGTCCAATAGTTATGTTGAGTTTAGATATAGTTAGAGTCAAGCGATCGCTCAGTTTCAGGAGATAGATATTTGATTTATCTATTGCCCAATAGTTATCTTGAGTTTAGATATAGTTAGAGTCAAGCGATCGCTCAGTTGAGAGAGATGGATGTTTGATTTATCTATTGTCCAATAGTTATCTTGAATTTAGATATAGTTAGAGTCAAGCGATCGCTCACTTTCAGGAGATGGATGTTTAATTTATCTATTGTCCAATAGTTATCTTGAGTTTAGATATAGTTAGAGTCAAGCGATCGCTCACTTTCAGGAGATGGATGTTTAATTTATCTATTGTCCAATAGTTATCTTGAGTTTAGATATAGTCACACTCAAGCGATCGCTGATTTGAGGGAGATAGATGTTTGATTTATCTATTGTCCAATAGTTATCTTGAGTTTAGATATAGTTAGAGTCAAGCGATCGCTCACTTTCAGGAGATGGATGTTTAATTTATCTATTGTCCAATAGTTATCTTGAGTTTAGATATAGTCACACTCAAGCGATCGCTGATTTGAGGGAGATAGATGTTTGATTTATCTATTGTCCAATAGTTATCTTGAGTTTAGATATAGTCACACTCAAGCGATCGCTGATTTGAGGGAGATAGATGTTTGATTTATCTATTGTCCAATAGTTATTTTTATTTATATACAGTCACACGAAGCGATCGCTGATTTGAGGGAGATTAATGTTTGATTTATCTATTGTCCAATAGTTATCTTGAGTTTAGATATAGTCACACTCAAGCGATCGCTGATTTGAGGGAGATAGATGTTTGATTTATCTATTGTCCAATAGTTATTTTTATTTATATACAGTCACACGAAGCGATCGCTGATTTGAGGGAGATTAATGTTTGATTTATCTATTGTCCAATAGTTATTTTTATTTATATACATTCACAGTCAAGCGATCGCTGATTTGAGGGAGATTAATGTTTGATTTATCTATTGTCCAATAGTTATTTTTATTTATATACATTCACAGTCAAGCGATCGCTGATTTGAGGGAGATTAATGTTTGATTTATCTATTGTCCAATAGTTATTTTTATTTATATATAGTCACAGGAAGCGATCGCTTTGAGGGATATTGATGTCAGGACTTACGCATAACCACTATATCTAGTAGGGGCGTTAACGATAGTTATGCGAAGCAAACGGCCGTTCGCCCCTACACCTGGTATATGATTTGCTATTTTGCGTAAGTCCTGTGATGTTTGATTTATCTATTGTCCAATAGTTATCTTGAGTTTAGATATAGTTAGAGTCAAGCGATCGCTCACTTTCGGGAGATTAATGTTTGATTTATCTATTGTCCAATAGTTATCTTGAGTTTAGATACAATCAATATTGTTGTTCAATGTTCACAGAAAAATACCTTCTTGATGAATATTCAATAATAAGGGACTTTTTTCTTTTTGAAATTGATATTCACTCACATAAACACAACTTACTAACACCCCATATTCGATACATATATTGGAAATAAATTCAATGATTTTTTGATGCCTATTATCCAGAGTAGTCTTTTCTTTTAAAACTACTAAAACATCAATATATGAGTCAGATTTTGCGTCTCCCCTTGCTTGAGAACCAAATAAAACTAAATTAGTTAAATTATCTTGATAAAATTGTTGAAATTCCTGCTTAACTATGGTAAGAATTTCTGCTAACTTTTGATGTTGTCCTAAATTTTCAACTGTACATAAAGGAATATTTATCATTTTAGATTATAACTCCCTTCTTTCAATATTCGGCCTACGAATTTTACTACTCAAAGCTAAATTTCCTGAACTTTGTCTAAGAGTTTCTTTTCATGTTAAACTATCATATTATCATGTAATGCTCAAATATACTCATTCCTACAAAGGAGATTTTGGTTTATAGTTTCAACTAACTAACAATAAAAGAAATGAGCAATAAAAAACTCCTAGAAAGAATCACTATCAACCCAAACATCTGTCACGGTAAACCCTGCCTCCGGGGATTGCGTTATCCAGTAGAATTTATACTAGAATTGCTTAGTAGTGGCATGACTATTGAGGAAATTCTTGAAGACTATGATGATTTAGAAAGAGACGATATTCTTGCTGCTTTACAGTTTGCTACTCGTTTAACTCAAGTAAAAAGTATTTATAGCATAGTGCCATGAAGTTCTTAGTTGACGCACAACTGCCAGTGCGTCTTGCAGTTTTTCTCCGATCTGCAGGTTACGATACTATTCACACAAAAGACTTACCTCTTCAAAATGCCACTCCAGATACAGAAATTAATTCTCTTTCTGTCCTAGAAAATCGAATTGTTGTTACTAAAGACCACGATTTTTTTGATTCTTTTTTGATTCGTCAAGAACCTTATAAGCTGTTGTTAGTTACCACTGGTAATATCCCTAATAAAGAACTGATGAAGTTGTTTATAAATAACCAGTCTCGGTTAGTCCAGCTACTTGAGGGAAATTCGCTAGTAGAAATGAGTAGAAATTCTATTATTGTACATCAATAATTTATAATATTCAGTATTTCCTTAAATATATCTATTAGAGTTAAATGAGTCTACCCCTAGAAGAATCTATTGTTTTAATTAGTAGTAAATTGGAGAAAAAAGCAAATGTTATTGGAACTGGATTTGCTTTTTATCGAGCAGATAATTATACTTATTTGCTAACCTGCGCCCATGTTATTGAGGATGTGGGTAGTGAAGAAAATGTATTGGTTAATAATATTCCGGCAGAAGTTGTTGCAACAGGAGATATTAAGGGTTTTGATTTAGCAGTGTTGGGAGTTGAAAAGCTGAATGTGCCACTTTTCCAGCTAATAAGTTTATCGGAAGCAGAAAATCAAAAGTTTCGGATAGCAGGTCATTATCTCTATGGTGAAAATAAAAACGTTATGCTGGAAACTGTTGATGGAACTTTAGGGAAAAAGCGTTTTGCTCGTCAAAATAATGAAACGGTGATAGCTTGGAATTTGTTAATTAATGAAGGCGATGTAGCTACCGCTAGGCTCCGCCAACGCCTTCGTCAAGGTTATAGTGGTGCACCTGTAGTTGACCTGAGCGATCGTGTTTTGGGTATAGCAACCAATATGGAGAAAGATGGAGCAGAGGGGTTAGCTATCTCCGTAGAAGCTTTAAATAAAATTTGGCCTCAAATGCCTGTTGCTATTTCTCAACAGCTTAAACTTAAACCAGAATCATTGCCTGAAGTTGAACTCAAGTCTGATGTTGGTTGTGATTATACTAAGTTAAAGAGATTGCTGAGTGAAGGAAAGTGGAAAGAAGCAGATGAGGAAACTGCTCGTTGTATGTTGCAAGTTGCAGGGCGAGAGGAGGCTCTGTATGAAGAAGATATAGAAAACTTTCCTTGTACAGACCTCCGCACAATTGACCAACTTTGGGTAAAATACAGTAATGGTAAGTTTGGCTTTTCTGTGCAAAAGAAAATTTATCAGAGTTTGGGTGGTACGAGAAAGTATGATAAGAAAGTATTTGAAGCGTTTGGTAACAAAGTCGGATGGTGTCAAGGGGGAGAATGGTTGTATGGAGATTATCTACCTAACTTAGATACGCATTATATGGGGTACTTCCCGGGAAGGGAGGTTGTGGGTGGGCCGATGGGTGAGAGGACTGCGGGGAGGTTTATTGTGTGGGGAAGTGGCTTAGGAGGTAGGCGCTGGGGTGCTCTTCTCTCGCACAAAGACTTGTAGACTTTAACATATAAGCGCTTTAGCAGCATCATCAGTTATCAGTATTAAAAAATTGCATTGCCACCTCTTGTTCTGAGGTACTTCTACTTTTCTATTCAACCTCTTAGAGTTTCCTTTGACAAAGGTAGCAATTTTTAACTCCATAACCAGAAAAATAAAATAGTCAGCACTTACACAAAATATCAATTCATACACGATCTGTAGGGGCGAACGGCCGTTTGCCCCTACTATATACGCTGGTTCTGCGTAAGTCCTGATAGTCAAATATCATCCTTATTCCGGTCAACTAATAATTTAGTTATTATTATTTTAAGATTCAAGGAGTATGTAAAAATGGCTTACAGTGATTTTAAAACTATTAATCAAGCTCAAGCTACTTTTGACCTTAGTATTACTATGGTTAATCTATTTCCTAATATCGAGTTAGTTGAACCCAGTGAATATTTGAAAATAACTCTCAAACGTAATCTCAAAGTTGCTTTTGATAATAATACTGAAAAAGCTCGTTTCCTGACGGAATGCTCCGCAAACAGAGTTAATTATTGCACCCTTGTTGATAGAAATAAGAGAAATATTTGATGGTAAAATTAGTTTCTTTTCTGGCAGAGATTTTAATGTCGATATTACCAGCGGACTAAATGGATTTTGTGACTATATTTTGAGTGCTTCAGAGTTCACTTTAGAAATAGAAGCTCCTTTCAACAATTAATTATTAATAATTAATAATTAATAATTAATAATTACTTATTCTTATAAAGAAGAGGATTGAATAAAATGATTTTTTTCTTTTTTATCCATGAATGGAGAGGCTTTATACCTTAATTTTTCGGTAATAACTATTGTTGAAGCTAAAAATGAAAGTACAAATGTAGGTTTAGGTCAATGTATTGCGGAAATGGTGGCAGCACAGAGGTTTAACCAAGCAATAAATAGAATAACTGAAAGTATTTATGGTGCTGTTAGAACTGGTCGTATCTGGCGCTTTCTCAAACTTTATGGTCAAAATGTTGCCATTAATAATGAAGAGTTAGTCATTGAAAATGCAGAAGATATAAATGTTTCTAAGATTTTAGCAATTTTAAGTTTACCGATTAAACAATTGAACAGTTAAATTTTTTGGTGTTGCTGAATTGAAGTATGAATGTGCGATTGTTTGGTTCTTGTAAAGCCCCCTAAATCCCCCATTCAACAAAAAGCGCAGCATCTTCTGGCTTCCCCCTTTCCAAGGGGGACGGGAGGGGGATAAAACGGGGGACTTTTAGAATTTTATTCCCCCCAATTTTGGGGGGATAGGGGGGCAAAATCATACCCAGAATCAGCAACGCCAATTTTTTAATCAATCATATTTATCCTAAATTAAAAGCAATAGTTGATGGCTGTTTGCGCAGCAGTCCGTAGGAAATACTTACAACATTAGTAAGGTTTTGTTAGGTTTAACTTCATATATAATATATTAAAAAAATCCCAATTAATTTGGAGGTAATTATGTCAGAAAAATTGACTATTCTGCCCCATGAATATCCAGACACCAATAATATGATTCTGGAGAATGATACTCACTTCCCCCATGGAGAACCAGATACCAGTCACATGATTCTAGAGGATGACACTCCCTTGGATAGTTTTATTAATGAAAAACAACAACGTCTACTCACAACTGTATTTTATAGCGGTGCGGAAATACCAATAAATGTTCCTTTTATTGTTGCTGCCAATGTAGGTTTATTTTCTCATCTCCGAGATTCAGGAATTGTGCCGGATGTGTTTTTAAGTTTGAATATTATTGGTGAGGAAGAATGGTGGAAACGTAATGTTCGTTCTTATTTATTCTGGGAATTTGGTAAGCCACCAGATGTAGTAATTGAAATTGTTTCTCCCACTCCAGGTAATGAATTAGGAAGTAAATTAACGGACTACGCAGAGTTAAGAATTCCTTATTATGTTGTCTACGATCCATTGCAAAAACTCAGCGAAAATGTACTGCAAGTATTTCAACTACAAATTAATTCTTACGTTCCTAAAAATGATACTTGGTTTGCCCATGTTAATTTGGGACTAACTCTATGGAATGGTGTATTTGAAAATATTAATGGTACTTGGTTACGTTGGTGCGATGCTGATGGGAATGTAATTAAAACAGGAGATGAAATAGCAACAGAAAAAAATCTAGAAATATCCCAAAAAGACGCTGAGATATCCCAAAAAGACGCTCAAATTAAACAGGGGTTATTATTGGCAATTGAAATGGGATTAAAACTCAAGTTTGGTGATGAATATGTGGGAATTTTATCAGATATTTCAAAAATAGATGATGTGAAATTGTTAGAGACCATTGTTTCTCAAATTCCCCAGATTTCCTCAATGGATGAATTACGAAAACTATATACTGAATAGTTCAAAAATTGGGTGCATATTCCACACCCTATTGTTGAGCAGGGGAGATGGGGAGATGGGGAGATGGGGAGTGGGGGAGATGGGGAGATGGGGAGATGGGGAGATGGGGAGATGTATTGGAGTATTTTTTAACCTTTTTCTCGTATTGCCTTTATCCCAAAGACGACTCCGCTCCTCAAAAATTTAATCAAGGCAAAGATACTAAATGGTTTCTATAAATCAGGACTTACGCACGAGGCACGAAAAAGTAGCATTTGAGATTGCTTTCCTGTAGGTCGCTTCGGACGGAAATACGTTCTACTGTGTAAGTCCTATTTATTATTGGAGATGTCTATTTATAAATAATGGCGAAAATATTAATCATAGGTTACGGTAATACCCTCCGCAGTGATGATGGTGCTGGTCAACGGGTGGCAGAGTTGGTGGCTGAGTGGAAGTTACCCAATGTGCGATCGCTCCCGGTGCATCAACTTACTCCAGAATTGGCAGAACCTATATCTCAAGCAGAATTAGTAATTTTTGTGGATGCTTATCCGGCAACTTCTGAACAAGGTTTACAGGTTCATCAACTTTACGACTATCCCCCCTACCCCCCCTTTCTAAGGGGGGAACTTGACAGCTTCAACAGGAGGGAAGTGGAGAAGAGTCAGGGTTTGAATATAGGACATACAGGAGACCCGCGATCGCTACTTGCTCTTAGTCAATTTGTCTATAACAATGTGCCTCCGAGTTGGTGGATATTAATACCCGCAGTTAATTTTGAATTTGGGGAAGATTTTTCTTCACAAACATCCCAAGGAATTACAGATGCTTTAGCACAAATTCAACAAATTGTTGTTAAATAAAGTTTAAAAGTTTTATTGAAAAAAGTTTTAATTTAGCAGTTATTTTTTCAACCTTTTGTTATGTGCAAAAGTCAAGTTTTGTAAAAAAACTTTAAGTCATCGCCCGATTAGGAAGAAATAGATCGGATAATAAAAGTAAGAGGTTATTTGAGAAATATCCTATCAAACTGATAGACCTGAAAAATCTAACCTTCCTTTATCTATTCCATAGAAGGGAATGAGGATTTTTAAGCCTCTATTTTATAAATTGAGAGGATTGACTTAATCAAGGAATAAGGCATAAAACAATACAGAAATTTTTGATAAATAGGACTTATCCACTGTGGTGCGTTACGCTACTACTAACACAGCCTACCAATAGCTGAGAGGATTAACTTAATTAAGGAATAAGGGATAAAACTATACAGAAATTTTTGATAAAATCTCTTAAAAAAAGGATTGTTGTGATGTAAAACACAAAGGTTTGGCTTGTTCAATAATGGACAATTGATAATTGATAATTGATAATTACCTATCCCTAAAACGGATAGGATTGAATAAAAGGAAAATATTTTCTTGTTTATCCTTTAAAGGAGAGGCTTTAAACCTTAATTATTCGGTAAAAAAATGTAGATTTATAGAAGTAAATAAAGAGGTATAATTTTAGCATTTGGCCATTAAATTTACAACTAAACAAATCCACAATATTTGTAAATAATTCAGAGAATTTCCACAGGAGAATATTTATGAGTGACAAAACTTTTGCAACACTGGACGGTAATGAAGCAGTTGCCCGTGTTGCCCACAAACTCAATGAGGTCATTGCCATCTATCCCATCACTCCCTCCTCACCAATGGGTGAATGGGCGGATGCTTGGTCATCTCAAGGTACGCCGAATATTTGGGGTACAGTTCCCAGTGTGGTTGAGATGCAGAGTGAGGGTGGGGCGGCCGGAGCAGTACATGGTTCGTTGCAAACAGGTTCTCTAACTACTACATTTACTGCATCTCAGGGATTATTATTAATGATTCCTAATCTTTATAAAATTGCTGGGGAACTGACTTGTTGTGTTATTCATGTTGCAGCTCGTTCTCTGGCAGCTCAAGGTCTTTCTATATTTGGCGACCACGGTGATGTGATGGCTGCTCGTGCTACTGGTTTTGGGATGTTGTGTTCTGCTTCGGTACAAGAAGCTCACGACTTGGCACTTATTTCTCAAGTTGCTACTCTGGAAGCAAGACTGCCATTTATTCATTTTTTTGATGGTTTCCGCACTTCCCATGAAGTACAGAAAATTGAACTTCTGCCAGAAACGGTTTTGCGGGAAATGATCGATGATGAATTTGTTTTTGCTCACCGCGCTCGTGGTTTGACTCCTGACCGACCAGTTTTACGGGGTACTGCTCAAAACCCGGATGTTTATTTTCAAGCTAGGGAAAGTGTCAACCCTTTTTACACGGCAACTCCGGATATTGTGCAGAAAGCAATGGATAAATTTGCTGAACTGACTGGGCGACAATATCAATGTTTTGAATATCACGGGGCACCTGATGCAGATAGGGTTATTATTCTGATGGGGTCTGGTTGTGAAACGGTTCACGAAACTGTAGACTACTTAACTGCCAATGGTGAAAAAGTTGGAGTATTGAAAGTTAGACTATATAGACCATTCGATGCTAGAAGGTTAGTCGCAGCATTACCTGAAACAGTGAAAAAAATTGCGGTGTTAGATCGGACAAAAGAACCCGGTGCAAGTGGCGAACCTCTTTACCAAGATATAGTTACTGCTCTGAATGAAGAGTGGTCAGACGTAATGCCAAAAGTGGTCGGTGGTCGTTATGGTTTATCTTCTAAAGAGTTTAACCCGGCAATGGTGAAGAGTGTTTTTGACAACCTCAGTGCTGACAAACCCAAAAATCATTTTACTGTCGGTATCAATGACGACCTTTCTCACACATCCTTACCTTTCGATGCAGGTTTCTCTATCGAACCAGATAATGTTGTGCGGGCAATGTTTTACGGTTTGGGTTCTGATGGTACGGTTGGTGCGAATAAAAACTCGATTAAAATTATTGGGGGAGAAACTGACAACTATGCTCAAGGTTATTTTGTCTACGACTCGAAAAAATCTGGTGCTGTTACTGTCTCCCACTTACGCTTCGGTGCTAACCCCATTCGTTCGACTTATCTGATCGACCAAGCAAATTTTGTTGGTTGTCACCAATGGAGTTTTCTAGAAAAATTAGACGTTCTGACCTCCGCAGCTAATGGTTCTATTTTTCTGATGAATAGTCCCTACAGTGCTGATGAAGTTTGGCAACAGTTGCCTGTAGAAATTCAAGAACAAATTATCCGCAAGAATTTAAAAGTCTACGTCATCAATGCAAATAAAGTTGCTAGTGACAGTGGGATGAGGGGACGCATTAATACAGTAATGCAAACCTGTTTCTTTGCCTTAGCTAATGTTTTGCCCAGAGAAGAGGCGATCGCTCAAATTAAAAAATATATTCAAAAGACCTATGGCAAAAAAGGTCAGGAAATTGTCAATATGAATTTACAAGCTGTTGACAATACTTTGGATAATCTCTACGAAGTGAAAATTCCCACGGAAGTTAGCAGTACTCTCCACCGTTTACCACCAGTTT
This sequence comes from Okeania sp. KiyG1, assembly GCF_014132355.1. Classification (GTDB taxonomy): domain Bacteria; phylum Cyanobacteriota; class Cyanobacteriia; order Cyanobacteriales; family Microcoleaceae; genus Okeania. The sequence continues at coordinate 33,590 of NZ_BLZO01000086.1, forward strand.
CCGATACAGCGCCAGAATTTGTCCGGGATGTTTTGGGCAAAATGATTTCTAGGGAAGGCGACCAACTACCAGTCAGCGCTTTACCATGTGATGGAACTTACCCCACCGGAACAACTCAATGGGAAAAACGTAACGTTACTCAAGAAATTCCAGCTTGGGACCCCAATGTCTGCGTGCAATGTGGCAAGTGTATTATGGTTTGCCCTCATTCGGTCATCCGTGGTAAAGCTTATGAGGAGACTTTGTTAGATAATGCTCCGGCAACTTTCAAATCTATAAATGTCAAGGATAAAGATTTTGCCGGACAGAAATTTACTATCCAAGTAGCGCCCGAAGACTGTACTGGTTGTGGTGTGTGTGTAGATATTTGCCCGGCGAAAAATAAATCTATGCCATCCCGCAAAGCAATAAATATGGAAGCGCAGTTACCATTGCGGGAACAAGAAAGGGAAAATTGGGATTTCTTCTTGGGTCTACCTAACCCCGACCGTCGCTCCCTCCATCTAGACCGCATCCGTCAACAACAATGGCAAGAACCTTTATTTGAATTTTCCGGTGCTTGTGCAGGTTGTGGCGAAACTCCCTATATTAAATTAGTCAGTCAGTTATTTGGCGATCGCTCTGTTGTGGCGAATGCTACGGGATGTTCGTCTATTTACGGCGGTAACTTACCTACAACTCCTTGGGCAAAAAATGCCGATGGTCGTGGACCTGCTTGGTCAAATAGTTTGTTTGAGGATAATGCCGAATTTGGTTTAGGTTTCCGTCTTTCTATTGATAAACACACTCAGTTCGCTGCGGAGCTTTTACAAAAAGTAGCGGGAAGTGTGGGAGATAATTTAGTTGATGCCATTCTGAACGCCTCCCAAAAATCTGAAGCTGATATTTGGGAACAACGGGAGCGAGTCGCCCAAGTCAAGGAAAAATTGCAAGGGGTAGATTCGCCAGAAGCAAAGCAACTGCTGACTTTAGCAGATTATCTGGTGAAAAAATCAGTTTGGATAGTTGGTGGTGATGGTTGGGCGTATGATATAGGTTTTGGTGGTTTAGACCACGTTATTGCTAGCGGTCGAAATGTGAATATTTTGGTCATGGATACGGAGGTTTATTCTAATACTGGCGGTCAGTCTTCCAAAGCAACACCCCGTGCGGCAGTTGCCAAGTTTGCAGCAGGAGGAAAACCTGCGGCGAAGAAAGATTTAGGTTTGATAGCAATGACTTATGGCAATGTTTATGTTGCCAGTGTAGCAATGGGAGCGCGAGACGAACATACTCTCAAAGCATTTTTAGAAGCAGAAGCTTATGAGGGACCATCTTTAATTATTGCTTACAGTCATTGTATTGCTCATGGAATTAATATGACTACTGCCATGAGTCATCAGAAAGCTCTGGTGGAGAGCGGTCGGTGGTTGTTGTATCGGTATAACCCAGACCTGGTACAACAAGGAAAAAATCCTTTGCAGTTGGATATGCGATCGCCTAAGAAACCAGTAGGTGAGTCGATGTATCAGGAGAATAGATTCAAAATGCTAACCAAGAGCAAACCTGCTGATGCTAAAGAATTATTAGCACAAGCGCAGGAAGATGTTAATACTCGTTATGCGATGTATGAATATTTGGCAGCTCGAAAATTAGAAATGTCCAATGGTAATGGTAGCGGTAACAGTTAACAGTTATCAGTTATCAGTTATCAGTTATCAGGAAGTAGTGTAGGTTGGGTTAAGCGCAACTCAACAACAACTGCGGTAACAGTTAACAGTTATCAGTTATCAGGAAGTAGTGTAGGTTGGGTTAAGCGCAAACGCAACCCAACAACAACTGCGGTAACAGTTAACAGTTATCAGTTATATCATGTCCGGATAATTAGTGATGAAAAAACTTTCTCCTTGTCTTGTTCTTTCTTCCCTCCTGAATTCTGTTTGCGGAGCATTCCGTAGGAAATTCTGAATTATGACTCCTGAGTAGTTTATTTATAGAACCCATTTGATTACTATATAATTATGGTATTCAAGTCTTTTCGTACATCAATGAGTGAGGAAAAATCATCAGCAAGGAGTGTTGAATTTTTTGTATTATTTCTCCCCGCATCTTCCTTCTTCCCTCTTACCTCCTGTCTCCTGTCTCCTGACTCCTAGCTAAAAAAACTTAATATTTATGAAGATACGGTTAGGGGTTCTATAAGTATTCAACCGGACATGATATTATCAGTTATCAGGAAGTAGTGTAGGTTGGGTTAAACGCAAGCGCAACCCAACAACAACTGTTGCATATTTGCGCATTTGCACATATTACTTTTGACTTACAACATTCCAACCTACATCTCAATAAAATTCATATTACTTTTGACTTTTGACTTTTGACTTAAACATTTGACTTTTGAATTTTAACTTTTGACTTAAACATTATGGATATTACGACAAATTATTTAGGATTACAATTACGTTCCCCTCTAGTTGTGGGAGCTGCTGCACCTTTAACCGAAGACTTAGATAATCTCAAACGGATGGAAGATGCTGGTGCTGCTGCAGTAGTTTTACATTCTTTATTTGAAGAACAACTTCGTGAAGAACGTTTGGAATTACAACATCATTTAGAATACGGTACAGAAAGTTTTCCAGAAGCTCTAACTTATTTTCCCGAACCAGAAGTATTTCATATTGGTGCTGCGGAATATTTAAAGCATATTAGTGAAGCAAAAAAAATGGTAAATATGCCAATTATTGCCAGTTTGAATGGTTCAACTATTGGCGGATGGACTCATTATGCTAAAGAATTAGAGGCTGCTGGTGCAGATGCTTTGGAGTTAAATATCTACAATATTCCTACTAATATGGATATGACCGGGGAACAAGTAGAACAGAATTATATTAGTATTCTGCAAGCTGTTAAATCTGAGGTAAATATTCCAGTGGCAATTAAACTTAGCCCCTTCTTTAGTAACATGGCAAATATGTCTAAAAAATTGGTAGAAGCAGGGGTCAATGGATTAGTTTTGTTTAACCGTTTCTATCAGCCAGATATTAATATTGAAGAGCTAGAAGTAACAACTAATGTATTATTAAGTACCCCACAAGCAATGCGTTTACCTATGCGTTGGATAGCTATTTTGTACGGTAGATTAGAAGTTGATTTTGCAGCAACAAGCGGCGTTCAAAAAGGGCAAGATGTTATTAAAATGATGATGGCAGGTGCGAATGTAACTCAGCTAGTGGGTACTTTATTACGTCATGGAATTAATCATATTCAAGTTATCGAAAATGAGATGATTCATTGGATGGAAGAACATGAATATGAATCAATAGCGCAGATGCGTGGTAGCATGAGTCAAATTAATTGTCCTGATGAGAGTAAATTTGAAAGGGCGCAATATATGAAAGCCATTCAAAGTTATAAACCTGCTCAAAGTTTGGTTTAATTAGTTAGCAATAGTAGGCATCTCGACTAAATTTTTGGGTAAAGATATAGTCTTGGTGTGACTCGACCACCGCTTTTTCAGCCAATGTCGTTTTACCAGAAAATTGGTTTTAAAGCCTCCCCCTTTTAGGGGGAATTTTTAGTTTTTTTTTTCAAGAAGTATATTATAGCTAGAGATATAGAAGACAACCATAATTTGCTAGGAATATTATCTTTATTAATATAAATATGTAGTGGTTTACTTGGTTCATGGCTATAGAAATTTAATGCAAGAATTGATAGAAACTACTCAAGAATTAGAACGAAAAATTCCTCAATCAAAAAATCAGTCAATATTGGCATAGAGAAAGTAGGCGATCGCTAAATTTTTTACTACAATTTTTTGTGCTGTCCTAAAGTAGATATTGCCAACAAAAAAAATCAAACCAAGGAGTGATAATCATGGTAGAAAAATCTAGGTTCAATAGAGCTAAAAACAATAAAATTGATGTTCGTGCTGCGGTTTCTGCTGCAAATAAATATTTGCAATCTCTTCAAAGCATATTAGAATATAAAATTGAAGATTTAAGGCTAGAAGAAGTAGAATTCTCAGAAGACAGAAAGTATTGGTTAATTACGCTGGGATTTATTGCTAATACAACAGGAGAAGAAGAAAGTTTTTTCTCCAAAAAAGAGAGGGATTATAAAGTCTTTAAAGTTAACGCTGAAACAGGTAAAGTTGAAGCAATGAAAATTCGTGAATTATGAGAGATTATACTCGCAAACTGCTTGGCAAATATAAAAACAGAGGAGTTATAGTTGATACGAATATTCTACTTTTATTGTTTGTAGGTTCAGTTAATAAAGATCGCATTTCTAAATTTAAGCGTACCGAACAGTTTTTACCAAAAGACTACGATTTATTGGTCGAGATTTTATCATTTTTTTCAAAAATTGTTGTCACTCCTAATATTCTCACCGAAGTTAATAGTTTAATTAATCAACTGAGTGAACCGGAGCGTTCTAAATCTCTAGAATTTCTGGCAAAAGCGGTTACAGAATGGGATGAATTTTATGTAGAAAGTAGCATTGTCACTCAGGAAGAAAAATTTACTAAATTTGGTTGAACTGACAGTGCAATTATTAGTCTGGCACAAGAAAAATATTTAGTATTAACTGACGATTTAAAGTTAGTAAATTATCTAGATAAGATTGAAATTGATACAGTTAATTTCAACAATATTCGAGTTTATGGATGGTATTAAATAATTAATAATTAATAATTAATAATGAATAATTAATAATTAGGGTTTGCTGATTAAATCTAAAAGTATTGACATATAGAGGTTGAGCGCATTTTTTAGTTAAAAAAAGTCCAAACTTTTAGGTCGTAATGGTTCAAAAAATTAGCATTTTAGGCGAGAGTTGCGCAGAATAATCAAGGGATTATTCTTCCTCCTACCTCCTCTATAATTCCCATTTATCCTGTCTCCTGTCTTCCCCTCCCAGGAGGGGTTAGGGGTGGGTTGTCTCCTGACTCCTACCCTCACCCATAAGACTTTTGAGCGCAAACCCTAATTATCTCTTCTTTTCAAGGAGAGGATTGACTAATTATGAAAATTTTTCTTTATTATCCCCTTAAAAGGGGAGGCTTTAAACAACAACTTTTCGGTAAAAAAATTTTTTGATATAATTGATTTTATTGCTTGAATATGATTTTCAATAAATTAACAAATTATTACAAAAATCAAAATACAACTCAAGGTATTCTCTTATATTTCTACATTTTTAATGCGCTCATCAACTCGGAGTGTTGAAATACTCATTCAATACCTCCAAAAAATGTTTTGATTAACTTCGACTATTATGGTTAACTAAAAGCCACAGCACCATAGTAATTGAGGATTTAAATGTTAGTAGAATTTTGAAAAAATAGTACGACTTTATTACACTTTTCTAATTCTTAAGATATAATTATTATAATTACGAGCAAAATAAAAAATTTATAGATGCCAGTGTTTACTGTCAATAAACAAAACTCTCATCAACCTTATGATGGTTGGTCTTTAGATGACCGCGATCCAAAAGTAATTGAATCTTTGATGCCATTATGGGAATGGTTTTATCGTTATTATTTTCAAGTTCAAACCGACGGTTGGCATCATATTCCTAGAGATGAAAAAATCCTGATAGTTGGCTCTCATAATGGTGGTTTAGCCGCTCCAGATATGCATATGTGTATGTATGACTGGTTTAAAAGATTTGGTGCAGAGCGTTTGGTTTATGGACTTATGCACCAGAATGCCTGGTCAGTTTTTCCTACCACTCCCTTAGCAGTACAATGTGGGGCAGTTAGAGCGCATCCGAAAATGGCGATCGCTGCTTTCCAAAGAAATGCCTCTGTAGCTGTTTATCCTGGTGGTGCCCCGGATGTCTTCCGTCCTCATTCTATGCGAGATAAAATCTATTTTGCTGGACGTAAAGGCTTTATTAAGTTGGCTTTGCGTGAAGAGGTGCCTATTGTACCAATGATTTCTAATGGTGCTCACGATACTTTAATAGTGCTGGCAGATTTTTATGAACAAGTGAAACAGCTCCATGAATTGGGTTTGCCTTGGTTATTTGGTATCGACCCAGAAGTGTTTCCTATCTATATTGGATTACCCTGGGGATTAGCTATTGGGCCTTTACCTAATTTTCCTTTGCCAGTAAAAATTCATACCCGAGTTTGTCCTCCCATTGTATTTGAACGTTATGGACGTGAAGCAGCTAGCGATCGCGATTATGTTGATGCTTGTTATGAGAGAGTTCTGAGCGAAATGCAGCAAGAGTTAGACCAATTAGTATTATTAACTTCTTGAAGAAAGAAGGAAGAAGCGAAGAAGGAAGAAGGAAGAAGGGGAGAAGGGAAGAAGGGAAGAAGGAAGAAAAAATGGATGGGACTCAAACCCCTTCTTGAAGAAGGAGGAAGGAAGAAGGAAGAAGGAAGAAGGGAAGAAGGGAAGAAGGGAAGAAGGGAAGAAGGGAAGAAGGGAAGAAGAAAGAAAAAATGGATGGGACTCAAAGCACAATCAATTGTCAACGAAGTTAGGATATTGATATTTAATTACATAAATAGATATCTCCAACAATCAAAAATCAAATCAATTATTGCACTCTTATTCATCAATTATTTATTCCTACTCTGTAAGGACGTTGCATGCAACGTCCCTACGACCTACTCCCTATGCGTGGAGGAGATGCTTAAAGATACCAAATGGGTTCTATAAAAAGGTGATTAGTAATAGTCTTGACACTGCAAATACAAAGAAAAAAGACAAACTCGCTACACTGCTAACTTGGAATTTTCAATTATTTCAAAAAGTTAAGTTCTTAACTGTTTAGAGATTTGATATCATATCCGCGCTATATCTTTTGTGTAAACCTAAGCGTGAATATCTACAGAAAACTTAAGTTTTTTTTTTCATACTTTTAAACCTTCTTCCTCCTTCCCTCTTACCGGATTATTAATAATTAATAATGTAAGCATTCAGCCGTCAGCTATCAGCTATCAGCTATTACTTTTAGTTTAAGATAAAAGCTTTATTAATTCTCTTACTACAAAAGTTGGCTCCTTTGCTATCAAAGTCTATATTAATTTAAGCACTGTCTTTAAGGAGAGAGTATTGTTGCTGATAGCTGACAGCTAATAGCTGTTTGCGCAGCATTCCGCAGGAAATGCTTACTTAATAATTAAATAATTCGCGCCTTGAAGCCTCCCCTTTTAAAGGGAAAAAAAGCGGTCGATCTTCGCAGCTTCCCCAAGGGTGGGATGGATGGCTTTCCTAACCATATCCAATCGACCAAGAGAAGAAATAATATTTCCTTATGTTCAATTCCGTAACGGTTTTAACCAGAGGTAATTATCAATTATCAATTAATGAACTTTTCCTTTCGCTACTTTGATTAGTTAATAAAAATGGTATAACTTGATATATAGCGTTTCTCAAATTAGTGAGATAGGGAAATGTTTTTCCTACTGTTCCCTGTTCCCTGTTCCCTATTTTCAATTCCGTAACGGTTTTAACCAGAGGTAATTATCAATTATCAATTAATGAACTTTTCCTTTCGCTACTTTCATTAGTTAATAAAGATGGTATAACTTGATATATAGCGTTTCTCAAATTAGTGAGATAGGGAAATGTTTTTCCTACTATTCCCTGTTCCCTGTTCCCTATTTTCAATTCCGTAACGGTTTTAACCAGAGGTAATTATCAATTATCAATTAATGAACTTTTCCTTTCGCTACTTTCATTAGTTAATAAAAATGGTATAACTTGATATATAGCGTTTCTCAAATTAGTGAGATAGGGAAATGTTTTTCCTACTGTTCCCTGTTCCCTGTTCCCTATGTTCAATTCCGTAACGGTTTTAACCAGAGGTAATTATCAATTATCAATTAATGAACTTTTCCTTTCGCTACTTTCATTAGTTAATAAAAATGGTATAACTTGATATATAGCGTTTCTCAAATTAGTGAGATAGGGAAATGTTTTTCCTACTGTTCCCTGTTCCCTGTTCCCTATTTTCAATTCCGTAACGGTTTTAACCAGAGGTAATTATCAATTATCAATTAATGAACTTTTCCTTTCGCTACTTTCATTAGTTAATAAAGATGGTATAACTTGATATATAGCGTTTCTCAAATTAGTGAGATAGGGAAATGTTTTTCCTACTATTCCCTGTTCCCTGTTCCCTATTTTCAATTCCGTAACGGTTTTAACCAGAGGTAATTATCAATTATCAATTAATGAACTTTTCCTTTCGCTACTTTCATTAGTTAATAAAGATGGTATAACTTGATATATAGCGTTTCTCAAATTAGTGAGATAGGGAAATGTTTTTCCTACTATTCCCTGTTCCCTGTTCCCTATTTTCAATTCCGTAACGGTTTTAACCAGAGGTAATTATCAATTATCAATTAATGAACTTTTCCTTTCGCTACTTTGATTAGTTAATAAAAATGGTATAACTTGATATATAGCGTTTCTCAAATTAGTGAGATAGGGAAATGTTTTTCCTACTGTTCCCTGTTCCCTGTTCCCTATTTTCAATTCCGTAACGGTTTTAACCAGAGGTAATTATCAATTATCAATTAATGAACTTTTCCTTTCGCTACTTTGATTAGTTAATAAAAATGGTATAACTTGATATATAGCGTTTCTCAAATTAGTGAGATAGGGAAATGTTTTTCCTACTGTTCCCTGTTCCCTGTTCCCTATTTTCAATTCCGTAACGGTTTTAACCAGAGGTAATTATCAATTATCAATTAATGAACTTTTCCTTTCGCTACTTTCATTAGTTAATAAAAATGGTATAACTTGATATATAGCGTTTCTCAAATTAGTGAGATAGGGAAATGTTTTTCCTACTGTTCCCTGTTCCCTGTTCCCTGTTCCCTGCTATAGCATTATAAAGTAATCAAGTAATTTATATGGATTTTGAACAACCATTAGGCTCAGTAATTCAAGGTTCTCTCAGTCAAGGATTAGAAGTACGACTGCATCCAGACATATCAGTAGAAGATATGCGGGTAGGTAAATTTTTGGTAGTAAAAGGAGTACAAACCCACTTTTTTTGTATGCTAACTGATGTTTTATTAGGAACATCCAGCGAACGAATAATGATTAATCCTCCTTTACCTACAGATGATTTTTTACAATCTGTTTTAGCTGGAGGTAGTACTTATGGAACTATCGAACTTGCACCAATGTTGATGTTAGTTATTTCTTCAGAAAAATCCCCAGTATATTTCAATGCTAATAACGATAATGGCAATAAGAAAAATCTAAATCTATAGAAAATTTAGCATCTTTTGAAGCTCAAACCAGTGCTGAAATAAAATTAATGCCAGTGAAAACTATTCCGAGTCATTTTTCCCAAGTATTTGACGCAAGTGAGAGAGATTTTAGTCTGGTTTTTGGTAGGGAAGATGACCAGAGTCGGCGCAATTTTGCTGTGGGTAAACCTATTGATATGGATGTACCTGTTTGTTTAGATTTAGATAGATTTGTAGAACGGAGTAATGGCATTTTTGGCAAGTCAGGAACAGGTAAGTCTTTTCTGACTCGTTTACTTTTATCTGGGATTATTCGTAAAGGAGCTGCTGTAAATTTAATTTTTGATATGCACTCTGAATATGGTTGGGAAGCAATGGCGGAAGGAAAACAAGTTAATACGGTAAAAGGTTTAAAACAATTGTTTCCAGAACGAGTGGAACTTTGGACTCTCGACCCAGAAGCGACTAAACGTAGAGGGGTGCGAGATGCACGAGAATTGTATTTAAGTTATAACCAAATTGAGGTGGAAGATATTGGGTTGGTGCAACGGGAATTAAATTTATCTGAGGCAAGTATTGATAGTGCAAATATTCTCAGAAGTGAATTTGGTAAGTCTTGGATTGCTCAATTACTGGAAATGACTAATGAAGATATCCAAACATTTTGTGATGAAAAAAGGGGTCACAAAGGGTCAATAATGTCTTTACAAAGAAAGTTATTGCGACTGGATAATCTGAAATATATGCAGAAAAAAATACTAATAATTATATTGAGGAAATTTTAGAATCTTTGGATGCTGGTAAACACGTTATTATTGAATTTGGTTCCCAGTCGAATATGCTTTCTTATATGTTAGCTGCTAATATGATTACTCGCAGAATTCATAATAGTTATGTGCGGAAAGCTGATAAATTTTTGAGTTCTAAAAATCCGAGCGATCGCCCTCAACCATTAGTTATAACTATTGAGGAAGCTCACCGTTTTCTCGACCCTGCGATAGTACGTTCAACTATTTTTGGAACCATAGCTAGAGAAATGCGGAAATATTTTGTGACTTTATTGGTAGTAGATCAGCGACCTTCCGGGATAGATGGGGAAGTTATGTCTCAAATTGGTACAAGAATTACAGCTCTATTAAATGATGATAAGGATATAGATTCTATTTTTACTGGAGTTTCTGGGGGTCATGGTTTACGGTCTGTATTGGCAAAGTTGGATTCTAAACAACAAGCTTTGGTATTAGGTCATGCGGTACCGATGCCTGTGGTGATTCAAACTCGTGCTTATGACCAGACTTTTTATCAGGAAATTGGAGATACAGACTGGCGATATGTGTCTGATGAAGAATTATATGAAGCAGCTCAGGTTGCTCTGGATGATATTGGGTTTTAGGCGTTGCTGAAGCGCGTGTATGATATTAATCTTTATTATTTAGGAGTCAGGAGTCAGGAGTCAGGAGTCAGTAGGGAAGAAAGCAGGAAAAGAGGAAATATTGGAGAATAGTATTGATAATTTCAGTATTTCTTTGGTACTGTCGGTACTGTCATTAATTGATAATTGATCGTGGATAATTGATAATTACCTCTGGTTAAAACCGTTACGGAATTGAATATAAGGAAACATTATTTCTTCTCTTGGTTGATTGGATATGGCGAGGGGACCTCGCCATCCCTCGACCGCTTTTTTCTCCTTGAAAGGAGAGGCTTTAAACCTTAATTATTCGGTAAAAATTGTAAGAGTGATTTTTCTGCCATAATCATCCCAAAATACTAGCTTTATGCAGCTTTTTAGACCGAAAAACTTGCACTTTTTCAAGGCAAAAAAAGGCTGAAACCAATATCAGTCAATGCGCGCAATATTTAATCAGCAAGCCCTAATTATTAATTATTAATTATTAATGGCTTTGTTGCATGAAAATATATAGCTGCCGCACTTGATCCGCATATGTACTTCATAACGCGGGGAAACTACTGTAACTATTGGGCAATAGATCAATAGAACATCAATGTTTGAGGTGAAAAAGACTGAAATTTTTACCTGTAAGAGCTTTGAGGTTTAATCAGCAGAGCAATAACTATTGGACAATAGATAAATCAACATCAAGCCATCGTCAAAGATAGCGATCGCTTGGCAGTGTAGAGCAATAACTATTGGACAATAGATAAATCAACATCAAGCCATCGTCAAAGATAGCGATCGCTTGGCAGTGTAGAGTCATAACTATTGGACAATAGATAAATCAACATCAAGCCATCGTCAAAGATAGCGATCGCTTGGCAGTGTAGAGCAATAACTATTGGACAATAGATAAATCAACATCAAGCCATCGTCAAAGATAGCGATCGCTTGGCAGTGTAGAGTCATAACTATTGGACAATAGATAAATCAACATCAAGCCATCGTCAAAGATAGCGATCGCTTGGCAGTGTAGAGTCATAACTATTGGACAATAGATAAATCAACATCAAGCCATCGTCAAAGATAGCGATCGCTTGGCAGTGTAGAGCAATAACTATTGGACAATAAATAAATGAACATCAAGCCATCGCTAAAGATAGGGATATAGCTGCGGAATGGATGTTAATAATCCTACTTTCATGCAACAAAGACATTATTAATTATCAATTATCAATTATCAATTATTGAATACTGTTCCCTGCTATAGAAAGAGGGCGTTGGTAAATTAGTGTATGATATTAATCTTAATTATTTAGGAGTCAGAAGGAAAGAAAGAAGAATAAAGAGGAATAGAAGGAGAAAGTTTTTTGTTTGCGCTCTTATCTGAGCAAGACATCATACCTCAAATTACCAGCGCCAGAAATAGTTATTGTGTTACAGAATAGTTGAGCAAAATTATAATAAATTGATATTTATATTTTAAACTGTTCCGAAACATTAATTATGATGAATACTCAAAACAATAACCTATTTACCAAAGAAGAACAAAGATTAGAAGCAGACCTCAACCATGAAGCATACTGGAGACGTTGGGGGCCATACCTAAGCGAAAGACAGTGGGGAACAGTACGAGAAGACTATAGCGAAGATGGTTCTGCTTGGGATTATTTCTCCCACGAACAATCTCTTTCTCGTGCTTATCGATGGGGAGAAGACGGTATTTGTGGTATTTCAGATAATCATCAACGACTGTGCTTTGCGATCGCTCTCTGGAATAGCGAAGATCCTATTGTCAAGGAACGACTTTTTGGTTTAACGGGAAGTCAAGGAAATCATGGGGAAGATGTTAAAGAATATTATTTTTACTTAGATAATACCCCCAGTCATAGTTACATGAAGGCACTTTATAAATATCCTCAAAGTGCTTATCCTTATGCTGACTTAGTAGCAGAAAATCAACAGCGCGACCGCAAATCTTTAGAATACGAACTACTGGAGACAGGAATATTTGCAGAAAATCGTTATTTTGATGTTTTGGTCGAATATGCTAAAGCAACAACAGAAGATATCTTAATTAAAATTACAGTAAATAATCGAGGTTCAGAAACTAAGACGTTACACTTATTACCCACTCTTTGGTTTAGAAATACTTGGTCTTGGGATAATCAATCAAAAAAACCTATCCTCAAAAAAATCAATCCTGGTCTCATTGAAACAGACCACCCAACTTTAGGTAAAAGGTGGTTTTATTTTCCTCAGACAATGGAACTATTTTTCACAGAAAATGAAACTAATAAACAAACCTTATTTGGAGAAAAAAATGATTCCCCTTATACCAAAGATGGCATCAATAACTATCTAATTAACGGTCAAAAAGATGCCATTAATCCAGAGATGTATGGAACTAAATTTTCACCACATTATCGTCTAGAACTAGAACCAGGTGAAACTAAAATTGTTAAATTAAGACTTGCTAACTCCCCAGAAATTAAACAGCCTTTAGACACAGAATTTGAAGAAACTTTTCAAACCAGAATTCAAGAAGCAAATGAATTTTATCAGCGTCTTTCCCCTTGTAAAATGAAGGATGAATGGCGTAATATTCAGCGTCAAGCCTTTGCCGGACTACTCTGGACAAAACAATATTATCATTATATTGTCGAAGAATGGCTCAAAGGCGACCCTAACCAACCGCCAGTACCAGAAAACCGTAAACATATCAGAAATTATGGGTGGGTTCATCTATTTAATGATGATATAATTTCCATGCCCGATAAGTGGGAATATCCTTGGTATGCTGTTTGGGATTTAGCATTTCATGCCATACCTTTAGCAATAGTTGACCCTAATTTTGCCAAACATCAATTAGACCTAATAACCAGAGAATGGTATATGCACGCCAACGGTCAATTACCAGCTTATGAATGGAATTTTAGTGATGTAAATCCTCCCGTTCATGCTTGGGCAACTTGGCGAGTTTATCAAATTGAAAAAGAACTTTATAGTCGTAGCGATCGCAAGTTTCTCGAAAGAGTATTTCAAAAACTTTTACTCAATTTTACTTGGTGGGTAAACCAGAAGGATGTTGAGGGAAATAATGTGTTTGAAGGAGGCTTTTTAGGTTTAGATAATATTGGGGTATTTGACCGGAGTTCGGAACTACCAACCGGGGGTCATATTGAACAATCAGATGGTACAAGTTGGATGGCAATGTACTGTCTAGATATGTTAACTATTGCTCTGGAACTTGCTAAAGAAAATGATGTTTATGAAGATATTGCCTGTAAATTTTTCGAGCATTTTCTCTACATAGTTGATGCCATGAATCATTTAGGTTCAGATGGGACTCAGCTCTGGGATGAAACGGATAATTTTTATTATGATGTTCTCCACCAACCAGATAAAGAAGATATACATATAAAAATCCGTTCAATAGTAGGATTAATTCCATTATTTGCTGTGGCAATTATTGACTCAGAAACTTTGCAAAAATTACCTAAATTCCAGAAACGGGTAAAATGGTTTATGGCAAATAGGATTGACCTTAGTGCCAATATTGCTTGTATGGAAGCTTGCGGTATTGACTCAGAACGTTTACTAGCAATTGTTAGTCCCGAACGTCTGCGAATAATCCTCGAAAAAATGTTAGATGAAAATGAATTTTTCAGCGATTATGGTATTCGTTCCTTATCTCATTTCCATACCGAAAATCCCTATATTTTTAATGCTAATGGAGAAGAATATAGAGTTGATTATGAACCTGCCGAATCTACCAGTCAAATGTTTGGAGGAAATTCTAATTGGCGGGGTCCAATCTGGTTTCCAATTAATCATTTAATGATAGAATCTCTACAAAAATTTCATAACTATTTAGGTGAAGATTTTCGAGTGGAATGTCCGACAGGTTCAGGTCGGATGATGAATTTATGGGAAGTATCATTAGAAATTGAAGCGAGACTAATTAAAATCTTCCTCAAAGATAAAGATGGAAAACGTCCGGTTTATGGTGAGACAGAAATATTCCAAAATGACCCCTACTGGCAAGATTTAATTTTGTTTTATGAATATTTTCACGGCGATAATGGTGCAGGTTTAGGGGCGAGTCATCAGACTGGTTGGACTGGTTTAGTAGCAAAATTGATTCAGCAACGGAGCGAATATGTTTGTGAAATTTAGGTAAGCATTTCCTGCGGAATGCTGCGCAAACAGCACTCAGTTATTAGCTATCAGCTATCACAGGACTTACGCAAAGACACTATATATAGCGCATAACCAACAGAGCGATCGCTATAATTTTTAGAGAGCGATCGCCAAGTATTTCTTAGCCTTTCTCTATTGAGAAAAACTTAAATAGCTATCATTTTAATGGTAGGATGTTTCAGTTCAGATACTAGATATTTAGATAGTAATTGATGTTTGATATCATGTCCGGTAGCATCGGTCTTGTATAACAAAGGTAAGGAAGAAGGAAGAGGGAAGAAGGAAGAGGGAAGAGGGAAGAGGTCCGAAGGCTACCCTCGCAAGAAAAAAACCATTATTTCCTGTAGATATTCACCCTTGGGTTTACACTAACGATATAAACGGACATGATATGAGTTGATAAATAGTTTTTCCCAAAATTTCAGCTACTTTTTTCAAATGATTCCAGACCAACATAGAGCAAGCTTTTATGTTTTTTTGAATTTTTGCCAGACGACATTGACACAATTCTATTCCTGTTAACTGCTTGATTCTGGCGTGAAACTCTTCGATTTTCCATCAAGGAAAGCGACTCGAATTCTACATCATCTGTAGAAGATTTACTTAAGTCATTAGTAACAATATATTCCGTTCTATTGGCAGAAATAGTAGCCCAGAATAGCTTGATTTTTTTATCTCTTGGAAAACCTCTAATTTTTATTATTTTACCTGATATTCTTTCTGATTCATTCCAGCTTAATTTAGCAATACTTTTATATTTTTCTACACCACCAGTGTCATCCACGGGCGCGATTTATTTTTAAGGGGCAATAATAAATTTTTCCTAAGTTATCTATAAAAGCCATTAATCTTTGCCTTGCATACCAACTATCCATCAATACAGTTTGAAATGGTAATTTCTTCTCATTTACCACATTCAATATCATTTCTTCAACATAGTCAAACTCAAGTTTTTTTGTCACTATCTGGATCATAAATACGATAATCTAGTATCCGCGCATTGCTCGGTTTGGGGATTAAAATAGATACAATTAACTACTCCTATTCCTCGAATTACTTGATGTTCATTACCGCTATATTGTCGTCGCACAAGTGCCTCTTTTCCTCTTGAAAAGCTGACTGCTGAATGCTGAGTGCTGAGTGCTACTTCAACTACCAACTGTTTTTGAGCGCACCCTGGATGTTGTGCCGCAACTGCGATATAATTGTAGGTTAGGCGTAACAAAAACGCCTCCCAAAAATTGGCCTAGTCCCAATTTTTTCTCACCTAAAAATTAATACGGAGCCTCTATGCGAGCAATTCGCCAACTAGAAACGAATTCGCCTGTCGTTATAGACGAAGTGTCAGAACCTATCTTGAAAGACGGAGATGTCCTCGTACGAATTGAGGCAGCCGGTGTACTGAGTTATCACGAAGACGTTTTGGCCGGTCGTCTCGGATACGCTTTACCAGAAAATCCGTTTACGCCTGGTAACGATGGAGTCGGAATCGTTGAAGCAACTGGCAAAACTGTAGTCCATGTTTCTGTCGGCGATAGAGTCGCGATCGATCCGCGAATCTTTGCTCGCGAAAATGTTTCAGAACCGGACGGTATGCTATTGGCGCTCACAGGTTTAACCGTTGGTGCTGTCGAGGTTCAGAAACTATGGCCAGACGGTACCTGGGCAGAAAAAGTCGCGGTTCCGAGCGAGAACGTAACCAAACTACCCACTATTGCCGGGATGGACGGAGTGGGGTTGTCCCGGTTGCACAAGTTCGCAGTGTGTTACGGGGGACTCTCGCGAGCGCAACTAGCTGGCGGTGATACGGTGGCTGTACTCGGCGCAACTGGTAATTTCGGCTCACCGGCCGTGCCCTTGTCGCTCGCAATGGGAGCCTCAAAAGTCATTGCTCTCGGACGCAATGAGTCTGTCCTGGACAAACTGAGCAAGCTAAGTCCACGAGTATTTCCAGTGAAACTCATGGGTGACCCGGAAGCTGATGCTGCCGAACTAAGAAAAATTGTTCCTGGGGGGATTGACCTTGGTATCGATCTAATTGGGCAAGCTAAGGACTCGAGCGGAATTCAAGCTGTGATTGGCGGCCTTCGTAACGGCGGGCGAGTCGCGATTCAAGGCTCTATGGATGTCCCCCTTGAACTCCCCTACGGCAGCATCATGGCTCGTAATATCACGATCATTGGAGCATTTATGTACCCACGCGATACGTTTAGGAAACTGGGCGTGCTAGTCGAATCTGGCGCCCTCGATCTGGACTGCGTGGAGGTTCATACGTTCCCGTTGGAAGAAGTCAACAAGGCAATGCAAAGAGCCGCAGAGATACGGGGGCTTGGCCATGTTGTCCTCACTCCGTAGCCTTTATCTCAACGTTGGTTGAAGACCCGCGCTCTCCCGTTGGCGGAGCCTAGCGGCAGCTATTAGGGGAGCGTCGTATGGGAAAACCAATCAATTTTGGGGCGCATGTCAATAGTGTGTTAGACTTAAAATATGGCTGCTGGGCTAGCAGTGTCAGTCTGTGGAGCGACTGTAAGACCGAAAAGAGGCTCGACCTTGGAGGCTGGTGCATTGTTAGCGCAGCTCCTCTGCAAGAGGCAGCAGAAAGACCTAAGAGCGCGATGGTTAGGAATCCCGCGCTGTCTCGTAGAGCAGCGTCGGGAGGATGTCAAGCGGAGCTATCTGCTACAGAGAAGGAAAAATTAAGAAAATATTAGAGAAAAAGGTCTTGATCTGAGGGAGAGGTAAAAATATTCTGAAAGTTCCTTTTGAACAGCACCCAATACAAGGAAAAGAAGAGACAAATGAAAAGATTGTGGAAAATGATTCCAGGAATCATGCTGGTAGCATCAGTTTTTTTCGGTACTATGCTGGGAAATGTAACGTCAGCTCTTGCAGAGGATATGGGACCCTTGTCGTTTGATGTATTTATCCGAGGGCGAGTGCTTGCTGTTACCGATGTTTTTGGCCCAGAAGAATGTTCTGACTTATGTGCAAGTGATTCTGAGTGTTTAGCAGTGAATTGGTTTCGACGTACATCAACTTGTACGGAGTTAATTGCTTACTTTTCAGCAGAAGTAAATCCAGGCTATGTTTCTGCATTAAAACCCCAAGGTTACAGTAACTAATCGCAATCTGGCGTTGGTAAATTAGGGTGTGATATTAATCTTAATTTCTTAGGAGTCAACCCACCCTCGCCCCTCCCCTCCCAGGAGGGGAGGGGAACTCAGGAGTCAGGAGTCAGGAGGGAAGAAAGAAGAAGAAATAAGAAATAGAAGGAGAAAGTTTTTTGTTTGCTGGCGCACAACGCACCTTAACGCGGAGTGCGGAACTGAGTTCTATCCCGCTCTTATCTGGACATGATATCATACCTCTTTTCACCTAGGAGTCAGGAGTCAGGGGGAAAGAAAAAAGAAGAAATAAGGAAAAGCTAGTGCAGGATGGCAGAAATAACTAGGGTTTGCTGAAAAAGTCTTTTTGCTCTTTGTAGGAGACAGGAGACAGGAGACAACCCACCCCTAACCCCTCCCAGGAGGGGAGAACGGGGAATGTAGAGGAGGTAGGAGCGGGCGTTTTGTCTCTCAATTTTTCTGCCATAATCATCCCAAAATACTAGCTTTATGCAGCTCTTGCCACCGAAAAGCTGGTACTTTTTTCTACTCTAAAACGCTAAAACCAATATCAGTCAATACTTTTAGAATTAATCAGCAAGCCCTAACTAACCAGTTAAAAAATCCTAAAAGCCTTACCAATCAAAAATGATTGACTTTTGACTTTTGACTTTTGACGTACGCTGACTTTTGATATCAAATCCGGTGGGGTTGCACATAGAATCTGACTATATAATATCTGTTTATAATTTCTTAAATTACTCCAATATTAGACATCTCTTCCACGGATAGGGAGTAGGTATGGAGGGGGAAATAATTGATAATTTCTGTACGATGTAGATATTGATTTTTTATTATTGGAGATGTCTATCTAGGGTTTGCTGAAAAAGTCTTATGGGCTAGGGGTGGGTCCCCTACTCTCAACTATATAGTAAGTATTCAACCGGATTTGATATGACTTCCGCGTAGCGGCACTAGCTGTTTGCGGAGCATTCTGACAGAGAAATGCTAAAAGCTGATAGCTAGTTAACTATTTGAGTTTGATTCAACAAAAAAGCTTTACCAGTTTCAGTATCAAACGCCCAAGCTTTAAGTTTAACCTTTCCTTGAGGAATTTCTTCAATAGTAAAAGACTTTTGCCAACCAGAATCTAAATAAGCTGAATTATCAAAATATTCCCTAACACTAGGTCTCGGCATTCTCTGATTAATTAACTTAAATATTATGTCTTCTCCCTCCGCATTTTCGTAAGTTAAAATCACACCATCAGCAACTTCATTTCTTTCGGGTAAAATTGCCCAACCATTAGCAACATAAATCCGGTCGTCAATTTTATTGACCCTATCAAAATAACCATAAATTAAATCTTTTTGTGTCTCTCCAGCAATATCTTTAATATTCTTACTCTTGACTAAACCAGGTTGTAAAAAACCTAATTTATCTAAAATATTAGCTGTCTTTCTCAGAGGTTCAGGACTTCTTTTAGTCACCAAACATTCATCTTGAGGAACAACATTTATCATTAATAGACAAGCCTTACTTTGTAATAAAATTGCTCGGCGATCGCTCATTCTCTCTACAGCATTAATAGTGGTCTTAAGATGTAAGATAATCAAAATACTAACTAAAAAATAGGAAGCATATTTAATCAACTTTGTCTGAACATTTTTTTGACTAGCTAACTGCCAAAAAATAGCCAAAAGATAAACCAAAGAAACCATCAAATATAATGAAAAAGCCGTATATCTTGGAGCCAAAGATTGTCCGACACCAAAACCAACTCTACCCACAGCAGTTACAGCACCACTAATAATTCCATAAATCCCAATTATTAGCCAACCAATTAAACGATGTAACAATAAAAAATCTGTTTTAACTAACCAAAAAAACTTCCAACCTAAAAATAGCCAAAAACCAAATACCAAACCTCCAACTATTGTCGCCACAGTTAAATTTTCAAATCCTAAAGGAGCGCCTAAAAAAGCTAAAAAATAATGAATTGTCTCAACTGGATGAGCTATAGCAGATAAAAAACTCGGATGTTTATCAGGCTTTTGATAATCATAAAAATACACTATTACATTGGCAACTAAACCCAACAACCCACCGATAATTATCCAAATATTCTTAGTAAAAACTTCCTCAAATTTTCCAGAAGCTAAAATTGCCAATGCTGGAAAAACTAATACCCAAATCAACATTCCATTAGCATAAGAAAAAGTACTAACCGTACAGAGACAAAAACAAATAATAAACTTAGTTCTTAAACTCAATTTTTTCTGGGAAATAACCAAACAACCAGTCAAACAAGCAATAGGAATATAAACCACAATTTGAATTCCCCAAAGCCAATTTTCATATTGAGCAGGAGAAAAAATTACTAAATTAGAAATTGCCAAGAGCAAAAATTGAGTAACAATACTCGCCCTAACAGTCAACCTATTTAAACAATAAATATTGAAAGAAACAACACAAGTCAACAGAAATATCACCAACATTTCATATCTGACATCCCAATTAGTCAAATAAGCTAAACCAATAAAAATTAGCCTGGGAAAAAATTTTCTACTTTCATGGAATTGAGCAAATAAATCGCTAAAAGATAAATTTCCAGCATAGATTTTCTCAAACATTACCGCCAGAGGCCATTGGTCAGAAAAAGGAAAATTTACGCTATATTTAATCATGCAAATTCCCATGAATAAAACTGGCAAAAAAATCAGACATAAAATAGGAATTTGTTGGCGGTTGAATTGTTGCATGCAGTATATTTTTTTTAATTGAAAGAAAGCATATAGCGTTTCTCAAATTGGTGAGATACAGTTTTAGATCCCCCCTAACCCCCCTTAGTAAGGGAGTAAGGGGGGAACTGCTTAAAAAGAGGGGAGGTTTCAAAGTCCCCCTTTTTAAGCTATGCTTTATAAACATCTTTCTTAACATAAAACTTGACAAAAAAGACAAGTTATGTGTAAGTCTGGGAGCGGCTTTTTCTGGAGAAAATTGTATTGAAAAATACACTATGAGTGAGGACTGTAGACAAAATTCTTACTTCCCACACCCCCCACCCTACCCACACTCCCCACCCTTCCACAAGGGTTTCAGGAGTTCCTTATCAGGGATAGCTTTTTAAGGGGGATGCGCGGGGGATCGTAAATGTACCTCATCTTTATGAGAAATGCTATAACAGAGATTTATAATATTATCAGGACTTACGCAAAGGCACTATATATGGGGTATTGGTCTGTTACGCTAGCGCTAACACACCCTACCAATAGCGCTCATGCGTAAGTCCTAATTATTTGGAAATATAAATTATACAGCAGATTTCAAGTATCTAAAGAAATATTTGGCACGGGAGCAAGATGCTCCCACTGCCGTGTATTCTCATAATTCTATTGAAAAATTATTCAATCAAGCGGATTTTAAATTGGAGGGAAAAGATACAGCGTATTCCACTTTGGTGAGGTACAATCACGCGAGCAAGATGCTTCCTCGCGAGCAAGATGCTCGGACTGGGAAGATTTAATTATTAATATCTGTACTTCATATACTTGGAATTTGCTGTAAAAGTTGACAGCTTTTTATTTACTCCAAAAAATAATAACCCTGTAGAGACATTGTATGCAACATCCCTGCTGCCTAAAATAACTAATTATCGCGATCGCGTACCTGCTTTAGCAACTCTACCACATCCTTATGACCTTCCGAATTTGCCCAAACCAAAGCCGTCCATTTATTGTTATCTTTAGCCTTGATATCTGCTCCCCGGTCTAACAAAATTTGCACGACATCAGTATGACCACTACCAGCAGCAGTCATCAGCGCAGTCAAGCCAAAATTAGTAGTAGCATTGACATCAGCGCCAGCATCCAACAATAGTTCTAAAATTTCCCGATCGCCACTACCAGCAGCACCCATCAAAGGTACCCAACCATCATTATCATTGTTATTGACATCAGCGCCAGCAGCCAATAATTTTTTAACTATCTCTATATGGCCAGCTTCCACAGCAGCAATTAAAGAAGTGGAACCTTCCGAGTCTTTAGCATCGATCTCTGTACCTTCACTCAGCAAAGTTTCGACTTGAGAAATATCTCCAGTTTTAACCACATCAATTAATTCTGTCATCTTAATTTTCTCCTATAATTTGGTTTTATCTAAAGTTAAGAGGATATCTGAAAAGTTGTTTAATACTGAATTTTGCCCCCCTAACCCCCCAATTCTGGGGGGAACAAGAATCCATTAGCTGGTAAAAGTCCCCCAATGCGTGGGGGATGCGCGGGGGCGCGTGATGTAGCAAATGAGACTTCTCAGACAACCTCTAAGTATATTAGATATCTCCAGAAAATAAACTTGCTCTTTATTTAACATAAGCTAGAAAAGTTGTTTAATACTGAATTTTGCCCCCCTAACCCCCCAATTCTGGGGGGAACAAGAATCCATTAGCTGGTAAAAGTCCCCCAATGCGTGGGGGATGCGCGGGGGCGCGTGATGTAGCAAATGAGACTTCTCAGACAACCTCTAAGTATATTAGATATCTCCAGAAAATAAACTTGCTCTTTATTTAACATAAGCTAGAGTTGTAACAGTCATTTACAAAATCATTTTTCATAGTCTTTGGCCGTGAAAATCTATTCCCTATTACCTATTCCCTATTCCCTGTTCCCTATTTCCTACTATGAAAATTGATATTGTCATCCTCTCAAATGGGCCCGGAGAATTAGTTACTTGGGCGCGACCTGTTGTGCAACAGTTACGACAACAGACAAATAAGGAAATCAGAATTTCTGTTATTCTCTCACCTTGTCCCCATGCTACTGGAAAAGAAGCAGCGATCGCTCTTTCTTATCCAGAAATAGACCGAGTACAACCCGCAGAATATTTTTGGCGGTTTTTGCTTCAGGGAAAAACGGCGGAAAATTGGCACTGGCATCCACAGGGAATAGTTTTATTTTTGGGAGGCGACCAATTTTTTACTGTTGCGGTGGGAAAACGCCTTGGTTATCGTACTGTTATTTATGCTGAATGGGATGCTAGATGGTGGCGCTGGATAGATAAATTTGGCGTAATGAAACCAGAAGTTGCTGCTGAAGTACCATCAAAATATGCTGAAAAATTTACAGTAGTGGGAGATTTGATGGCGGAAGTAACCAGTACAGGACTTACGCAAATTAACCTTGAAAACACTATATGTAGGGGCGAATGGCATTCGCCCTCACTTGATTTAGTTTCCATGCGTAAGTCCTGTCGTGATATAAACTTACCTACAACTGAGGAAAATATTGTTGAGTTAATTGGGTTATTGCCTGGGTCGAAACCTACCAAGTTATCTTTAGGTGTACCTTTAACTTTAGCGATCGCTCAACATCTCCACAAAGTACGCCCGCAAACAAGATTTATTATTCCAGTTGCTCCTACTCTGGAATTATCTACTTTAGCTAGTTTTGCCGACTCTCGAAAAAATCCGGCAGTTCAAAAAATGGGTGGTGTTGAGGCGAAATTATTAATTCCTCCAGACTCCGAGACAGAAAATCCTAAATTGGTCACACCAACAGGTTTAGAGGTGGAATTAATAACGCGCACTCCTGCTTACGATATACTTTCCCAATGTCGTCTTTGCTTAACCACAGTCGGTGCTAATACTGCTGAGTTGGGTTCGTTGGCAATACCAATGATTGTATTATTACCCACACAACAACTAGATATTATGAGAGCTTGGGATGGTTTACCTGGGTTGTTAGCAAATTTACCAGGGGTAGGTGCTGCTTTTGCTGCCGGAATTAATTGGTTAGTGTTGCGTAAGGGAAAACTGTTTGCTTGGCCGAATATTTGGGCAAAACAGGAAATTGTGCCGGAGTTGGTAGGGAAACTGACACCGGAAACAGTAGCAGAGTTGGTATTAGATTTTTTGAGCCATCCAGAAAAATTAGCAGAAATGCGCGATCGTCTCAGAAGTGTCAGAGGTCAATCGGGAGCGGCACAAAAGTTGGCTGAAATTGTTTTATCGTTAGCGTCAGAGATCAACCGGGAGCAGCACAAAAGTTAGTTGAAATTGTTTTATCGTTGTTATGCTCCGAAAGTGTTGAGTATTAGACATCTCCAGAAAAGAGGCAACAGGCAACAGGCAACCCACCCCCAACCCCTCCGAGGAGACAGGGCTAATTCATTGTCACGAGAGAAAAAAGAAGTAGGGGAGTGGGGAGTGGGGGAGTGGGGGAGTAGGGGAGTGGGGAGTGGGGGAGTAAAGTCAATTCATCGTCACGCTTAGAAAAATTGTATCCTTTGAAATTTTGAAATTTCCTACATCTTAACTAGAATTAGTTAACCAAAAATATAGGGTTGTAAATATTCTCTGACGACAATGAATTAGCCCTGCTCCCAGGAGGGGAATAATATCAAATCCGGTTCAACAGTTATAGAATGGTTAAGTCTTTAGAAGTCAGCAATTTTGCAATTCATATCATGTCCGGTAGCATCGGTATTGTATAGAGAAGGTAAGGAAGACCGAAGTTGGAAGAAGGAAGAAGCTTTAAGAGAAGGAAAAACCTTATATGGCGCTAGATATTTCCCCAACTTTATACACAAACGATACCAACGGACATGATATCAGGATAAGAAAGAATTAGAAAGATGAGCGTAGTTATAGCAATTGGAGAATTTTTTTTATTCCAATTAAGTAGATTTGATCTAATTGATAATTTATGGATAATAATTGATTTTATTTTTGATTTTTGGAGATGTCTATTAGTGGTAGTTAGACATTTTATGGTCGAAAAATACCTGAAATTCAGTATCCAAGTTTATCCTCTAATTCTTCAATTTTATCCTCCACTTTTTTTCTTTCTCTTTCTTGCTTTTCAATTGTTTTTTCTAATTCAAATTTTTGAGCAGTATGAGATGTAATTACTAAATCTTCTCGGAGAGTAGCTATCTTTTCACTATATACGTCATATTGCTTTTGAAGACTATCTAGTTCCTTTTGTAGACGTTGATTTTTCTGTGCTTTTATAGACTCTTGACTTGGTAATTTAGCCTTTATTTTCTGAGGAGTTTCGATGTCGAAAATATCTAACCAGTCTTCTGTAGTTACAGAATTTTCAATTGCTTCAACAGCAAGAGGATCGATTATATTCTCAACAAGTAAACGTTTTTCAATCAATTTCTTCTTAATCCTTTCCTCGATGGTATCCTTCATCCAAAAACTATAAACTGTTAAGCTTTTTGTTTGTCCAATTCTATGAGCTCTATCTTCAGCATTTTGCATCTTTGCTGGATTCCAGAGATGATCGAAGTGGATTACATAAGAAGCTTCTGTCAAAGTTAAACCAAAGCCTACAGATTGAATAGTGGCAAGAAAAACATTTATTTCTGGCTTGCTGCGAAAATCACTAATTATTTGATTTCGGTTTTCCTCAGATATTCCACCCTTGTACAAAACAAACCTAATTTTTTTCTCAGTTAACAATTTTGCAAGTTTATCAACTCCTTCGAGAACATACTGAGAAAATATGATAACTTTCTGGTTATTCGCTACTATTATGCCGAGATATTCAAGCAATCTATCTGTCTTCGGACTGGTGTATTTTTCCTTGGCAAAGTTACAAATTTGCTTCAATTTGTTGAGGAGGGCAAATATATGAGTTTTTTTAACTTCACTTTGATTACTAATAATAGTTTGAATCTTTTGGCGGCCAGCATTTAGAGTTTCATCATAAACCTTTTGTTGATTTTCATCTAACTCTAACCAATCTTCTTGGCAAATTTTTTCAGGCAAATCTTTTAAAACATCTTGCTTTAATCTACGCAGTGTATATGGTTCTATCGTACTTCTAATTTCTTCATTTGAGTAATTATTTTCTGTCTTAAATAAATCGGGATTAATAAATGAAAAAAGTGCTTTAACATCCTCAATACTATTTTCAATTGGTGTACCAGTTAACGCCCATCTGTATTTAGAATTTAACTTGCGGACTGCCTTAGAACGACCAATATTTCTATTTTTTATATTTTGAGCTTCATCTAAGATAATACAATCAAATTTATTCAAATCAACTAATACATTTTCTGATAAATCATTACGGAGAGTATCATAGGTTGTAATATATATATGAGCTGGTATTTCCCATAATTTACGGCGCTTTCTACTACCTCCTCTAACAATTATTACATAAAGTTCTGGTGTCCAAAGATAACAATGACCGCTCCATCCTTCTGGCTTTTCAGTTTCAATAGTTAGTGCGACACTACCAATTACTGCTGGAGGACAAACTATCAAAGCAGATTTAATATTTCCTTGTCTAAAAAGAAAACGTATTGCATTTACTGTTTGGACAGTTTTACCTGTACCCATTTCGTCTGCTAGTAAAGCTGAATTTTTTTTGATTAACCACAATATTCCTTGTTGCTGATAACCTCTTAAAGGTTGATATAAATCAAACTCATCTGAAAAATCAAATGATAAAGGTGGTTGTAATAAAGGTTTTAATAAATCCCAGTAATCTACTTGGTTAGTTAAATAATTAGCTTTCTGAGCTTGCTCGATCAAAAGTTTTTTTTCTTCATTTCCAAGTCCAGATAAGTTTTTTCTAATTTGTTGATTTTCATCTTCAAAAACTTTCCCATCAACTTTTTTTACTTTAAGCAGCTCAAGTAGGTTATCTGAAATATGTGTCTGCGGAAATTGAAAATTATATTTAAGGACTTTAGGCTGAACAATTAATTTTATTAGGTTGCCGCTAAGGTTTTTATTCGTATGAAAAATATCGGTGTAATCAAAATTTGTAGGTTGTGGAATAAGGAACAGAATTTCAGAAATTTTAAAGTTTTTAGGATTCGGAATTGGCTCATATATTTTTAGTATATTTGGAACAACAAACAAAAGGTTATTAGAAACTCGGACTTTTGAAATAGTGAAACATAAATTATTTGAAATTAGTGGAATAGGTATCTCAAAATATATGCGAAAGCAAGCTGGTTTTCTAACTCCAGAAATTTGCCTGGTTATCTGTTTAGCAAAATAACGTATCACCCCCATTGATATTATTCTACTCCTTTATCGTTCTGCTCATGCACTTGTTGACAAGCTAACTGACTACGATCAAATGGTTCTAGTATATTTCTTCGATAATATATTGATTCTAATTGCTTTGCTATACTTTCTAGTTCTGTACTAAAGTTATCTGAAGTCGTTAAAATCAGAGGAGGATAATTTGAATTTATAGAATTTAATTGAACCGTGGAAGTTTTGAGACCATATTGTGGTTCGTCTTCCCTAATAACTAAAATAGTAGGTATCTCCTGTCTAGTATTAATTTCCAGTAATAGTGGTTCTTGTACTAGGATGAGCTGGCTTTTTGTCTCAGTTGCAGTTAACAAAGGAGCTGCTATTAGTTCTACAAAAATATGCTCTTTCAGCAGTTCACCGTACAAAGTTTCTTGAAAATTTGTAGGACGAATTGGTTCAGTGACTCGAAATTCTAGTGGCTTAGTTTCGTAATCTGTAACAAGTATAGAACCTCTAATCACATTTCCGTCTTCAAAATCAAAACAAGAAATAAAAGCTATTTTGATATCGTTAATATTCATTAGTTTCAGAAAAGAAATAAAAATAAAATTGTTTGACTTTAAGCTTTCAGTACAACCAATATAATTATTTGCGATTTTAGTTGATTTGTCAATTATTTTTACCGAAAAATTGTGGTTTAAAGCCTCCCCTTTTAAGGGGATAAAAAGCGGTCTCCGGATGGCGTTTGCTATCGCAAAGCTGCGCTAACAGCGGAGCGGCTCTGATAAGAGCGGTCTCCTCGCCATATCCAATCGACCAAGAGAAGAAAAATTTTCATTATTAGTCAATCCTCTCCTTGAAAAGAAGAGGTAATTATTCATTATTAATTGTTGAACCATAATATTAGTTTTATTCAAGAATAAATTGTTCAATAGCAGAAATTTCATCCTCCAATTCAGCAATTTTAGCCTCTTCTTCCAAAAGCTGTTTTTCTAATTGAAACTTAACTGCTGTTGCACTTTCAATAGCTAGGTCTGCTCGCATTCGTTTTGCTTTTTCACTGCGTAAGTTGTAGTCTGATTCTAGGGAATCTCGTTTCTGCTCCATTCGTCGTCGTTTTCCAGATGTTAAATTAGTTGTTGTACCAATAGATTCAATAAAAGGTAACTCTCCTGTTGTAAACTTACTACCGCCTGCATAGTAACAGATAGGAAAGTTATCGCCTAGTTCTAAAACCTTATTTACGAAGGGGTGCTGAGAATTATTTGTTCGTTTAGGAACTTGGTCAAATAGGTAAATCAAGGTATCAAGGATACGAGCATAACCATCCTGATTAACAGATGCTTTACCTTGCATTCCCTCTAGTAAACAAGCAGTAAAGATACTGTAAGGATTACCAGTATACGATAATTCATCTTCCCTTGAAGAAGCAACCACTACTCGACCACTACCTGATTTCAAAATATTCATCAGGTCAGGTGGAACAGGTGACTTAACAAAACTTTTCTCTATATCCTTCAGTTGGGGTAGACCTCCAGCATGACAGCAATCTAAGAAAACCACTAACTTATATCATGTCCGGTTGAACAGTTATAAATAAATGACGGAGTCCTCAGGAGTCAACCCACCCCTAACCCTCCCAGGAGGGGAAGTCAGGAGTCAGGAGGAAATAAAGAAGAAGAGAAGGAGAAAGTTTTTTTATCACTAATTATCCGGACATGATATTACGAGCATTTATAGCTTCTATCTTTTCAGTGAACTCTTTGCCTGAAATTGCTGTATCCTCAAGATTATTCATCTTAAAGCCATAAGGAACTAAAAAATACTTTTCCCCATCTGGACTATTAATTTTTACTCCATGACCAGAATAATAGACAATTACCGTAGCTTCAGGATTGTGACTCACCTGTTCAATTAATGAGTCAAATGCAGCAAGAATCTTTAAACGAGTGGCTGAAGTTTCTGTGAGTAATACTACTTGTTCTTTTGAGTAAGCTGCTTTACCAGGATAAATCAATATATTATGTAGAGCAGTAGCATCTTGAACAGTAACAGGTAAATCAGCACCGATGCCAATTAGTAATGCGTAGCCATTAGAAAAGGTTTGATTAGTCATGATTCACTTTTATTAACTTATGAAATTTGATTGTTTCGTAATCAAGTTAAGTTGGCTATAAAAAATTTTAACATAATCGTTTTTTGGTAATAGTGCATTGTAGTGGTATAGAAAGTGGGAGCATCTTGCTCCCGTTCTCAGTGTTGCTTATCTCCACTTAATAATCAAGAGTTAGGTTTTTGTTTTGGCTGCCGAAATTTATAAACATCCCGAATAACCTGCACCCAACTATCAGTCAAAGCTTCAATAAGGCGATCGCCTTTTTCTTTCGTTGCTACCTTTGCATCACCCAACACCCCACTACAACTTAACTCCTGGGTTAACCAAGCGAAAGGCAACTTTCCCTCCATACTTAACATACTGTCTTCAGGCAAATCTTGAGGATATTCCGTTACTGCCTTATCCATTTTTACCGTATCCGGCAATATTGACAACATCATACTGGTTTCCCCATCTCCTGCATGAATTCCCAATTCCATTTCCTTTGGCGTAAACAACTCTTCGTTAGGCAGGGGTACGCGCCAAGCAAAAAGCGGAAATAGCAAAAAATCCTCATATTTCTGGTGCAAGTCTCGCGCCACAATTTCGATAACTTGTGGTTGTCCGCCATGAGCGTTCAAAAATACCAATTTGCGGAACCCAGAACGATAGATACTTTCAGCCATTTCTGTCAATACTGCCATCAAAGTCTGAGCGGTGAGAGTAATAGTACCCGGAAAATGCCAATGTTCGTTAGATTTACCGTAATATTGAGTTGGTAAGGCGTAAGCAGGAATATTAGAGTCGAGTTTAGCTAGTGCTTTACCTGTAATAAAAGTAGCGATCGCCGAATCAACAATTATAGGTAAATGAAAACCGTGTTGTTCAATAGAACCCACTGGTTGAATAATTACTACATTTTCCTTATTTGGCATTGTTTCAATATCTTGCCAGGTGAGATAGGGAAAAAATCTTTCTGGTGGGATAAAATTGTGCATCATTATTAATAAAGTCAAATATCATTAATAATCATAATAGACATCTCCTAGAAAAGAGGGAGTAGGGAGTAGGGAGTAGGGAGTAGAGAGTAGGGGAAAATAATTGATAATTTCTGTGGCATAATTGACTTTATTTTTGCGGGACTTATATCATATTCGGATAATTAGTGATAAATCAAGTTTAAGGACTAACAATACCGAGAGTACTAAAGAAATACTGAAATTATCAATACCCCATCTCCAATATTTCCTCTTTTTATCCTTTCTTTCTTCCTGACTCCTGACTCGGTCCTCCTGACTCCTCACAACAGTTATTTATAAGTATTCAACCGTTAGCGCAGCTCCCCCTCCGGGGGAACATGATATTACGCATAACCACAAAATATAGTGGTTAACGGCCGTTAACCTCTACAAATTATCTATATTTTCGTCTTTTGCGTAAGTCCTGTTTTTATTATAGGAGATGTCTAATATACGTCTTTTCAATAATTGATAATTGATCATGAATAATTGATAATTGATAATTACCTCTCCCTAAAAGGAAGAGGATTGAATCAAAGGAAAATTAATTCATTGTTTCTCCTTAAAAGGAGAGATATTTTACCCTAATTATTCGGTAAAAATCAAAAATTAAATCAATTATTATCCAGAAATTATCAATTATTCTTCCCTGTTCCCTGTTCCCTTTTTCCTGTTCTTTAATCAAAGGAAAATTAATTCATTGTTTCTCCTTGAAAGGAGAGGCATTTTACCCTAATTATTCGGTAAAAATCAAAAATTAAATCAATTATTATCCAGAAATTATCAATTATTCTTCCCTGTTCCCTGTTCCCTTTTTCCTGTTCTTTAATCAAAGGAAAATTAATTCATTGTTTCTCCTTGAAAGGAGAGGCATTTTACCCTAATTATTCGGTAAAAATCAAAAATTAAATCAATGATTATCCAGAAATTATCAATTATTCTTCCCTGTTCTCTGTGCCCTTTTTCCTGTTCTTTAATCAAAGGAAAATTAATTCATTGTTTCTCCTTGAAAGGAGAGGCATTTTACCCTAATTATTCGGTAAAAATCAAAAATTAAATCAATGATTATCCAGAAATTATCAATTATTCTTCCCTGTTCTCTGTGCCCTTTTTCCTGTTCTTTAATCAAAGGAAAATTAATTCATTGTTTCTCCTTGAAAGGAGAGGCATTTTACCCTAATTATTCGGTAAAAATCAAAAATTAAATCAATGATTATCCAGAAATTATCAATTATTCTTCCCTGTTCTCTGTGCCCTTTTTCCTGTTCTTTAATCAAAGGAAAATTAATTCATTGTTTCTCCTTGAAAGGAGAGGCATTTTACCCTAATTATTCGGTAAAAATCAAAAATTAAATCAATGATTATCCAGAAATTATCAATTATTCTTCCCTGTTCTCTGTGCCCTTTTTCCTGTTCTTTAATCAAAGGAAAATTAATTCATTGTTTCTCCTTGAAAGGAGAGGCATTTTACCCTAATTATTCGGTAAAAATCAAAAATTAAATCAATGATTATCCAGAAATTATCAATTATTCTTCCCTGTTCTCTGTGCCCTTTTTCCTGTTCTTTAATCAAAGGAAAATTAATTCATTGTTTCTCCTTGAAAGGAGAGGCATTTTACCCTAATTATTCGGTAAAAATCAAAAATTAAATCAATGATTATCCAGAAATTATCAATTATTCTTCCCTGTTCTCTGTGCCCTTTTTCCTGTTCTTTAATCAAAGGAAAATTAATTCATTGTTTCTCCTTGAAAGGAGAGGCATTTTACCCTAATTATTCGGTAAAAATCAAAAATTAAATCAATGATTATCCAGAAATTATCAATTATTCTTCCCTGTTCTCTGTGCCCTTTTTCCTGTTCTTTAATCAAAGGAAAATTAATTCATTGTTTCTCCTTGAAAGGAGAGGCATTTTACCCTAATTATTCGGTAAAAATCAAAAATTAAATCAATGATTATCCAGAAATTATCAATTATTCTTCCCTGTTCTCTGTGCCCTTTTTCCTGTTCTTTAATCAAAGGAAAATTAATTCATTGTTTCTCCTTGAAAGGAGAGGCATTTTACCCTAATTATTCGGTAAAAATCAAAAATTAAATCAATGATTATCCAGAAATTATCAATTATTCTTCCCTGTTCTCTGTGCCCTTTTTCCTGTTCTTTAATCAAAGGAAAATTAATTCATTGTTTCTCCTTGAAAGGAGAGGCATTTTACCCTAATTATTCGGTAAAAATCAAAAATTAAATCAATGATTATCCAGAAATTATCAATTATTCTTCCCTGTTCTCTGTGCCCTTTTTCCTGTTCTTTAATCAAAGGAAAATTAATTCATTGTTTCTCCTTGAAAGGAGAGGCATTTTACCCTAATTATTCGGTAAAAATCAAAAATTAAATCAATGATTATCCAGAAATTATCAATTATTCTTCCCTGTTCTCTGTGCCCTTTTTCCTGTTCTTTAATCAAAGGAAAATTAATTCATTGTTTCTCCTTGAAAGGAGAGGTATTTTACCCTAATTATTCGGTAAAAATCAAAAATTAAATCAATTATTATCCAGAAATTATCAATTATTCTTCCCTGTTCCCTGTTCCCTTTTTCCTGTTCTTTAATCAAAGGAAAATTAATTCATTGTTTCTCCTTGAAAGGAGAGGTATTTTACCCTAATTATTCGGTAAAAATCAAAAATTAAATCAATTATTATCCAGAAATTATCAATTATTCTTCCCTGTTCTCTGTGCCCTTTTTCCTGTTCTTTAATCAAAGGAAAATTAATTCATTGTTTCTCCTTGAAAGGAGAGGTATTTTACCCTAATTATTCGGTAAAAATCAAAAATTAAATCAATTATTATCCAGAAATTATCAATTATTCTTCCCTGTTCTCTGTGCCCTTTTTCCTCTTTTGGAGAAGATGTCTAATGCTTAACTCCTAAAGTTTTGGGGACTAAACCAAGTTCTAAATATTCAAACACTGGTATATGTTATAAATATGCTATAAATAGTACTTAATTTAAAACTACTCATGGCTTACGAACGCGAAAAACAAATAGCAATTGAAGCTGCTCTAGCAGCAGCAAAACTCTGCGAACAGGTTCGTGGAAACATTCCCCCTGCAATGGAAAAAGGTGATAAAAGTCCGGTGACTGTTGCTGACTATGGCGCTCAAGCATTGATTTGTAAAGCCTTGAGTGAGAGCTTTCCAGACGACCCAGTGGTAGGAGAAGAAGACGCCACTGAATTACAAACTCCAGAGATGGCAGAAAATTTGACAAAAGTGACAAATTATGTAAAAGAACAGATAGCAGATGCTACTCCAGAACAAATAGTACAGTGGATTAACCAAGGTAACGGTAAAGTCGGACCTCGTTATTGGACTTTAGACCCCATTGATGGCACAAAAGGGTTTTTACGTCAAGACCAATATGCAGTAGCGTTGGCATTGGTGGAAGCAGGAGAAGTTAAAGTAGGGGTGTTAGCTTGCCCAGCAATGCCAGTAGAAAATAATCAACCAGGAATGCTGTATGTAGCGGTGCGGGGTGAAGGAGCAGCAATGATGCCAATAGCAGGAGGTGAATTGACTCCTATTCATGTGGTGAAAGCGGGTGATACTACTAATCTCCGGTTTGTGGAAAGTGTGGAAAGTTCCCACGGCGACCAAGACCGTCAGAATGCAGTAGCGAAAGCTGCGGGAATTACTGCGCCTTCTGTACGGGTAGACTCTCAAGCAAAATATGGTATTGTGGCATCTGGGCAAGCTGCTTTATATTTGCGTTTGCCTTCACCGAAGTCTCCTAACTATCGAGAGAATATTTGGGATCATGCTGCTGGAGCGATCGTTGTGGAAGAAGCTGGAGGACGTGTTTCCGATCTTCATGGTAAACCGTTAAATTTTGCTGATGGAGCGAAGATGGTTGATAACCGTGGTGTGGTTGTTAGTAATGGGATAATTCACGACCAAGTTTTAGCTGCTTTGCAGGAATAAATATAGCGTTTCACGGAAGTCAAAAGTCAGTAGGGGCGCCATTCGATAGTTCTGCGCAAGCTTTCGGCCGTTCGCCTTTCATATTACTTACAGCAGATTCCAAGTACATGAAGTACAGATATTAACAATTAAATGAATGCAAGTGCGGGCCGGAAAGCCCGCTATGGGTGTATCTCACGCCTAGTGGAATCTGCTGTAAATTTTGAGTTATAGAACCCCTAAGTGTATCTTTGATTTTCTCTTTTTTGTCAGTCAGGCGATCGCCAATCATCCAAAAGTAGTTTCACGCCTCAAAATTAGACAAGAAGGGAAAACTATAGATTTAACTTATCACGTCAGTAATTAAAATTATTTATTTTAATCAAACAAGTTCCGATTTTCCCCAAATTATTACAAAATATTTCACGCACTTGCGTTATTTCAGGCATTTGGTATCATAGTCTGTACATAAGATATTGTGCCAATGTTGTGTTTAAAAGTAAAAAATTCTGTCTTGAATAAAGCTACAAGCAAGTATTTACGTTAATATCATCCAGAATATTTATATTTTTGGCAAAGGTGAATAATCTCAAAACGAGAAATTTTAGACAAGTAGAAATGCTTAAGTAATTATGGCTATTGACAGATAACAACTTAATAGAGTAATAAGTTGCGACAGGCTTTTATAGTCCTAAGTTCATAATTTTTCGGTTTCCAGCAACCCTTATAGTTGTTAGGCTACTGAAAACGGCTTTCTGTCAGCCAATGTATTTCAAGAAAAGATCCGGTTAGGGGTTCTATAGAGCGATCGCTCATAGTTTTCTTCAATAATTAATAATTACAGCATATTTCTGGCAAATGAGGTACAGGGTAAATAATGCAAATATTTTAATGCGGGCCGGAAAGCCCGCGACTGGTGTACCTCACGGGCAACGGGAACCGCTGTAATTAATTACTTTTCCTTACGCTCCCAAGATGCTCGCACTAATTATCAAACACCAACCAGGCGGTTTCTATAATATCAAGTCCGGATAATTACTGATGAAAAAACCTATCCTTTTACACAGGGAAAATATCTCTATTATCTCTACTCCCTACTCTGTATTCAAGCGGACATAATAGACATCTCCAATCATAAAAAATTAAATCAATTATCGCACAAAAATTATCAATTATTTACCGAAAAATTGTGGTTGAAAGCCTCCTCTTATCAAACAATAACCAGGCGGTTTCTATAATATCAAGTCCGGATAATTACTGATGAAAAAACCTATCCTTTTACACAGGGAAAATATCTCTATTATCTCTACTCCCTACCCTGTATTTAGACAGACATAATAGACATCTCCAATCATAAAAAATTAAATCAATTATCGCACAAAAATTATCAATTATTTACCGAAAAATTGTGGTTGAAAGCCTCCTCTTTTAAGAGAATAAAAAGCAGTCGAGGGATGGCGCCATTCGGAGCGGGTCTGCAAGAACGGGTCTCGGAGCTGTCCGACCATCGACCAAGATGAAGAAAAATTTTCCTTTGACTCAATCCTCTTCTTTTAAAGGATAGGTAATTCTAAATTCGCGCATTCTAAATTCTAAATTCTTGAACCCTACTCCCTACTCCCTACTCCCTCTTTTCCGGAAATGTCTAATTTACTAACCTCTGAACTGCCACTATCTTTTAACAAAGTTTCAATATTTTTTGCCATCCGAGTTTGCTGCTCTAACTGCTTTGTTGAAGAGAATAAATCACCTAATCCATTAATAATTTGTTTAAGACTTCTCCTAAATCTATCATCCCCAGTTAAATCATCTAAATCTGATGTCATTTTCTGCACATTCTGAAATGTTGCTCTGGCTGAATCTAATGTTTGTTGCAACATAATTATATTTGTAGAACTATTTAAATCACTAGAAATATCTCGTAGATTAGCAGAAGTTTCTACAGCATTTGCTGATAATATTTCTAAATTACCAATCAATTCTCCTCTTTCTATATCGTCAACTATCGGACTTAAACTATCCATTAAAACTGCTAACTCTTCCGTCGTTTTCTCAATATTATCTAAAGTTGCGATAAGAGTAGAACGATTTGTATTAACAATTGAATTAATCTGCTCTGCTGTTAAACTAAATTTATTCGCTACTTCCTCCACAGAATTTGCAGAAGCGATCGCTGCTTCAGAAACTTTTGCTGTAGATTCTTCCATAGCTTTAGTCACATTTGCTATGCCATTAGAAATATCATTTACTTCTCTTTCTACAGTTTTCGTCAGACTATCCAAATCTCTCTCTACAGTATTAGTCAAACCACCTATTTCCCCTTCCAAAGTATTAGTCAAACCACCTATTTCTCCCTCTAAAGTTTGAGTTAAACCACCCACTTCTGCTCTAAGAATTCCTGTTATTTCATCAACATCTTCTCTTAAATATTGACTTATACCTTGCACTTCTCCTCTAATAGTTTCTGATAAATCAGCCAGTTCTTTTGTTAGCTTAGAAGCTTCTGCAGAAGCATTAGCTGTATTTTCAGCAATTATTTTGATATTACTAAATAACTCTGGGTCACTATATAGATCGATTAAACGAATTCCTGCTCTTAATAATTGCTGTATTTCTACTCCTGCTTGCCCTTGTAAACGGTCATTATTACAGATAATTATTTCCGGACAATTAGAAGATAAAGGACCAGCAGAAATTTCTGATTCTGGTATTCCACCTCTAGGAGTAATATCTATCACTGCAGTACCAATAAATGAAGATGTATTTGCTTGAATAAACACATCACGAGGAATAATTAAATCTTCAGGTTTAATTTCTAAACTAATATCTACTCCATTTGGCCCTGGTTTAATTCCTACTACCTGTCCAACATTAATACCTCGATATCTAACCGATGTGCCTAACTCCAGACCAGATGCACTTTCAAATTCCACTATTACCTTATAACTACGTTGGCCTAAGTTTACTCCCCTCAACCAAAGCACCAATACACCAAATAAACCTAACCCTAACAAAGTTAATAAACCAACTGAACCTTCTCTAGCTGTTCGCGATCGCATAGTTTCCCCAAAATTATCAATAAGCTATAGTTGTATTCTAAATCTATTAATTTTTCTGGCCTTTAATCCCACATTCCGCACTTCAATTTGTAACATAAAAATTAGTATAAAATCCGTAGCTTACTTAAGTATTTATACTATATAAATTATCTTCATTTACCTTGATCGGGAGTCAAATTCTTAGTTAAATATTAAGCATAAATACTTACCAATGGATAATGGATAATGGATAATTAATTACCAGAAGTTTAAAGCCTCTCCTTTTAAGGAGAAAAAAGCGGTCGTTAGAGAAGAAATCTGATTTCCTTATATTCAATTCTGTAACGGTTTTAACCAGAGGTAATTACCCATTATCAATTAATAAATGAATCATTGACTCCTATTGGCCACTATGATTTTATTCTTATAGCAATGTGCGCTGGCATATTTACAAATGACAAGAACTGTCCAATAGCTAAAAATCTTATATTATCGGTTTTTTATTCCCCTCCACCGGAGGGGTTAGGGGTGGGTTCCCTGTTGCCTTCCGGAGCTGTTGCCTGTTGCCTGCGCACAGCGCTATACTTTTGACTTTTGACTTATCTTACTTTTGACTGTTGAATTTTGACTTTTGACTTACATTGTTTTGTCCTGCGGAATGTAGGTTTAATTTGGCAATTGTGTTCCTTGCCTTCCAGTCAAACCTCTATCCAAGACCTGAATTGGTCCATCGACACTACCTGTAAAAAATTGTTGTACCAAAGGGTTGTCCACTGTATCAATTTCATCCACAGTACCAACCCACTGCACTTTACCCTGATAAAGAAATACAATTCTGTCTGCTGTGCGACGAATGGTACTATGTTGATGAGTAATCATTACATAAGTGCTACAACCACCATCTACATATTGTAAGTGACGTACCAAATCTTCAATTACAGTAGAAGCGATGGGGTCTAGGCCCGCAGTTGGTTCATCATATAATAATATTTCTGGGTCATCATGGGGATTTTCTGGATTAGTCATAATTGCTCTTGCAAAACTCACTCTTTTACGCATCCCACCAGATAACTCTGCCGGATAGCGATCGCCAATATTACCCAACCCCACCAT
Organism: Okeania sp. KiyG1; assembly: GCF_014132355.1. GTDB lineage: Bacteria > Cyanobacteriota > Cyanobacteriia > Cyanobacteriales > Microcoleaceae > Okeania. Next base: position 71,727 of record NZ_BLZO01000086.1, read on the forward strand.
TTCCAATTTGTGCTGCACCAACTCCTGAATCTGGGAATGTGGTAACTTACTCTGTTGATACAAAAGAAAACCCACATTTTCTTCTACTGTCAACGAGTCAAACAGAGCAGCATTTTGAAAGACCATACCAATAGTAATTGGATCTTTCAAATCATCCATCCATCTAACTCGTCGCTGTCCCTCGACATAAACTTCTCCAGCATCAGGAGTCAATAAACCAGCAATAATTCTCAGAACTGTGGATTTACCAGTTCCAGATGGACCAATAATTGCCAATGCTTCTCCACGATAAATTGTTAAGTCTGTTTCATCTAAAACAACATTAGACCCGAATGATTTACTAATTCCTTTCAGTTCGATTATAGGTTCGTGATTCATCGTTTACACTTAACAGTCAACAATAATTTATTGGCCTTAAAAAAGCAGGCAGTAAGTATAGCGCTACGCGCAAGGCAACAGGCAACAGGCAATAGGCAACAGATTAAGTAAAAAAGGGTTTTCCTACGGAATGCTGCGCAAACAGCTTCTATTGATGTCCTAAACTTAATGCGTAGCGCCATAACAGATTTTGTTGGCAGTATAGCAAGGGGGCATCATAAGAGTCTCAAACTTTGAGATTTAGTCAGCCGCCCTAGTTAAAAAATTTGTATTATTATCTTGCTATAACCCAGGAAATTTTCCACCATGGGCACTGCCTACCAATATAAATTAAGGCCTAATAAAGAACAGTTAGCCACAATAGAAATGTGGTTGGAACTGTTGCGTCGGCAGTACAATTATCGGTTAAGTGAAAGATTCTCATGGTGGGAAGAAAACCGTTGTTCAGTTAACTCTTGCCCCAAGGTGCATGCCAATTCCTCAACTAAGAGATAATCCAGATTATTACTCTCAAAAAAAAGATTTGGTCAATACCAAAGACAAGTTTCGGGGGTACAAGCTGATTCATTCTCAGGTGTTACAAGATTGCATAAAACGGGTAAAGCTTGTCTTTGATAGATGGTTTAAAGCAAATAAAAGTGGATATAAATTAGGAAGACCAAGGTTTAAGAAAACAAGCCGTTATCGTAGCTTTACTTATCCTCAAATCAAGTTTGATTGCATAGAAGGAAATAAAATTAATTTACCCAAAATTGGCAAGGTAAAGTTAATTCAGCATCGTCCAATACCAGAAGGGTTTATAATTAAAACTGTTACGATTAGTCGTAAAGCAGATGGTTATTACGTGACTTTATCCATAGAAGACAAATCAGTTCCAGCTTTGAGTTGTAATGTTAAACCTACATTAAAAAATACTCTAGGAATCGATATGGGGCTGAAGGAATTTTTAGTCACAAGTGAAGGAGAATCTGTCCCCATACCTCAATACTATCGCTCTTCTCAGCAGCGATTAAAGACTCTACAAAAACGTTTATCTCGAAAGAAAAAAGGAAGTAAAAGATGGCTAAAGGGTGTTAAAGCTGTAGCGAAACAACATAAAAAGGTTGCCGATAAACGTAAAGATTTTCATTTCAAAACAGCCAATGAATTGTTATCACTCATCGGATGTTATTGCCCACGTAGACGCGGAGCGGCGTGCCGGAGGCAAACTTAAACATAAAAGGGCTAGCAAAGACTCATTTGAGTAAATCAATTAATGATGCGATTTGGGGGCCAATTCTTGTCTATTTTAACTGTCAAAGCCGTTAGCGCAGCTCCTCCGCAGGAGGCAAATGCTGGAGGTGAAAACTATAGCAGTGAACCCCAGAAATACCAGCCAAGATTGCTCAAACTGTGGAAAAAAAGTCGATAAAGAATTATCTCAAAGAACCCATTCTTGTCCGCACTGCGGCATAGTAATAGACCGCGACTTAAATGCAGCGATAAATATCAAAAATGGGGCGGTAGGGCCCAGACGTCTTTAAAGCACGCGCTTGCCCGATGCAATGGCAGGGCTACGAAGCGAGAAGCCGACACTATAGCGCCAACTTAGTGTGGGAGTATGTCATTTCTGAAGCGCCATAATACTGCCAGAATATTCTTTATTGTAGATATTATTTTTGTAAAATTTGTCCTTAATCAAGCTAAGGCTAATATTGCTATGTCAACTGGTTTAGTAAAGAAAACTCTGCGTATCTTTCTCAAAAGTAATTTTTTTGTTGCAAAACGTCGTCAGACTAACTCTCAGATAATTGGTCAATGGTTTAAGTGGCTAGCTCCAGGATTATTTATCAAGCGGTGGTTACTCCTGAGTGCTGCTGGGGTACTACTCACTAGCTTAGGTCTATCAATATGGACGGGAATGACTCCCATTTTTTACACCCTAAGACTACTTAAACAATTTTTGGGGTGGGTGACGACTATAGTTCCTAATTATATTTCCGGGCCAATAATTATCTTTGCTGGATTACTTTTTATCTTCTGGGGTCAAAATCGTAGTATTAATTCCATTACTCAGGTGTTAATACCAGAGGGAGAGGAAAAATTGGTGGATCGGTTACTTGCCCATCGACGGTTAAATCGAGGTCCAAAGATAGTTGCTATTGGCGGGGGTACAGGTCTTTCTACTTTGTTAAGAGGTCTTAAAGATTACAGTGCTAATATTACTGCTGTTGTGACGGTGGCAGATGATGGTGGGTCTTCTGGTAGGTTGCGCCGAGAGATAGGGGTACTACCACCAGGAGATATTCGTAATTGTTTAGCAGCTTTGGCGAATGAGGAAAAGTTATTAACTGAATTGTTTCAGTATCGGTTTCGTGCTGGTGATGGTTTGGTGGGGCATAGTTTTGGCAATCTTTTTCTTACGGCGATGAGTGAGGTGACTGGAGATTTGGAACAGGCCGTAGCTGCTAGCTCTCAAGTTTTGGCTATACGGGGTCAGGTTTTACCTGCTACTCTTACTGATGTTAATTTGTGGGCAGAATTGGCTGATGGACGACGTATTGAGGGGGAGTCTAATATTACTGAGGCCAGGGGAAAAATTGTCAAAATTGGCTGTACTCCTGAACATCCTCTTGCTTTGCCCAAAGTTTTACAGGCAATAGAAGAAGCTGACTATATTATTATTGGCCCGGGTAGTTTATATACTAGCGTGATTCCTAATTTATTAGTGTCTGAAATTGCTGAGGCAATTGCTTCTAGAAATATTCCTAGTATTTATGTTTGTAATATTATGACTCAGCCTGGAGAAACTACTGGATATACTGTGGCTGACCATATTCGTGCTATTGATGTTGCTGCTGGTAAACGATTATTTGATACTGTTTTAGTTCAGGGAAAAAGTCCTTCAGCACAAGCATTAGTTCGTTATGCTCAAGAAGATTCTCATCCAGTTTTTCTTGACCGTGAAGCTGTTAGAAATTTAGGAAGAAAAATTCTTTTGACTAATGTGATGTATGAAGATGAAGAAACTGGTTTTGTTCGTCACGATTCGATGATGTTAGCACAGGTATTATTAGAGTGGTATGAGCGGATTGAGTTTGATAAATAGTTAGGGTTTGCTAAATTAGTGTATGATATTAATCTTAATTACTTAGGAGTCAGAACTCAGGAGTCAGGAGTCAGGAGGGAAGAAAGAAGATTCATTAATTGATAGTGGATAATTGATAATTACCTCGGGTTTTAACCGTTACGGAATTGAATATAAGGAAATATTATTTCTTTTCTTGGTCGATTGGATATGCCTCCAAGACCTTGACATCCCACCCTTGGGGAAGCTACGCTTTTTCCTACCGAATGCTCCGCAAACATGTCGCTCCGCGTTAACGGAGTTGTGCGCCAGCAAAACGACCGCTTTTTCCCCTTAAAAGGGGAGGCTTTAAACCAGAATTATTGAATTATTAATTATTAATTATTGGGTAAGTACCCCAGCATAATTAAATATAACTATGTCATTGCGAAGGTTACTCCGTGGAAGGAAGCAATCTCAAGGGTTTTAACTGGTTTAAATTTTGTTACATAGTGAGGTTTATTTGTGCCTACTTAGTTAGAAGGAGAAAGTTTTATACTCGCGCTCTTATCCGGATATAATATTATACCTTAAATCAGCAATAGCGATAAATAATTAGGGCGTGACCGATCTAATCTAAAAGTATTTATAGATAAAGGTAAGTGCCTTTTTAAGTATCAAAAAGTGCGAGGTTTTAGGTGGTAATGGTTCAAAAATTTAGGATTTTAGTCAAGAGTTTGGCAGAAAAATCAAGGAACGATTATTCCTACTGTCTCCTCTATAATTCCCATTTATCCTGACTCCTGACTCCTGACTCCTCCCCTTACCAAAAGACTGATTCAGCAAACCCTAATTATTATGAACCAAGAAGTTTTTTTGCCACTAAAAAATACTGTAGCAACTCACAATCTTGGTAAAAATTTAGGGGGAATTTTGCCTGCTGGTAGTGTAATTTTCTTGGAGGGAAATTTAGGTAGTGGTAAAACTACTTTTGTTCAAGGTATTGGTGCTGGTTTGGGAGTAAAGGAAACAATTGATAGCCCTACTTTTACTTTAATTAATGAGTATTTTTCTGGCAGAATACCTCTTTATCATTTTGATTTATATCGCTTAGAAAATTCAGAGATTGAAGCTTTAAATTTGGAGATTTATTGGGAGGGTTTGGAAGTACCTTTGGGTATTGTCGCCATTGAATGGGGTGAAAAATTGGTTTATTATCCTCCTAATTTTTTGCGGGTTTGTTTGAGTTTTTCTAATGTAGGAAATACTGTTGACGAAACTCTCTGCGGGCGGCAGGCTAAATTAATTTCTATTGGTAAGTTTGATTTGGATTTGGATAAAATTTAGGTACTTTTATTGTAAGCATTTCCTACGGAATGCTTACCTTTTATTTAATTTTGCAGATCGGGTCTTACCATTAGTAATTTAAGAATCTTCCATTAGCCACTTATATAAAGCTTTGTGTTTTGAATCAATTTCTTCCACAGACTTATAATAATAATTTTCCCAACCCTTTTCTGGTAGACCTGCAAATATCATAAGATTCAGTGGATAATTTTCACTATCCGTGCAGCGACGAAAATCATCTCGAAACAGAAAAATTTCTTTATTGAGGGCGATCGCCACACCTAATTCAACCATTACACCTTCATCAGGCGGTGTGCCATTGACAATAGCAAATATAGCATCGCAGTTTCTTACATCATTCATATCTGCTTGAGCAATAATGTAGGCCCATCCTGGCTTTGAGAAGTCTTGTTGGTTGTTTCGTTCAAATGGTTCCCAAACTTCCGCTCCTAAAGATTTCAATTTTTCGGTTATGGGAGGAAGTAGCAGTTTTTTTTGTTGCTTTGAGAAACCATAAGGATTAGCTAGATAAATTGTTTTTTTCATTTTGCTTTTGTATTACAGCTTATTCCATGTAAATCTGGTACATTAATTTTAGTAGTAAAATGTCCAAATATGAAAGCTTAACTGATAAAATTTCGTCGAAAAATTGAGCAGATAAAATTATGGATAACTTACCAAAATTTTCTGGCAAATGTTCTTTAAGAAGTCGTTCTCTTCTTCCTGATATACCAGGAATTTATTTCATAGCAGATGAGCAAAATCAAATATTATATGTAGGTCAAGCTAAAAATTTGAAGAAACGTTGGGCAGGAAAAACTCATCATCGTTACAAACAGTTTGCTAGAAAAGGATTGGATAAAGTGTATATCTATTATATTGAAGCACCTTTATCAGAATTAGATGATTTAGAGAAAAAATATATTCAGGAAATTAAGCCACTACAAAACGATACTAAAGTTAAAGAATATATGCCAAAAAAAAGCCCGAAACTTTCTGAGTTACAACGACTATTAAAATTAGCTAATACTCCTTTATTTCCATCGGTTAAATTCAAAACGGTCAATGGTATTACAGTTCCAATAGAAGATTGGGATATGATTCGTGGGTTTATTGCTGGAATTGATAATACTGAAAATATACCTCAAATTTTTGTTATATGTCAGCAAAATATGGGTCAGTTATTGTGGAATCGAGTTAATCACAGAACAAAAAAACGTTTTTGCACTTATGATGCAGAAATAAGATGTTTTTTGATTAACTTAAGACAGGTAATTTTTGTATTTGTAGAATTATTTAGCCATACAGTTTCAAGGAATATTTTTAAAGCTACACATTCTTATCTGACAAACTCCAATAATTTTGGAGTCACCGTCAAAAAATTGACAAATATTCGTACTTTAATAGAATCATTGGATTTAGACTTGCCACCTGCTTATACGGAAACACACAAAATTAGAAAGGATGCAGAAAAAATTAGAATAGATTATCTTTTAAAAGTTTGCAATAATCTCAAAGTATTGCCTGATGATTTCAAGCTAAATGAAAAACTTGTCTGGTAAAAATATTGTTGATATAATATCTAATTGTAGATATAAAGGTCGATTCTCTATGCTATTGAAATACAAGTACAAGCTCAAACCTTGTAAAAGTCAAGCAGTAATTATATCTAGTTGGTTAGAGATGGCCCGGAAGCAATATAACTACCGTTTAGCTCAAAGATTGAATTGGTTTGAAGCAACGCGCACACCAGTAAACGCTTGTCCACTTAATGTTTCAGTAGTGCCTGTAGAAGGGATTTATCAAAACATATCAGAGTTTAGAGTACAAACACGAGATGGTAGAAAAAAAGACAGTAATGGTGATCCGATAAGCAAGAAAGGAGATACACATCCGAACATAGTCAATGGTTATGTTTTGTGGGAAACTGTTCAACTGGCAGATTTAGCACAGACTAAAAAACTATTCCCTGAGTATAAGTCTATCCACTCCCAAGTTTTGCAAGATGTTATTCAGCGTGTACAAACAACAATGGATAACTATACCGTACCCGATAAAAACGGCCAAACCAGTGGCAGACCGAAATTCAAGGGAAAACATTATTATAACTCGTTCAGTTATCCTCAGTTGTCAAATACCAATATTGTCAAAAATGCTAACGGTCGTTGTTGTATAAATCTACCCAAAATTGGTTTAGTCCCTTTGGTTTACAATCGCCCAATACCACTAGGATTCAAGGTTAAGACAGGTACAGTAATTCGTGAAGTTGATGGATGGTATATCAGTTTCACGATAGAAGATAAGACTGTGCCTTATGAGGTTGTAGAAATTCAACCCACCGAACAAAACTCAAAGGGTATAGATTTAGGATTGTTGCACTATGCTGTTACATCCGATGGGGAGTTTCTAGAAGTTCCTAAGTTTTTCAGATTCTCGGAACATAGATTATCTAAACTTCAGGTGAGATTGGCCAAAAAATCCAAGCACTCAAAACCTTGGAAAATTCTCAAAGGTAAAATAGCAAAACTCCATCAACTAATAGCTAGACAGCGACTAGACTGGCAATTCAAATTAGCTTATCATTTGTTTAGTGATTGTCAGGTAATATTCCTCGAAAACCTACTTCTAGCAAACTTACTCCGACGTTGCAAAGCTAAATTGGGAAGCAATGGTCAGTTCTTGCCTAACGGTCAATCAGCAAAATCAGGATTGAATAAGTCTTTGCAAGATGCAGCCTTTGGCCAGTTTGTTCAAGTCTTAGAATATGTTGCCTGGAAACTTGGCAAAAAAATTATCAAAGTAGACCCAAAAGGAACATCTCAGCATTGTTGGGAATGTTTGAGTAAAGTTGCTAAAAGCTTATCAGAGCGCTGGCATTCTTGCAGTAATTGTGGACAAGAACTAGATAGGGACTATAACTCGGCACTCCTCATACAGAAAATTGGATTGTTATCAACACAGGAGGAGGACATCACTTCTGTTAAAACTGCGGTCAGGGCTTTCCTGACTGAAGAATCCCACGCTCTCCCGTAGGGGAGCGTCGGGAGTATGTCAATAACGTAAGATTTTCCTTCTTTATTCTTCCTTCTTCCATAATTGCTCAGGAAACATCTGAAAAACTTAAAGCTCTACCCCGAAAATCAGAGTTAAATTCACCACGATTAAACACAACTTCTCCCCCAACAATAGTAACAACAGGCCAACCAGTTAAACTCCATCCTTCAAATGGACTCCACCCACATTTTGTCATTAATTCCTCTCTTAAAACAGGGCGATAATTATCCAAATCAACTAATACTAAATCCGCATCAAAACCAGGAGCGATCGCTCCTTTTTTCGGAATACCATAACCTTTTGCCACAGCAGTAGACATCCAATTAGAAACTTGAGCAACAGAACATCTTCCCTGGATAGCTTGAGTCAACATTAAGGGTAAAGAAGTTTCTACTCCAGGCATTCCCGAAGGAGTATTCGGATAACCTTTTGCTTTTTCTTCTAAAGTATGAGGTGCATGATCTGTGGCAATAAAATCAATTACTCCATCCAACAAAGCTTGCCATAAAACTTCATTATCCCAAGCAGATTTTAAAGGAGGATTCATCTGAGCTAAAGTACCAATTTTTTCATAAGCACTTGTATTTAATAATAAATGTTGAGGCGTAACTTCAGCAGTTACCCAACTAGGTTTATCCTGACGCAATAATTCAGCTTCATCTCCAGTGGAAGTATGCAAAATATGTAACCTCCGCTCATACTTTTTCGACAACTTCAAAGCCATCTTAGCTGCCAATAAAGCAGTCTCATTATCCTGAATTTGTGAATGAATAGCAGGGTCAGAAATTCCAGCAAATTCTTTTTTTCTTTCATCAATTCGAGCTTGATTTTCTGCATGAACAGCTATTAACCTTTTTCCCCTAGCAAAAATTGGCTCTAACTTTTCCTCCGTATCTACTAACAAAGGTCCGTGCATAGAACCCATAAAAATTTTAATCCCAGGAGTAGGATTAGCAGTTAATAAATCGGGTAAATTTTCTGCCGTTGCTCCAATAAAAAAACCGAAATTAACCAAACATTTTTGAGCTGCCCGTTGTAACTTATCATCCAATGCGGTTTGAGTCGTAGTCAAAGGTTTAGTATTAGGCATTTCCAGAAAAGAAGTAACACCACCTTTCACACAAGCTCGACTAGCAGTAAATAAATCCTCCTTATGTTCCAATCCAGGTTCCCGAAAATGTACCTGGGGGTCGATGACTCCAGGTAATAGGGTTAAACCTTCAGCATCTATGATTTTTTCTGGAGCTTCAGAAGATGAAATTTCTGGAGCAACCTGAATAATTTCTTGACCTTGAATTTGCACATCACCGACGATAAATTCTCCATCAGGTAGAAGAATACGAGCACGACGGATTATTAAAGAAGAAGTAGGGGACATGATGAAAAATTAGTTTTAATAAGATTGTTATATAATATTATGATGAGCAATTTAAAAACTAGGACATTTACTAATTAATTGTTAATTTAGACTGTTGAGACACCTGCTAATTTTATATAACAATCTGCGTATTGGTTGTGAAAATTCTTATAACAGTTAATTTTAACTGCAAACCTTTAAAATTATTTAAGTCGCTAATCCGACGGCTCCCCTATATGAGTTCTAAACGACCAGCAAAATATTACAACTGAAAATAGGATTGCTATATATTTTAGATAATCAAAAAATTAACTGGGAAACTCAAATTCTAAATCGACAATCAAAATCAAGTATTTTTCAATTAATTATTGGATTAATTATTTTATAGACTATGAATAAAGAAGAAAAAAAAGTAAAAAAAGAAGAGCAAAATGAAGAAAATCCATGGATTGAATCAATCAAAACCATAGGACTTAGTGTAATTTTGGCTATTGGAATTCGTCAATTTGTTGCTGAAGCACGTTATATTCCTTCTGGTTCAATGCTACCAACATTACAAATTAACGATCGCTTGATTATAGATAAATTGGGTTATCAATTTAAAGACCCACAGAGAGGAGATATTGTAGTTTTTAACCCAACAAAAGAACTTAAAACTCAGTATAAAGATGCTTTTATTAAACGAATAGTTGGATTACCTGGAGATCGAGTAGAATTGAAGGATGGAAAAGTATATGTAAATAACCAGGTGGTAGAAGAAACTTACGTTGCTTCAGATTTGAATCCTGCCGAACTTGAGGCAAGAAAAGTAAATCATCAACAAACTAGAATAGATGTTTGTCCCCCTGATAAAAGATTTCTTTCTGAACCTGTGACAGTGCCTCCAGATTCTTATTTAGTCATGGGAGATAATCGTAATCATAGTTATGATGGTCGGTGTTGGGGTTTTGTACCTTATGAAAATATTATTGGTCGAGCTATATTTCGCTTTTGGCCACTGGATACCATTGGTAATATAGATGAGTTGCCACTATACAAATGAAATTGCTAAAGGTTAGCACTACCACAAATATTCAGAATTATTTCCACAGTGATATAATGCCAGCCTAAAAGTTAAATAAGGCGACACCACTGTTGATTAATATATATATATAGTTAGCAAAAATCAGACTTTAACTTAACTAGAACCTTGAGGTTGATTTTCGTCTAGTTCTGTATCTCGGAAATATTTACGAATAATTTCAACTTCAGGCTCTGTCTCAATCCACAGACGAGCTCCACCTGCTTGACTCTTGTTAGGTTTATGAGGTCGATAGACGATTTTGCAATTTCCCAGAATTTCTACTTCGTGGCAGTAATGGTTTTTGCCTCCTTGTTTGACAGAAATTGCTGGAAGAGAGGTGCCGTGGTCTCGGTTATAGTCAATTTCTCTTCGTAGCACATGGATAAAAGTATTGCCTGTACGGAATCCTTTATTCCAAGTTCCTTGAGGGCCTCGACGACCAGGGGTAATTTCTGGCATTCCTCGACGATTTAAAGGAATTACCCAAAACCGTTTGACTTTTTTGGCTCCTTTGAGACGACCTTGCCTAAGAAGTAACCTGAGTCTAGCAGTAGAAATATTTAAAAGAAAAGCTGCTTCTGTTGTACCAACTTTATCTGGTTCAGTATTTGTATCTTTCATAAACTGTTTCGGAACATATAGAGTATAAGCGAGATAAGCACTTACCATCAAACAACAAAGGATTGAATTTGGCAATATTTGATTTTCCAGTATTGACTTATGATAGTAATCTGAGTAGGAGATTTTACAATTACCTAAAATCTCAACTAAATTCGGAGAGCTTCATAATATAATGTCCGTTTATATCGTTTGTGTAAACCCAAGGGTGAATATCTACAGGAAATAATGGTTTTTTTCTTGCGAGGGTAGCCTTCGGACCTCTTCCCTCTTCCTTCTTCCCTCTTCCTTCTTCCCTCTTCCTTCTTCCTTCTTCCTTACCTTTGCTATACAAGACCGATGCTACCGGACATGATATAAAAAGGTGTTGCTGAATGGTAATGATTTTTAGATTAACTATCAACGCAAAACATAAGTTTTTCAATTTTACCTTCAGCTACTTACCATTACATTTCAGCAACGCCTCCTTTAAAATTTTGACTCCAGGACACGACCTTGAATTTGTTTTCCTCACCAGGGAGTAGGGAATAATTAATAATTAACAATTACCTCTTCTTTTCAAGGAGAAGAGAATTGGCTAAAAGGATTTTTTATCTTTTAAAGGAAAGGCTTTAAATCTTAATTATTCGGTAAAAGTCAAAGTTAAGACACGACCTACAATTTGTTTATCTAACCAAGGAGTAGGGAACAATTAATAATTAGGGCTTGCTGATTAAATATAAAAGTATTTACAGATAAAGGTTTTAGCCTTTTTTGGGTCGAAAAAAGTATCTGGTTTTCAGCTCTTCACGCTCAAAAAGTTAGTATTTTAGGCGCATAGTTGGGCAGAAAAATCAAGGGACAAAACTTAGCTCCTACTTCCTCGCTTATTCCCATTTCTCCTGTCTCCTGTTTCCTGTCTCCTGCCCTCACCCATAAGACTTTTTCAGCAAACCCTAATTAATAATTAATAATTACCTTTTCTTTTCAATTGGCAAAAGTCAAACTTAAGACACGGCCTACAATTTGTTTTTCTAACCAGGGGGTATTGGCGGAACGAGATTTTAAGGTTTGTCTATCTACTTGCCAAGTTTTTTGAGGGGCAAATAGAGTCAGATCTGCTGCTTTGTTAGGAACAATAGCTCCTAAATTTACTCCTAAACATTTTGCCGGGTTGGTACTCAAAACTCTCCATAAATCCATTGCTGATAATTCTTGTGTTTCTACCAAATTTTGCCATAGTAAAGGTAATGCTATTTCTAGTCCTATGGCTCCTGGGGGTGCTTCATAAAAAGCTACAGTTTTTTCTTCATAACAGTAGGGAGTATGGTCAATAGCTACAACATCCAAAACTCCATCCTTAATACCCTCAATCAAAGCCAAGCGATCGCTAATATTTCCTAAAGGAGGGTCTAAACGTAAATTTGGGTCGTAGGGAAGGAAGGGAGAATTTAAAGTATACTTTCCGTCAATAGCTTGAGTATCTAATAATAGGTGCATCCAAGTTGTACTAGCAGTAATAGGTAAACCCCGACTTTTAGCTACTCTAATCAATTCGACACTCCGAGCAGTGGAAACCCGCATAATATGGACAGGAGTTCCAATAGCATCTACCAATTCCAACACAGCAGCTAAAGCGGAAGTTTCAGCCATAGTCGGAACTCCAGGCAAACCCAAGCGAATAGAATCATACCCCTCTCGCATCACCCCTTTACCTGCCAACCTAGAATTATTGCAACATAAAGCTAGAGGTTTATTCAGAGGTTTGAGATATTCCAAGATTCGTCGTAACAAACCAAGATTTTGTAGAGGCAAACCATCTGCAAATCCGACAACTCCTGTTGCTGCTAATTCTCCCAACTCGGTCATTTGCTCCCCTTGTAAACCTTGGGTAATAGCACCCCAATAATAAAAGATGGGAGTAGGAGCATAATTTTTGGCTAAATTTTGCAACCTGGCCAAACCAGCAGGATTATCTACAGATGGAAAAGTATCGGGCAAAATAGCTAATCTAGTAAAACCCCCTGCTGTAGCTGCTTGAATTAAAGATTCAATAGTTTCTCGTTCCTCAAATCCTGGTTCGCCACTATGAGAATATAAGTCTACTAAACCAGGGCCTAAAATTAGTCCGTGGGAATTTTGAATTTCTGTTTTAGTGGGGAATTCAGAAATTTGTGTCTCGACTGCTGCGATTTTACTATCGATGATTAATACATCAGCAATTCTGTCTGTATTGGAAACTGGGTCTAATATTCGGATTTGTTGGAAAAGTTTGCTGTTCATCTGAGGAAGGTGGTAGGTGTAGAACTGCTCTGATTTGAGAATAATGATTTCTCTTAAAGTCCGATGAAAAAAGACGATCGCCTTTCAGTGTCGGGCAAATATTAAATTATTTCCATCCATCCTCCTCCTTCGTGGAAATTTGCCTTGTGATAGACAAAGTTTTCTTTTGCCTTCTCCAGATAGAGGGAAATAATATAGCACTATAGTTTTAGCTGCACATCTAACTATAGTCCTATGAAAAAAAATTATTACCGTACGAAAAAAACTGTAGAAAATCGTAACAGCTTTTATCTTGATATTGGATTAACCAATACTGGCGCTCTCGGCACAGCTCACTATTCCCTCGGCAGTAAATGCCTCTGGGAATTTCTTATCTTATATTTGAAGACTACCATTGATATCGGCATTAATCACCTTACCAGTTGCACTTCTGAATAAACCACGTTTGACCCGCTTGCCTACATAGTTTTCATGGCATATTGGTTCTTCTAGGTCAATAGCAGATGTTTTACTGGTGTAACAATCTTGCTGTTTCAATGACTTTTACCCCAACCAGTTGACACTTATAAGTTATCTGTTGAATTAACTTAGCGTGAGGTATTTGAGTAAAATTTTGGTTGTTTTTTTTGCCGATATTTGCACCTTGTTTCCAATTATCATTTTTTCCAATGACTACAGTACCAATATTATTTGTGGTTAAATACAAGGGCCACTAAGAAACTGGTGCCCGTGCAAATAATTCTCCACAAAACGATTTCGGTGACAGGTTAACGCCTCAATCTTACGGCTAGTTTTTCTGTTGCCTTTGAGATGACTTTGGTACTTAGCTTTACGCTTGTTATATAATTGATTGACGCTTTTTAGTGGCTTCCCATTAATCAGCAGTGGTTTGACACCAGGCTGGCTTTGTAGATAGAGCGACTATACGGTCAATCCCTAAGTCTATTCCTGCTATATATGTAGACTGTATCCGTGGTTGTTCAGTTTTTTCATACACAACTTCAATTACATAGCAGCCGGTCCCAGGTACTATCCTGACTTCAACTACAGTTTCAACAATTACAGGTATTTTGATATCACTCATTGATAAGTGACAAATACCATCTTTCAAAGGGGCTTTATAAACTGATTCTTTTGAATATATAACTACATTTCTACCTTGAGTTTTATTCTTATACTTTGGTATTTTGGGTTTACCTAAAAACTTTTGTGGATGTGCGCGACCATTCTTTGATTGCCTGAAAATAACCACGCCAAGTTGCAACCAAGCATTTTATTATTTGTTTTGATACCTTAGTTGGTAATGCTCTATAGGCATCGCTATCTTTGGTGGCGTGATATAGCTTGGTTAAATCCAGACTTTTTGAGAAAAGTGAAAAAATGCTGACGACAATAATAATTAGCCAGGTTGTACAAGTTTTTTGATTTAAAGGCTAACTCATCACACACCCGCCAATAGGTATGTGTTAGGTTAATAATATGTCTGTCAACCAGTCGCATTCAGCTGCTATTTTTCATCTTAAGTTATTAGCTATTTAATATTACAACAATGAGTGTAAATTTTACAACTATTTTATACAATTTTCATTCAACAGTTAATCACCCTCCAGTGCGGGAAAAATATTAAATTATTTCCATCCATCCTCCTCCTTCGTGAAAATTTGCCTTGTGATAGACAAAGTTTTCTTTTGCCTTCTCCAGATAGAGAGAAATAGTATGGCGCTATAGTTTTAGCTGCACATCTGACTATAGTCCGATGAAAAAAGGCGATCGCCTTCCAGTGCGGGAAAAATATTAAATTATTTTCATCCATCCTCCTCCTTCGTGAAAATTTGCCTTGTGATAGACAAAGTTTTCTTTTGCCTTCTCCAGATAGAGAAAAATACTATAGCGCTATAGTTTTGGCTCAAAATCTGACAAATATAGTCCGATGAAAAAAAGCGATCGCCCTCCAGTGCCAGATAAATATTAAATTATTTCCATCAATCTTTCATAGCGTGGAAATTTGCCTTGTGATAGACAAAGCTTTTTTTTACCTTTTCCAGATAGAGAGTAATAGTATGGCGCTATAGTTTTAGTTCCACGTCTGAGAAATATAGTTTGAGAAAGTCCAATCAAAAAAGGCGATCGCCCTCCAGTGCCAGGTAAATATTGAATTATTTTCATCTATTCTCCTCCTTCGTGGAAATTTGCCTTGTGATAGACAAAGTTTTCTTTTGCCTTCTCCAGATAGAGAGAAATAATATAGCACTATAGTTTTTACCCAAAATCTCAAAGATACAGTCTCAGGGTAAGTCCGATGAAAAAATATGATTACCTTCTGCCTTCTGCCTTCTCCTTTTTTACTTTCTCCAGATAGAGAAAAATACTATAGCACTATAGTTTTTGGCGTTGGTGAATTTTCATTGGTCGTGGATTGTCATTATTTTTTACGAGGCACAGCAGTGGGAGCATCTTGCTCCCGTGCCAGATATTACTTTTTCCTGTATACCATTACGCGAGTAGGACTACCTAGTTTTGGTTCAAAATCTGACAAATATAGTTTGAGAAAGTCCAATCAAAAAAGGCGATCGCCCTCCAGTGCCAGGTTAAATATTGAATTATTTCCATCAATCTTCCATAGCGTGGAAATTTACCTTCCAATGGAGAAAGCTTGGTTTTATATTCTCCAGATAGAGAGTAATAGTATGGCGCTATAGTTTTGGTTCAAAATCTGACAAATATAGTCCAATCAAAAAAAGCGATCGCCCTCCAGTGCCACACGGCTAGTTCTTTGTTATCAGAGAATATGTACAACTTTATATTTTTGGTTAACTAATTCTAGCAAGATGTAGGAAATTTTAAAGGATACAATTTTTCTAAGGGTGACAATAAATTGACCCCACTCCCCCACTCCCCCACTCCCCCACTCCCTTACTCCACTACAACGCCCCAGCCGCAGTCTTGTCCAAAATACCGCCAGATAAATGAGAAGTAATATTCATGGCCTCCAAAACAGGTTTTCCTTCTGGCCCTTTAGGATAATCAATTACGCTAACTGCCCCATTTCCCTGCTTAAAATTCCAGAAATGTTTAGGTTCCAGACCAAATAATTGACAAAGAATTGCCTTATTTATCGCATCATGGGCAACAACAATACCAACACCAGAAACTGAACGAATAATTTTTTGCCAAGCAATCATTGCTCGTTCCCAAACCTGCTGTAAATTTTCACCTTCTGGCATTTGTACCGTTTCTGGAAATTCTTTCCACTGCTTCAATAAACCAGGAAAACCAGATTCAATTTCCGATTCAAATTTTCCCTCCCAGAGACCGTGACTAATTTCCCATAAACCATCATCTAACTGTAACTCTACATCTGGATGGTGCTGCAAAATAATTTCTGCCGTTTCCTTGGGACGTGACATAGAACTACTCACGGCAAAATCTAGATGTACATCTTTGAGAAACTCGGCGGCTTGGCCAGCTTGAAGGCGACCATTATCATTTAGTGGTACATCAATTTGTCCCTGAAATTTACCATCTCGGTTCCAGTTTGTCTCACCGTGGCGCACCAATAACAACCGAGGTCCTTGATGTTTTTCTCTAGGTTTAGGGAATTTCTCACCAATATGAGTAGTAAGATTCATAGATTCTAACTGAACAGAACCTCCGGATTTATTTTCCTCAGAAAAAGAAGGATAAGGAGGAGTAAAGTTGAGAATGCTAATACCACAATTAGACTGTTGGATAGATTGATAAAAAGATGGTTGTATTTCTAAAGCTGTAGCGATAAGAGAGCGATTAATACCATTGTGAGCCACAACCAAAATAGTTTTATCAATATTTTGACTCAAAGTTTCTTGCCAAAATTGTTTAGCTTGGTCAAACAAAGATAGAACAGGAAAATGCTTAATTTGCCCCTCCGGTGTTGAGACTTCCATATAAAATTCATGGGGAAGTTGACTCCAGATACGATAATCTTCTCCAAATTTATCCTTGACTTCTTCGCGCAACATTCCTTCCCATAAAGGTAAATCTACTTCCCTTAATTTTTCTTTAGTTTGTAACGGGGGGGGAGAATTTAAACAGGAGTGGATAATTTCTGCTGTTTGTTTGGCCCTTTGGAGAGGACTGGTGTAAATAGCATCAAATTTTAGACCTTTGAGAGCTTCACCTACCTGACGGGCAGTATTTATGCCTATGTCTGTAAGAATTGAGACATCAAGACGGCCTTGAATTCGACGTTCAATATTGTAGGTGCTTTGGCCATGGCGCACAAGGATAACACGGGTACTCATGGATAATTTAGATTATAGATTTGCTGGAAACTTGGCAACAGAGAGATTTTACATTGTTTTTGCTACTTAACTTCTGTTGAAAATATCTAGTTGGTCTAGAATTCTATTTGATTAGTCAATTTTTTTGTATAGGAATCTTATTTCAGCCGTAAAAATTGGTAATTTTAGAGGGATATTATCTTTATCTATGACGGATTTAATACCCCACTGTCAAGAGGGATGCTTAAAATTGTTTGGGGTTTGTAGACACGAAGTGGTTTGTCAAAGACTATCCATAAGCAATTTTCCCTTCTTCCTTCTTCCTTCTTCCTTCTTCCTTCTTAAATAGGAGATATTAATGACGATTAAAAGATTAATTTTAAGTATTCTGACTATTGTAGCCATTTCTTTTATTGGTTTTTCTTTATTTAGTAGTGTAACTCAGCCACAAATTCAAAGTCGTCTGGAGTTATATCAGACTAATTTATTGTTGCACGCTGCGGAATGGGAACCTGAAGATTTGGATAGTAAGAATTTTTCTGTAGCTAGTGAAGTTTTGATTGGTAATGATTCTTATGAAGCTGGATTAATACAATACAAAATGCTCGTCAGTCTGCTCAACAGCAACTGGAAAAACAAACTTTAGAGGTGGAAAATTTAGGAGAGGTACAACAGTTAGACAGGAATATAAGTCAGTTAAAAAGTCTGATTAATGAATTTGATATTAATATCGGAATTTTACAGGCACAAAAAATCAAATAGATGATGCTAGGCAAAGTTGGGAAAATTTAACTGAGTCAGAAATAGAAAATCTGTCTTTAGGAGAAACGGCAAAAGTTTTAAGTGAAATTTGGAATAAACCAGCGAAAATTTTACCTGATGCAGAAGCTTTAATTCAGAAAAATTTAGATGGATGGTTTCGTTATCGCGCCTTAAAACAATTATATAAATTACAGGAAAGACAAGAGGTTTTAGTTCTACTAGAAACTCAGGAACAAGAAATAGCTCAACAGGCTGTATTGAAGTTAGCAATTGTTGCTGGTTTGCCGGGAATGGGATTAGTATTCGGAATAGGGTTACTAATATTTTTAGGAGTGCAATGGTTAATCTCTGGTCAAGAATCTTTATTATTAAAAAATGCCAATTTACCTTGGGAAGTAACTTGGGATGGTGAAACAATTTTACAAGTATTTGTAGTTGGATTTTTCTTGGTCGGACAAATTCTGATTCCTTTGGGATTAGATATTTTTAAAGGTTTTACAAATTGGCAACCTGCATTGATGGGAGTGCG
>NZ_BLZO01000087.1 GCF_014132355.1 Okeania sp. KiyG1
TACTGCCGACGCAATAATTCGAGCCACATTTCTATTCACACTCCTCTTAAAAATTATGGTGTGAGGCTCAAGGGCGGTCTAGCTAAAATGGTATGATTATTTTTACCGGAAAATTGGGGTAGGTGCCTCCCCCTTTGAGGGGAACTTTTTAATGTATATATTAGTTGCAGATATACTGAACTGTGTGCTATATTTTTATCGTAGCATTAAAAGATAAAACATTTCTATGCTCATCTATGAAATGAAGTTGCAAGGCACACAAGGCCAGTACGATCAGCTAGACTCAGCCATTAGGACTGGTCGATTTGTGCGCAATAGCATTATCCGAGCATGGATAGACAGAGAAGTTAAAAGTCGTAACGATGCCTACAAATACTGCACAAAACTAGCACACAATCCTAAATTTCCCTGGGCCAAGCAACTTAACTCCATGGCAAGACAAGCTCATGCTGAGAGAGCATGGGCAGCAATAGAAAGATTCTATCAAAACTGTAAAGCTAATGTTGCTGGTAAGAAGGGTTTTCCCAAGTTTAAAAAATACCAAATTAGAGACTCAGTAGAATACAAAACTAGCGGATGGAAACTATCAGAAGATAGACGCTATTTAACTTTTACTGATGGCTTCAAAGCAGGTACTTTTAAGCTTTGGGGTAGTCGAAACCTTCATTTCTATCAAATCAATCAAATCAAACGAGTCAGAGTTGTCAGAAGGTATGATGGCTACTATGCTCAATTCTCAATCGACCATACTAGAGAGGAGAAGAAAAATCTTACAGGAACTCAGTTAGGAATAGACTTAGGTTTAAATCATTTCTACACTGACTCAGCTGGTGAAAAAGTAGATAATCCGAGATTTTTGAGACAAGGTGAACGTAAAATCAAGAAACTACAACGTCGCCTTTCTCGTACTCAAAAGGGTAGTCAAAATAGGAGTAAAGCTAGGAATAGGTTAGGTAGAGCGCATCTAAAGGTTTCACGCAGACGTAACGACTGGGCAGTTAAATTAGCGCAGCGCGTCATACAATCTAACGATTTGGTAGCGATAGAAAACCTGAAAGTGCGTAACATGATGAAAAACCATAAGTTAGCGAAGTCCATAGCAGATGCAGCATGGTACAGGTTTAGAGAATGGTTGGAGTATTTTGGCAGAGTCTATGGTGTGCCTGTAGTAACAGTAGAACCTGCATATACTTCTGTAAATTGTTCAAGTTGCGGTGAGAAAGTTGTGAAGACCCTCAGCACTAGGACTCATCAATGTCCACACTGTGGTTATGTTGCCGACAGGGACGAGAATGCAGCTATCAATATACTCCAATCAGCATTAAGAGAATTAGCAACTACCCTGGGGCACAGGGAAAGTCACGCCTCTGGAGAGAACGACCTCTGCTGGCTTGAGGAAACTCAGGCAAGTAAGTTGACTCGACGAAAGAGGAAGGTCTCACAGTGATGTGGGAATCCCCTCGCCTTTAGGCAGGGGAGGATGTCAATGTATATTGGTCATATTTATACCTCAATTATTTAGTCAAATCATGGTTAGTTACACCTTGCCTCAAAATCCAGATACGATTATAACTGTTAGGGGGAAAGAGTCACCCAGGGCCCGTCAGAAAGCTATGGATAAGCTTGTGGAAATGATGGACTCTGGTGAAATACTAACAGAATTAGAAAATGGATTTAGTCCGGAGCAATTTATTGAGGTCAAAGAATCAAAAGAATCAAAGGAAATTGCCTCTGAGGAAGAAGAAGCTGTGGCCCAAGCGGTACAAATACTTAGCGATTTGGCAGCGCTGAAGATTAAAGTTGTAGAATCGAGAGAGGAAGCGCTAAAGATTCGTTCTGCAATTGAGGTACTATTCACAGATGAAGCTGTCACTGTTGAAGAAATTGCTAATCTTAAAGATGGTTTTAAGGTATTGAAAACTTTTGCTGTGGCTAATTTGCGTTATAGGGAAGCAAGAGAGAAAGCACAAGAAGCTCGTATTATCTTAGACCAAGCGCTAAAATCTCCCGAATCAGAAATCAAGCGGTCTCCTAAACCTGGTAAATAAGTTTTCTCGTATCTTAATGGACTTTAATGGGTAAAATGGGCAATTAACTATTGCAAAGAAGTGGTTGGTTAGGGCATATATTGATAATTAGTCTTAGATAAGAAAGGTTTTTCTCGCTATTCTTCATAGACTTCTTGCAAAATTCAGGCAATTGGCAATAGTGAATTAACGAAGTCAGAAGTCAGAAGTCAGAAGCGAGTGTGTAATACCAATTCCCAAAAATAATGCTATACTTCCGATGAACTTCAGTTATTAAGTAATAATAATTATTCAGTAATGTTTGCATGGGATTATCTGCATTAAATCCAAATATCTTATGTCTTTTAACCCTACTCCCTACTCCCTACTCCCTACTCCCTACTCTCAAGGAGGTGTAGCAAGAATGCGTGAGAAATGGTATAATTATCAGGGGACCTCAGAATGTAAGACACACATCTGACAGTCAGAAGTTATTTTTGTAACGGGGATTTGAGCTTCTCTTCAAAAATATTTTGCCTTAAAAGGCGGGGTTGCGCGACCCAATTATTTTGAGAAAATTATTAATTTCATAGTCTTGAATTGATTTAATTAGGGCTTGCTGATTAAATCTAAAAAGCATTGACATATAAAGGCTAAAGCCTTTTTGGGGCCTTTAAAAAGTGCATGGTTTTTAGCTCTTTATGCTCAAAAAGGAGCGTATTTTAGGCGCATAGTTGGGCAGAACAATCTTGGGACACTTCTTACTCCTACCTCCTCGCTCATTCCCATTTATTCTGTCTCCTGTCTCCTGTCTCCTGTCTCCTACCCCAGCAAAAAGACTTTCCATACGCAAACCCTAATTAAGACTTTTGCCAGAGGTCTTATCGATGCATATCTACTACAGTTTCTAGATATAAGTAATTAAAGCTGTTATTGCCTAGATCAGCAATTTTACTGAGGGCGATGTAATTATAGCTTCCTGTAATAAATTTATAAAACCCCCATATAATCCCATAAGTCAGGCAGTATTTTGAAACTTTCAATCAGAGAATATTGCATAGTGAGTATATGCTTATCTTATTAAATATTGACTTTATATATGCTACTTATAAAAAAGCATATTTTTCATCTATGATTGATCGACTGTTAAATTAATAACTATTTATATGCGTTAAAACGTATCAATGTTTCATCAAAAATGCTCAAGGGGAGCTAACTTTTCAAACTAGAGTTTAGTGTTCTAGACAACAAAATTGTGATCTGCATCATGAAAAAAATTGAGAAACGTCACATTATTAAAAGATGTGAGTCATTGAGACTCACCTAATAATAATTGATACTAGGTATCGTGAAGATAAGATAAAGCCAATTAAAAATTTTTTAATATACTACTGGAGAAAACTTTTAATCATGTCTACAAAACAAGCTCAGTTAATCAAATTCTTGAAGTGGGAGTTGTCCATCTCTGATTCAGCGATCGCCATTGCTTTACGACACCAGGAAGAAGACTCAAATCAATTACCGATGATACTTTGGCAGTACGGTCTTGTTACATTGAAGCAGTTAGATCAAATATTTGACTGGTTACAGATGGCCCATATTTAATATACTAAATTTCCTGAATTATCTGGGGCATAGATATATTACCCTGGTAATGCAAGAGAAGCGATATTTAAGGAGGTATGAATTGGGTTTTAAACCAAGGAAAATCATAAAAACCAAATTGAATAAAAAATTTGAATTAAACAAGGGAGTATATCAGTTAGCTTTTTCAGCATGATTACTCCCTTTTTTTTATGGAAGAAGGAAGAAGGAAGAAGGAAGAAGGAAGAAGGAAGAAGGAAGAAGGAAGAAGAAAAATCTGGCGTTGTCTGAGTTTTAAGCTTTTGAGATGTCCGCACCTTTTGCTTCAACTTCTATAAATCTTTTTGATTAAAGGAAGCAGAACTAATGGTTTCAAACTTTTTATCTATTTTGAAACTTTTCACAAATCAATCAAATAGACTAGCTATAAGTGACATCCTCCCGACGCTCACCAATGGCGGGTAGAGCGCGGGCTTCCCTTCCTTGCGGTTGGTTTTTCCTGCTTCATCGGGGTACGCACGCAACCTTCCTCCACAGGCAGTATCACCGACTGTCCATCGGCTACAAGTACAAGACCTCGCTGCATGACTACTTGAGCAGCAGCAACATCTCGGTCAGTAACATATCCGCATTCCTCGCAATGATGCACTCGTTCACTGAGTTCTTTCTTTCCGGTATGCGCTCCACAGTGAGGACAGGTCTGACTTGTCCCATTGGGAGCAACCTTAGCGAAGTAGACTCCACGCTTCCAGCACACCTATTTGAGGATTTCCAAGAAACTACTCCAAGCAGCATCCAAGCAATGCTTTGCCAACATCCTGCGACTGGTCATTTTGAGGTTCAAGTCCTCAGCAAAGATCATCCCAACATTGTCACAAAGTTTGTGAGCTGTCAGGAAATGGAACTCACGCCGAATGTTGTGAATGTGTTCATGCAGTTTACGAACCTTGGCTTGAGTCTTCCGGTAGTTGGCAGAGCCTTTTTTCTTGTTTCTCAATTTGCGTTGCAGCAATCGTTGCTGGCTTTGCAAATCCACGAAAAAGCGAGGGCGCTCTACCAGTCCACCTGTCGATATAGCCAAGAACTTCTCCAATCCCAAATCAATACCAATGGTTGACATCTCCAGGGGTTGAAACACCCTGGATTCCGTGGTTTACCCACCGCAAATGGGATAAATCCACATTTGCTTACAGCCTGTCAACAGACTTCTAAACTCCTCGGCATAGACCAAAATCTAGCTGTGAGCTTACTTTTTTTAGCTTTCACGAGTGGTTTTACTCAAGATGTTGGAGCAATAAATCGCTGCTTTAGCTGCCTGCTTGCTTTTCCTAGGTCATGCTACGCAAACAGCCGTCGTAGGAAATTAATTCCCCGTCTCCTGTCCACCGGAATTTCACCGCACTAGCTAAAGGTCATGGCGACAAACCTTGTTCTTACTTGCTATATCTAGTATAGCATGTATAGCAGATTTTTACTACGGGTTAAAACCCGCGTGTCGTTATTCAACCAGCCGTTAAAACAGGCGCTGCGTACTTCCTCCCGTTATTTTTTTAGGTTTACCGTGCGGCATGGTTTCAGGAACGGATACATCCGTTTGCAGAATCAGTTGGGCATACCATCCCGACGCTTTGAACACCACCCGAACTTGTTTGACCTCAAACCATTCTGGGATGGGTCGATGCAGGTTGATAGACACGGCTCCAATTTTCGGCAGCTTGATTTCAAATCCGTTGACCGAAAAATTGGTTTCAAGCCTCGCCCTTCTAGGGCGACTTTTGGTTGATTTTTGTCTATAAAAATATGTTATCATATTGTTAATTTCTTTCGGTTGGTTATGAAATCTAGATTTAAGTACCGTATATATCCAACATCAGGACAAAAATACCGATTGGCCAAGCTATTTGGTTGTGTTTGCTGTCGCAACACTTCGTGAACGTGTTGTTTGGAATGATAGTCTAGCTTGCTGCCAAGAAAAGTATAGATTAGGAGAAAAGAAACCAACTAACTCCGAGCTACAAAAACTGTTTATTACTCAAGCCAAAAATACTGAAGATAGAGAGTGGTTATCAGAAGTTTCTAATATACCACTACAGCAATCTTTGAATGATTTAAACCGTAGGGCGAACGGCCGTTCGCCCCTACAAAATTTTTTAAATCAACCAAAGGTCAACAGAAAGGCAGACTTATCAAGCCTCCTAAGTTCAAAACTAGAAAGTCAAGGCAAACTGCTAGGTTTAGAAAAGGTGGTTTTCAAGTTGGTCAAAATAAAGTCTATTTAGCTAAAATTGGGAAACTAAAAATAGTTTGGTCAAGAGATTTAACTGCTGCTCCATCATCAGTAACAGTAATCAAAGATTCAGCCAATAGATATTTTCTGAGTTTTGTAGTAGAAAGCATACCTGAAATCTTACCTCAAACAGAGAATTCAGTAGGTATAGATTTAGGCATTTCTACTTTTGCTACATTGAGCGATGGTACAAAGGTCGATGCTCCTAAACCGCTCAAAAACGAATTAAGAAGTATAGAAAGTTAAGTAAGTCATTGTCGAATAAAACTAGAGGGTCAAACCGTTATGAAAAAGCGAGGCTAAGAATAGCTAAATTTCATGCCAAGCTAAAAGATACAAGAAGAGATTTTCTCCATAAATTGTCTACTAAAATAATTTGTGAAAACCAAACAATTGTTTTAGAAGACTTGAATATTTCAGGAATGGTTAAAAACCGTAAATTATCCAGAGCAATATCAGATTTAGGCTGGAGACAATTTAGAACACTCTTAGAGGGAAAAGCAGAAAAATACGGTCGTGATTTTAGAGTAATAAGTCGTTGGGAGCCAACATCTCAAACTTGTTCATGTTGTGGATTTAAAGGTGGAAAGTTAGACCTTTCAGTTAGGGAGTGGGAATGTTTGAATTGTGGTGCAAAGCACGACCGTGATGAAAATGCAGCAATAAATATATTAGTCGCGGGCGGGCAGTCCGAGACAAAAAACGGACGTGGAGACAAGCGTAAGACTAGCGCCAAGGTAGCAGCAGTCAATGAGACGTCAACTCGCCGAGGAGCTACGGCTCGGTAGGAATCCCCGTGCCTTTAGGCCGGGGAGGATGTCAATGGATTCGATTTGAACTGCGGAAATACAAACGAGCGATACTGGCCAAACTTTTTGAACCGGGGGAATCCAAACCCTCTCTCTTGCATAAACTTGAAGGACTTATCGAGTCGTTTCAAAGCCTCTTGCAAGACTTGAGAGTGAACTGCTTTGAGCTTTGGAATCTCCTTTTTGGCTTTGGTCAGTGCGTTCTGTTGTTTGTAGTAGTCGGGATAGGGCCTGTCGGCAGGGATAATGTATTCGGAGCTGATACTGCAAGCATTGACTGGACATTTACGCGAGTTGATCCAGTCTTTGCGCTCTGCCAATGCGTAGTTATAGACGCGACGGCATTGCTCCAACCAGTCCAGCATTTGTGCCTCTTGGTCAAGACTTGGATAGATTCGGTAGCTGTAGGTCAAGTTCAACATAGCTACATTCTAACAGATTTGCATCTCCTTTTAGAACCGATAGATAGTGTGTGGATTTTCGGGGCATCGAAGGCGAGCGCCTGCCGTAGGCATACCCCTCAATCGACGCGGGGAGTCCATGTATCCCGACGCTGACATGCACAGGTACAGCGCGGGACTTATAGCTCCCCGAACCCCTCAAAAGTTAAATTATTAAATATCATAAATTAGACAAAATCCGGTTATTAAAGATATTTTATAGAATGTAAGATTCAACCTTCACCTCATTTCCCCTAAATCCAGTCTCCCCTTTTACATAAAAGGATGCTCTATAAATCGGATTTAGGATTATATTCTTAATTTGTTTATCTGGCCATGAAAAAAAATTTGATTGTAGCGAATTATCTCAACTTGGTATCATAAATATGATTTAGATGACAAAAACCGATTAAAAGAAAACTCGAAAATGACAAAAGAAACTATCGAAACAGTAGTCAATTCTTATTTTACAAATATGGCAGCGATGAATGCCGAAGCATGGGCAGAAAACTTTGCTGAAGACGGTTTTACCTATGACCCTGTAGGTAAACCACCCAGTAATGTGCAGTCAGATTATCAGAAATTCTTTGAGCTATTATCAATGATTTTTGCCCAACTAGAATTGACACCAAATAATATATTTATTGTAGATAATGGAGCAGCAGTTAAATGGACGATGCAGGGAGTGGGAAAAAATGGTAATCAGGGAGTTGCAGAGGGAATTAGTATTTTTGAAATTAATGAAAATGGTAAAATTAAACAAGTATCTTCTTATTGGGATGATGCTGCAATGATGGCTCAAATCAAAGGTGATTCAACAATTAATAATTAATAATTAATAATTAACAATTACTTCTCCTTGAAAATAACGTCAACTTCTGCGAGCTAAAGTCACGCAGCTTGGACGGCCCAAGGTCTGAATAATAGTTGACTAGACCACTGAGTCAAAAGCGATAACACTTCCGGGTATTTCCCTAGCCCGGATTATCTGTTGGCCTTTTTGGGTAAAGGCATCGCATAATTGCGAGACACAACGTTTTTGGTTGGTCTTAGGGACACACAACTTGTTCTACAAGGATTATCTCCATGATTAGAATACCAGTCCAAAATCCTGATGGTTCTCCTGTAATGCCTACAAAAGCATCGCGGGCGCGTCGTTGGGTTAAACAAGGAAAAGCAACTGAGCATTGGAATGATGCGGGCTTGTATTATGTCCGGCTAGTAGCTGAACCGTCGGGTAGTGAAACTCAAAAAATAACAATTGGTTGCGACCCTGGCAAAAACTATACAGGGATTGCAGTCCAGTCGGCCAAATTCACTCTTTATACCGCTCATTTAGTTTTGCCGTTTGAGCGAGTCAAAGAACGACTTGGCTCTACTGTGATTAAGCAAGGAAAAGTTATCAAAAATGTCAGAGGTAGAGCATTGCAACGCCGAATACGACGTGGCAGGAGGATTAATAGAAAAGTACCTTTTAACCAGGGTGCGCATAGACAAAAACGATTCGATAATCGCCGTAAAAAGGGTAAATTGGCTCCATCTATTCGAGCATCTAGGGAAATGGAAATTAGGATAATAATAGAGTTGTCCAAAGTTTTCCCCATTACCACGATTGTTTACGAACTGGTTAAAGCCGATGTAGATTTAACTAGCGGCAGGAAAAAAGCGCGTTCGGGTAAAGGGTTTTCTCCAGTTATGATTGGGCAAAGTTGCTGTGTAGAAAAACTCAAATCTATTGCCTCAGTGAAGACCGTTTATGGCAGGCAGAAAAATAACAATGGAACCAGTCAAATGCCTCTTGCAGAGGAGCTTCGCTTTCGTAAACATTTAGGATTGGAGAAAATCAAAGATAAAAAAGCCCAAGTGCCCGAATCTCATGCAGTTGATGGTATAGCTTTGGCGGCCAGTGAATTTGTCCGACATGGGGTCAGAAACCCCATTCAATTGTTCATTCTGCTTTAGTGGACGGACTAAATATCCTAACTTCAAGAAAAAGCGTATGGGGTGGTAGTCCTGAGTTTACGAAGTCGGCATTCAAGTGGAAAGATCATCAAGTCTATTTAGCCAAATGTGCAGATTAACAAGCTATCAGCTATCAGCTAAAATCGGCGGGTTTAAGTCCCCCACACTTATTTGAAAAATTAGTGGTGTGAGTTGATGGGGGATTCAAACCCCCATTATACACCTTGAGAAGCTGATAGCTGACCCCTGACCGCTGACTGCTATTTCAATAATTAGCCGTATTTGCAGCAGTAGAAGAATTTGTCGATCAAGCATTACGAGGAGAAGAAATAAAAAATGAATGGCCAGTATTTTTAGATGAAGTGCGATCGCAAGTTTGGCCGACTTTTGGATTCAGAAAAATTAGTCGCGATGCTGAATATAATCCTGTGGATAATGACCAACCTTTACGTTACTTATTACGGTTTTTGTTGAAAATGCAGCATGAAGGGCGTACCCCTAAATTTTTACAAGCTGTTGTTACTTGGATTGGCTTAAATGTTCATATTAAAAATGCTCTGACTCAGTTTTCTAAGGGTTCTAAAAAGACCGGAGGTTTTGCTGTACTTCAGGGCAGATATTTCTTGTAATTTCTGACTATTGGTATTTATAAACAGTAAAATTTTTCACAGCAATTCTAAGAATGAATGAAGCAAGCATTCGTTTAATTTCACGCTTTTTGGGAATTGTTATATTGACTATATTAATTTGTTTGCTGTAAAGTTGAAGCCTACTTAAACCTAGTTTAGAAAAAATCCCAGATAGAAATTGGCGATCGCCTGGTAATCTATAAATTGTGGAGCTTATGGATTTAATCATAGTTTGACCAATTTTGCCCTACACAATTATCCAGCAGAAGTAGCTTATAGTGATGGAAAAATGGAACTTATTCGCGAACCGGGAAATATAGAAGATTTTTTCTTGAATCAAAAATTACCTTTTGCGACAAATCTAGAAAAAGAATTACTTACTTCTATTAAACATCTCTAACAATAAAAAATAAAATCAATGACTGTATAAAAATCATCAATTATTTCTCCCCTATTCCCTATTCCCTATTTTTTTTGAAGATGAAACAAGTTAAGTTTACGGCCATGGAAAATGGCGATCGACAAGATTACGATTTATTATGCGAAAGCTTTGAAGAATATACCTCAAACTTGCCAAAACGGATTTTAGATGGCCTCATAGAATTGAAAACAGCTTATGAAGGTTATCAAATTTCTCGTTACGAGCATTCTTTACAAACAGCTACTAGAGCAGATCGCAATAAAGAAAATGAAGAAATGATTGTAGCAGCATTAGTTCATGATATAGGTGGAACTTTATATTAGCGATCGCCCAGAACATCCCCTACCTTTATCAGTAGAATTAAACGAGGAAACTCTAACTATTGACTGGGATGAAACTCCTGCTCATCGCAGTATATTTTCTGTAGAGTGGTTGCTCAAAAATAGTTATGATCCTCAACCAGAATTAGAGTCTGACAGCTACATTTTCTGGGATAAAGCAAAACTAGAATTACGATCGCCCCAAACATACAACGGTCAGACTATTAATAGTGATTCTTGGATGGAGCAATTATTTAGTCTGGGATTTGTTATCCTAGAAAACATCCCACCTGAAAAATTAGAATCTTTTCTTTCATCTGTTGCTCCAATTTATAACGTTGATTACGGGAAAATCTTTGCTCTAGAAACTAAAGCCAAAACTAAAGAATCTATACCTCCCGGTGATGGTTGTCCCTTGCCTCCTAATAACGATCTGAGTTACTGGGGAGGACATCGCCTCGCTCAGTTTCTTTATTAGACTTGTCGCTTTATAACTTCAAAAATCCCCAAAAACCTTGTTCTATAAGGATTGTAGCTATTGGCAACTAAAAAGCCTTGGAATTATTGCTCTGTCTAGGTTGGAGCGATTTTTTCCCTTTATTTAGCGACAACTCTATTGTGTAGAAAATCACAACCGTACGAAAAAAACTGTAGAAAATTGTAACAGCTTTTATCTTGATATTGGATTAACAATACTGGCGCTCTCGGCGCAGCTCACTATTCCCATCCTTCGGAATGCTGCGCAAACGGCAGTAAATGCCTCTGGGAATTTCTTATCTTATATTTGAAGACTGCCATTAACGTCGGCATTAATGACTATACCAGTTCCACTCTTGAATAAACCACGTTTGACTCGTTTACCCCCATAAGTTTCATGTTTAATTGGTTCCTCCAGGTCAAGGGCAGATGTTTTGCTTGTATAGCTTTCCTCTGTTTCAATCACCTTGATTCGGTGCTAGCTGACATTTATAAGTAATTTGCTTGGGCTTTCTTATCATGTGGTATTTGGGTAAAATTTTGATTGTTTTTTTTGCCGATATTTGTACTTTGTTTCCAGTTATCATTTTTTCCTATGACTACAGTACCAATATTATTTGTGGTTAAATACAAGGGCCACTAAGAAACTGGTGTTATGTAGATAATTCTCGACAAAACGATTTCTATGATAACTTAATACTTCAATATATCCGACTGGTTTTTCTGTTGCCTTTGAGGTTACTTTGGTACTTAGCTTTACGCTTGTTATATAGTTGATTGACGCTTTTTAGTGGCTTCCCGTTAATCAACAGTGGTTTGACACCAGGCTGGCTTTGTAGATAGAGCTACCTTACGGTCAATCCCTAAGTCTATTCCGGCTACAGATGTTGAATGTATTTGTGACTGATTCGTTTTTTCATACACTACTTCAATTATATAGCAGCTAGTAGCAGGTACTATTGGGACTTACACAACTTAACTGGCCAAATTAGACTATAATGCTTGGTCTACAATAATTTTACGTCTCCCGCGATCGCTTTTCTATGAAAGAAACGACCCCTACTGCAATGCCCCCTTGTTTTGAAAGGTGGTGTAAACAATTTGATAATTGTTGGAAAAACCCACCACAACAAACAGGATTCCGCCACTATTTGAGTGGATTACTAGGGGAAAGCGAAAGGAAAAACATATCTCACGCTCGCCAATAACTCTATTGGAGTAGTATATAATCGCCTACATCATTTCATTGCAGATTCTCATAATCGAGCCTAATAAAATAAACGAACGTCGTCTAGAAATAATTAATAAACGTTCTCAAACTAAATTCAAGAAAGGATTTAGTTTGATTTTAGATGATTCGGGACACCGAAAAAGCGCACCGCCTGCGCTGAGGTTTCCTCAGCGTAAAGACGGAGCAAGAAGCGGTAATTTTACATCTGGAGTAGGACGACAATACATAGGAGAAATTGGTAAAACAGACAATGGAATAGTAACTGTAACAACTCATCCGATACGATGGTAAAAAAAGTTTCCCTTTAGATATTGAATTATATCAACATTCCAGCTCTTTACCAGAAGGAAAAGATGACAAACTATTTCAGAAAAAGCCAGATATAGGAATAGAGCTAATAGACCGCAGTCTTAGCCGAGGCCATCGTCCAGGAATAGTTTTAATGGATGGTGGTTATGGCAACAATACAACATTTCTGAAAAAACTCGGGAGTTAGGGAATTAAAATACTTAGGAAAAATCGCCAAAAATCGAAAAGTAATAGTTAAACAAAAATCTCAATCAGAAATAGAAATCAGAATAGATGAATGGGCAAAAAGCATCCCAACAGAGGAATTTGAGACAGTTATATTAAGTGTAGAAAAACCAAAAAAACTTTGGGTGACGATATTTAGAGCATCAACTTCACGCCTGAAAGAAGAAAGAACATTTGCTATCGTTATGAATGCTAGTTCTATAGAAGAGGCGACAGAAATTGATTATTTTATTACCAATGTCGAGCCATCAAAAGTAACATCTGAGTGGATAGTAAATAGCTACTCAAACAGAAATTGGATAGAAGTTTTTTACAGAGAAGCTAAAGAATGGTTAGGATTAAAAGAGTATCAAGTCAGAGATAAATGGAGTTTAGAACGTCATTTTATCCTGGTCCGATCGTGCTTACACTTTTATCATTTGTCATAAGTTAACTGGGGGACATGCATTGGCAATGGGGAAATAAACCTTTGAAGACATTTACTGATGCTGATAAAGCTTTTCGTACAGCGATGTATGCACCGTTTTTTAACTGGTTAACTAACAACATTGACGTCTTTGCCTTGCATAAAAAGAGCTTGGGCTATATTTGGGCTTAAAAGCGGATACGTGTAAATTTCGCCAAAAGTCTTATATAATCTCGCTTTTAGCAATTGAAGATTTACTTGATAAATCAGCTCTAAAATGTTGTATAAGTCCCGTAGCGATCGCGGGAGACGTAAAATTGTTGTAGACCAAGCATTATAGTCTAATTTTACCAGTTAAGTTGTGTAAGTCCCACTATCCTAACTTCGATTACAGTATCCACAACTACAGGTATTTTGATATCACTCATGGATAAGTGGCAAATACCATCTTTCAGAGGGGCTTTATAGACTGATTATGCATGAATATATGACTACATTCCTACCTTGAGTTTTATTTTTATACTTTGGTATTTTTGGTTTACCTAAAAACTTCCCTGGATGTGCGCGACCATTCTTTATAGCTTGAAAATAACCACGCCAAGTTGCAACTAGGCATTTTATTATTTGTTTTGATACTTTCGTTGGTAATGCTCTCTCCGACATCGCTATTTTTGGTGGCGTGGTATAGCTTGGTTAAATCTAGACTTTTTCCACACTTGAAAAAATGCTGACGACAATAATAACTAGCCAAGTTGTACAAGTTTTTCGACTTAAAGGCTAAATTATCGCACACCGTTCTTAGAAACCTACGATTATCTATATAAATCTATGATTTTCTCTAAACAATCTGTTCTATTCCTGCTTCAACCTGGCAACGTCGGCGTTATCCAGTCCACAGGCTGTCACAGACGTTCGCGCTAGCGTTGCGGAGCAAACTGCCCGCCATAGCTAAATTTAACGCTCTTATCAAGTCTCGTTCGCGCTAGCGTTGCGGAGCAATCACAGCTAAAATTGCAGTGTTCACAATTGAAAACGCGCTCTGATAACAACAGAGACTCTTTAACAGATCCACACCTACTGCAAGTCTTAGAGCTAGGAAACCATCTATCAATAATGATTAGCTCAGAACCGTATAACTCACATTTGTACTCTAACTGTCTTCTGAACTCGTAAAAACCCATAGACCCAACTGCTGCCGCCAACTTATGATTTGCCATCATTCCTGATACATTGAGGTCTTCTATTACTATTTGGCTGTGGTTTTTAGCCAAATAAGTAGTTAGTTTGTGCAATGTATCTTTTCTAATATTAGCTCTGCATGCTATGTAGTTTAGCTATCTTAAGTTGAGCTTTTTTCCAGTTGGCGCGAGAACTTAGTTTTATGCCTGTTTAGGTATTGCAGTCGAGATAGTTTAGCTTCTAACTTTTTTTTCGGTTTAGCACCATCAAACACTTCCCCTGTTGACAATGTTGCTAAAGTTTTTACTCCTAAATCTACACCAACTACATCTACTGATTTCTCAGTAATTTGGGGTATGGTTTCTACTCTGAAACTAATAAACCATCTATCAGATGCCCTGCTAATAGTTACAGATTTAGGAGTTACATTATCTGGCAAGATTTCAAAGGTTTTAACCCAACCAATCCGAGGTAACTTTATACGATTAAAACCGACTGTAATTGAGCCATCCAAAGTAAAACTATCATCTCTACCTTTTTTCTTGAATTTAGGTTGTCCTGAGACTTTATTAAAGCAACGCTTCCAAGCTTCTGACAAATATCTCAAAGCATATTGAGGCGCTGTTTTAGAAACTTCATAGTACCAGCAGTTTTTCGGTTTTACCATTGCCACTAACAGTTTATGCAGGTCAATTGCGGTAGGAAACTTAAGTTTACTGTCTGGATTATTGAAATTGTGGTTAAGAATGTTCCTAGTCAACCATAGTCCCCAATTATAAGCATGACGGGCTACACCAACGTGTTTAGCCAGTAACGTTTTTTGACGATTATTAGGATGTAACTCAGTTTTGAATCCAAGTAGCATAAACAGATAATCTCAGATTTTTATAGATCATACCAGATTTTAGCCAACAGTTACAAGCCCCCCAATACTGATGTGTTCGGTTAATAATATGTCTGTCAACAAGTCGCATTCACCTGCTATAATTCATCTTAAGTCCTGTACCTGTTTAATATTACAACACTTTTCTTATAATAGCAACTACGCTTTTACAATTTTCATTCAACAGTTAATCACCCCATCATTTTACGGCTGTCGATATTGCTGATGAAATGCAAGTCAAAAACTGGAGTCAAATAATAACTTCAAAATACAATGCTCCAGACTTAATTATTAATAATGCTGGTATTGTCCATGAACTTGCCCCTCTTTGGGAAATAGAAGGACAAATCTTCGACCGCGTAATTGATATTAATATCAAAGGAGTGGCTAATATTCTTCTGAATTTTATACCACAAATGGTCGCTAAAAGTCAAGGAATAATTGTTAATTTTAGTGCAGGGTGGGGACGTTACACCACTGCCAACGCTGCACCTTACTGTGCGAGCAAATGGGCGATCGAAGGATTGACCAAAGCTTTAGCTCAAGAGTTACCTCCTGGTATGGCAGCAGTTTCTTTGTGGCCGGGAACCATCCATACTGATACTCTAGAAACAATTTATGGGGACGAAAAAGCTGCTAAGTATATTCAACCTCCAGATTGGGTGAAAATTGCCGTTCCTTTTCTGTTGCAAATAGGAGCGAGCGATAATGGTAAAGCTTTAACTATTCCGACAGGTTAACGAAGTCAGAAGTTAGAAGTTAGAAGTTGTTTTTGTAACAGATTTTGAGCAACCCTACAGGCGTTGGTAATTGGTGAGATGATTTTCTACTAGGAGTGATACCCATCACTTATTATTTTGATAAATAGAGTTATTATTACTAAACAAAATGTCAACTAACTTTCAAATTCACTTGCCCGATAATATTGAGAATTTACCAATTAATGAAGAATATTTTTCATTACAGAAAATGGGCGATAGCGTCGGTTAAAACTCCATGATTATGCAGAAGTTTATCGGATCCCTGGACTCTATAACTATTTGGCTTTAGAGAAACTCCACTATCGATCGCCTGAAGTTATGGCTACTCTACTAACTGAAAATTTACAAAATAGCGATGAATCTGTCAAAGATTTGAAACTATTAGAGTTAGGATCGGGGAGCGGGTTATTTGGTAAAGCTATTACTAAATTAGGAGTAACATCTATTATTGGTATTGATATTGTTCCGGAAGCTGCTGAAGCTACTCTAAGAGATTCTCTAGGAGTGTATGAAAATTACTTTGTGGAAGACCTTACTCAATTATCGACATCAACTCACAATTTTTTCAGGGAGGAAAAATTTAATGGTTTTGTTTGTTGTTCTGCTTTGAGTGAAGGTCATATTCCTGTAAAAGCTTTTGCAACAGGGGTTAATTTCATTAAAAATCAAGGTTGGGTGTTATTCAATAATTGCGAAAAATAGCTATGAATGTGAGGATAATTGTCCGGAGTTTATTAATTTTTACCGTCAGGCAGTGGAAAAAAATTACTTGAAAATACATTGCACAAAATCCTATCTCCATCGTAGTTTTTTTAATGGTCAACCTCTAGAATATGTGGCAATTTTAGCCAAAAAGCAAACAGATATTCCCGTAATTTAAAACATAAAATCAATGGATGTAGAACTTTTAAAATCAATTTTCTATAATAGATTTGCCATTCCCGATAATTATCAGGTTGCGGAATTAACCCCCTAATATTATTTCTGTTTAATACTGACAGCAGTTTCCAATTTTATGCACTGCATAAAATTATTATTCTCAGGAACAGGGAGTAGCTCTTGAAGAATTTGACTTTTAGTGACATACTTCGTTTTTCTAATTTCTCTATACTTAATTTATTTTGACGCAAGTTTATTATTGTTAACTAGAAGAAACAAGCCCTATTATAGCTATTTTAAAAATAATTTTATACCAAACAAATAAACTGGCTAGTAAATAATTAGGGTTTGCTGAAAAAGTCTTATGAGTGAGGGTAGGAGTCAGTCCTCAGGAGTCAGTCCTCAGGATAAATGGGAATTATAGAGGAGGTAGGAGGAAGAATTTTCCCTTGATTTTTCTGCCATAGTTAGCCCAAAATACTAGCTTTTTGAGCTTTTTAGTGCAAAAAGCTAGAACTTTTTTCAATCAAAAAATGCTTGAGCCAATATCAGTCAATACTTTGAGAATTAATCAGCAAGCCCTAATTAATAATTAATAACTAACAATTAATAATTTACCTAACACCTACCATCTACTACCTAACACATAGAAAGTTATTTATAGTAAATATTTATCAATTTTGTATTACAAATAATTGGGTTAACTAAAATACCGTTAAGTCATATATCTATAGGAGATAATGAAATTGTTTCAAGCTAAAAAATAATAAGAAGCTATTTATATTAACTACTGAAAAGTAGAAAAATGCGTATTTCTAGCAAACATTAATTTATTTTGTCTTATTGAAAATTTTTGTGCCTAAAATTTTCAAATTTCAAACAGGAGATTTCTATAGAAATATATATTGAAAGTAGAGGTTTTTCTCAGGATGATGATTACCGTTGGTTAAAAGTTACTGAAGAGAGTCAAACTAGAATAGATAAACAAGATTTACCTACTATTATTAAATAAGCTACTCAATTAATTGATAGTGAATCTGTTTCAGTAGTTTTGAGCCGAAAAAATCATAGTTTACTGTGTTTATTAACAGGTATCGAACCTACAGAACGAGTTGATTTTGCCGACCGTCAAATTCGGATTTCTATAGCTTGGGTAGCCTCATATTCTCCAGATAATGAAATAATTTTACCGAAAAATTGTGGTATAAAGCCTCCCCTTTTAAGGGGATAAAAAGCGGTCGAGGGATGGCGAGGTCTCCTCGCCATATCCAATCGACTAAGAGAAGAAAAAATTTCATGATTAGTCAATCCTATCCGTTTTAAAGGAGAGGTAATTCTAAATTCGCGCATTCTAAATTCTAAATTATTGAAGAATGTTGGCTGCTGCGGCTTTAAATACAGAATAAAGACAACATTTGAGAGTAGAAATTAGTCAAGCTGTAAGTATCGGAGGTGAACTTTGGTTTCAAGTTAATTTTCAGTATATACAGCAATTAGCTAATACTGAACAAGCTAAAAAATTACTCCAAGATAAGTTGCCAAATACAACTAAAAAAATTGCCGAAACTTCACCCCAACGTCAACAGGAATTAGCTCTGGAATTGAAAGAATATCCCTTGCCAACTCAACAGGATTTAATTATAGTTGTAACAGGAATAAAAAAAGAGCAAACTTTAAATTGATGCTGATATTTGGCGTGGTTTATCTAGTTTAGTCTTATCTTCAGATTGGCAGATTGTTCATCGTACCTTGCTAGACAAAAATCTTACCAATAAATTATCAAAATACTTCAATAACTTGATGATTATTATTGGAGTTATTAGTGCTGTCTCTTTATTAGCGAAGACTTGAAAATTTTTATAATTTAACTATTGGCATCTCCTCCAAAAGAGGAGGTAGGGGGAAAGAATTGATGAATAAGACTGCAATAATTGATTTGATTTTTGATTATTGGAAAAGTCTATTAAAAATACTTCTATACACCCCATCTTCCCATCCCTCATCTCCCCATCTCACCATCTCCCCATCTCCCCCTCTACTTTTAAATAAATCCCAAATGGGATCTATAAATGAGAGTGTCAAATCATATCTGGTGTTCCGTCTTAATGCTAGAAACAGGAGATAAATTACGATCGCTTTGTGATTCACTATCTAATCTATCTAAAATATCCAATATTTCCCGTTCAAAGGCCACACTAGCACGATTAGTTTTACCCCCAATATAAACCCGCTGGCTTTCTTGCCAAGCCCAAATTTGCGAGTGAGAAACATAACTCATCAACACACTCAACATCAATAAACCAAAACCTAAATAAACAATAGGAATTCCAGGGTCAGCCTTTATTTGTAAACCCGTACTACCTATAATCTTGTCAACAAATAGCCTTACCCCATTAACTTCTGTAGACATTCCTTCACGCACACTACCAACTAATTTACCAGTGGCATCATAAATTAATACAGTTCCTTGTAAATCTCTTGCTAGTAAAGATACACCCTCACTCAAATCTGGTTTAGTCGGAATCCAAGTTCCCCAAATTCTGCCCCCGACCGTTGTATCTAATTTAGCCATTGGCAACTCAAAAACAGGGCTTCTATTAATTCTGACTTGAACTGCAGCGATCGCCCAATCTGCCTGATACATTGTCACCCCATGATATCTCATAGGTTGATTGACAAATATAGTTTTCCGATCTACTTCTGAGCCATTTTTATCTAAAATTGATAGGTCTGAATAAAACTGGTCAATTGCCCCTTCTGGAGTATAGTCAATCCAAAAACGATTTACCCGGACTAACCAATCTTGAGGAATTTGTGATTCGGCAAAAATACCAGCATCCACAATATTTTTAATTTGAAAAGTTTCTCCACTAGGCACTATTTCTTGACCGATAAATCCGGTCATTGAACCAACTATTGACCCTGCTAAAATAATCAACATACTAGCGTGAACTATTATAGGGCCAATTTTACCAATAATTCCTTTTCGCCCATAAAGTTTATCTCCTTCTTGAAATACCTGATAACCACGTTGCTGTAATATTTTTTCTAGAGAATCTAGGGAAGCTTTTTCTATTTCTGTGCTTAATGCTAAATTCTCAAATTGTTGTTTCTTATTATAGAATTTCCAGCGATTAGCAGACTTTAGAGCTGGCATTTGTCGCGTAAAAGTACAAGCTGTTAAACTTGCTCCAAACAAAATTAATATTGATAAAAACCACCAAGTACGATAGACATGGTCTAACTCTAATAACAAAATTACTTTCCAAGTCAAAAATCCAAATAATGCTGGTTTTTCAGGATAATTTTCCTGATAAAAATTTATTGATTCACCTTGTTCTATCACTGTGCCAGAAATGCTACTTATAGCAATTACTAATAGTAGAGCGATCGCTAACCGTAAATCAGCCAATAATGGCAATATTTCTCTTCTAAATATTTTGAGAGGATTGAACGTCCAACCTAATTCTGAATCTTTAGCATCCATTAATTTAATTCCTATCAGCTTTAATATTTTTTAATCGCGGTGTACAAGTAGTATAGCGCTAGGCTTCAATAATTGATAATTGATAATGGATAATTGATAATTACTTCTCCCTAAAAGGAAGAGGATTGAATAAAAGGAAAATATTTTCTCTCTTGGTCGATTGGATATGGCGAGGTCTCCTCGCCATCCCTCGACCGCTTGTTTCTACTTTAAAGGAGAGGCTTTAAACCTTAATTATTCGGTAAGTCAGAGTTCAGAAGTCACAACTCAGAAGTCAGAAGTTATATCAAGTCTCATTAATTAGCTATAATAAAAATGTTTTCCCCGATCTATTTCTCCCTATTCCCTGTTCCCAGCTCCGGTGTTCCCTAAAATTTTGATTATGGATGTTTAAAGATAATGGCTTTAAATCCAGTATTAGCAAGGTAAATACCTGAAAAAGCTAAAAATAGCTGTTTGCGTAGCATGACCTAGGAAAACCCAGATATATCTAAAAAGTAGTTTATTCAAACTAAAACCATTTCTGTATAAATTTTTAGAATATTTTTAACCTATTTTGACTACTTTTTGTTTGCCGCTTCAACCATAGATTACTACCATCTATCAAACTACCTTTTTTTCAAGTAACTGGTACTATTCTAAATAACAAAGAAAATACACCAAAACCAACTAATAAAATACCACTAGCAGGTGTAATCCAACTAGACCATTTTCGCAGTTCTAAAAAATTTTTAATATTAGCTATAAAAGCACCTGCTAATATCAAAGGCGTTACATAACCAAAAGCATAAAATAGCAATAAAACCCCTCCTAAAACCAAGTCTCCAGTCGTAGAAACCCAAGCTAATAATGTTGCTAATACGGGAGTGCTACAGGGAGATGCAACTAAACCAAATGTTAAACCTAATAAATATGAACGTATTCCTTTAGGTAAATCTTGAGATATCCATCCCATACTGTCAAAAGAAGGCATAGGTAATGGCAATGCTTCTAGTAAATTAAGACCCATTAAAATAGCAACGATACTAACAAGAATTGGCAATCCTATACCTACTTGACCATATACTTTTCCCAGTAATGATGCTAAAATTCCTAAACCCGCAAGAGTTGTGGCTAATCCTAAAGAAAACCAAGTAGATTGAACAGCAGCTTGGAGACGACTCTTAGCTTCATATCCGCCAATATAACCAATAGTTATTGGTAACATCGAAAGCATACAGGGTGTCAAACTGGTGAGTAAACCAGCTACAAATATAATTATCAAACTGACCCAGGTTAGATGTGTGAGCTGAGTCTTCACTATAGTATTTGCATATTGAGTAGTTTCGTAAAGTAAAGTCAGAAAGGTTTCCATAGTTATGATTGATTACTCTATTTATCTAAGTAAAACTAAAATATTTGCTTCAGTAGCAGAAGCTATAGGGTAGATTTACTATGACTTTGACTGAGACAGCTATACAGTGGTTGGAGAAAAAACAAATGGAACTAGGTGCAAATAGCTTATACCATTTCTCAAAAACTTTTCTACATTTTGTTGAGCAGGGGAGTAGGGGAGAATTCATTAATTGATAATTGATAATGGATAATTGATAATTACCTCGGGTTTTAACCGCTACGGAATTGAATATAAGGAGATATTATTTCTTTTCTCTTGGTCGATTGGAGGACAGCGAGGAGACCTTGCCATCCCTCGACCGCTTTTTCCCCTTCAAAGGGGAGGCTTCAAGGCGCGAATTATTTAATAATTAATAATTAATAATTAATAATTCGGTAAAAAGTAAGAATAATTAACATTAACTGGGCTATTTTTAACAAAAAGGTGATTATAGCTGTTTTGATTAATTAATAACTGAAGTATTACCCAAGTATAGCGTTACTTTTAGGAATTGGTATTAAGCGATGTAATTGAGCGTATGGCCAGAAAAAAACTAGACCAAAGGTGAGATATGTCTAGTTAGGGTTTGCTGATTAATTATAAAAGTATTGATATATAAAGGTTTGAACACTTTGAGGGTCGAAAAAAGTGCCAGATTTTTAGTTGAAAACGCTCAAAAAGCTAGTATTTTGGCCTGACTATGGCAGAAAAATCAAGGGAAAATTCTTACTCCTACCTCCTCGCTCATTCCTATTTCTCCTGACTCCTGACTCCTACCCTCGTTCATAGGACTTTTTCAGCAAACCCTATGTTATGGGTGGATTTTAATTGACTGTTTCTGACCCAAGGAATTTTTCCTTCTGCCCCTGTTCTCTTCAAATTTAGATTTTAGATTTTTCCTGAATTTAAGATTTTCTCTGGAATTATTTGAAACAAATTGACTCCAAATTAAATCTAGAATGTAGAATGATTTTGTCTCTCAGTATAAAGGAGGAGGTAAATGTCTCAATAAATTCCAGAGGTAAGACCTTTGAGAATAAGTATTGACAGCAATATAACCTGTGATTATACTAACATAAAAGTTAAATTATAATTATATGGCCACTGTCAAAACTGCAATTTCATTACAAGAGTATCTGTTTGAACAAGCTGAAACGCTAGCAGCAGAAATGAAAATATCTAGAAGTCGTTTAATAGCGATCGCTCTTGAAGAGTTTATTCGTCGGCATCAAAATCGACTATTGCTAGAAAAAATAAATGCTGCTTATGAGGATGTTTCTGAGACAGAAGCATTGACATCAATAAGTAGTATTAGTGGACATCATAGGAGTATAATAGAGGACGAGTGCTAATTAATCAAGGTGATATATTCTGGATTGAATTAGATGAACCATCGGGTTCTAAAGGTACTTACAGACATCCTCATGTTGTAATTCAGAACAATGTTTTTAATTTTAGTTTGATTAAGACTGTAGTTGTTTGTAGTTTAAGTTCTAATCTCAAGCTTGCTGCTGTTCCTGGTAATATTGTTTTGGCAGTAGGTGAGGCAAATTTACCAGATCAAACAGTTGTGAATATATCCCAGATTTTCACAGTAGAAAAAACAAAATTGACAGATAAAATAGGTACTCTTTCGCCGGAGAGAGTAGAAAAAATATTAGAGGGAGTAGAGTTACTACTTAAACCAACAGAAATGGAATAACGATCAGATTTTTACCTCTTTTGCTCCTCACCTTAAGTTTTGTATAGGCAATTTTTTTGTATCAAAAATTTTAATTTTTACCTAAATAACATGGGAGCATGAAAGCCATTGTCTTTTAAGCGATGGATGAAAGGCTACTCGTCGGATTTTAATCCGATGTATTTTATTTGACCGAAAAGCCACGTTGAAGGTCTCCGTGTTTTAACCGGGAGATGAAAACAACCAAGTCGTTTAGACTAGACAACTAAAGTAGTCCTGTGCTATTATTACTCACAATAAATATTCCCACCCTCGTTTCAAATGTACTCTTGTCAGCAAGTTTTAGTAGGTAAAAATCCCGAATTAATTGCTATCTTAAAATTCTTATGTGAACAGTCTCACAAGCTAACTAACATGGGAATATATTATGGTAGGCAATTATTTTTTAAGTCTCACAAAACTCTCGGCAAGTATGACTTGGAAAAGCTCTACAAAAAGAACTATCATTACAAAGTTTTATATTCACAAGCAGCACAACAAATACTGAGAACTGTAGCGGAATCATTTCGCTCTTATTATAGTCTTATTATTGCCTATAATGAAGGTAAAATCTCAGACAGACCAAGGATTCCTAACTATAGAAAAAAAGGGGGAATGGCTACAGTAAGTTACCCCAAGCAAGCATTAAAACTTAAAGATAATCAAATTAGAGTGCCGCTAGGGAATACCTGTAAACGCTGGTTTGGTCTAGATTGCTTTTTAATTCCCATGCCTAGTAATCTAGAATTTTCATCTCTCAAAGAACTAAGGCTATTACCAAGAAATAGATGTTTTTACTATGAATTTGTCTATGAAAAAGAAGTAGTAGTTAAACCTCAATTAAATCAAGAAAATGTATTAGGAATAGACCATGGTTTACATAATTGGTTGACCTGTGTATCGAATGTAGGTACTAGCGCGGGTTGTAGATGGGAAAAATCTCAAATCAATGAATCGTTGGTACAACAAACAAGTATCAACTATTAAAGAAAATAAACCGACTGGATTTTGGTCAAATAAACTAGCTGCAATTACAGAGAAGCGTAACCGCCAAATTCGTGACGGTATTAATAAAGCAGCCAGAATAGTAATTAATCATTGTTTAAAAAATCAGATCGGTACAATTGTTTTTGGTTGGAATAAAGGTCAGAAAAATCAAATAGAATTAGGAAAAAAAAGTAATTCAGAATTTGTACCAATTCCCACAGCTAGACTCAAAGAAAGAATAGCTCAGTTGTGCGATGAATATGGAATTATATTTATAGAAACCGAAGAAAGTTATACTTGTAGGGGCGAATGGCATTCGCCCCTTCGTTTTTAGATGGTGACTATCTACCTAATTATGGTGAGAAACCCAATGATTGGAAACCATCAGGAAAAAGAATAAAGCGTGGTTTGTATAGAAGTGGTAATAATTGGTTAATTAATGCAGACTGTAATGGAGCTGCAAATATAATCACAAAAGTAAGCCGCAAAGCTAAGTTTAGACTTAAGCCGACTGTGTAGGGGCACTTTGACTTGTCCCCAGAGAGTGTATCTTTGGTCAGCTAAGAAAAAACAAAGCAACATGGATTTATCCTGTTGCGTAGTATC
Source organism: Okeania sp. KiyG1 (assembly GCF_014132355.1). Lineage (GTDB taxonomy): Bacteria > Cyanobacteriota > Cyanobacteriia > Cyanobacteriales > Microcoleaceae > Okeania. The sequence goes on from NZ_BLZO01000087.1 coordinate 24,984, forward strand.
AACTTAGAATCTCCGTGACTTAAGTCTGGGGAGTAGTCAATGTATCTACTATATTTTTTGACCCAATCTCTTGATAAAAAGATTTCAATAATTCTGTATTTTTCTGCCAATTTAGATGAGTTTTAGCAAAATTAATTGCACCTTGACCTAACTTTTCAAATAGAGAGTTATCCTCAAACAACTTACCCACCGATTCAACAATATTAACTCCATCAACCACAGGCAAAACCAAAGCATCTTTCTCATTTTCCATCACCAAACCAATATTAGTCGCAGGCAAAATTACAGGTTTACCCATTGCCAAAAATTCTGGTAATTTACAGGGGAAACGATAATCATTAAATTTATCTGGTCTACCTGGTTGAATTAACACATTTGCCAAAGCCAAAATTTCTGGCATTAAACTCCGGTCTACATATCCTAATTCAATGGCATATTTCCGCGCCCAATTATCATCATCCCCCAAAAAATTACAGAAATCTCTACCTGTTCTAACTAACACTGCAGGTTTACCTTCTCGGTTCAACATTGCTACAGCTAAATACAAACTTCTCACTTCATGAGTATTAGCAGCATGAACATTTCCGGTGTAGGAGAAAACTAAAGTATTTTCAGGAATATTAAACCTTTTTACTATTTCTGGATTGGGATTTCTGGGATAAAAATACTCGGTTTCTACACCAGGCCATAAAACTAAACTCGGTACATTATTCGGCACAAATTCTTTTAACTTTTCAATAATTACTGTTACTCCATCTGCACTTGCTAGAAACTCGCGATATTTCTGGGGATGAGAAACATTATCTGGAATTGCGAGAGACCCATTAGCATTAGCTATTTCTTTAAAAGGTTTGTTTAAATATTTTTCCAGGACATATTCTTCATTATCTTCCAAGTGAATTACTAATTTAAAATCATAAGCTTTCCGGAGTTTATGACAATAATTTCGCGTAACTTCTCTAGGAGTCCAAACATGAACCACATCCGGACCTTGCTGATTTTCAAATAATTTATTCAGCCGATAAAATTCACCATATTCTGTCACATTATATAAATGTGTTAAATCTTCTCCCACTTGAGAAACAGTCTGTTTATTTCTAGGAACAGCCACCACACAATCAAAGCCCAATTTAACTAAATTATTAGCAAAATGATGCACATGAAGGGCACTATTAGAATGAAAATCTTCGTACAGAACAAATAAAATATTTTTCATCAAAACTATATCTTTGAATATCTAATTTTTTAATAATTGTAAGTCAATATAGCAATTAGCTATGAGCCGTCAGCTTTTGTTGTTTGCCCTACTGAAGTAGACATAATATACTACTTATCCTTAAAAAAAAGGAGGGTCATTTCAGTTATCAGTACCGACCACTAAAGCCGGATGTTTGAAAATACTGGATTGAATATTTTTTCATCCCCTTAAAAGGGGAGGGTTTGGACCTCATTTTTTGGTAAGGAGAGAGATCCTTATAAAAAGATCTTAGATGAACGAGAGGCGATCGCTAAACTTGCTTGACTCATCATACTGACAAATTTATTCCATTAGTTGTTGTACTTCATTTAATGGTAAATCTACCGCTTCAGCAACTTGCTCTGCTGTTAAACCGAGTTTGATTAATTTAGAAACAGTATTTAATTTAGTTGCGTATAAAACGTTTTCAACGATGGGTTGGCAAGAGGTTGTCTTTTTATAATTTGATTGAGTATTTGCAGCATTACTATTTTCTAATTCTGCTGTTTCGGAATTAGGACAAAGATTGAGATTACCAATTTGTACCGGATTAAATAACCGAGAGTGATAATTTGCAAATCCTAAACGTTCGACTGTAGCGATAAAATTTGACTTATTTAACTTCTCCCCAAAAATCTCTGATAAAACTTGCCAGAGTTCGTATCCTTCATCCTTAACATGACCATTAGAACATTTATATTTTTCTGCAATTTCTCTATATTTTTCGTTATTCAGAACACCTTTTAAAATTCCCATTTGTAGATTATTGAGGTGTTTTCCCGTTTGCTGAAAGACTAACTCATCAATTGAATTTAAAACTGTTTGCCAGTCCATTGTTTTAGAATTAATTCTTCTGAATAGCTTATCCGCTATTATCCTTCTTTATCCGTCCTTTTTATATTTTCTTAATAAAATCTCCGTTTTTATCCGTCTTTTTCCGGCTTGTAGATATGAAAATGAGGGAATTAGAATTGCATTAGGTGCCTAATTATAGGGTAAAAAGATTCAATAAATAAGGTAATAAAATGTCAAAAGTAGTTACAGAATTTATCAATTCAACAAAAAACAGCTTAGTTCGTTCTCTAACTTTAACTGTTGCTGCTACATCTGCTGTAACTTTCTTATCAGCAATTTCTGCTTATGCTGGAGGTCCTTTGAAAGCAAGAGTAATTTCTATCGATATTTGTACAGAAAACTATGGTGTTTTGAAAGGTCATGACTTAGCGGTTGCTAGAATATTTGATGATAAAACTGGTAAAGCGCCAAGCACTTTTGTTGTTTACTCTACTTATCCTGGTCATGGTCTTAACCGACCAGAATTTTTACAAATGGCTAGAGAGAGCAAAGATACTGGAAGATATCTAGACTTTTACTGGAGTGATAATAAAGGTAGTAATATTTGTGGAGTTACATCACCTTCTCGTTATCATTTCTTGCAAGATATGCGCTATATCCGCTAAAGCATTTGTAGTCCAGTAGGGTGCGTTAATGAAATGTAACGCACCATATTAAAACTCATATTTCTTGGGCCACAGATTTTAAGCTGCGAGTATCTATAACCTATCTGGAAAATCATTTTCTCATTTTTCACACTCCCATATCTCCAGTAAATTTTTTCCCTTGGTTTCCCTGATTTATGTCCATTTTTGTCTGCTTTCAACCATCTATCAAAGGCAAGTTTTACTCGTTTTATGCAATCCTGTAAAACTTGAGAATGAATTAGCTTGTACTCAGGAAACTGGTGTTTGGTATTGACCAAATCTTTTTTTTGAGAGTAATAATCTGGATCATCTAAGAGTTGAGGAATGGGCATCACCAAGGGACAAGCATTAACCGGACAGCGATTTTCTTCCCACCACGAGAACCGCTCGCCTAACCGATAGTTGTACTGCCGACGCAACAATTCCAACCACATTTCTATTGTGGCTAACTGTTCTTTGTTTGGCCTTAATTTATATTGGTAGGCAGTGCGCATGGTGGAAAATTTCCGGGGTTATTGCAAGATAATCATACAAGTTTTTCAACTAGGGCGAAAGCTTCTGGTAGGAGATTTGCAAATTTAATGGGCATCGAACTCATTCAATTTGCTGCCGATTCATCTCACACCAAATCAAATATTATGGCGTGAGGCTTCTCGGCAATTCAGCTAAAAAAGTAATTTTTGGGCGTAGTCCTAACCCTTAAGCCTTTAGGAATCCTAGCTCCGGCTGCTTTACCCTCCTCATCAAACAACGCGCGATACGCGCTCCGCGATCGCCGGATTTAGTAGCTGGATTTAATATCAGAGGAATTTTGAATTTCTTTTCAAACTACTCTCTTTCTATCATCTGTCTTGGGCCACAAATTTTAAGCTGCGAGTATCTATATCTATTTCTAAAATATTTTTTTAATTTTTAAAACTTTCCTATACCTCCAATAAATTTCTTCATCCCACTAATTACAATTTCAGCTATCTAATGTACTATTGCTATAGTCGCAATAGAAGAAATGATGTTTGTAAGCACCACAGAAGCAGCAAGTCTTTTAAGTATATCTACTCAAAGAGTTAGAATATTGCTTAAGGAAGGCCGCATACAAGGAGCCAGAAAAATCAATAATCGAGTTTGGGTAATTCCGTTACATCAAGGAATGCCTAGAATACATCGCAGAAGAAAAGGTCCTAAACCACGTTGGAGTTCTCATAAGCGTTGTGGCAAGAACACTGTTCACTTTAATCGCAACCATATAGATAGAAATAAAAACAAGCAAAATAGCGATTTGACGATTCTTTCTGTTAAAGAAGGCAGCAGCAATTTAGCAACTGGCCATGAAGCTGAAATTCACGGCCCCTGTAGGATTGTCTACCAACCAGAGAAACCTCATAGTTGTGGTGCCACTGTGTGGATTGAAACTCTGGCAGCAGTTACCATGGTTGATTATCAAGAGGGAGTTTTAAAAATAGATAACAAATGGGCTTTAACTGATGAGTAAAAAGTAGGTTTATCAGCTACAAAGCAACAGTATAATCGCTAAGTTGAATATCAAAATTCAGATTATAGTATGGGTCTCCCAAATCCATATAAATTTGCCGTTGGTCTAATAGCAACATATAGTCAACCACATCATAATTTCTTTGTCTGTGTTTTTCTGATTGATGATTAATTAAAACACTACGGGGGGTAAAGACTATTCGCTTGCCATTTTTCCTCAACTTCAAACACAAATCAACATCTTGATAATCGGAGAAAAAGTGTTCATTAAAACCTCCAACTATTTCAAAATTTTGCCTACTCACCATCAAACAATCTCTACTTACAGCAGATACTTCTCTTGCACAAACTAAAGAACCTGCATAACCATCATGGTTAGAGGGAAAACCTCGCATTAGATAATCAACTTTTCCAGACTTTCCTAATACAATGCCTGCGTGTTCAACAATTCCATCTGGGAAAATTAATAATCCTCCCACAGCCCCAATATCAGATTGTTCGGCGTAATATAAAATATGTCGTTGCCAATCTTCAGTAACAACTTCCAAATTAGTATTGAGGAAAATAAAATATTCTCCTTGGGCTGTTTTGGCAGCCAGATTATAAGCACGAGAATAATTAAATTGCCCTGATAGATTTAAAACTTTCACCGCAGAATTTTTGATAATATTTTCTGTTTTTTCCCCACCCACTAAAATCAATTCATTTTTGGGATAAGTTGAAACAGACAAAAGATTTTTCGACCATTTATCAATATTTTCTGAAAGATTAGGAGCAGCAATAATTAGACTAATCAAAGGATGATTATTTTTAGGTAAAGGATTAATATTTATCCGATGTTTACCTACCCCTGGTTCTGCTTTTGCTGCTAAACCAATCCTTTGTAAATGAGAATTAACAGCAGCTTGTTGTACTACTTCTATACCTGCTTTAGCATCGGCATCTCCCGAAATACTTCCTTTAACTTGTCGCCAATGATAAAGGTGTCGAGAAAGATGAGCAATTTTATTAGTTTGCTCGGAAACTCGTAACATAAACTCATAGTCTTGTACCCCATCAAATTCGCTATTAAAACCACCAGCAGTTAAAGCTAATTCTCGGCGGACACATAATAAATGACCGACATACATAACACCACGAAAATATTCAGGAGACCAGTCAGGTTTAAAGAATGGAACGATATAATTTAACCCAGAAAAATCAATTTTATCTTCATCGGAATAAACCACATCGAATCCTTCTGCCAGTTTATTGAGACTATCTTCTAATGCTGTGGGAGCCAGAGTATCATCATGGTCTAATAAACAAATATATTCTCCTGTAGCCATATTTAGAGCTTTATTTGTAGCAGCACTAATTCCACCATTATCTTCTGAAAAGAGAACTTTAATTCTGGGTTCTTTTTCTGCTAAACCTGCAAGAACATTTCTAATTTCTGCTTGTTTCGAGCCATCATCAACAATACACCATTCCCAGTTAGGGATAGATTGGTTAAGAACACTTAAAACTGTTTCCACAAACCAATCTAAAGATGAGTTCCAGGTTGGAGTAAGAATACTAATAGAAGGTTTAGAGTAATCTCCTCTTCCTTCTATCAAAGATTCAGAAAAATCTCCTCTTCCTTCTTCCTCCTTCCTTCTTCCTTCTATAGAAGATTCAGAAAAATCCCTTCTTCCTTCTTCCTTCTTCCTCCTTCCTTCTACTAAAATAATTTCCCAGAATTTATCAACTGTTACTCCGGATAAACCCAATAATTCTTGTTTTTGTTTGGGCGGGGGAGTAGGAAATTTTGACTTTTGAGTAAATTTTTCTAAAGGTTTAGTCAGAAGTTTTTTTTTAGCCGTAGTTGAAATATCTCGTTCTACAGGAAATAGACTCTTGGCAGGAATATTTTCTTTTTGAGATTTAAATCTTTCTAAATCAGCTTTAATTTCTTGAATTTCTGTTTGCGAAAGTTCTAAATCTGCCTGAATTGTTTCCAGCACAGAAGAAGATAATTTTACTTGTTCTACTTTTTGATGTGTTGATGATTCTGGAGATAGTAACTCTGGCGATGTAGCAGTAATTGTTTTAGGTTCTAACTCCTGTTTTAGTGATTCTGGAGAAGTTGGTAATTGAACAGTAGAATTAGGTGGTTGTATTGTTTGAATTTGTTTGTCTGAGTGGGATTCATTTTTTTGTTTTGGTAAAGACAAAACTAACTGTTTTAAAATCACAGTACCTTCACCTTTTTGGAAAAAGGGAGTCAAACTAACATCAGAATCTTGGCACTGCTCTAACTGTTGTGAATTTAAAGGTATCGAAAGTTCAAACCTAGCATTTTCCGCATCCAAATCAGAATTAGACTTTTTCACATCCGGACTAGGAATCCCTTTTTTAAGTTGAAAATTCTCTATTTCCACCCCACCGAGAATCACCTTCATATTTTCTAGAAAACCTGAGTTAACTCCAGCCACCCAACCTTTAATAGAAAGTTGATTTTCCTGAGAAATTTCCACCTGTTCCACATATCCAGTTGTAGGTAGTAAAGGTATAGTTTTTGATATTTGCTCTGGTTCTATTTCCTGTTGAATTTGTGGTTTTGGTAAAGACAAAACTAACTGTTTTAAAATCACAGTACCTTCACCTTTTTGGAAAAAGGGAGTCAAACTAACATCAGAATCTTGGCACTGCTCTAACTGTTGTGAATTTAAAGGTATCGAAAGTTCAAACCTAGCATTTTCCGCATCCAAATCAGAATTAGACTTTTTCACATCCGGACTAGGAATCCCTTTTTAAGTTGAAAATTCTGTATTTCCACCCCACCGAGAATCACCTTCATATTTTCTAGAAAACCTGAATTAACCGCAGCCACCCAACCTTTAATAGAAAGTTGATTTTCCTGAGAAATTTTCACCTGTTCCACATATCCAGTTGTAGGTAGTAAAGGTATAGTTTTTGATATTTGCTCTGGTTCTATTTCCTGTTGAATTTGTGGTTTTGGTAAAGACAAAACTAACTGTTTTAAAATCACAGTACCTTCACCTTTTTGGAAAAAGGGAGTCAAACTAACATCAGAATCTTGGCACTGCTCTAACTGTTGTGAATTTAAAGGTATCGAAAGTTCAAACCTAGCATTTTCCGCATCCAAATCAGAATTAGACTTTTTCACATCCGGACTAGGAATCCCTTTTTTAAGTTGAAAATTCTGTATTTCCACCCCACCGAGAATCACCTTCATATTTTCTAGAAAACCTGAGTTAACTCCAGCCACCCAACCTTTAATAGAAAGTTGATTTTCCTGAGAAATTTCCACCTGTTCCACATATCCAGTTGTAGGTAGTAAAGGTATAGTTTTTGATATTTGCTCTGGTTCTATTTCCTGTTGAATTTGTGGTTTTGGTAAAGACAAAACTAACTGTTTTAAAATCACAGTACCTTCACCTTTTTGGAAAAAGGGAGTCAAACTAACATCAGAATCTTGGCACTGCTCTAACTGTTGTGAATTTAAAGGTATCGAAAGTTCAAACCTAGCATTTTCCGCATCCAAATCAGAATTAGACTTTTTCACATCCGGACTAGGAATCCCTTTTTTAAGTTGAAAATTCTGTATTTCCACCCCACCCAGAATCACCTTCATATTTTCTAGAAAACCTGAGTTAACTCCAGCCACCCAACCTTTAATAGAAAGTTGATTTTCCTGAGAAATTTCCACCTGTTCCACATATCCAGTTGTAGGTAGTAAAGGTATAGTTTTTGATATTTGCTCTGGTTCTATTTCCTGTTGAATTTGTGGTTTTGGTAAAGACAAAACTAACTGTTTTAAAATCACAGTACCTTCACCTTTTTGGAAAAAGGGAGTCAAACTAACATCAGAATCTTGGCACTGCTCTAACTGTTGTAAATTTAAAGGTATCGAAAGTTCAAACCTAGCATTTTCCGCATCCAAATCAGAATTAGACTTTTTCACATCCGGACTAGGAATCCCTTTTTAAGTTGAAAATTCTGTATTTCCACCCCACCCAGAATCACCTTCATATTTTCTAGAAAACCTGAATTAACCGCAGCCACCCAACCTTTAATAGAAAGTTGATTTTCCTGAGAAATTTCCACCTGTTCCACATATCCAGTTGTAGGTAGTAAAGGTATAGTTTTTGATATTTGCTCTGGTTCTATTTCCTGTTGAATTTGTGGTTTTGGTAAAGACAAAACTAACTGTTTTAAAATCACAGTACCTTCACCTTTTTGGAAAAAGGGAGTCAAACTAACATCAGAATCTTGGCACTGCTCTAACTGTTGTAAATTTAAAGGTATCGAAAGTTCAAACCTAGCATTTTCCGCATCCAAATCAGAATTAGACTTTTTCACATCCGGACTAGGAATCCCTTTTTTAAGTTGAAAATTCTGTATTTCCACCCCACCCAGAATCACCTTCATATTTTCTAGAAAACCTGAATTAACCGCAGCCACCCAACCTTTAATAGAAAGTTGATTTTCCTGAGAAATTTTCACCTGTTCCACATATCCAGTTGTAGGTAGTAAAGGTGTAGTTTCTGATATTTGCTCTTCCCCTATTCCTTCTTCCCTGTTCTGATTATTTCGCAGAATAACTATATCTTGATTACCGCGAATCCCACCAGGAAGATAATCAATTATTTCAAATTCCGATGCCCACCTATTTCTGACATAATCTTCGGTTTGATAAGTAGTTTTGTACCAGTCAGGAAAAATCTTCTTTTCTGCAACAGAGGGCACAAATACTAATCCATCTGTTTCCAACTTAGTTGCCAATTCATAAGCTTCTTTTGGAGTATTGGGGCGACGAGTGGTAATCAAAACAATGCCTTCCGGCTTAGTAATTCTGCGTAACTCTTGCAGCCATTGCAACTGCATTTCTTCATTAATATGAGTGAATACTGAGATGAGATAAACCAAGTCAAATTGATTATCTTCGTATTCTATAGGTGGTAAAGCTTGGTTGACTCTAAACTTGGCAAATTTTAGATTTTCCTGACACCAAGATATTGCCTCTGCATCAATATCTGTACCGTATAAGGAAGTAGAGTTACTTAACAGAGAATTCCAGATAATTACCCGCCCACAACCGCAGCCAAAATCTAAGACTGAATCAAATTCACTAAACTCTTTGCCAATTTTCTTCAGAACTGCTTTTAAGTCTCTACTTATTTCCCAACCTGCTTGTAAAAATCCACTAATTTTTGAATCTCCATGCACTCTAACTACCAGAGGTGTTGGTGGCACAGGTATCGATTTTCCATCAGACAGAATTACATGGGAATCAACAATTTTGTGGTTAACAGGTTTATTCCCCCCACCCACAACAGAAATTACTTTAACCATAACAACACCTTTACCATCATTAAATAAAGGAGTTAAGGCAACAACAGAATCATCAAACTGTTCGATTTGAGGTTGAGAAATAGGAATTATTACCTGGAAACGAGCAACTTCAGCATTATCAAGTTTGGGAAAAGCCTTCTTGACATCTGGACTCGGAAGACCAAGAGAATATTCAAATTCTGTGATGGCTTGACCTGCGATAGAAATTTCAAACCCTTCTACAGGGCCAGAGTTGAGAGAAGCTACCCAACCAGAAAGGCGTAACTGTTGATTTTGAATAATTGCTTGGTCAAAATTGCCAACACTCCGTAAAGTATTAGTTGTTTGAGAAATTTTATCTGGCAATAGACTTAGCGATCGCTGTTGTTGACTTTCATCAGATTGGGATTTGTTTGCTGGAGTTGTTGTGCCTAGATGATGAAGTATAACTTTCCCCTTACCCTCAGAGAAAATAGGAGTAAGGGCAATTCCCGACTTTTGATATTGCTCAATTTGTTGGGAGTTGAGAGGGATAACCAGACGAAAGCGAGCTTTAGCACTATTACCCAGGTGAGGATGAATTTGATTAACATCTGGACTAGGGATACCCAAGGTCTGTTCAAAATCCTCTATTTGTTGGGTATCGATAGTTACATTAAAATTTTGCACTGGATTAGGATTAACTGAGGCTATCCAACCATATACCTCTAGTTTTTGATTTTCTAGCCTTACTAATTCGAGATTTCCCTTAGTTTCTATTGGTTTATTCATAGTTTGTTGTTATATCAAGAGCGATAAATGTTTGTTATAAATGAGCGCCTGCAAGTCTCTCTCTGAAAGCGTTGGTCCTTGGTCCTTGCAGGAATTCTTCAAAATGGTATTAATCAATAGACTCGTCGTTAAATAAACTGAAAAATTATACCAATCTTTGTCTATGCTAGGAATATAGACAAGAGACTCGTCAAGGTAACTGCTTCGGCTAATTGTTTTGAAACAGTCGAAAAAATTCCCAATATCATTTTTCTATCCTTAAATATACCTCTGGTAGAAATTAAGATTTAATCTTAAAGTCTTTTGAATTATTTTAATCATAAATACAAACCCAAGAAAAGCTCCCTTGTCTCTCTTTTCATCAAAAAAAATGGGTCTGATGTCAAAAGAGCTTAAACTGAATTATCACCAGATGTCTAATAGACATCTCCAAAAATCAAATATCAAATAAGTTCTTATCCATAAATTATCAATTATTTCCCCCAGATGAGCTGTTGCCTTCCGGAGCTGTTGCCTCTTTTGGAGGAGATGTCTAATATTCAACAACACTAGATTTCCCATAACCAAATTCCTGTAAAGCTTCAGCAAAAACCTGCTGACATAATTCTTGAAGTTCAGGGTTTAGGTCAGATTTCCATCTACCGATGGAAGCTTCAGCACTGGTAGTAGTTCGATGTTTTTCCATTTTATTGGTATCTCCCGATGCAGTTTCGAGCATAGTACCAATAGTTGTCTGGGAATTTTCCAAACCCAAATATTCCAAAAGCTGACTCAGAGTCTCTACTGGGGATAAAATCAAATCTTCGTAGCGCAGTAAGAAAGCTGTTTGCGAACATTCTTTCCATCTTTGTACCAACATTCTTGCTTGAAAATTTCCGGTTTTGCGAATAATCTCTTCATCAGTTTTAATCTGTTGTTGACCTGCCATATCGTATCCGCGTTTAGCATTAAAAGCAATGACCGAGCAGACTACATCTCGGAAATCTCGCACTAAAATTATTTCTCGTCCTTCGGGATAAAGTTCTAGGAAGAGTGTTTTAATCGGGTTGAGCATATACTTCTCTGCAAAATATATAGGTTGCCCATCATTGGAAAAATTTTTACCTTGGCTACTTCCGAGAGCTTGGTAAAGTCCATCAATACTTTGCTGGCAAAAGGCTGCTAGTTTTTCTGGGTAATCATTTCCATACCAATCAAGGGTTTCGGGTGAATTGACGTTTTTATGATAAAAAGGATTATGCCCAATCAAATTTAGATTGTTCTCGAAACCAACTATAGGAGTAGAATGTTGAGGATTTGCTGGTTGTGAAAGCACTTGCAACATTTGCATCCAATACTGTGCAGCTCTAACTTCATAGGGGTAATGTTGAGACACAATCAACCGTGGATGTTGGGATAGGAGTTGCATTAACCAAGTTGTGCCTGTGCGTCCGACACAAGTTACTATTAATGGCTGTAATTTTGGTTGGTAGCCAGAACGCAAAGGCTGATGTCTAAATCGTATTTTTGCGATGGGAATATGAGTTTGGTCTTTGAGAACTGCTTGTAAATTTAATTCATCTTCTGTTGATAATCCAATGATGCTAATAGAGGTGGCAAAACCACAGTTTTTCGCTTTTGGATTTTGTGGATAAATTGTAGCTAATTCTGGTCGCTGATTTCCAATCGGAATTTTCCGTAACATTCTCTTGTTGTTAATTATTTTGATAGCTACGGCTGGATATTTCTTGCCTAATACCCAACCTGAAATATCAATTGTGTATGTATTTTTGTGTTCTCCTGTTTCAGGAATGTCTATTGCACAGCCTAATAATTCTGCCAAATTAGAATATTTTTCTACTTCTAATATTTCTACTTTTGCTATTGCGACCATTACGAATAATTTTTTAATTTACTTGTGGTTTATCTTTTCCCTTATGGGTTTAATACCCCACCGTCAACGGGGGTGTTTAAAATTGTTTGGGGTGAGAATCCCCATACAATTTTCCCTTCTGCCTTCTGTCTTCTGCCTTTTGCCTTCTTCAATTTCTGAGTCTTAAGGCTTGTTGATATAATTCTATATCTAACCTATTCAGAGATGCTAACTTATCCAGTATTTTTTGGTCAGACAATATTTCTGGCAATTTTTCTTGATAACCAGGATACTTATTTGTTTGTTTACTACTTATCTGAAAGTCTTGCCAATTCAATTTTTCTTTAAGTTTTTTCAAATCCTCAGAAAAATATTCTTTGATGCCAATAAAATAAAAATTTGTGATTGGTTTTTCACTGGTAGCTTTATACATTAAATTCCGCATTTCTGGCATTTCGGCAAATTCGACAATACTTAAATTTTGTTCGATTACTAATTTATGATGGGGGTCATTAAATGGATTATTTCCCAAGGGTAAACCTTTCCAATAGAAGTATTGAGAAATTAAACGTTCTACAGGATTTCTCAGCCAAATTATCCTTTTAGCACCAGGATATTTTCCTTCATATTTAATAGTCCGAAAATGACCGTGAATTACCCTCACTTTGGCTCCGACTTCTGGATATCCTGGTTGATTATCAACACAAACTCCCTCGGGACCATACACTTGTAATAATATATCTTTAAAAGTTGTACCTGCTGTTTTAGGTACATGAATTGAAATAATATCTACCATGAATTTATAATAATCCCATCTTGAATTTAGATGTTGAATCAACTTTATATTGCCTATTTTTGGCAAGTTGATCTTGTTTTCTTGAATGCAGTCTTGCTTGATTTGAGGATAAGTAAAACTACGATAACGACCTTTTCCCTTAAACCTTGGTTTCCCTAATTTCTGTCCATTTTTGTCTGCTTTCAACCATCTATCAAAGGCAAGTTTTACCCGTTTTATGCAGTCGTGGCATACCTGAGAATGAATTAGCTTATATTCTGGAAATTTGTCTTTGGTATTGACTAAATCTTTTTTTTGAGAGTAATAATCTGGATGATCTCTTAGTTGAGGAATTGGCATCTACCTTGGGGCAAGCATTAACCGGACAGCGATTTTCTGACCACCATGAGAATCTTTCACCTAACCGATAGTTGTACTGCCGACGCAACAATTCCAACCACATTTCTATTGTGGCTAACTGTTTTTTATTGGGCCTTAATTTATATTGGTAGGCAGTCCGCATGGTGGAAAATTTCCGGGGTTATTGCAATATAATCATACAAGTTTTTCAACTAGGGCGAAAGCTTCTGCTGGGATAGCGTGCAAATTGAATGGGCATCGAACCTATTCAATTGGTCGCCGATTCATCTGACACTCCTCTTTCAAATTATGGTGTGAGGCTCAAGGGCGGTTTAGCTAAATGCCATTTGACATCCTCCCCGGCTGTTAGGCACGGGGATTCCTACCGAGCCGTAACTCCTCGGTGGGTTGACGTCTTACAGGCTGCTGCACCCACCCCTCTTGCTCTCCTCCCGGGAGGGGATGGGGGTGGGTTACCCTTGCCTCCACGTCCGTTTTTTGTCTCCGTTAGCGTAGCTCCTCCGGAGGAGGCATGCCCAAGGAGCGACTAATATATTTATCGCTGCGTTTTCGTCTAAGAACGTGTTTGCTGCCACAGTTTAGACACTCCCATTCTCGCACCTTAAGGTCTAACTTGCCACCTTTGAATCCACAGCTAGAGCAAGTTTGAGATGTTGGTTCCCAACGATTAATTACTCTGAAATAGCGACCATATTTTTCAGCAATTCCATCTAGGAATGTTCTGAAAGTTCTCCAACCTAAATCTGATACCCACCCCTCTTGCTCCTCCCGGGAGGGGATGGGGGTGGGTTACGGTTTTTTACCATACCAGAAACGTTGTTATACTTCTAAAACAACTGTTTGGTTTTCACGAATTATTTTAGTAGATAATTTATGCAGAAAATCTGTTAAGCGTATCTTTCAGTTTGCCATGGAACTTAGCAATTCTAACCCGTGCTTTTTCATATCTTTTAGACCCCTTAGTTTTATGAGATAATGATTTACTTAACTTTCTTAACTTCTTAATTCGTTTTTTGAGTGGTTTTGGTGCATCAATCTTTGTACCGTCGCTAAATGTAGCAAAGGTTTTGAACCCTAAATCTATACCTACTGAATTATCAGTTTGAGGTAAGATTTATGGTTGTATTTCTACTACAAAACTTAAGAAATATCTATGTAGGGGCGTTAACGATAGTTATGCGCAAGCTTTCGGCCGTTCGCCCCTACGTCTTTGATTACTGTTACTGATGATGGAGCAGCAGGTAACTGTCTTGACCAAACTATTTTCAGCTTTCCAATTTTGGCGCTTCTAAACTTTATGTTGACCAACTTTAAATCCTCACGAGTGTAAACCTAGCAGTTTGTTTTGATTTCCTGCTTTTGAATTTAGGAGGTTTAATGGGTCTACCTTTTCTCTCACCTTTTGTCGATTTAAAAAAGTTAGAGCAACGCCTGGTTTAAATCATTTAAAGATTGCTGCAATGGTATAGCAGAAACTTCTGATAACCACTCTCTGTCTTCAGTTTTTTTAGCTTGAGTAATAAAAAGCTTTTGTAGTTCAGAATTAATTGTTTTTTTTCTCCTGAAGTATACTTTTCTTGGCAGCAAGCTAGACTATCATTCCAAACCACACGGACCGAACCAAATAGCTTTGCTAATCGGTCTTTTTGTCCCGGTGTTGGATAAATACGATACTTAAATCTAGCTTTCATAATTTGACTCTTAAACTAACAATATGATAACATATTTATTCACATAATATATACTAAAAAGTCGCCCTTGTAGGGCGACTTTTTATTTTATTTGCAAGTGAATTGAATATATGCTACACTATTATTAGTTGCCGAGGGGCACTCGGAAACTCTAAACGGACGTGGAGGGAAGCGTCAGACTACCGCCAAGGAAGCAGCACCCTGTGTTAGCGACAGCTATGCGAAGCAAAGCGTCAACCCGCCGAAGAGCTACGGCTCAGTAGGAATCCCCGTGCCTTTAGGCCGGGGAGGATGTCAAAAGATAATGAGTTAATAACTCATAGCTGATAAGGTAGTTCCGACCATAGGAGGATAGCTGACCGCTTACCGCTGAATGCTTACAATGCCATGATCTACCACCTCAAACCTCAGACCTAATTTTAGCCTAGTGCAAGATGGCGGAAATAACTGACCAGTTACAAAATCGCGGGAACAATTACAAATCAATACTTTAATCAATACTTTTGATTTTTAACTTTTGACTGTCTTGAGTGCGTCTTACATTCTGAGGGGACCTCAGAATTACGCACTCGCTTTTAACTTCCGCGTAGCGGCACTAGATATTCTACCTTAATTTAACTCATTTTTTTCTATAACTAAGAAATCTTCGCAGACAAAAGCTCGACGTCCACACCAAAAACCGAATGTTTTATTTACCACAATAAACCCTTGCTGCTCAATCCAATTTAACAATAAAGATTCTTGAAACCCTATAGCTTCTTCTGGCAGATCGGGATTTTTAGTAAAACTTTCCCCAAGTTGATAAATAATATTTTGGGAACTCTTACCTTTAGCAATTAAATGTTGTGATTCTGAATTGAGCAAAAAGCAAGTCAAAAAACATCTAGCACCCCTCCTTAAAACTCGATAAATTTCATCAAGATAATGTCTAACTTCAGCAGCTTGTAGATGAGTAAATAGAGAAATTACACAGACAAAATCAAAACTTTCATTCTGATATGGAAAACAGAAATCTGTAGCCAATATCTTGCCAGTAGGATTATAAATAGAGTTATAAATATCTAAATATTTAAAATTGAAGTTAGGTCTAGCAGGAGTAATATTTTTTGTAGCCCAAGAAACTAACTTATCTGAAACATCAAAACCTTCATAGCAAGTTGTTTGGTTAAGATAATAAGTCAAAGAATAAGCAATCCGACCTACTCCACATCCCACATCAAAAATTTGGTCTGTAGGTTTGAGACCTGCGGTTTGGATAAAAAAGCCCAGAAATTTCAAAGCTGTACGAATAAATACTCCTTTATCTCCACTACCAACCCACTGAATTAACTCTTGATCGGGAATTGGTAGACCAGGATTAAACAATTTGAATAAGATAGTCCCTTCACGACCTTTAAATATAGGAATTAAAACTATTAAACAATCCCGACATCTTTGGATTTGTTGTGGAAATAGAGGAATTTTTAGAGAAAATCTAGCAGCTTCAGCTTTGTCTAGATGAGAGCATATCTTCTTTATATCTGGGCTGGGTAAACCACAAATTATTTCAAAGTTATCTATTTTTATGCCTCCAACTATCACTTGAAAATTTTCAACAACACCAGAATAAAGGGATGCTACCCATCCTTGAATTTTTAATTCTTCACTATTAATTATGACTTTATCAATATTGCCTTTTGAGACTAACTGCCCAGAGTCATTCGCTATGTTTGTTATCTTTAAAGGCGAGCCCTCGGGGTTAAGTTTTAGTTGCTGTATTTTTTTTAATTCTAGTTGTTTTTGTTTTTGGTCATCACCATACAATAAACCAGATTTTTTAGTCTTTTTTCTCTTAAATTTAAGGCTTCTTGATATATTTCTATATCCTCCTGATTTAGCTTTGCTAACTGAGAAATTATTGGTTTATTTTTGAGTAATTCTTGCAGACTATCTTGATATTCTGCTGATATATTTTTATTTTTATAGCTAACAGCAATTTCCGGCCATTCTAACATTTCTTTTAATTCTTTGATATCGGTTTCAAAGAATTCTTGAATGCCGACAAAGTAAAAGTCTGTTAATTTAGTTTCTTTGAGATACTTACGTTTAATCTGATTCTGATTTTCTGGTATTTCTGCAAATTCAATCAAATCTATTTTTTTTTCTTGTTGCAAATACTCCTGCATCTTAGTGACATAATGTGTCTGACTAGCATTCTTTAAAAAATAGTACCGAGAAAATAATGCAATTATGGGATTTCTTAACCAGATAATTTGGCGAGCCTCTGGATAATATTCATCGTATTTATTTGCTGGAAAATGACCGTGAATTACTTTCGTTTGAGAATGAAGAGTTTTTAGGGCTTGATAACGTCTTTTATTAGGTATTGGATAATCTAGAATAACATTTTTATGACCATAAACTTGTAATAAAATCTTTTTAAATGTTGACCCTGCTGTTTTGGGTACATGAATAGAAATTATTTCTATTTTTGAATCTACCCCATTTATATGTGTCATTTCAGTTAGCCTCTAGAGAGAGGAGCTAGGCTATCAATTATCAATGACTACCCCTATCTTTCGGTAGCTTTACTTCAGGAATATTTTAATTTTCATCCCCTTGTAAGGAAACAGTCCGTGGGGCAGTCAAGGCGAGGCTTGTTACCTCTTTTTCTAGGTCATAATACCGTACAGTAATTAGGGCTTACCAATCTAATCTAAAAGTATTGATAGATAAAGGTAAGTGCCTTTTTGGGGCTTTTAAAAAGTGCCTAGTATAACGTCTAAAACGCTCAAAAAGTTAGTATTTTAGGCGCATAGTTGGGGAGAAAAATCTAGGAATAATTCTTACTCTTACCTCCTCGCTCATTCCCATTTATCCCCTCCTGGGAGGGGGAGGGGCGAGGTTTGGGTTGTCTCCTGTATCCTGTATCCTACCCTAACCCATAATACTCTTTCAGCAAACCCTAATTAATGGGAATTATTTGACTATATTTATACATATATACATATACTTTTTCTATTTTTTTCATCAGTTTTTCTGTGTCGCTTCGGTCACTTGCCTCTTAATTTTTTGCAGTTTGTTTTGATAATGGTTTAGTGATTTTTTCATTTGATCTAATTGATATTTATATTCTTCTATTGACTCCCGTTCTGGATTTTCTAGAGGGTCGGAAGTAGAGTTTTTTTGTAAGATTAGTAAATCAGGTTTTGTAAAGGAAATTCTACCACACCAAGAACCATAATATTTTGAGATGACATTCAAATCTTGCTCTATAATCAACTTCTGTAGATAAGATTCTTGATAACCAATAGTTACTTCTGGTTTCTTAGGATTACTGGTAAAACAATCTTTTAATTGATGTACAAATTTTTAGAACTTTTTCCTTCAGCAGTCAAATTTTCTGATTCCAAATTAAGCAAAAAACAACTAAATAAACATTTACCACCTGGTTTAAGCACCCGACTAATTTCTCTCAAATATTGCTTTACCCCATCAGCTTGCAGATTAGTAAAAATATTCCTCAGACAAACAACATCAAAACTTTCATTAGGATAGGGAAAAATAAATTCTGCTACTGGTACATTTCCTTTGGGATAATAAATAGGATGATATAGGTCAACGAAACGGAATTTAAAGTTAGGTTTGCCAGTAGAAATTTCTTGCTGAAGCCACTTTAGAGGTTTGTCTACCATGTCAAAACCTTCATAACGTCCAGGAGATTTGAGGTAGGAGGTCAAAGCATAAGCAATGTTACCTAATCCACAACCAATATCCAGGATATGGTCTGTGGGTTTGAGGTTTACTCTTTGAATTAAGTAACTTAGCCATTTAAACCCAGTGGCAATAAATTCCTGACTACTTATCCCACCAAAATTCTTGGTGTATTTTGTGCTAGGAATGGGTATTGAAGGGTTTTTAACTGCTAGTATTAAACCACCTTCACGATGATTGAACAAAGGAGTTAAAGCTATTAGTGAATCTTGATATTCTTGCTGTTTTTGCTCTATAGGTAATTTTAAGCGGAATTTAGCCAGGGAGGCATTGTCTAGGTCTGGATATGATTTTTTCACCCCAGGACTTGGTAAACCTAGGGTGAGGTCGAATTTGGTAATTTCTTGCCCGGCGATCGCGACTTTGAAGCCATCTACGGGGCCATAGTTAATTGAGGCCACCCAACCAACTAGAAGTAAGTTTTGGTTTTGAATTAGAGATTTATCTAGATTTCCTTGGGTTGGTATAACTTCTTTTGATGGGGGTGAAGTTGGAATTAGTGGGTTTAATAAATTTGCAGTTTGAGAAGTTTTTTGTAGCTGCGGTAGCGAAGCATTTACTTTTTCTATTGCTTTTTTCAGCTTGGGAATAAACCGTTGAATAGTTAAATCTTTTACTTCGTTAAAAATATGTTCTTTAGATTCAAAATTCGACCAATCTTTCTTGTTATTCTTGTTTGCTTTCCCACCCATCATTTTGGGTTTGCTTTCTTCTTTTGAGCGAGTATGGTAATGATTAATTCTTAATTTTTGTACTGAATGTTTTGGGGTAATTGCTCTATTTACTGGTTGTTTATTTTCTGTTACTGCTAAACCATTTAGGTAAATGAAGCGGTGAGGATTGACAGGTTTAACAGTTTGTTCTGGATGAACAATACATTTTACAGTTTTGTTGGGGCTATAATTATTTTTACTACGTTTAATAAAGTTTTCTATTTGCAAGCCTTCGGGTTTTGTTTCATGGTTGGAATTTCCAAAAATCAACCAGTTTACTGCTAATGCAGGAACGTCAATAAATTCATCTAATATTTCTTTTATATCGTCTGCTTTTGTGGGAAATAAAAATTCATCTAAGTCTATAAATGCTATCCATTCAGATTCTTGTTTGTGATTTTCTAGACAATGAGAATAAGCAGAAAGTTGTCCTGGTCTTTGAGGCCAATAACAATAAATTACTTCACCTGAATTAATATAAGAACTGATAATCTCTTTTGTATTATCTGTACTCTCATTATCGTATAAATAAAATCTTTCTACACCCACTAACTTGTGAAATTCTAACCATTCCACTAGATAAGGGCTTTCATTTTTGATTATTGCACAGATACTTAATTTACATTTTTCTGTAATCTGAGGATTATCTGAAGTTTTTGTTAGTGCTGATTTTAGCTGAGGAAGAAAGCGTTGAATAGTTAAATCTTCCACATCATTACGATCGTGCAGTAAAACAAATGATAATTTTCTCTTACTTTTTACAGTTGCTCTTCCACGTTGAACTTTCTTTTTGGTTTCTTCTTTTGAGCGAGTAAAATAATGATTAATCCTCAATTTACTAACTGAATGTTTCTCGGAAATTTTACCCAATAAAGGTTCTAGATTTTCTGTTACGGCTACCCCATTATTAATGTATGTAAAATGATGTGGACTAAGACAACTAATAGTTTGGTCACTGCGAACAATTGACTTGAAATTTAAATTAGCTTTAAAATCATTTTTGCCTCTATAAGTATAATTTTCCATTTGTAAACCTTCTGGTTTAGTTTCATGTCCGGAAGAACCAAAAATTAGCCAATTTACACCTACTGCTGGAGCATCAACAAATTCTTTTAATACCTCTTTTAAATCATTGTCTAGTGTGGGAAATAAAAACTCATCTAAATCGATAAAAGCAATCCATTCCGATTCATGTTTATAGTTTTCCAAAAAATCTGTATAAGCTGCCATTTGTTGTCCTACTTTTCCCGGCCAATGTTTGAGAATAACTTCTCCTGTATCTAGATAAGGACGAATAATATCTCTGGTATTGTCGGTACTATTATTGTCATATAAGTAAAACCTTTCTACTCCTACTAACTTGTGAAATTCCAACCATTCTCTGAGATATGAGCCCTCATTTTTCATAATTGCACAGATACTTAGGGTACATTTTTGCCTCATTTTTTTTAATAACTCCTCTTATTCTATGTTTGGTTACTTATTTTTTGAAAAATCGGGTGAAGATGGGTATAATTCATCTTTTATTTTTGCCAATTTGCAGGCAAAGTCCTGTAATTTTTTTTCAGCTTGATCGAGTTTAATTATATTTTCTTGTTGAACTTGGTTGTTAGACTTAGGCGTTTCTATTTCTTCTTTAATTGAGTAACCATACCGTTCAGCCATTTCAATAATTTGTTTAAGCAAATCTGGTTCTTCTATTTCTTCCATAAAATTAATTTCTCTACGATTTTCAGGATTTCTAGTATTAGTTTTAATGTCATTAAAAATTTCATACTTATGATAATCTAAGTTCAGTCTATCGAACAGTATTTCCAGAGAATCTTCCACTCTATAATGTATTAACTTTCTGCCACTTTGTTCAATTTTCTGATGCCAGTATAAATACCATTTACAACATTTAGTTAATTCTGAGTCTGATGATTTAATTTCAGGTGTATTTAAAAGAGCATAGTTAGTATAAAAACAGTGATTTCGTCGAAAAAAACCTATTGCTATTAGGGATTCAATTACTTTTTTGGGATGACGAGTTAGATGAATAATCGAAACATCTTTTGGTACGCATTCGGTATTTAAAAAAGGAACTGCTAACCAACTAGAATCAGCTTCTAGGTTTGAGTGATTCAACATTCTCTGCTTAACTACTTGCTTGGTTAGGTGTCGTTGTTTTCTTGAAGGTGCGCCAAAAAATGTTTCATGTCCGCATTTTATTCCCACACTTTTAAAAGCATGAGCCATAAATTTAGTTCCACTTCTAGCTGTTGCTACAACTAAGTATTTGAATTCTATTTCTCTTGAGGCTTTTTGATTTTTCTTTTGACTGGGGAAGACCTGACCTGGCTGAGTTTTAGTTACTGATAATTTATCTTGATTTTTATGTGTTCTTTGCTGAATTATAGAGGTGGCGTTTAAAGATTTCTTTTCCTGATTTTCTAATTTTTTAGTAGCAGTATTATCCCAATTAAATTTCTGACCTAAGTATTCCTCTAACTTTTGGTTATAGGGCTGAAAATATTCGGTTAGCATCATTCGTGTAGCTTCACTTATATCATTATTGTGCTTTCTATAATTGTATTTTTATAAATTTCTTGTGGTCTGTTAGGTACTCCTAAAAAATTCCATACTTGTTTCATTTTTTGTCTGGGATTTTCCCAAAGTTCTTCACTTTTTAAGATTAACAAATTTTTCCGAGGAAAAAATTTCAGCCATCGGAGCAATTGCTCGATATAAATACCTCTAGATAAGTAACTGTAGTATCGATGTGGCAAACTTTTATAATTTTCATCTGCCATAATTTTATCTATTTCTGGTTCAATTCGAGATGGCTCTTGTTGAATTGCTTGTTCAAAAGATAGAGGTTCGCGAGACTTGCCAAACTGACGATTATGATAGTAATGAGATACTGCTCTGTCTACAGGATTTCTTAGTAATAAAATCAGTTTTATATCTGGTAGAGATTGAGATATTCTCTGGGGAGCGTGGGGATGAAATATATAGTATGGACTAGCTTCTCCTGTAATGGTTTGATTTGGAATTTCTTTTTGAGGAAAATGAGAATAATACCAATTCATTCCTTTGTCAAAGTTTAAGTCGAAGAAATGTACTTCTTTTTTAGTGGCTGGTAAAATTTGAGGATGTTTAGTCAAATATCTATATAGAGAGGTAGTTCCACATTTCTGAGCGCCGATAATAATAAAGTTTGGTAAAGTCATTTTGATACTCTTGAACCTTTTAAAAATATTTATTATATATTATAGATAGTGTTTACTAACCTAGTGAGGTATAGCTTCTAAATTACTAACTTTGGTCTGACAAAATTTAATGTACCTCAGTAGACTGAGAAATGCTATAACTACTGTAAAATTATTATGTAATTTAGACTTTATTCTACAGTAAACAACCTCAACTATCTAGAAGATGTGGCAAAAAATCAGAGGAGTTATTTATGAGTTGCAAAAGGTATATAAATTAAATGAATAATAAAAATATGTGTTCCCAAGTGAATCAAGAAACAACAGCAGTGGAAAACCACCAACAGGCAGAGAATTATTTGGCCCAAGGGAAATTGGATAAAGCCCAGGCAGCTTGTCAAAAAGTCTTAGCTACAGTGCCAGATTTTGCCCCTGCGTACAAGACACTAGGAAACATTAGTCTGGATATGGGCCAAATCGCAGAAGCTATGGATTGGTACACAAAAGCCCTTGCTACTCAACCTGATTGGGCAGAAGTTTATGCTGATATTGGCAGTCTATATGGGATGCAAAAGCAGTGGCAGTCAGCTATAGACTATTATCAAAAAGCGATTGAACTAACACCAGATAAGTGGGAATATTACAAATTTTTAGGGAAATGTCTTGAGAAACTACAGAAATGGAATAGGGCGATCGCTTGTTATTCAAAGGCGATTGAATTAAATCCTCATCATCCTAATAATTACTATTTATTGGGGAAAATTTTAGAAAAACAAAAGAACTCCTCGGAGGCGATCGCTATTTATCAACAAGGATTAAAAACTACCAGAAAATAGTCAATTAGTTAGAAGAATAGAGCGGTTGTTAAATCAGCAAAAACAAAATTTGGTAGAAAATTATCGCACTTATGGAGAAACCCAAAAACAAATTGAAAACTTAGAATCTGCTATTAGTGTTTATCGTGAAATTATCAAGATAGAGCCACAAAGTTCTGACTATTATGAACTAGGGATGCTTTTGGTAAAACAAGAAGATTTTGAAGGAGCATTATTATGCTATGAAGAAATCTTAAAAATGCAGTCTTGGTCAGAGGATAAAGCTCAAAAAAATGTGACATTAGGAATAGCTTTAATTAAGGCAGGAAAACTTAGGGAAATTATCAATTGTTACCACAAAATTTTCGATAAAAATATTCAAAATTTAGAGTTTTATTATCAATTTAGTATCAGTATTTCCACAGCAGGATTAATCTCTGAAGCAGTTACTTTTTTTAAGGAGTTACCTAAAGCACAGTTTCCTAAACAAGTTAAGCAGTCAACAAATGTAAGTAGTAATTCAATATATGACTTGCTCTGGGATGCTTTGAATCAAACTAATTCAGATAATTTAGATCTGAATCAAGACCTAGAGGGTTTAGAATTAAAATCTCAAGAAATTCAAAAACATTTTTCTAGAAAAGAATTAAAAGTTTTTCAAATAGATAAATTACATCCAAAACATATAAAATATATTAAAAATAGTGGCATTGTTTTAGAATATGTCAAATTAATAATAATTGAAAATCCTCATTTAGAAAATATTTACATCAATTACTTTGAGAGTACTAATGGAGTTGTACAAACAAGAACAAATAATGTCAAAAAAAAGGAACTTAAAAAAGACACAGGAGAGTATAAATATCAAGCCATTGAGTTTACTCAAAGTCTAGTAGAATTTGGGTATATATATGCCGTTTGCCCTCTAAGTGGTCGAGTAGTTAGGTCTAATACTTCTTTTTATCTGGAAAGATTAACTCTTATATATAGATTTGAAGGAGAAGAAGTGTTTTACATTATACTCAATAATTTTATTGGTTCTAAAGCGGCTTTATATATTCCTAAACTTAACATCTGCATTGCTTTTAGCGGAACAAAAAAAACTGTTACAAACATACCTCAACATATTGCCAATAAAATTTCTAAATTTCAAAGCTATGCAGTTAGTAATTGGAGAGATGTCGAGAATTATCTGGGAAATGTTAATAAGTCATTAGTAGAAGTATATGGTACGATGAAAAACTTAGGGCATTTTTTCTGGCAAGATGTCACAGGTATATACTATTTGTACGAACAGAATTTATTAGAAAAAATAGATTATTTTTGTGGTGGTTGGAATCAATATCTAAACTTATTATCTATTTTTCCCGAAATTCCGGAAAATAAAATTTTAGATATGTCTGAAATGTCTGGTGAAGAGCAATTCAGATTTATGTTAAAAAATAACTTTTTCTGCGTGAGAATAACAGATGCTTTTATTAAACAAACTGTTGGGAATAGAATTGCTCAAGCTGCATATAATTTATGTTCTCAAGAGTTTATAGCAGAAGTAAGAAAAGCTAAAGAAAATAATAATTTACTGCTTTGGATAAATGTCAGAACTCATAATAAGGTTTGGGTCGATCAGGATGAAAATTATCCAAAAATTATTAATAGTTTGATAGATGATTTTTCTGATTTAAGGATAGGAATTGTTTTTGACGGAACTCCAGATGCTAGTGATAGTGTAAAAAAATTATCGAAAAAACCAAATCAAAGGTGAATTTTTACAATACGAATTTAAAGATAAAATTATACGAAAGTATAGTTTGGGCTAATAATATTGATGCTTATATTGCAGTAGTAGGTTCTGGATTAGTAATAACATCATGGTTAACAGATAAACCAGGTGTAGCTCATGGCGATCTGGCTCATTTGGCACAAAAAAGTTTTTGGTATGGAGTGAAAGAAGCTGGTATCCGGCCAACATTTTTGAAAGCTCAAGACATTCAACAACTAAACACAAAAGCTTATGGTAATTATAAAGTTAATTGGAAAATTATCTACAAAAAAATCTTGAATATTCTTAAAAAAGTGGAACAGCAAAAACGAATGTCTAAAGACTAAACTAAAAAGTAAATAGAATGTAAGCATTCAGCTATCAGCAGTCAGCTATTCCTTCGGAATGCGGAGCAAACAGCAATTAGTAATAAATAATTACTTCTGAGGTTTTGTCCAGGAACTTTGGTAGTAACTTTTTATTCTTTTTGAATTTCAAAGGTTGCTTTTACCTTCCCTAAAATTAATAGCTGATAGCTAATAGCTGACGGCTGTTTGCGCAGCATTCCGGAGGAAATGCTTACAATAGAATATATTGTGGCAGTTGATGGGGAATTTTAATTGAAGAAAGCAGAAGGGAAAATTGTATGGGGATAGTCAAGGACTTGCTGCTCCGCGTCTACTCACCCTAAACAATTTTAAGCACTCCAGTTGACGGTGGGGTATTAAACCCATAAGGGAAAAGATAAATGTAGTGAAATAATCCCCATTAATTACTGTTTAATCAAAGTTTTTAGGCGATAAAAAAATCATAAATTAATAAATTATAGATATATGGAATCTCAAACAATATTAGTTGTAACCACAATTTCAGCACCCAATAAAGTTTTACGAGAATTGGCAGCAGGGTGTCAGTTATCCCACTGGAATTTCATAATTATAGGTGATACAAAAACACCAAGTGACTTTCTCTTAGAAGGTTCTCAATATTATGATATAAAAGCTCAAATAGCTACAGGACTAAATTATGCTAAAGTCTGCCCAACTAAACATTATGCTAGAAAAAATATAGGGTATTTACTAGCAATGGAACAAGGAGCAGAAAATATAGTAGAGACTGATGATGATAACTTACCTTTAGATAGTTTTTGGCAGAAAAATATTTAGAAATTCAATGTAAAATTATCGACAAAGCAGGTTGGATAAATATTTATAAATATTTTTCAGAAGCACCAATATGGCCGAGAGGATTACCGTTAGACAAAATTAATCACCCAATACCACCTTATGAAGAATTATCAGAATATTTGGCAAAATGCCCTATTCAGCAAGGATTAGCTAACCAAAACCCTGATGTTGATGCAATTTATAGATTAGTTTTACCTTGACCTCAAAACTTTAGAGATAATATTAACTTAGCATTAGGTAAAGAGAGTTGGTGCCCTTTCAACAGTCAAAATACATATTGGTTTCCCAATGCTTATCCACTTATGTATTTGCCTGCATACTGTTCATTTAGAATGACAGATATATGGCGAATTTTTATCGCTCAAAGAATTTGTTGGGAAAATGGTTGGCGGATTTTATTTCATAGTCCAACTGTTTATCAAGAGCGTAATATTCATAATCTAATGCAAGATTTTGAACAAGAGATTCCCGGTTATCTCAATAATGAAAAAATTGCCAAATTATTATCCGAAGTTAAACTGAAGACCGGAAAAAATGCAATATCAGATAACCTAAGAAAATGCTACGAAACTCTAATTAAAAGTGATATATTCCCACCACAAGAAATTGATTTAGTAGAAGCTTGGCTAAAAGATATAGATACAGTATTGACATCCTCCTGACGTGGCCTTTGAGCCATATCTAGAGGATTCCCAAACTTCACGATGGGGAGTTTGTGTATCAAAAACAACTAAATCTATACATTTAGAATTGGTATTAAACCCACTTATACTGCTGTACAGAACCAAGCTAAATCTATTCATCTACAGAATTTTATTCTGACTCCTAAATTCTTTCTTAACCATCTTTACCAACGATAAAAATGAAATCCGTGCCTCAAGTAACTCCAGAAACTTCAGCCCAATACTTTCAAAAAGCCAACGACGCTATAGAAGCAGGCAAACTAGAAGAAGCCATCCCTCTCTATCGCCAAGCTATAAAACTAAACCCTAACTTCTCTTTGTATTACCAAAGTCTGGGAGATGTAGAAGCCCAACTAGGTCATTGGGAACAAGCGACTACTGCCTATAGTCAGGCCATAAAACTTAAACCAAACTCGGCTATCTCTCATCATCACCTGGGGGACATTCTGGCTCAACAAGGGAAATTAGAGAAAGCGATCGCCTCCTACTCCCAGGCCATTAATATCAATCCCAACTTTTCAGAATTTTATAACAGTCTCGGAAAAGCTGTATTCAACAAAGGTGAATTTGACAAAGCCATAACCTACTACCAAAAAGCTATATCCCTGGACTCAGAATCTGCTATTGCCCACCATAACTTGGGAGAAACTTTTGATAAACAAGGTCAAACTCAGGAAGCTACTAATTACTATCGGAAAGCTATAGAAATAGACCCCAGTTTCTGGGAATCATACCAAAAATTAGGAATAGCCCTGAGTAAACTAGGAGACCTACATCAAGCTGCCCAAGTTTATTTAAAAGCTAGTCAACTTGTCCCGAATTCCGCTAAAATCCATCATCATTGTGGAGAAACTTTATCCAAACTCCAAAGGTGGGATGAGGCCATTGTTGCCTATGGTAAAGCAACCGAACTAAAACCAAACTCTGCACCCATTTATCATCAGTTCGGATATGCTCTGGCTCAACTACAAAAATGGCCGGAAGCTATAGCTGCCTACCGCAAAGCGATCGAACTTCAGCCCAACTCCCCAGAAGTACATCACCATCTGGGATATGCTTTAGCTCAACAGAAAAATTGGTCTGACGCTGTAGTTGCTTACCGCAAAGTCACAGAACTTCAGCCTAACTCCCCAGAGGTTTATTATCATTTGGGATATGCTCTGGGTAAACTTCAAAAGTGGGAACAAGCGGTGGTCGCTTACCAGAAAGCTGCACAATTACAACCCAATTCCCCACAGGTACATTACCAGTTAGGTTGCGCCCTGATAGAATTCAAACAAAATCAAGAGGCAGTGGCCTCTCTCCGTAAAGCTTTAGAACTTAATCCTAACTTGGCCGAAGCTTATGGGGAATTGGGAATAGCTCTCGGTAATTTGAAGCAGTGGGATGAGGCGATCGCTACTTATCATCGGGCCTTGGAACTTAATCCAAATTTAGGGGAAGTTCATGGTTATTTGGGAAAGATATTGGCTTCACAAAAACAGTGGGATGATGCTATTGCTAGTTATCGCCGTGGTCTGGAAGTTAATCCTAAGTTGCCGGAGGTTTACCAAAATCTGGCTTTAGCTTTGGTGCAGCAACAAAAGTTTGATGATGCTATTACCAATTATCAGCAAGCTATTCAAATAGGTATCAATACTGCGGAAATTCACCATCAGTTGGGTCATACTCTCAGCAAACTCAAACGTTGGGATGAGGCTGTGGTTAGTTATGGTCGGGCAGTTGAGATTAATCCTAAGTCTGCAGCAGTGCATCATATGTTAGGAGAAGCTCTTGCCCAATTAAAACGGTGGGATGAGGCCCTCGCTTCTTTATCTCAAGCTGCTGAACTGAATCCTAAATCTGCGGATGTTATATACCACAAAGCCGAATTATTGTCAAAATTAGAAAGGTGGGATGAAGCTGTGGCGGCTTATTCAAAAGCTGTAGAGTTAAGGCCAAACTCGGCAAAGTTTCATTTGCGGTTGGGGGAAGCTTTGGCCCAGAAAACTCCTATGGATGAGGCGATCGCTTGTTACCGTCGTGCTTTGGAAATAGACCCTCATTTTTCTAAGGCTAAGAAAAAATTAGAAGCTGCTCAAGGAAGAAAAAATTTACTGGAAACGGGCAATTTTACGAACATTAATATATTAGGAGAAACTGATTTTGAGGGTTGTTTGGATTATGCGACTCTTGATTATGTTTCTGGTTGGGCGAGACATAAAAATGATTCTGATAAGGTTGTATTTGTTGATGTTTTTGTTGGTAATAATTTAGTTGGAACGTTAGTAGCGAATAAATATCGTCAAGATTTAGCGGAAGCTTTTGATACTCACGGATATCATGCTTTTGCTCAAAAAATTCCTCCTTCTTTACATAGTAATGGGTTAGTTGAAGTTAGTGTCAAGATAACAGAAACAGGTGAACAATTGAAAAATTCTCCTAAACCATTAGTAGTCGGACCGAAGGGGAAAAAGCATGAGGTTAATCTGAGTTTTGGTCAGGGAGAAATTAATAAACTTATCTATCATTTTCAAGAAGGAAGAAGGAAGAAGGAAGAAGGAAGTAGTGAAGAATTCAAAAGTCAAAAGTCAAAAGTCAAAAGTGAAGAAGTAAATTTGGAATTCAAAAGTCAAAAGTCAAAATTCCAAGAAGAATTCAAAAGTCAAAAGTCAAAAGTCAAAAGTGAAGAAGAAGTCAGAAGTAAAGAAGTAAAAAATGGAGAAGGAGTCGGAAGTAGAGAGTTAGAAGAATTCAGGAGTGAAGAGGAAGTTAGAAGTCAGATATCTCTGGCAAAAGTTCGGACGGAAAAACCAGCAGTAGCAGTAATTATTTTGAGTTTGAATGGAGCGAAATTATTAAGTGAGTTATTTGCTTCCTTTGAGCTTTATAACAGTTATGAAAATTTGGAATTAGTAGTGGTTGACCACGGATCGACAGATAATAGTATTGATGTCTGTATGGAGTGGTTTAAAAAGTTGCCCATAACGGTTATTGCCAGGGGAGAAAATTATTCTTTTTCCAACTCAAATAATGTGGGAGTGAATGAAACAAAAGCTCCTTTACTGTTATTTATGAATAATGATATTACCCTCTGCCAAGACATAATTCCTCAAATGGTTGAGTTAATTCAACAAGATGAAAATCTAGGAATGGTAGGAGTAAAATTATTAGATATTGTTAGTGACAAGTCTTTGGCTTTTCCTCCTACTCAACATTTAGGAGTGCAGATATATTTTCATAGTCAAAATGAACCTTTTTATCCTTTTGAAGTTCGTTATGCTCCGCAGTTATTAAAAGTACAATCTGCTCCTTGGAAAGTACCTGTTGTAACTGGAGCATTAATGATGTGTCGGCGGGAAGATTTTCAGAAAGTGGGAGGTTTTAATGAAGATTATTTCTACGGTTATGAGGATGTAGATTTATGTTTGAGTATCCGGCAAAAATTAGGCAAAGAAATTATTAGTGCTAATCATTTAACTGCTTTTCATAATCGTGGTTTTTCTCGGTTTAATAAAGGTAAAGAATTTATCCAGAAAATATTGAAAAATCGTCCGATAATAGAAGAAAGATTTGCTTATTATCTCCGTCGGAAACATTTACAAGATTATTTTGAAAAAGGAATTTATTGGACTGGTCATCCTTTAACTATTGGTTTTGCTGTAACCGAAGCAGATATGACAGCTGCGGCAGGTGATTATTTTACAGCAGTAGAATTAGGAGAACAATTAGTTAAACAATTTGGGTGGGATGTTTATTATCTTTCTGAAGGAGAAGATTGGTATGATATGACCCGTTTAGATGTAATTGTGGTGATGCGCCATGATTATGAATTAGAAAGAATAGAAAATGCTAAACCAAGTTTAGTAAAAGTTGCTTGGGCGAGAAATTGGTTTGAGGTTTGGGCGTCTCAAAAAACGGCAGGAGATTATGATTGTTTTTGGTGTTCTTCTCAAAAATCTGCCGATTATATTCAGCAAAAATTATCTAAGTCTACAACAGTAGTTAGGATAGCTACTAATGATGAAAGATTTAAAGAATTTAGAATTAAGAATTTAGAATTTAGAATTCATAATTCAGAATCTAGAAGTGGAGCAGAAGTCAATTTAGAAGTCAAAAGTCAAAAGTCAGAAGTCAACTTAGAATTCAAAAGTCAAAAGTCAAAAGTCAACTTAGAATTCAAAAGTCAAAAGTCAAAAGTCAAAAGTGAAGAAGAAATTAATTCTGAAGTTATAAGTCAAAAGTCAAAAGTCAAAAGTGAAGAAGAAGTTAATTCTGAAGTTATAAGTCAAAAGTCAGAAGTCACAAGTGAAGAAGAAGTCAGAAGTGAACTAGGTAATAAAATTCCAGAAACAGGCAAAAGTGAAGTAGGGAAAAATTTGGAAGTAGGAGTTTCAGAAGAGTCAGAAAAAATTCCTTCTGAACTAGGTAATAAAATTCCAGAAACAGGCAAAAGTGAAGTAGGGAATAATTCGGAAGTAGCAATTTTAGAACAACAGGAAAAAGTCAATTCAGAACTAGAGAATAAATATAAATCTGACTATTGCTTTACAGGAAGTTTCTGGAAATATCCACGAGATATTATGAGTTTTTTGGAACCAGATAATTTACCCTTTGAATTTGCTTTGTATGGCTATAACTGGGAAAAATTTGAGAAGTTTAAAAAATATAATCGTGGACTCTTGCCTTATACAGATATGCCCAAAGTTTATGCTTCGACAAAAATAGTAATTGATGATGCTAACTCAGTGACAAAACAATGGGGTTCTACAAATTCACGAGTATTTGATGCGATTATTTCTGGGGCGTTAGTTGTGACAAATGGAGAATTAGGAAATCAAGAATCTTTCGATGGTTTATTGCCTACTTATAATTGTCGCGAATCTCTAGAAAATTTATTACGGGAGTATCTAACAAATGAGGAACTAAGATTAGCAAAAGTGGCAGAATTACAGAAAATAGTTGAGGAACAACACACATACAAACATCGTGCCCAAACAGTATTTACTGCCTTACGGGAAAAAATGAGTAATAGTTTCCGCATCGGTATAAAAATTGGAGTTCCTGACTGGAAACAAGCGCAAGAATGGGGAGATTATCATTATGCTTTAGCTATGAAACGACAGTTTGAAATATTAGGTCATTCTGTCAGAATTGATATTTTGTCAGAGTGGGAAACGCCGAAAAGTTTTGGAGATGATGTAGCAATTGTGATTCGTGGTTTGAGTCGTTATCAACCTAAGTATTATCACATTAATTTGATGTGGAATATTAGTCATCCAGATAAAGTTGAGTTGGCAGAATATGAAGAATATGACCATATATTTGTAGCCTCCTATTCTTATGCTGAGGAGTTACAAAAACAGGTAAAAGTTCCAGTACAAACTTTACTGCAATGTACCGATAAAAATTTGTTTTATCCAGATAAAGAAGGTTATGAAGAAGTAGGAGAAATATTGTTTGTCGGTAACTCTCGCAAAGTTTATCGTCAGATAGTAAAAGATGCTGTCGAAGCAGGTTTAAAAATAGATGTTTATGGTACAAACTGGGAAAAATTATTGCCCAGTGGTTATTTAAAAGGAGAATATATTCCCAATGAAATTTTACGACGTTATTACAGTAAATGTGGCGTACTATTAAACGACCATTGGGATACCATGCGAGAAAAAGGATTTATTTCCAATCGTTTATTCGATGCTGCTGCTTGTGGAGCAACAATTATTTCTGACAAAATTTCTGGTTTAGAAAAAGTGTTTGGAGATAAAATTTTCACTTATAACTCTCAGGAAGATTTGCCAAAAGTAGTAGAAAATTGTTTACAGCAAAAAAGTCAGAATATTGGGGAAAAATTAGAATTAGCAAAATATATCCGAGAGAATCATAGCTTTGAGAAAAGAGTCAGAGAAATATTAGGAACTATTGAGAAGTTGAATGAGGAAAAAATGTTGGGGAAGTTCATAAAATAACAAACAGAAATCTAGAATTTCTGCTGATTAGTGAAACAGAAATAACAACAATTTAGAATTTAGAATTTAGAATTTAGAATTTAGAATTACCTCTCCTTTAAAAGAAGAGGATTGACTCAAAAGAAATTTTTTCCTTTTATCCCCTTAAAGGGGGAGGCTTTATACCACAATTTTTTGGTAATTATGCGAAAAAATTAGGCTCCGAAGCTATTTTACGAACACCTGAATCTGCCAGCTTATTTGTTATTTATAATGTTTTGATGGAATTATGTTTAGCCTATAAGTTGGTAGAAGATAAAGAAGCTGTTCCACAATTAATAATTAATAATTAATAATTAATAATTAATAATTAACAATTACCTCTCCTTGAAAAGAAGAGGATTGACGTGGTAGGGAAAATTTTTTCTTGTTTATCCTTTAAAGGAGAAGTTTTAAACCTTAATTATTCGGTAAATTAGCAAAAATATAGTCAACAAAATTAGCCAAAATTATTCTAGATATCCTAACTTGTTTAGTGAGGAAATTCACAGAGCATTTGTGCTAACTGCAATTATCTTATTTAGAGATATAGCTCCTGAATTATTTACCGTAGAAGAACATCTTTGTCTAGTAGAATTTATCGAGAAAAAAACCAGAGAAACTTGGCAAGAATCTCACAGTAAACTTTGGGGTAGAAAAGAAAAACAACTTAATAGCTGGAATCATCGAATAATCGCTTTTTCCGGTTTAGCGATCGCTACTATTAGTCTGCATAATTATCTCCCTGAAGCACAAGAATGGCTAAATGTGGCAATGAGTCGTGTGGAAGACTTTTTTATTGATGGTATAACCGACCAAGGAATGACGAGGGAAGGTCTTTGGTATTGTGGATTTGTTTCTAAAATATTAGGAATTTTACTTCGCATTTGTCGCCAGAAAAATATTAAAGTTAATGGAGAATTTTTAGATGATAAATATAGTTATAAATTAGACCGTTTAGTTGAATGGTATTTGTATGAATCATTCCCCCGTGGAAAATATCTAAATAACTGGAATGATTCATAGTGAAGTTCTCTCCCGTTAAATCGGAGATTATAACGGGAGCTTCTAAAACAAAGATAATTGAACCCAAGTTTCAGAAGTTTCTTGTCTCACAGGCTGACTAATGTCTAAGCCTCCACAAGCAGACAAGATGATACCCACCTCGTTTAACCCTTTATTTAATATGTTAATTGCTGCATTCTCATCTCTATCTAAAACTGTTCCACATTTAGGACAAGAATGAGTTCTAACTGATAAAGTTTTAGGTACTTTTTGACCACAATTACTACAATTTTGTGATGTATTATGAGGGTGTACGGGCGAATGGCCATTCGCCCCTACTTACATGAACACCGCGTTTTACCGCCACTGCACTCAATTTTTCAATAAAAGCACCCCAGGCTACATCATAGATTGATTTTGATAGTTTAGTATTTCTAGCTAAACCTTTAATATTAAGGTCTTCTACAGCAATTAAATCATACTCTTTAACTAACTTATGAGCAGTTTTATAATGAAAATCTTCTCTTTGTCTAGCAATATGTTGATGCAATCTAGCTATTTTATTCTGTGCTTTTTGCCAGTTATTAGACCCAATTTCTTTTCTAGCTGCTTTACTTTGCTTTCTAGCTAAATTAGATTGTGCTTTTCTATAGAAATTTGGAACAGAAACAGTCTCACTAGTATTAGTAGTTAAAAACTCTTTTAAACCTACATCAACACCTACAGCAGTTTTGATATTATCAGTAGGAATTACACTGGGAACTGACTTATCTTCTAAACTAAAACTGACATAATAGCCGTCAGCTTTTTTGGTTATGGTTGCAGTTTTAATTGTAAATCCATTTGGAATTGGTCTATGAACTATAACTGGGATAATACCCAACCTACTAATAATAATTTGTTTACCATCAAACTTAACTGCTGCTTTAGAATGATTTACTCTACTAAAACATAATGACCTTAGTTTCCCAGACTTTTTAAACCTTGGTCTACCAAATCTTTTACCTGTTTTGTCAGGAACTAACCAGCGTTTCCAAGCTTTATCTAGTTTTTGTAAATTAATTTGTTGAACTTCAGAGTAAATTTCTTTGTAATCAGGAAATAACTGTTTTGTTTCTTTAAGCGCTGATTGCTGAAAATAATAATCTGGTCTACAAGAAATCTCCCCAATAGGACATGAAATTATTGAGCATCGGTCTATTTGACACCTGGTTCTGTTTAACCAGTATAACCTTTGACCAAGGGCATAATTCCAATGTCTCCTCAAGAGTTCTAACCAATTATCTATCTTAGTTATTTGTTCTTGATTTGGTTTAATTTTGTAACAATGACTTAGGATCATTTTATTTCCTTTTCGACCAGAGCTTTATTATAATAGTTTGTGTAGAGTTTGTCTATACATAATGAAAAAAACAGGATTAAATATACGAATAAGTCATAACAGATTAAAGTAGGGGCGAACGGCCGTTCGCCCCTACGATTATATGCAGCAGAAAATGAAAAAACGATGACCCAAGTAATAAGTGATTTCATAGATTCACTAAGACTTAAAGACAAGAAATCAGAAGAAAAACATCAATCGACACCTATATAAGTAAGCTTGCAGCTCGGCAATTCCCCTCCCGTTAAATGGCTCGATTATAACGGGAGACCCCGAGACCGTATCTAGTTGGAATCCTCATCCTGGTTTATGGGGATATTTAACTATAGTGGGTAACAGAAATCCTAGTCTTGTTAATTATGTTTGGGAATTATTAGTAGGTAGCAAAGGATTAAAAACCTATGGCAGAGACCCTAATTTAAACTTCTCTTCCCTATTTGATGCCTACTTATTTTTACCTCAACCACCAGTAGCAGAATTTAAACTAGAAAATACTAACTTATCAATACGTCGTTTTTGCTCCGATATTGGTTATTTGAACGTTAGAAATTCTTGGTCATCAGCAGCAACAATTGTTAGTTTCAATTGTGGTAAATATATAGAAGGTATTCACGACCAATCAGATAATAATTCTTTTACATTAATATTTGAAGGTCAACCTCTAGTTATTGACTCTGGTGCTGCTAATGATACAAGGGAAAATTCTCCATCATCCTCCCTCGGTCATAACTTAGTTTTAATTGATGGTAAAGGTCAAAGATTTTCAGGAAGGGGGAATGGTGTATCAGGGAAAATAATAAAATATGATTATTCTGAGGTGTTTGATTATATTCTAGGAGATGCAACACCATCATATAATTTACAGAATTATAATCCTGTTAATTTTGCCATTAGACATTTATGTTTTGTGAGAGAACCTTTTCCTTATGTAGTCACATTTGATGATATTGAGCCATCTGATTTTTCAGATATAAAATTTCATCTATATGAGTATTTATTGCATATCCCTAACAGCTTCAGTGTAGAAAAAATTAATCACAATCAATTTAGACTAAAGCTCCTAGAAACAGGAAATACTTACTCATTTATTTTGCAATTTTTTAACCAAGAAAAACTAGAGATTAAAATCGAACAATTTCAATCAAAACATCACCATAGCTTTGCCAATCATAATTTATTGCGATTTAGCACCAGAGCAATAAATGCTCATTTTTTAGCTGTATTTATATCTGAAAAAAATTAGAAAATCTCAGTATGAAAAGTCATATAAATATTGATAATAGTAGAATTGTACTGGAAATTTTATCGTCAGAATGGTCAGATAATCTAGAATTAAAATTCTATAGAGGAAAAGACACTTCTTTAAAAGATAAATTGTTTAAATTTCAACGAACTGACTCCTCATTAATTGATAATGGATAGTTGACCCAGAAAGTTTTCAGGTGACAAATTTCACTCGTTCTGCTCATTCAATGCACTACTACGATAGTGTTCTGGTAATAGAAAAACGCCAAATGGAAAAGTCTATTGTCAGGGAGACGGGTAAAAAGTCGTTTGGGAAGTAAATATTAGTATTAGGGTGGGAAGGTATATGATAACGGCGGGAGTAATTCTCAAAAATACTTCCTTTCCGCTAGAGGATTACCTAGCAAAATTTGGCTATAAACTATATGCTCAAATGATCTACTAATTATAATCTTGCGCCGGGAAGGGAGTAATACAAGAATAAACCTGATTTCTCAATGAATAAAAAAATCCCAATAGACTTCTCCAATAATAAAAAATAGAATCAATTATGGCACAGAAATTATTAATTATTTCCCCCTACTCCCTACTCCCTCTTTTCCGGAGATGTCTAATAAATTATCTGAGCAAATTGATTCGAGTGTAAGAGCAGCGATACTGCTGAGGCAGCGCTACGCGAAGGCTTCTGCAATTGAAAGACATAGAAAATTGGGAGAATCAATTAGTATTCTCAAAGATGGTAAAATGGTGACATTAACTGCCGATCAAATCCCGCCGTTAGAGAGTAGTTGTTAATTAAAGTATTTTTGAATTAAGAATCAAGAAAAAATTATGAAGATATCTCATAACAACCCAAATAATCAAATAGTTTCTGGTTTTTCTCCAGGAAAAAGAACTGATAGTTTCAATTGTTTCATTTTCCCAAGTTACTAATCTATTTATTGATCTTTTTGATGTTAAAATATCCTAGATTTAATCAAAATTTAATCAAGAATGAAATTTTTAAAACCAACTGACCCTTTACCTACTTTGGGTAGATTAGAAAAAACAGCCATTACAAATGGAGTAGTACATTTAGAAGGCTGGGTAGTATCTTTTGATAAGAAGCCATTGGATAGAATCCAAGTTACTATTGGAGGCCAAGAATTTAGTAATTTGGAAATATCACACAGTCTGCCCTCTCCCGATATCAATAAGGGTTATCCCAACATTCCAGGAACAGACAAAGCAAGATACATAATTAAAATATCCCTGACTGGGCAGCAACAACAACTGAAAAATTCTTTAGTAGTATTAACTCCCATATACCAAGGGCGACCAGGTGGAATAATGCCCAATGTATTAGACCCCTCTATACCTCTTCCCAGTCAAGAATACATCAAATTTGTCGGGGATCATTTCACAGATGTAGCCTTCGACTTTCTCGGTTATTTTATTCAGAGGGTAGGTTTAGAACCTAACGACAAAGTATTGGACGTTGGTTGTGGTGTGGGCCGTCTTGCTTATTCTTTAGCCTATTATTTAACTCCCCAAGGTGGATATGCAGGTTTTGATATTGCTGAAAAGTTAATTAAATGGGCAAATTCAGAGATTACTTCCAGATTTCCCAACTTCAACTTTCAGGTAGTCAACATCTACAATCAAATGTACAACCCAGAGGGAAATGTCAAAACTTTGGATTTTATCTTTCCCCACGAGGATAAAAGTTTCGAGTTGGTGTTTTTGATTTCTGTTTTTACTCATTTGCGGGCTAAGGAAGTACGCCATTATCTAGATGAAATTTCCAGAGTATTAAAACCAGGAAGTCGATGTCTGTGTAGTTGTTTTTTATTGAATCCAGAGTCAGAGTCGGCGATCGCTAAAGGTAGAGGCGCTCATAAGATAGTACATCAACTCGAAGAGTGTTTTACCAGTAATCCTAAAATGCCAGAAGCAGTTATTGGTTACAAGGAACCCCTACTTTTAGGTTGGATGCGAGAGCGGGGGCTAACTGTGGTGGGTAAATATTACGGTCAGTGGTGTGGACGAAATAGATTTACCAGTTATCAGGATATATTAGTGTTGCAGAAAAATTAGGATACAAATATTTCTATAGATGTCAGTAAAACAGTTACGCTTAAGTCCTCAGAATCCTAACGGCATCAAAAAAGTCCAAGTAGGTTGTGGCCCCCATAATATCATGGCCGACTGGTGGAATGTAGATATTCGACCTTTTCCTGGTATTGACCAACCGATGGATGTAACTAAACCTTGGCCTTTTAATGGTTTGGAATATGTGTATGGGGAACATTTTCTCGAACATCTAAGTCTCGAAGGAGCGATCGCTTTCCTGGATAACACTTGGAAAAGTCTAAAACCTGGTGGAGTAATTCGACTTTCTACTCCTTCCTTAGAGTGGGTAGTTTCTACTCATTTTAATTTGTCAGAAACTAATCCACAAAAACGTATTGATTCTACATTTTCTATGAATCGTGCTTTTCATGGATGGGGTCATCAATTCATTTATTCAAAGGATTTTTTGCAATCTTTACTTGATAATTTAGGATGGCAAAAAGTAATATTTTGTGAATATGGAAAGAGCGAACATTCAAGTTTGATAGGTATCGAACGTCATGGTAAATATCGAGTTGATAATGGATATCCTAATGTTTGGATTGTGGAAGGTACCCGGGGCGATGGTCGTTCAGAGTCTAGTGTTTTGTCTTATCAAAAATTACTAGATAAATCTTACATAAGTTATGTAAGGTCTGGTCATTAAAGTAAGCAGTCAGCGGTCAGCTATTTTTAAGTTTTAGAAGGATCTTTTGACTCCTCAGTTTCTGTTAGATTGAAAAAATTTATGGAAAAAGCAGCAAATTATTTAATTAAAGGTAATCAACTAAAACGGGAGAAAAAATGGGAAGAGGCAATAGTATCTTATCGTCGAGCAATAGAAATTAATCCTAACTCAGCATGGTCTCATCATAATTTAGGGGAAGCTTTAGTAAAAATAGGTGTTTTGGATGAAGGAATAACCTCTTATCGTCGGGCAATAGAAATTAATCCTAACTCAGCATGGTCTTATTATGAATTAGCAGAAATTTTTGCCACTAAAGGAGAATTTGATGCTGCTATACCTAACTATCGTCGCGCTTGTGAATTAGAGTCAAATTTCCAGGTATTTTCTGATGGTTTAGAAAAAGCTATAGAGAAGTCAGGCGACAAAGGTAAAACTTTTTTTGAGCAAGCAAAAACTCATTTTGCCAACCGTTTATGGCAAGAAACTATAAAAAGTTGTCGTCAAGCAATAGAAATGGGAGTTGAAGATTACGAGTGTTATAGAATATTAGCTTGGTCTTTCAAAAAACGACGGCAGTGGAAAGAGGCGATCGCTGCTTATAATAAGTTAATAGAATTAAATCCTACCGACAGCGATGGTTATTATTGGTTGGGGGATATTTTGAGAATACAAGGTAAGTTAGAAGAGGCGATCGCTGTTTCTCAACAAGGATTAGAAAAACTCCCAGAAAATGAAGTTTTAGCAGCTAGGTTAAAGCAGTTTATTGAAGAACAAAAAACACATCCAAAAGAAACTGCGAAACATTGCTTTAACTTAGGAATGCAGCTAGTAGAAAACAAAAAATTTGAAGAAGCTATTTTGTATTATGAAAAGCTTTTGAGATGGCAGCCATTGATAGGTCCTCAGTTCAAACAATGTATGAGATTTGGAATAGCTCTAGTTCAGGCAGGAAAAGTTGCACGAGTTATAGAAACATATCACAAAGTTTTCCAGAAAAAATCGCAAATTTAGATATTTATTATCAGTTGATAATTAGACTTGCAAATAATGACTTAATTGTAGAAGCAGTTCGTTTTTTTCGGGAGCTACCAAAACCTCAAATTCCGACAATAGAACCAGTAATTGATAATAGTAATTTTTCAAAATACGATGCTATTTGGAATTTGTTTAATCAAACTAAACCCTCTGAGTTTAACTTAGAAATTGATTTAGATAAACTGGAATTTGAAGCAGAGGAAATTAAACAGCATTTTCAGAATCAAACTTTAAAAATATTAACTTTACCTCAGCTAACTCCAGAAGACAAAACCTGGTTAGAAAAATGGGGAATATCTTTAGAATATATAAGATTGATTAGACAGGAAAATAATGGCTTAGAAAATATTTATATTAACTGCTTTAATGATGATTTATCATTTCCCCAAAGGAGAACCCAATTACATCCTCACAAAAAATTTAATTGTTGGCACGTCATTAATAACCCAATAGAATTTCCTCAAACTATTGCTGAATTTAATTATATGTATGCCCTCGACCCAATGATCGGTGAAATCTTGAGGTCTAATCAATCATTTTTGATGGGGGGCTCTTTAATTTTTATAGATTTGTGGGTAAAGAAGTATTTTACATAGCAGTTGGTAGGTTTACAGGAGAAAAAGTTTCTCTTTACTTTCCCAAATTAAAATTAGTAATTTGCTATGATGAAGGTCATGCAAATCCTAAAATTTACCACAATCTAGCTACTTACATCGTGACTTATTTTGATGATGTAAGTGAATATCTGAACAAGAGCGATAAACGCAAATTAACATCTCTTATTGGTTTTGTGAAAAATCTAGGACATTATTTCTGGCAAGACCTGAATGGGATATATTACTTAAGCAAAAATAGTCTTTTAGAGAAGATCGATTACTTTACTGTCGGACCTTACGAATATCTAGAATTTGCTTCAGTATTTCCAGAAATTCCTGCTAACAAAATATTAAAACTAGAGGAAACATCAGAGGCAGAAATGTTTCGATTTTTTCTCAAAAAGAATAGCTTTTGCTTCAGAATAACAGACAATTTTATTACCAATAATTACACAGAAAATATCCGCCGAGTTGCTTGGGAGAAATGCTCGCCAGAATTGACCAAAAACTTAACTGATATTAAAGAGAATCAGAAAATATATCCTTTAATTTGGGTGAATCTGAGAAACCACAATAAAAGTTGGATATCCCAAGTTAAAGGATATGCAAATATCGTCAATAAATTGAGAGAAGATTATCCAAATATTTGCATAGTTTTCGATGGCTGGATAGATTGCCAAAATATTTTTAACAAAATTATTAATCAGTTAAATCCCGAAATTAAAGTTTATAATACCCTAGGATGTCCTTTGCATGAAAGTATTGTTTGGGGAAATTATATTGATACCTATATTGCCATTGTTGGTTCTGGATTAGTAATTACATCATGGCTTAACGATAAACCAGGTGTAGCTT
This sequence comes from Okeania sp. KiyG1, assembly GCF_014132355.1. Lineage (GTDB taxonomy): Bacteria > Cyanobacteriota > Cyanobacteriia > Cyanobacteriales > Microcoleaceae > Okeania. The sequence continues at coordinate 66,939 of NZ_BLZO01000087.1, forward strand.
ATGCTAATCGCGGTCATCTCAAACAAAAAAACTTCTGGTCAAAAGTCAAAGAAAAAGCAATAGAACCAGATTTTTTGGATTTTGATGATGTTAGCAATGCTGGCGGTGGCGGTTGGTGTGATTTTCAATTAGATTGGCAAGTAATCTATCAAAAAATGTTTAATATTTTGGCTTCCAAAAAATAGTTTTAGGAATAAATAATGAAAAAAACTACCTTAGTTGTCACCACAATTTCATCTCCTAATAAAGTTTTACAAGAGTTGGCAACAGGTTGTCAGTCTCATAACTGGAATTTCATCATAGTTGGGGATACTAAAAGTCCTAAATATTTTAACCTAGCAGGTTGCGAATATTACGACGTTGATGCTCAAATAGCTACTGGTTTAGAATACGCGAAAAATTGTCCGACAAAACATTATGCTAGGAAAAATATTGGTTATTTACTAGCAATAAAAGAAGGAGCAGAAGCGATCGCTGAAACAGACGACGACAACTTTCCTTTAGATAGCTTTTGGCAAGAAAGTACCCTCAAAGTTGAGTCGAAAATTATTGATAAAGCAGGTTGGGTAAATGTTTATAAATACTTTTCAGATGCAATAATCTGGCCGAGAGGGTTGCCATTGGATAAAATTAACGACCCAATACCATCTTATGAAAGCTTAAATGAGTCTATTTCCGAATGCCCAATTCAGCAAGGGTTAGCAAATGATAACCCAGATGTCGATGCTATTTATCGACTGGTTTTGCCTTTACCTATAAAATTTCAAGAGGATATTAAACTGGCATTAGGTAGTCAAACTTGGTGTCCTTTTAACAGTCAAAATACAGTATGGTTTCCAGCAGCATATCCCCTACTTTATTTGCCTGCTTATTGTTCATTTAGGATGACAGATATCTGGCGAAGTTTTGTCGCTCAGAGAATATGTTGGGAAAATGGTTGGAAAGTTTTATTCTACAGTCCGACTGTTTATCAAGAAAGAAACGAACATAATCTAATGAAAGATTTTGAAGATGAAGTTTCAGGATATTTGAACAACGATAAAATTGCTCAGTCATTGTCTGAAGCTAATCTAAAATCTGGTGAAGTTTTTATTCTTGATAATTTAAAAAAATGTTATGATGTCTTGATAGATTTGGAAGTCATTAAATCGGAAGAAGCAAATTTAGTTGCAGCTTGGACTAGAGACATGAATAAAATTTTGAAAAATACCTAACCATCTTTTTACAGTTAAGAATCATAGTTTATCTAAGTATCACCCAGGAGATTCTAGACCAGGTAGTGACAGAGATGAAAACTTTGGCAATATTTATGTCGAGCTATTAAAAGATAATTGTTAAGCAATAGGTAACCATTCAGAAATCAGCCATCAGCTAGTGATCAAACAAAAATTGTTTGTAGTTTTGCTCTAGCAATATGAAATATGCATCTCATATGATGTCCACACTTTATCGTTTGTGTAAACCCAAGGGTGAATATCTACAGGAAATTTAGGTTTTTTCAAGCTTTTAAGCCTTCTTCCTTCTTCCTTACCTTCGCGCTTACAATACTGATGCTACCGGACATGATATAACCAAATAAATATCAAATATTCTATGAATCAAGAACCTATAGCAACTTTAATCAGAAAAGGTAAGAAACTTCAACGAGACGGCGATCGAGAAACAGCAATAGCAACCTACCGACGTTGTATAGAAATTAACCCTAATTCAGCCTGGTCTTATCATTGCTTGGGAGAAACATGGTTTGAATTAAGTAACTGGCAGGAAGCTGTTAGTGCATTCTCTAAAGCTGTTGAATTAAATCAATCTTCTGGTTGGTCTTATCATAAGTTAGGAGAAGCTTTATTTAAGTTAGGCGATTTGAATAGAGCAGAAACTAATTTACGTCAAGCTTGCGAACTCGAACCCGATAATTATCAATTTTACAAAGTATTGGCATGGTTGTATAAAAAAGGGAAGAAATGGAATGAGGCTATTAGCTGTTACTCAAAAGTTATTGAATTAAATCCTACGGACAATATTGCTTACTATTGGTTAGCAGATATTTGGAAAGTAAAACGAGAGTTAAATAAGGCGATCGCTGTTTGTAGGCAAGGTTTGGAAAAGTATCCTCAAGAACCTAAATTAACTTCACAATTAGAGAGTTTAACAGGAGAAAAAAGAGCCGATACTAAGAAAGATAAAATTATTATCTGTGCCATGTTCAAGAATGAAGCTCCCTATCTTCTGGAGTGGATAGCATACTACCAAGCAATTAAAGTAGATGGCTTTATAATATACGATAATATCAGTACAGATGGCACTACAGAAATATTAAAAGGTTTGGACAAAGCTGGTATTATTACACATATTAAATGGCCAGATATGCTTGATAAAAACCATCAAGTAGCTGCATACGAAGATGCCATTAGAAGGTTGAGAGATAAATGCGAGTGGGTTGGTTTTATAGATGGAGATGAATTTATTGTTTTAAACCAACATAATGACATTCACAGTTTTTTAGATGATTATCAAGATGTGGATGGAATAGCTATTAATTGGAAGTTATTTGGTTCTTCTGGACATAGTTTTGTTACGGATGGGCTAGTAATAGAAAGATTCACTAAATGTACGAAGTCGGATGCTTCAGGTAACGAGCATATCAAGACTATTGCCAAAATAAATTCTATCCGAGAAGTAGATGGAGTAGGAGTACATATCTGTAAGTTTAAAGGTGATAATCCTATTTATATCCATGCAGATCGGAATCCATTACCAGCTAATACAAATGGTAAAAGTACACATATAGATCATAGTATTGTACAAGTTAATCATTATGTGACTAAATCTAAGCATGAATGGAATTTAAAAGTAGCTAGAGGTAGGCCTAAACCTCCAGGAGCTCGCGATAAGAAACGACCAATGCATTCGTTTTATAAGAATGAGCAGAAGGCAAATTTAGAAGAAGATTTGAAAATTCAGCGTTGGCTAGAAAATACGAAAAAACAACTTAAAATTTTAAGAAGTTTTGTAGAGTTAGAAGACCTCAAAGCTCAAGTTCAATTTGCTAAGGCAATTTTGAGAGAATCTCAGTTAGAAATGGGTCCTGGTCAGGAAAAGCTACTCAAGCTCGAACAGGAACTTTATCAAACTAGAAGGGAATTAAATGCTAGTCAAGCTGCTCTTTCTCAATGTCAAGAGGAGTTGAAAAAGACTAAATAATGAAGATATAGGGAAATACAGATTTGACGATCAACCTAAATTAAATTTACCAATTAATAATTGATAAATTTAACAAAGAAATAGTAGAGTATTCTCATATTAACTAACCAAATAAATATCCAATATTCTATGAATCAAGAATCTTTAGCAATTTTCATTATAAAAGGTAACAAACTTAAACGACAAGGTAAGCAAGAAGCAGCAATAGAAACTTACAAACGCTGCATCGAACTTAACCCTAATTCAGCCTGGTCTTATCATTGCTTGGGAGAAACATGGTTTGAATTAAGTAACTGGCATGAAGCTGTTAGTGCATTCTCTAAAGCTGTTGAATTAAATCAATCTTCTGGTTGGTCTTATCATAAGTTAGGAGAAGCGTTATTTAAGTTAGGCGATTTGAATAGAGCAGAAACTAATTTACGTCAAGCTTGCGAACTCGAACCTGATAATTATCAATTTTATAAAGTATTGGCATGGTTGTATAAAAAAGGGAAGAAATGGAATGAGGCTATTAGCTGTTACTCAAAAGTTATTGAATTAAATCCACTCGATCAAACCTCTTACTTTTGGTTAGCAAATATATTCAAAATCAAAGGAGAATTAAAGGAAGCGATTACTATTTGTAGGCAAGGTCTAGAAAAGCATCCTCAAGAAACTCAATTAACTGCACAATTAGAGAGTTTAGTAGGAGAAAAAAAAACAGAACATAAGAAAGAAAAAATTATTATTTGCGCAATTGTTAAGAATGAAGCTCCCTATATTTTGGAGTGGATAGCATACCACCAAGTAATTAAAGTAGATAAATTTCTGATATACGATAATATGAGTACAGATGGAACTACAGAAATATTAAAAAAATTAGACGAAGCAGAAATTATTAAACATATTAAATGGCCTGATATACCAAATAAAAATCATCAAGTAGCAGCATATACAGATGCCATTGGCAGGTTGAAAGGTAAATGCGAATGGATTGGTTTTATAGATGCAGATGAATTTATTGTTTTGAACCAACATAATGACATTCATAGTTTTTTAGATGATTATCAAGATGTAGATGGAATAGCTATTAATTGGAAATTATTTGGTTCTTCTGGACACGCTTCTGTAACGGATGGGTTAGTAATAGAAAGGTTTACTAAATGTACAAAATCTGATGCTGTAGGTAACGATTACTTCAAGACAATCGCTAAAATAGATTCTATTAAAGCTTCTGACGGAGTGGGAGTACATTTCTGTAGATTTAAAGGGAATAATCCTATTTACCTTCATCCAGATCGAACTCCCCTACCTCATAGGTTGAAGGGAATAAGTTCTCATATAGATCATCAAATAGCCCAAATTAATCATTATTTTACAAAATCTAAGCATGAATGGAATTTAAAAATAGCTAGAGGTAGAGGAGATAGACCTGTAGGATCTCCTGATAAGAAACGACCAATGCATATATTTTATAAAAATGAGCAAAAGGCAAATACTGAAGAAGATTTAAAAATCCAGTGTTGTCTGGAAAACACGAAAAAACAAATCAAATTTTTAAGAAGTTTTGTGGAATTAGAAGACCTAAAAGCTCAAGTTCAATTTGCTAAGGCAATATTAAGAGAATCTCAGTTAGAAATGGGTCCAGGTCAAGAAAAACTACTCAAGACCGAACAGAAACTTCATCAAACTAGAAAAGAATTAAACGCTAGTCAAGCTGCTCTTTCCCAATGTCAAGAGGAATTGAAAAAGACTAAATAAAAAGTAAATTATCCTGGAAATAACCTCATGAATGTTAGTGAATACCAAAAAGCAAAAAAACTGAAAAAAGAAGGTAAAGTTTAGATGTCAGAATATTTGAATAACGATAAAATAGCTAATTCATTGACTGAAGCTATACTTGAATCAGGAGAAAATTACATATTTGAAAATTTACAGAAATTTAAGGCTAGTATAGCCACGTTACTCAAACAAGGAAATACTTTAAAAAGACAAGGCAAATTAGAGGAAGCCGCAGCAGTTTATCGTCGCTGTATTGAACTCAATCCTACCTCTGCTTGGTCTTATAATAATTTGGGGGAAGTTTTGGGGAAATTGGGACAATTAGATGAAGCAGTTGTAGCTTACCGTAAAGCAATAAATCTGAGTCCAAATTCAGCTTTGTTTTACAATAACTTAGGAGAGAGCTTATTTAAGCAAGGTAACTGGGATAAAGCAATCAAGTGTTACCAAAATGCTATTAATAGTAAGCCCGATTTTTATATTTTGTACAAAAATTTAGGAGATGCTTTTACAAAAAAGGACGGTTAGAAAAAGCATTGAGAAATTATAAAAAAGCTATAGAGTTAAACAAAAATTCCCACGATATCTTGGAGAAAATAGGTGACTTATTGGCTCTAAAAAATCAGTGGGATGAAGCAGTGGATTATTACAAAATTGCACGGCTTAATCCTGAATTTTCTCTTGAAGAACGGCTGATAGGTTTGGGAAAACTTAAGCAAGAACAGGGTCATTTGCTCCAAGCTGTAAAACTTTATAGTCGAGCTATTCAGTTAAAGGAAAGTGAAAGTGAACCAGAAAACTTGCCTATCTCTATTGTGAATAAAGGAGAATTATGCCAGATAGATTTAGAGTCAAATAAACAGATAATTTATACAGAAATTCATCCAGAAATAACCAGTTCTCTGGAACCACCGAAAACTGTTCATCCCCTCGTTCATCCCCTTTTATCAGAACAAGAAAAGAAATCAGGAAATTCATCTGTGGTTGTAATTCCTGGTGGTAGCGTCTGGATAAATAATCGTGTACCCATTGCGATCGCTTCTGAAGAAGGTAAAATCTTAATTAAAGATGTTGTACGAAGTCCAGATATTACAGCTTTGCCTGTCAACAATTTACCGCCAGTTTTAGAGCTAGATGAACCGACAGCTTTTTTATCAGTACGCAAAGAGTATAACTATTGCCATTGGGTACTAGATTTACTGCCAAAAATTGGTTTGCTACAAAAAAGTGGTTTAGACTTGAAAAATATCAGTAAGTTTGTAGTTAGTTCCCAAAGCGAACGACCGTTTCAAAGAGAAACTTTAGAAATTTTAGGTATTCCTTCAGAAAAGATTGTTGAAAGTATAAAACATCCTTACATTAAGGCAAAAACCTTAATAATTCCGTCATTGGTTCCTCAGCTTGGCCGCTTAGTAACTATGCAAGGATGGGCTTGTCAATTTATCAAAACAGAATTTACAAACTCAGAAGTACGGCAAAAGTTAGATGTTTCAGATAGGATATATATAAGCAGAAAAGATGCTCCTAGTCGCCAAGTTATTAATGAATCAGATGTAGCCGAATTTTTAAGTAAATTTGGCATTAAAAGTGTAACTCTAACATCTATGTCAGTAGCAGAACAAGCCCTATTACTGGCAAGTGCTCAAGTAGTAATAGCTCCTCATGGAGCAGGTTTAACTAATTTGTTGTTTTGTAATTCAGGAACTAAAGTAATCGAATTAATGTCGCCAGATGCAGTACGTCCTTGTTACTATCACTTGAGCAATCATTGTAGTTTAGATTATTATTATTTGTTGGGAGAATCTGTTGATGCAGCTAAACAAGATATGATAATTAACATAGATTTATTGTCAGACCTAATGAAACTTGCTGGTATATCTTAAAACAAAAAATATTTGAAAAACAATTAGTTAGGAAAAAATATGACTACAAGCAAATATAAAGAAGCAAAAAAACTGAAACAAGAAGGGAAATTAGAAGAAGCAATAACAGCTTACCAAAAAGCAATAGAAATTAATCCTAATTTTTATTCCTATCATCACGAACTGGGGGAAATATTAACAGAAAAAGGAGACTGGGAAGGAGCGATCACCTCCTACTCAAAAGCAATAGAACTTAACCCAAAATATGCTTGGTCTCACCATAATTTGGGAGCAGCATTCAGCAAAATAGGGAAATATGGTAAAGCTATAGAAAAATATCGTCAGGCTATCAAACTCAAGCCCAAATATGCTGGTTTTTGTCATAGTTTAGGAGAAGCATTCCGCCAACAAGAGAAACTAGGTAAAGCAGTTAATTGGTACTTAAAAACTGTTAAAATTAATCCTAATTTTAGTCAGGCTTATCTGAATTTAGCAGAAATTTTTATCAAGGAAGGAAAATTAGAAGAAGCGGCTACTAATTTAGAGAAAGCAATAGAAATAAATCCAAATTGTGCTGAATATTATCAAAAATTAGGGGATGTTTATTCTGCACAAGAAAATCTAGAACCTGCTTTAGCATCTTATCAAAAAATGATGGAAATTAATCCTGTAACAGCAGATGAAAGGCAACAATTTCAGGCTCAATTAGAGCAAACTCAATCTCAACTAGCTCAAACCCAAATAGAATTAGAACAAGCAAAATTTCAGCCTAGTCAAACTACAACTGAATTAGAAGCAGCTCAGTCTGAACAAACTGAAACAGAAAACCTATTAAATCAATCTCTTGAATTACTAGGTCAAAGTGACAAGGTATTGAGTGAATCTCTGGAGAAATATCGCCAGAGTCAAGAAGCTTTAAATAACTGTCAAACAGAATTAGAAAAAACTAGCGCTGATCGCGATCGCTATCAGCAAGAATTAACTCAAACCCAACAAGTTTTAAATCAGTCTTTAGCTCAACTAGAGGAAACGGAAGCAGTTTTACATCAAGCTGTGGAAAAACTCCAGGAAAAAGAAGCACTTATTTCTAGTGGGACTCAGTTACAACCCACCCAAACTGTTAAGGAACTAGAAAATACCAAAACCAAACTTGTAGAAACTGAGGCATCATTGGAGCGCTCCTTAAAATTGCAAAGTCAAACCCAACAAGCTTTAGATCGTTCCTTAGAACAACTTAGACAGTACGAACAAGTATTAAATCAATTAGATGGAACCGAAACAATACCAGAAACATCACCAATTTTAGTATCTTACAGTAGAGCTAATCCTAGTCCTCGTTATCGTCAACTTTTAGCGATGTACCAGAATATGCACGCTAGCAATGATAAAATTTTCTATGGTCAAAGTCTTCTCCCCCATGCAGAAAAAATTAAAGAGTTGGTAGAAAAATATCAAGCTAAATCTTTACTAGATTATGGTGCGGGGAAAGGTTCTGCTTATCGTTCCCCTTTTACATCACCTACCGAGGAAGTTTTTCCTAATATTCAGACTTTCTGGGGAATCAATAATGTGGCCTGTTACGAACCCGCTTATGTTGAATTTAATACCTTACCTACAGGTAAATTTGATGCTGTAGTTTGTACAGATGTACTAGAACATTGCCCAGAAGAAGATATGCGTTGGATTGTAGAAGAGATATTTTCTTTCGCTACCAAATTTGTCTATGCTAATGTAGCTTGCAGACCAGCTCGAAAGACTTTACCGAATGGAGAAAACGCTCACTCTACTATTAAACCTGTAGAATGGTGGCGATCGCTCTTGCAGGAGATTAATAAACGTCATCCTCAAGTCAGTTATTATTTTTGGTTTGAAGTAGTAAAACCAAATAGCAAAAAACTTGATTTAGTATTAGTAGAAAGTGAAAATTTAATGGTTTGTAGTTAAAGAAGCACCTCAGCAATCAGCGGTCAGCACCTCAGCAAGATTATTTTTTTTAAGTTAACCCAGAGCTGCTAAAAGCTGATAGCTGATAGCTAGTTAATACTATCTCATCTTTTTAATCAAAATCAGCAAAAAAAATAAGGAGAAAACAAATGTCATTTACACCGTTGATGGGATTAATGGTTGCCAGACTTACCGACAGTCTGCCACTAAATCCTACTGTTATTGAACTTGGCAATCAAACTTTTAAAATGAACGATGAAATTTTGGAGAAAGTAATTTTTTCTCCACCCAGAAATGCCAATGTTCCTACTTTACAAAATCTACTGAAGATTAATATTAAAAAACGGGGTGATAAAACAGCAGATTATTACAAAGCATTGGGATTTTCAGAATATGTTGCTATTGATGTAAATGACAAATATGATAGTTTGATGATGGATTTGAATCTCGATATCAAGCAACATTATGGCTACACAAAACAATATGATTTGGTGACAAATAATGGTACTGGAGAACATTTATTTAACCAATATGCTGTCTTTAAAAATAGCCACGATTTAGCTAAGGTAAATGGAATAATTCTGTTTATTCTTCCTTTTGCTAATTGGGTTAACCACGGTTTTTTTAATTTTCATCCGGTTTTATTTAGAGATTTAGCTGGAGCCAACAATTACAAAATTGAATATATTGCTTTAGGAAATAGGTGGGGTTATACTCAAACTCTAACTAAAAATCATGTATGGTGGAAAAATTCTGAACCAATGAAAAAAGAAGTTAGTAAAATAATGGAATTAAGTAAAAACCCAGGTTCAGATCCATTTGTGATTGCAGCTATGCGCAAGCAGGAAGAAAAAGATTTTAGAATGCCTATACAAGGAATATATGCTGGAGATGTAACCAGTGGAGAAATTAACCAAAGATATACTTCTGAAGTTAAAAAAGCAAATTTACAAACATCAGAAAATCTAACTAAAAATCTAACTAAAACTACCAGTAATTCGACTTTTGTTGGAGGAGATTTTACAAGAAATTATAGCCTTTTACAACGGGCAACCAAAGCTGATATCATGCTTGAACCTTACCCTTATATGGTAATAGAAAATGCTCTTCCAGAAGATTTATATCAGGCTTTAGCTAAGGAATATCCCAATTATGATACTATCGTCAGAGGTCGCCCTTTAAAAAATTTGCTTCAGTACGAAGCGAGAGAAATTTTGAATGTAGCAGAACATACGATTTCTTCTCTGTGGTTAGAATTTTTTAAGTATCATACTTCCCAGAATTTCTTTATGGAAGTTATGAATTTATTTGGGGATGTTATCAGACAAGAATATCCCAATTTGGAATCCCGCATCGGTAGAAAATTGGAACAGATGACTACTGGGGTAAGACATCGAGATTCAACAGATATTGGACTTGATTCTATTTTTGGTATTAACCCTCAACCAACAACATCTTATATTCGCGGCCATCATGTCGATCAACCAACAGAATTGTATGCAATGTTATTATATATGCGTCCCGAACATGACAAAAGTGATGGCGGTAGCTTGGAGATATATAGTTTTAAAGGCGATCGCCCAGTGTTGAGAGGAGTTAGTGTTTCTCCCCAGGATGTTGATTTGGTAAGAAGTGTAAAATATCAAGAAAATACCTTGTTTTTCTTCATTAATACTACTCGCTCGGTACACGCTGTAACGGGACACCCAATGATTGATAATACTTTTAGACGTTATGTAAATGTTTGTGGTGAATTGCAGATTCCTTTATGGGATAAAAATAATCCTAATGCTAATGATAGCAATAGGGCGAAATCGGTTGTTTTGTCTGGGGAAAAAACATTGAAACAGTTGCAACCAATACAGGAGAGAATAGAGCAGTCAGAAAATCATCTCCAGCAAACCCAACAAGAATTAGAAAAATTCCAAATTACACTACAAAAAATTCAACAAAAATTTGGCAATAAGTAATGAATAATGAATAATGAATAATGAATAATGAAAACTATCTTTAGATTATCAATAAACCCTAATTAGGGCTTGCTGATTAAATCTAAAAGTCTTTACATATAAAGGTTATAGCTTTTTTTGGTATCAAAAAGTGCGAGGTTTTAGGTGGTTTCGGTTCAAAAACTTCCTATTTTGGGGTAACTATGGCATAAAAATCAAGGAACAATTATTCCTCCTACTTTCTCTATCTTCCCACCCTCCCCATACTTCCCACACTCTGCTTTTTTCAGCAAACCCTAATTATCAATTATCCATGATCAATTATTAATTATCAATAAGGCTGTGAATAACCTTAAATCAATTGTAGTAATACCTGCTCGTCTCGCTTCAACTCGTCTACCTCGAAAAATACTGGCAGATATTGGCGGACATCCCATGCTGTGGCACGTCTATCAAAGATGTCTCCAAGCTACCAAACCATCAGAGATTCATATTGCTACTGACTCGGAAGAAATTGCTGATGCTGTCCGCAGTTGGGGCGGCAACGTCTGGATGACTTCCCCAGATTGTGCTTCTGGTACTGAACGTATAGTATCTATCATAGACCGCCTCGAAGCAGATTTTATTGTTAATGTTCAAGGAGACCAACCTCTGTTGGAACCAAAAGTAATAGACCAAACTATTGAAACTTTTGAGAATACTCATCCTTTGCCAGATATTGTTACTCCTGCTTGCCTACTTTCTGAAAAGGGTATATTTGACCCCAATGTGGTGAAAATGGTGAAAAATCATGCTGGATATGCTATGTATTTTTCCCGGAACCCTATTCCTTATGTCCGGGATGTGGAATCAGAAAAGTGGTTTGAGTCAACTAAATTTTGGGGTCATGTGGGAATTTATGGCTATAAGCGACAGGTACTTGAGGATTATCATACATTACCTGCTAGTGATTTAGAGTCGGCAGAAAAGTTAGAGCAGTTACGTTTTTTAGAGGCAGGGAAAAGGATTATGACTTTTGTTACTGACCATCATGGCATATCGGTAGATACTCAGTGGCAGTTGGATTTGGTTAGAGAGCGCTATGGGGAAGTCAAAAGTTAAAAGTCAAAAGTCAAAAGTAAGATTTTATAGGCTTAAAACTTTGACGCTACAGTAATTTCAGGAAATTATTTCACATATTTATTATAGTTTTAAACTATTTGTGACATCTTTATCTACAGCGGTTTTCATTTGGGTAAACCACAGTAGGGGCGAATGGCCATTCGCCCCTACAGGATTTTTGCTTATGAAGATGTGGTTCATCAATTTGAAAAGCGCTGTAGGGTTTGCTAAATAAAGTATGAGTGGTAGGGGTAGGAGTCAGAATTCTGAATTTTCTACGGAATGCTCCGCAAACAGAATTCAGGAGGAGCAGGGAATTATAGAGGAGGTAGTCGGAAAAATTGGATATAGTGATTTTTCTGCCATAATCGTCCTAAAATACTAGCTTTATGCAGTTCTTTCCACCGAAAAGCTGACACTTTTTTAGACCAAAAAATGCTACAACCAATATCAGTCAATGCTTTGATATTTAATCAGCAAGCCCTATTTATAGTGAATTGGTATGAATACTAGAAACTATAATTAACAAAAAAAGTCAAATAAATAACGATCAAAAAATTATAAATTTTTCTAATTTTCGACTTTTTACTTAAAATAATGATTCAAACCTTAACTAAAAATTCAATTTTAGAAGTAGCAAAGGCTACAATAGCAAAAGAAGCTCATGCTGTGGCTGCCCAAGCGGAAGCTTTAGACCAAAATTTCCTGGACTTAGCCCAACACTTAATCGAAAACCAATACAAAACTTTTGTTGCTGGTATTGGTAAATCAGGGTTGGTAGGGAGACAATTAGCTAGTAAATTAGCTTGTATTGGTGTAAAAGCTGTCTATATTGACCCTAATGATGCTCTACATGGAGAATTAGGTTTAGTAGAAGCTGGAGATTTAGTAATTTGTTTGAGCAAAAGTGGCGCTACAGGAGAATTAGTATTTCTGGCCAAAGTAGCTCGACTACGAGGGGCAAAAATAGCAGCGATGGTCTGTCGAGTACCATCCCCACTCTCTAAATTAGCAGATTGGACAATAAAATTGGACGTTGCAGCAGAAGCGACAGAAATAGAGATTCCGACAAGTAGCGCGATCGCTCAGACTGCTGTGGGTGATGCTTTAGTGGTTGCTGTAGCGAATGCTCGTGGGTTTACGGCGGACCAGTTCTCAGAAAATCATCCGGCTGGTAATCTAGGAGTATTGTTGGGGTCTCAAGTTAATGATTTAATGCACAAAGCACCGGAAGAAGTCCCGGTTTTATCTCCAGAAAGTTTTCTGCATGAAGCTTTGATAGAAATGACGAGACAACCTTTGGGTGCTGCTTTAGTTGCTGACTCTGAGAACCATTTAATTGGTATTATTACTGATGGGGATATTCGGCGTATTGTCAAGGATAATCCAGAACATTTTCTCAGTTCTACTGTTGGAAATTGTATGACTAAAAGTCCTCTGTTTTGTCAACCAGATATTTCAGCTATTGAAGTTTTGAAAATGATGGAAGAGAATAAGAAGAAACCTGTTTATGTTTTGCCAGTTGTGGATATTAATCATCAGGTTTTAGGATTGGTGAGGATGCATGATTTGACTCAATTCCAGCTTAAAGAAGTAAAATAATTAGAAGTCAGGGCAAGACACGGATTTGGCCACGGATGCACGGATGGATATTTCAGTTATCAGTTATCAGTTTTTAGTTGTCAGTTTTCAGGGTTCAGTAGTGGACCGATACAGCTAATTTAGTGCAAATTTGTAGGCTCAGTTAGACGGCTGAAATTTAGACGATAAAAGGGATTTAGCAATCCGTCGTAACGCACAATTGAATATGTGTCAGTCCAGTAGGGTGCGTGAATGGAATGTAACGCTCCTCCGAACCCAAATATTTCGGTGCGTTACTTTATCAGGACTTACGCAAAGGCACTATGGATAGTAGATAAAAACTATAGCACTATGGTATATATAGTGTTTTTGTCGGAAAAGTGCGTAAGTCCTGTTTATTTTTCAATGCTTTGATAATTGATCGGTAAACCCTAATTATCCATTATTCATTATCCATTATCAATTAATGAACTGCCCACTCCTTAGCTAAAACTCGCAACAGAGCCTTCAGACCAATAATAAAGGGTGGTTCCTCAGTTTCTCCCTTAAAATTAAACACAGCGCTTATCAATTCCCTCTCCGTATTTTGCCAGAGAGTCTTATTATAAGCAGATTCTGGTTCATCTCCTAGTTTATAACCCTTTAGAGGGAGAATTTCCTCAATATTTAACTTCTTCAAAGATACATGAAAATCATCTAGAAATGTTCTTAACTGTACTAAATCAGGAATTTTTAACTGCTGAATATTTCCCGCAAACTCCAAGCGCTCTCTCCATTCAATGAGATTGCCATTAATTTCACAATCTTCTCCCGCAATCAACGGGTCTTTAGTCTTTCTATCCCATCCTGTCAGTTTTGTACGGTTCAACACTAAACCGCAAGCTACCTCGTCTTCTGGTTTTTGACTCAATCGCGTTTTTTCCAATATATAATCGTCAAATCCTGACCCTTTGTTCAACATCTGACTCAGCAGATTGTTAACTTTTGAAGAGGGAAGAAACCTACCCCTTTCAGGTAACCAATTTAACAGTCGAGAACCTCTTCCACCGATATAAACAGGAGTAATTTCGCGACTCTGGTACATTCCTTCTTGTTCGAGAACTCCCAAGATTATCCCCACATAGTAATATAATCCCCCTATACCAATTGCCATCAGTCGGAGCAAACCTTGGAACTTCGGATCGTCTTCTATGAAATTTCTTTTATTTTTCAGCCAATTTTCACTTTCCAAACGCAGAAATAGATCCAGCTTTTCCCTGAATTTGTCTTCGGTTAATCTATCCCATTCTCTCTGTTCTAGATTGAATAGCTGCACCAAAAAATTTCGATTCAATTCTAGGAAATCGGATAACAAATGGCGATCGCCTAATAAAACCGAACATTGATGAATAAGTTCGTTGTGGTACCAAATCGAAATATCCGAAGTCTCTCTTCCCATATAAATACAAGTCGTTCGGACTAGATCGAAGTCTTCCTTGTCTGCAAAATATTGGGCAAAAGCGGCGTTCTTGCTGCGAAAAGATTCTAAATTATCTACTTTTGGACAAATGTATTTAATTCCAGTTTGAACTTTAAGTTCCTCAGTGATATCTTGCCAGGTTCTTGCATACTTATTTTTATCGCTGCGAGAAAAAGTTGATGGATAGGAAATACACCACTGAATCTTCTGGATACCGTTTTTGGCAGCGATCGCGCTCGTATACAATGCCAAGTTTTTTAGGAATAGTTTGTTGGCGGCGTAATTCTTCCAGTTAAGGTCTGTTTCTATCCAACCTCTGAGCGGTTCAAACCTTGTTTGATCGGGAACGTATATCCTGCCATCAATAATTGGGCGTTCTAGGTTTTTATTGCTGTCTGGTTTACCCCTGGTTGTCAGCACACTCGCCAAGGGTAAAGGTTTGCTACGTGGAATAAAAACTTCTGGGATAAAGTATTCAAACAGCACTGGATTTCGCGTGTCTACCCGTACTTGTGTCACCTTCAGGTGCAAGCTTTCCATTGACAAAGGTTCGACTGTACGGCTGCTTTTGACATAGACATTAGTGAAAGAAGTCCCGAAGTCTACTCCTACTTTCCACTTATCTGCCAGCTTAATTTTCTCTGGACTCTTCAGCAGAATCAAACCAATGAAGTTTCTCAAAATATCCTGACACCCAATAAAACTGGGAAATTTTTCTAAGTGAGTTATTTGATAAGTACCCCCCTTATCCTCAAAAATATGAGGCTCTTTCGCTTTTGGTATATAGACTTGGAAAGTATCGTCTCCAAATTCAGCATCGTAATAAAAAGCATAATAAGAGCGCCATCCTTCCGCTCTGAAATTAGGCCAGATTTCCAAGACTGGTATTTCGGGCAAAGCGTTTTCCTCTTTTATGGGATAATCTTTAGAAATCTTATAGTTCTGAGGTTGCCGAGGGTCATCTTTCATCCCTGAAAGAGGCAAATCTAGAGTAACTCGCACTTGGAGTCCATCACTGCTATTTATTTGAGCTAGCTTGACCTTGGCGATTAACTCTTCTGGGGTAAAATAGTCGAGGAGTATGGGATTAAGCGGTATCAGAGGCGTAATCCTTTGACCCTGGAAAGTTAACTTTGTCCCTGGGGGTAGGAAAGCTCCTGGTAGAGCTTCATCTTGGTCTATAAACCGAAATTCATCCAAAAATAAGTCCTTGGACTCCCTCCATTCAACATCTGGCCAAATAATTCTACCATTATGCAAATCTTGTATTTGTAACGAAGCCAAAGTTTGCTTTTGGTGTATCCAAATATCTTGAGGAGGCTTTCCCCAAGCTAAAGAAATTTCCTGGTCAATTATCAGTAGAGGTTTTGTCGGTGTTTTATCCTGACTGGGAACTAAACGAACCCAAGAAGACTGGGCCTTAACTCTCATAAGATACCTTTGCTTAATGTCTATAATTGTTAAAAATATCCCTGAACTTTACTTAATATAGGATCGTCGAATAAAAATGTTAGCCATATTGTAGTGGACTGACACATCTAAAATGGTGCAATAGGCGTAGGTTGGGTTGAGGGACGAAACCCAACAAAAATCTTTCTCCCTTACTCCCTAATACAAAAGTTTTAGCTGTGTCAGTCTAGTAGTAAGGTTTTGTTGGGTTTCACTATCGTTCAACCCAACCTACTAGAGTGATAATTGATAAATGAAAATGAAAATACCTAATAATTTTATCCTAATTACAGGCCCCTGTTCCATCGAAAGTTATGACATCTGTGCCACCGTGGCAGAAAAATTAGCCCTTCTACAACAACAGCATCCAGAAGTAACTATTGTTTTCAAATCCTCATTTGATAAAGCTAACCGTAGTTCTATTAATTCTTTTCGCGGTGTAGGATTAGAAAAAGGATTGGAAGTTTTATCAACCATTAAAAAAGAATTTAACTTGTTAGCAGTAACCGATATCCATGAACCTTCCCAAGCAAAACCAGTTGCAGAAGTAGTTGATATTTTGCAAATACCAGCTTTTTTATGTCGTCAAACTGACCTGTTAGTAGCTGCTGCGGAAACAGGATGTACGGTTAATGTGAAAAAAGGTCAGTTTATTTCCCCCTGGCAAACTCAAAATATTGTAGACAAATTACAAGCTTCTGGTTGTCAAGACATCTTCCTAACTGAGCGAGGCAGTAGTTTTGGTTATCATAACATGGTAGTAGACTTCCGTTCCCTACCAGTAATGGCTGCCACAGGAGCTAGAGTTATTTATGATGCTGGTCATTCTGTACAGTTACCTGGGGCGATGGGTACTCAGTCTGGTGGACAAGCAGAATTTATTCAACCTTTGGCCAGAGCTGCTGTTGCTGTGGGTTGTAATGGGGTGTTTATTGAAGCTCATCCTAACCCCGCAGAGGCTAAGTCTGATGGCGCTAATTCTTTGCCTTTGGCTGAGTTATCTGGTTTTTTGGAGACTTTATTACGAATTCGAGAGGTGACAAATAGTTGTGTGGAGACTCAGAAAAATGTGGTGGTTGAGGAAAAACCATTGGCAAAGTCTAGCTACTAACCTCCAGATGTTGGTTTTGGATGTGGATGGGGTGATGACAGATGGGGGTATTATTCTGTTGGGAAATACTGAGCAGATGAAAAGGTTTAATTCTCAAGATGGTTTGGGAATTAAGATGGCTCGAACATCTGGGTTGAAGGTTGCTATTATTACTGGCAGAAAGTCTGAGGTGGTGGAACGTCGCGCGAGGGAGTTAAAAATTGATGATGTCTATCAAGGTTATGACGATAAGACATTAGCTTTTACTGCTCTGCTTCAGGAGCATAATATTCAGGCAAGTCAGGTAGCTTATATTGGTGATGATTTGCCTGATGTTCCGGTGATGAAGCGGGTGGGGATACCTGTGGCAGTAAAAAATGCTCGTCTGGAGGTGAAGCGTTATGCTGCTTATGTAACTAAGGCATCTGGAGGAAATGGTGCTATTAGGGAGGCGGTGGAATGGTTGTTGGAGTTGCAAGGAAAAAAGGGTTCTATTATTAATGGTTTGATACAGCAATCCTAAATTGATTGTGACAATTTCTATAATAGTAATAGTGAAATTGAGCTGAAAACTATTAAAATTCTGACTCCTGACTCCTGATATAAAATCCGGTTAATACTACTTATTATATAGTTTGGGCAGTAGGGGAGTGGGGGAGTAGGGGAGATTGAAGGCTTGAAGTCTAGATAGAATTATGAACATATATCATATCACCAGATTCTATATCATCCAAAAATTTCAATAACTATAACGTTGCAGTTAAGAGTCAGACCTCTCATAATCAGGACTTACGCAAATTAACTTTTAAAGCACCATTTGTAGGGGCGAATGGTATTCGCCCTCGCTATATTTAGAGTCTCTGCGTAAGTCCTGATAATAACTATAACGTTGCAGTTAAGGGTCAGACCCCTCATTTAGTCTCCAAACCCTCATATAAAATCACGTTAAACACTTAATTGTATATTTGAGGGGGATGAGAAGATAGGGAGATGGGGAGATTGGATATTGAAGTCTCCCTTGAGAATTATGAACATATATTATATAGCGCTACTTGAATCGGGAATAGGTATGGAGGAAATGGGGAATAGTAAACTGTCAAAGGGTTTTTCCTGCGGAAAAGCTCCGCTAACAGGGTTTATAAATATCCTAACCTTAATGCGTAGCGCTATATCACCAGATTCTATATTATCCAAAAATTTCAATAACTATAACGTTGCAGTTCAGGGTTAGACCCCTCATAATAACTATAACGTTGCAGTTCAGGGTTAGACCCCTCATTTGGTCTCCAAACCCTCATATAAAATCAGGTTAAACACTTGATTATATAAGGATTTACGCAAAGACACTATATATAGCGTATGGCAAATAGGGCGATCGCTTAAAATTTTATAGCGATCGCCCAACCTTGTTAGTTCTAAACAATCTATAAAAACTTAAATAACTGTCATTTTAATTGTAGGATATTTAAGTTCAGATACTAGATATTCAGATCAGGACTTACGCACGGACACTAAATCAAGTGAGGGCAAATGCTATTTGCTACGCACAACTACGTTAACGCCCCTACATATGTTGTTTTCAAGGTGAATTTGCCTAAGTCCTGATTATATAACCGGATTCTATATGACTCCTGACTCCTAGCTACCACGAACAATATTACAACTTAAATAAGATTGCTATAGGTGAAAATTAATGATTAATGTTTACATCGGTTATGACTATCGTGAGGCAGTGGCTTTTAGTGTATTAGCTCATAGCATTAATGTTAGGGCGTCGCAACCTGTTAGTATTGCGCCATTGATGTTGTCTCAACTTCAAGGGTTGTTGACTAGGGAACGTCATCCTTTACAGTCTACGGATTTTTCTTTTTCCCG
This sequence comes from Okeania sp. KiyG1, assembly GCF_014132355.1. Lineage (GTDB taxonomy): Bacteria > Cyanobacteriota > Cyanobacteriia > Cyanobacteriales > Microcoleaceae > Okeania. Next base: position 86,211 of record NZ_BLZO01000087.1, read on the forward strand.
GTTTCTGACTCCTTATTTGTCGGAATACAAGGGTTGGTCTGTGTTTATGGATTCTGATATGATTGTGTTGGATGATATTACTAAGTTATGGGATTTACGGGATGAGCGTTATGCGGTAATGGTGGTTAAGCATGATTATGAGGTGAAGGATAAGGAGAAGTTTTTAGGAGAACCTCAAACTCCTTATCCGAAAAAGAATTGGTCAAGTATGATTTTGTTTAATAATGAAAAATGTAGAGCGTTAACTCCTGAATATGTGAATACTGCTTCTGGGTTGGAGTTACATCAGTTTAAGTGGTTGGAAAGTGAGGAGTTAATTGGGGAGTTGCCCCCTATTTGGAATCATTTGGTGGGAGAATATGAGCCTAACCCAGATGCTAGTTTAGTTCATCATACTCTGGGTGGACCTTATTTTAAAGAGTTACAAGATTGTGAGTTTGGTGATGAGTGGAGGGCTGAGTTGGAAGGTATGTTATATTGTGAGCAGAGAAATTGAAAGTCATAAAACCTTTGCAGTGCGGGCATTTTGCCCGCGACAAACCCACCAGCTATCGCTTCTGTTATATCTATAAAAGATTTTGATTGAGAATCTTTTTCCTTAAGCGAAAATTCCGAATTTATCGAAATTATTGATAAAGCAAAGCAAGAATTTAGGGTGCATCTCAATGCGTGAATAAAGCCAAAAATTTATCGCTCTTAGGCAACAGGCAACAGCTCATCTGGCAACAGGGAATAGGGAATAGGGAATAGGGAATATATAGGAAAAAAGTATTTTTGCAAATATGAGATGCACCCAGAATTTAAAATCGTAAGCGAGTCTCTGTAGCTGAGATGAAACAGGAAATATGGAGGTAATTAACTGTTAAATTTAAGTCGTTGGAAACCGGGTTTGTGGGAGATAAATATTAGTATGGTAAGACATTTAATACAAGCCCGGTTTTTCTACTTTTTTACTTTACAGAAAATTTAAGTTTTTTCTTGCTTTTAATCCTTCTTCCTTCTTCCTTCTTCCTTCTTCCTTCTTCCTTCTTCCTTCTTCCTTAAACTTGTATTTTTTGCTTAATTTCTTGAAGTCGAAAATCTGCTCTTTTTAACCTTTCTTCAACCTTAGTTAACACTATTCCATTACTACCAGACACATTAGACTGATGTCGAATTGATATATATCCTATTGAAGCACGTTTTTCATTTGCCAAGACTGCTTCTAAACCTATATCTACTACCTGTGGCAACTCACTTATAGACAAATTAGTCTCAAAACCACAATTTTTTGCTACTGATGCTTCAGGATAACTTTTTATTACATCAGGTCTAGGAACATTCATTTCTAACTTTTGCAGAACTTTTCCTTCACTAATTATCTCAATAGCAACTACTGGAGAATTTTTACCAAATACCCAACCTGCAATATTAAGTTTGCCCTGATTAGAAGATTTTCCTCTTTTTGGTCTATCTAGACTATTTGCTAATAATAAATCTGACTCTTTTAGAGATTTAATAACATTTAAAACTTCTATTTCTACCACTTTGGGTTGCTCCTCAATTCCTGTTGTTTCTAAATCTTGTTTTAACCTAGAAATTTCAGCCTTTGCTTTTTCCAATTCTGTTTGTTGTTCATACTGTCGCTGCACATATTTTCGTGAATTAAAAAGCCTTTCTAAGAAATATCGCAACTCTTTTTTACCCTGTTTATATTGAACACCTAATTTTTCCTGTGCTAGCTCTCGTTGCATCTCTGAATTAATAGCTTGCTCTAAGTTTTCCATACTAAAAAAACTTTTGATTTTCCGATATTCTTCGTTTTCTTCTGGGGTAAAATTCTGCTCCTGTCGTAATAAATGACCAGGTTGATTTCCATGATAGATAAAAAACCTTAATCCCAGGTAAGCTGAGTAATAACTAGCTGCTGCAATTTTGTTTGAAGTAGCATATTTTTTACCTTTACATAATTTAAGAAAGTGGTCTAAAAAATAAGGACCGCCATGGTTATAATATTTCCAGAAAACTCCAGGATTTTTCTTGATTTCTTGATAATTTTCTAATACTAAAGGCGAGCAAGTTACTGTTGTAAAACCATATTTTTGAAACACCTGATGGAGTCCTTTTGATATATCGTAAGGATGCAAAGATACAGTAATAGGTTGAAATTCTTCTGGTAAATCTTTAAGCAATTGAGCATATTCATCATACCATTCATCCACTGGGCGGCCAGGGTTTAAATGGGAAGGAAAAGCTATTGTACCTTGAGGTTCAGTATTATCAAAATCTGATAAATATTCATCTGCCAGATAGATAAAAGGTGCGCCAAAGTTGTAAATATTTTCTGGACTAATTTTATAGAGGTTAATATTAAATTGTCTGACTTCTTCATTCCAGACCCAATAGTCAAATAGAAACTCATTAAAGTGTTCGTCGTCTAGTTTGTACAGGTTATTTAAACCATGTGCTATTAGTATGGGTAGGGGTTTCTTCAAAGGATAACCACAGTAATCTTTAATAATTTTTGAATGACCATAAAATATATTCAGTTTAGATATTTCTTTAATTTTCATTATTTGCTGACTTCCGATAATTAACTTAGAAAAAATTGTTAAGTAACTAGGCTATTTCTGTTATCAATAATATTAATTACTTAACTTAATTTGACCAAAAAAGAGGGTCTCAAGCCTCCCCTTTCAAGGGGATGAAAAAAGATAAACTTCAGTATTTCAAGCATCTTGCTTCAGTAGGAGGTACTGATAACTGGTAACTGTTAACGCAGTTACGACCTTATGGGGCTAACTGATAACTGAAATTACCGCAATAGTTAGGTCTAAAACCCCAAATTTTAAGGCGAAATGTTTTGGGATTGAAGAATTAAATACCTGTCACCAAAAAACTTATAACTTCTGACTTCTGAGTTCGTTAAAGCGTGAAATACACTTTGATTTTTCTTGTTATTCTTAACTATTTATCAATTATTTATGCTTGACTTCACAACTACATTTATTTGATATTGAGCATATTTTTTCATAATTCTCTAATACCTAATAAATACTGGACTGACACAGCTAATAAATGTACATATTTGTTATTGGGGTGGGGACGGGTTAATCTGAGAATTTGCAACACCATTAATTTAACGCGGAACCCACCCCTACTATTACACTATCTTGACTGTGTCAGTATACTAAAATTTTGATATTAATTATTATCAGGTATTTATTCACTATTAACAAGAAGGTACTAAATAACCTTCTCTACAGAGAGGAAAATTTAATTTACTCCTTTGAATTATCTCAGCACCTTTTTGAAATGCACGTTCCACATCAGCACACCATAACAAATCATCAACAGCAATAATACCTTGACAGTGGGCAACAGTTTCTATATCTTTGAGGCAAGCATCATAGGTATGCAAACCATCCACAAATGCAAAACATAACTCTCTATTTTTAACCAGAGCGATCGCCTTTTCATCTAGGGAAGATAGCCGAATAATATCCACAACATCTTTGTATGGTTCGATATTCTTTAAGAAAGTCTCGTACTCCCCTCCTTTACAATTTTGTGTTCCTAACTCCCAAGGGTCTAAAGCAATAAGTCTCCTATCATATTTCTGAGCAACTTCAGCTAATAGTTTGCTAGTTTCTCCTCGAAAACAACCTATTTCTATTAAATCTCCAGACCATCCTTTGATACAATATTCTGCTACTTGAGCTATTCTTTTTCTCTGATTTATGCTTCCTTTTAAATGAGGTTTGGCATCTAGACTTTCGGACTGAATAGTTGGTAATAATATATGGATTAAATGTTTAGTTACATGAGCAGTATAAACAGCTTTTATTTTTTCTAAATCTGAACCAATTCCTTCTAATTGTCCTCTAGCATTTGCTAGTTTCATTGTCAGTCTATCGACAGTAGCATTACTCTTTTTGAGTTGCTCTTGAGTCTGATGAAGTTGCTTTTTTGTTTCTTCAAATTCTGTACTAACTTTTGGGTCTATTTCTGAGTGCTTTACCTCTCCTTTTTCTTTAATTTGATATAGTTGAAACTGAGATTCTTCTAGCTCTCCCATCACCTGATCTAACTGAGAATATGTTCGATCTAATTCCTCTTTAGTCTCGTACAACTGAGATTTAGTTTCCTGCAACTCCTTCTTGAGTTCCAACTCTGACCCCGACTGTTTCTGTGCTAATTCTGCCTTAACTTGCTCCAACTCTTCCTGCTTCTGCTGCAACTTCTCCTGTGACTCCTCCAAAGTCCCCGTCGTCTTTTCCATCTGAGATTGATACTCTTCCAAAACCCCCATAGTTTCACCTAACTGCGACTGGGACTGCTCCAATAACTGCTCAGTTTCCTGCAACTTGGACTTAGTTTCCTCTAACTCCTGCTCAACTTCCCCATTAGACTCCGACTGCTGTTGCTCCCCCTTTTCCTTCAGTTGATGTAACTCAAAGTGGGTTTGCTCCAACTCCCCCAATACCTCATCTAACTGAGATTGCGATCGCTCCAACTCTTCTCTAACATCATGCAACTCGGATTTAGTTTTGTCCAACTCTTGCTGAGTTTGTTGCCATTTAGTCTTAGCTTCTTCTAGTTCTTTTTCTATTGTTGCTGCCATTAATTTATTTTCCCCTTAATTTCTTCAGTAATATTACCAAGGCTTCGATAAAATCAAATTCTAAAAATTATTTAACTATACTTAGTAAGTAACTTTATCCTACCTCTATTTGTTCCAAATATTCCTAATTTTTCACAAAAATTATGACTTTAATTTCTTCTATTGAATATTTATGTAGTATTTTTGCTCATTTTTTATTTGTCTAATTTTATTTGATTAAATCTGTCTTCTACCAATTTATTTCGTAAGCATTCAGCAGTCATAATTCAGCTATCAGCTATCAGTTATCAGTTATCAGTTATCAGTTATCAGTTATTAACTTATTATCAGTTATTAACTTATTATCAGTTATCAGTTATTAACTTATTATCTGAGAAGGAGAATTCAAAATTATGTTTATGCAGCATTCCGCACCTAAAGAAAAAGGTAACAAGCTAAACTTAGTAAGTCCTGTATGTTCATGCATCTGTTTGGGGACCATTCCGTAGGAAATGCTAATAGCTGTTTGCGCAGCAGTCCGCAGGAAATGCTTACTTTATTTCTCATTACCTACTAAAACTTTATTCTGCATTTTCATTGTTCGCTTCATCAATTTTTGCCATTCTGCGGAACTTGTTAGTTTTTCGCTATCCAACTCTAAACCTTTTTGCTGAGAGAAATTAGCAAAACTATCTAACCATTCCATTACTATTTCTGTCCGAGAATTTTCAGTATATTTCAAAGATTTCTGAAGGCGCTCTTGCATCTCAACTAAATCACCTTTTTGATAAGCATACCAAGCTTCCCAAACTAATAGTTTATATTCTGTTTGACTCTCTGATTTAGAATTTCTCAGAATGGCTTGTTGATACTGCAATTTTTCTAATTCTGACTGAGTTTGTGTTAATTGAGACTTTGTTTTAACTAATTCTTTCTGTGAGTTTTGTTGTTGAGATTGAGATTGTTGTAATAATATTTCTGTCTGTCTCCATTGAGTCTGAACTTGTTGCAATACTGTCTGAGTTTCTTGTAATTGTAGTTGTCGTTCTTTTCGTTCTTCATCTGTTTGATGTAACTGAGTTTGAAAATCTTTTAATAAAGTTTTTGTCTGTTTAATTTGAGAGTGAGATTGTTCCAATAGTGTTTCTGTCTGTTGAAGTTGTGAATTAGATTCTACTAATTCTGTTTGCAGTTCTTGCATTTGTAGATTAGTGCGTTGCCATAGTGTTTCTGTCTGTTGAAGTTGTGAATTAGATTCTACTAATTCTGTTTGCAGTTCTTGCATTTGTAGATTAGTGCGCTTCAATTCTTGCTTTGTTTGATGTAATTGAGATTTAGATATTTGCCATTCCTGCTGATTTTTTTGAAGTTCTTTTAGTTGTGTTTCTGATTGTTGCCATATTGTTTCTTTTTGTTTGAGTTGAGAGTTAGATTCTGTTAATTCGGCTTGAGTTTGATTGAGTTGAGATTTAGTTTTTTGTAATTCTTGGCTAGTTTTTTGCAGCTCAGATTCAGATTTTTCTAATTCCTGTTGATGCTTTTGTAGTTGAGAGTTAGATTCTGTTAATTCGGCTTGAGTTTGATTGAGTTGAGATTTAGTTTTTTGTAATTCTTGGCTAGTTTTTTGCAGCTCAGATTCAGATTTTTCTAATTCCTGTTGATGCTTTTGCAGTTGAGAGTTAGATTCTGTTAACTCGGCTTGTTTTGCCTGCAACTGTGACTGATATTCTTGTA
>NZ_BLZO01000088.1 GCF_014132355.1 Okeania sp. KiyG1
AAGTCATTATCAGTTAGAACCCACAGATGTCCCCATTGTGGCTATATTGCTGATAGAGACCACAATGCAGCAAGGAACATTTTAGCTAAAGGGTTAGAAATGTTGGGAGCAATAGTCAACAGTACCGAGGGGCACGCCTCTTACAGAGGGAGCTGCGCTAACGGAATCTGGGGAGACCCAAAAGCTACGGGAGAGTCCGACCTCTGGATTAGTAGGCTAATTTAAGTTGTCTCTGTGAGCGTAGAATCATCAATGATGAGAATCCCGATCATAATCTGTGATTTGATGCCGGGAGTATGTCAAATCGCTAATATCTAGGAGGCTAAAATGAACAATAGTGCATTTAATTTAGCTAGGGAAAAAAGTGACAAAATTACTTCTGCTTTAAGAGATATTTCTGTTCTAATTGGAGAAAGAAATGAACAGTCTATAACTTTAGAAACTGGTGTAACTATAATACCGGGTTTGGGTTGTTCTGGAGATGCGAATATTTTAGTTCAAAGGGCTAATGAAATTGAACAAGGAATTTTTAATGTGCTTGTTCTTGGTGAGTTTAAGAATGGTAAAAGTACTCTGCTGAATGCCATGTTAGGGGAAGAAGTATTGCCATCAGATTTTCTTCCTTGTACCGCAATTATTACAAAAATAGTGTATGGGAATAGTGATGAGGTGTTAAACTAAGCAAGCCCATTTCCAGATTACTCCTTTATAGAGCCTGCTCGTCTTCAGAACCGTGCGTGAGACTTTCACCTCACACGGCTCCTCTCTTAAACGCCCCTTTTCATGGGTACATCCCTGTCTTAATATCAACATATCATCAACCCATAAATAACCTTCAGGTAAGTCCTGTAACTTCGGTTGTGTGTATGTCTTTTTATCTAGGGCAGTTTTAGTATCGTGGCAATGTCGGTGCAACAGTTGCTTATTTTTGTATGTGTTGTCACCACCTTTAGACCTTGGAATTATATGGTCAACTTCAATTAGGTCATTTGGCCTAAAGGTTAGTCCACAAGATGCGCATTTATTCTTTTGCCGTTTTAACAGCGTTGTGACTTCTTTCCTCACCCCTGGGTGTTTACCGATTCTGCTACTCCAATAAGTCCAGTCACCGTCATAAGGGGATTTATTACCTTTCACCTTAATGTGCCTTACAATAGGTACATCCGAGTGTAGGTTTAGTATATATTCGCCATCGTTAAGAACCCAATTTCTTGTCCCAATCGAGGGAAAATACTTTTGCCTTACCCATTTAGCCGACTTATTTGGATGCCTTCTACTTGCCCATCTCCACAGTCTTTTCCATAAGAGGCTATCTATTTTACTGAATACCTCTTTACTAACTTGAGTGGAGAAGTATTTAGCCCATCCTATAATTACCGGATTTAGCTTAGTTATTAAGACTTGCGTAGGAGCGGTTTTGTATTTATCACATATAACCGCCAGTTCCCGGTAGTGGGTTTTTATACTCTTGGGAGATGGTTTAATCAGCGTTTTAAATCCTTGTTTGGTTGACTTGGCCTCATATTGTCTAACATTAAATCCTAGAAAGTCGAATCCGGGTTTGTTACCTTCATACTCTTCCAAGGTGTGGACAATTTTGGTCAATTCTAGTTTTAGTTCTAATCCTACCTGGTTTAACCATTCCTGTATTACGGCTTTAGCTTTTAACACTACTTTAATGTCTTCGTGTAGGATGACAAAGTCGAGACTCATAGCGTATTAGGTTGAGACTGTTTCTTCTGTCTCTTTTTCCCATTATCTTCCCAGATGGGTATCTAAACGGAAGTTTTTCGACAAATTCCATCAGCCTTTCTTCCATACCGTGTAAGGCGATATTTGCTAGTAGAGGTGATATAACCCCTCCCTGTGGTGTACCTTCCACAGATTTTAGGAATTGATTATTGTCAAACACTCCAGACTTTAACCATTGTTTAATTAATCGTCTGTAAGGAGATTTTCCAATTTTTCCTAGTAGCTTATCATGGTTAATTTGGTCAAAGCACTTGGATATATCAGCATCTAGCACATATTTTGGCTTTAGGTGGATGCTGGCATAAATAGCTCCAATAGCATCTTGTGTTGACCGTCCTGGCCTAAAACCATAGCTATTAGGTTCAAAACGTGCCTCCCACTCTGGTTCCATACCCAATTTAACCAGTGCTTGTAACGCTCTATCATACATAGTAGGTATGCCTAACGGGCGTTTTTCATCCTTTCCTGGTTTTGGTATCCAGACTCTACGGGTGGGACTTGCTTTTAGATAACGAGACCTTAATAAGTCAACTAAGTTAAGTCGCTGCATGGGAGGTAGATTTTTAATACCATCTACTCCAGCAGTTTTTCGTCCCTGGTTATCCTGTGTCACGCGCCGGAAAGCTAGCAACCTAGCGTAATAGCTTTTTTTCAGAAGTCTTTGGTATTTGCGCATCTTGCGGATTTCGCCACTCATGGATGCTCTGTAAATTAACTTTTGCAACTTAAATACATACTTTTCCACCTTTTTCCAGTTAATATCTTTCCATTTAAGATTAGGATTGACACTAGCTTGATTAGGTGTATCGCTTGTATCCCATGCCACGCTTAAAAAGCGAGTGCGTAATTCTGAGGTCTCCTCAGAATGTAAGACGCACTCAAGAAATGGTTTAGGGTTTCCTAGTTTTCTTTTTAGTGTTTTAGCTTTATTCATAGCTAGTTGTTACTTTACATTACGCCTAACAGTGGATAAGTCTGCATTATTGCTTTTTACCCAATCCTACTCTCCCTAAGACCTACGTCCTTTGCGTAGATTGACCTTGAATGGCTTCCTAAGTTCTCGACCTATATTCTTAGGTGTCTTAGAGAGGTTTCCTCGTTCCCTTATTCCTTTATTACGACTGATTTAGTGGGGTAAAATCTCCCGGAGGGTTCAGCATGGTTGCTGATATAAACGTCAGTAATATTTATATCCATAGACCCTCTGATTATGTCCTACATCCCATAGCTACCTTTGGGATGGTTTGATTTCACGAGAGTTTCATTACCTTTCTGTTCGTCCACTTGTCAACCTTTGCTTGCGGTATCGTTCCTGGTAACTGGTATTGTCCCGCTTTTAAACCAGCTTCGGAGATTGATGTTCAGTCTCTACTCCGTGGTCTATGCTTTCAACCCAACAACAGGGCGGATGGAATTTCACCACCAAGGTAATAAGAGTTATTCACAAGTCGAGGGTGTCCTCATGTAGATTGACTTGGAACGGCCATTTATACCCAGTTTCCTGGTTTAGTGGCCAACGAGTCGCACAGCTATATATAAGTCTGGTCAAGATTATCCTGATATTTTCAGCATGAAAGACTTCAACGAGTATTTTAAACTTAGAGATGAGGATGAGGAAAATATAGCTCAGGCAGGTTATGTTGAGAGATTTAGTAAGATTGAATATGCTCAAATAGAACGTCATAATCGTCTCTGTAATAATGGGTTCAAGAATTTAGAATTTAGAATTTATAATTTAGAATTTAGAATTACCTCTTCTTATAAATTAAGAGGATTGGATCAAAGAATTTTTTTCTTTTTTCTCCATGAATGGAGAGGCTTTATACCTTAATTTTTCGGTAATATTAATAGATTCACCAGGGTTAAAAGAAGATGCAGCTCGAACAAAAATGGCACTTCAACAATTAATAATTAATAATTAACAATTAACAATTACCTCTTCTTTTCAAGGAGAGGATTGACTCAAAGGAAAAATTTTTCTTGTTTATCCTTTATAGGAGAGGCTTTAAACCTTAATTATTCGGTAATTTTTTAAACAGTCACAAGCTATCATATTTGTTCTGAGAGCTGATAAGCTTTTAGGTGAAGATGAAAAAGATTTTTTTGAATGCTATTTTCAACCAGGTCCGGTCAATAATGTTTTTATTGTTGTTAGTTTTATTGACCGAGCTAAAGAACAAGGACAAGAAACGGTTGATAAGGTAAAAGAAGAACAAAAATTTCTTTGAAGATTATTATATCGATCGAGAAGGTGATTTTGATAGAGATTTTTACGACCGTCGAGTTTTCTTTGTTAATGCTTTAGGAGCGCTAGAGGTACGCACAGGTATAGCAGATAAAGCTGTTTTAAATTCATCTGGAGTTCTTGAGCTAGAGGAAGAATTAGAAAAGTTTTTAGCAAGTCCGGAAAAAGTTACAGCTACTTTTGACTCGACTGTAGAATTATTAAGTTTAATTGTTTCTAATTCTCGCGAACAAATTAATCAAGAAAAGCTGACTTTAGACCAACCTCTTAACGAGTTAGAAGAGCGACGCAAGCAAGCAGAGGAACAACTATTGGAATTAGAAAAGGATAAAAGAGATATTGAACAAACTATCTTTTTTACCGTGACAAGATTAAGGAAAAACTTCTGGATGATTTAATAGGATATACTCAATAAATTAAAGAAACTTGGCAACAAGACTCCCGCAAATTAATAGATATTAAACCACTTTCTAACATCAAAGATATTCTTTTAAGTACGTTTCGGGAAAAATCTAAAACAAAAATCAGAAATCATATTAAAGAAGCTTGTACACCGTACATAGAATTTAAGCTGAAACAGTGGGAAACACGAATCCCAATTTTAATTGAGGAAGACATACATGAAATGCAAAAAAACTAGATAATCAATTATCTGATTTTCAACTTAAAATCGATAAAATTAAAAGATTGTTTACCTTTGGAAAAGCAGAAGAAGCTTTTATTCCGGAAAAGAAAAAAGCTCAGAAAATTATTCAAGCTATACTGGGTGGACTCACTCTTGATGTTAGTCAAGTTACAGGTGCTCTGATGGGTAAGGGAGACTGGTTAAGTTTTCTTGGCAGACGTCTTCAGGAAATAGTTCTATTAATTGTTGTGGTTGATGTGTTGGCTATTTATAATCCTCTAGCAATATTGTTCATTGCCTTATTTGCTGAAGGGGTTTTTATCAAACTTCAAAAAGATGCTTTTAAAAGAGAAATACTAAAAACTTGGGGAAAAAATTCCGGAAAGTATGCGGGAAGTAGTGTTTGAAAAACGGAATGAATTTTATCAAGCTATTGAGGAAGAGTTTGAAAAATTGGCTTCAAAACTGACAAATAATCTACAAGAGCAAATAGATGGGATTCACGAACAACAAGAGTAAATTATCAAGCTCAAGCAAGAAGGAAGCAATAGTATAAATATAGAAAAGTCTCGTTTAGATTTAGTGGGAGAAGAGTTAATCAAACTTTTTAATGAAGTTAGTATGGTTACTTCTGGCAAACATCTTACTCCTGAATACATTCAAGAAATGTATGTTCAAAGAAAGAACATTTTTATGGCTAATTAGTAAGGAAAAATAAGCTGTACACAATGGATTTGATTTGATTAATTTGTCTGCTAAAACAGATATTTATTGAAATAAAAGAAGATTTTCATGGCTAATCAATCAGGAAAAAAAAGCTGCACACAATGGGTTTGATTTGGGAATCTTTCTCCTCAAACAGCTCGTTATTCAAAGAAAAGTGGAGGTATGAAAATGATTTGGAAATCAGATTTTGCTAATGAAGTGGTAAACTTTTATGGAGATTAAAGTGGGGTTTTAGATTGAGTGGGAGAAGAGTTAATCAAAATTTTTAATCAAGTTAGTGTAGTTACTTCTGGCAAACATTTTACTCCTGAAGAAATTCAAGAAATGTCTGCTAAAAGAAAGAACATTTTCATGGCTAATTAGTAAGGAAAAAGAAGCTGTACACAATGGATTTGATTTGATTAATTTGTCTGCTAAAACAGATATTTATTGAAATAAAAGAAGATTTTCATGGCTAATCAATCAGAAAAAAAAAAGCTGCACACAATGGGTTTGATTTGGGAATCTTTCTCCTCAAACAGCTCGTTATTCAAAGAAAAGTGGAGGTATGAAAATGATTTGGAAATCAGATTTTGCTAATGAAGTGGTAAACTTTTATGGAGATTAAAGTGGGGTTTTAGATTGAGTGGGAGAAGAGTTAATCAAAATTTTTAATCAAGTTAGTGTAGTTACTTCTGGCAAACATTTTACTCCTGAATACATTCAAGAAATGTATGTTCAAAGAAAGAACATTTTTATGGCTAATTAGTAAGGAAAAATAAGCTGTACACAATGGATTTGATTTGATTAATTTGTCTGCTAAAACAGATATTTATTGAAATAAAAGAAGATTTTCATGGCTAATCAATCAGGAAAAAAAAGCTGCACACAATGGGTTTGATTTGGGAATCTTTCTCCTCAAACAGCTCGTTATTCAAAGAAAAGTGGAGGTATGAAAATGATTTGGAAATCAGATTTTGCTAATGAAGTGGTAAACTTTTATGGAGATTAAAGTGGGGTTTTAGATTGAGTGGGAGAAGAGTTAATCAAAATTTTTAATCAAGTTAGTGTAGTTACTTCTGGCAAACATTTTACTCCTGAAGAAATTCAAGAAATGTCTGCTAAAAGAAAGAACATTTTCATGGCTAATTAGTAAGGAAAAAGAAGCTGTACACAATGGATTTGATTTGATTAATTTGTCTGCTAAAACAGATATTTATTGAAATAAAAGAAGATTTTCATGGCTAATCAATCAGAAAAAAAAAGCTGCACACAATGGGTTTGATTTGGGAATCTTTCTCCTCAAACAGCTCGTTATTCAAAGAAAAGTGGAGGTATGAAAATGATTTGGAAATCAGATTTTGCGAATGAAGTGGTAAACTTTTATGGAGATTAAAGTGGGGTTTTAGATTGAGTGGGAGAAGAGTTAATCAAAATTTTTAATCAAGTTAGTGTAGTTACTTCTGGCAAACATTTTACTCCTGAAGAAATTCAAGAAATGTCTGCTAAAAGAAAGAACATTTTAATCAGTAGTGACGAACAAAAAAAACTGCACAGAATAGATGTTATTTATTATATAATCGGCATTCAGTTATTAGCGGTAAACTTTATCTTACGGAATGTTGCGATCGCCAACAACAAAAATGAATATAGGTTGCCAAGATTAGCTGATATTTTTGCTTTTAATGTAACTTTTAATTCTTGCTCAATCTCTCAATACTAATTCATTTTTCAAATAGAATAAATAAATAAATTAGAGCTTGCTAATTAACTTGCAAAGCTTTTATACCAATTTGAAAAAGAATGTTACGAATAATAAGTGCGATAAAAAGATTTTGCAGGAAATGTCTCTTTGACGAAAAAGAGAATTTACGACCTAAAAACTGGTATTTAAGCAATTAATTCTGACTCCTGACTCCTGAGGACTGACTCCTAAGAAATAGCCTAACTATTTGTAGCAAACATTTATCAAATTGGTATTATATGTAAATATTTGAGCCTTTTTAGAGTTGAAAAATATCTAAGGTTTTTGATATAGGGAGCTAAAAAAATCAGGGTTTTGAGTAGATAAGGATAGAAAAATAAAGGGATACTTCTTCCTCCTAACTCCTCTAAATTATGAATTATGAATTCTACCCTCAACCATAATACTTTTTCAGCAAACCCTAAATTAGCTGACGGTTGAATGCTTGCTTTATATGTATCCTCAAACAGATAATTATTTAAATAAAAGCGGAGGTATTAAAATGAATTGGGAATCAGAATTTACTTCTCAGTGGCAAACTTTTATGGATATTTTGGAAACTAATATTCGTCGCCAAGTTAAAAGTAATGGTAGTTTAAATTCTGCTTTTGTTAATACTGTGATTAAAAATGAAGTAGAAAAATGGTCAAACAGTAATCATTTTAATGGTGCTTGGTTACGAAAATTAAACCGCGAAAAGCCTTCTCTTTATGAGCAGTTTCGCACTACCTTAGATACATTACACTCAAGCAGTTGTATATCTTTTAATAATCCTTCAATCATCTTATCTGTTATGGGAGGAATAGGGATATGTGTAATTCTAATAATTTTTGGGTTTCTCCACTTGCTAGTACAATTAGGATTCATTTCGTTAGTGTTGAAACAAGAAGTTTTAACCACTGCTTTAGCTTCTATAATTATCTTGCCTATTCTCAAGAATATAGAAACTAAAGAAAGAGAAAATCAGCTTAATCAATTAATTGATAATCTTCAACAAGATTTGAATTTTACTGGTGAAAAATTAAGAGAAATTGCAGCTAAAGCTGAAGAAAAGTTGTATAGCAGATGACCGAGCTTGACTATAATCAGAATCAGTCATGAGAGATTGATTTGGTAATTTAATTTTTTGGTCGTCTTATACCAAATTGATAAATGTTTGCTACAAATAGCTAGGGTATTTCTTAGGAGTCAGGAGTCAGGTGTCAGGAGTCGTATGGGAATGGCTTTCATACCATTTTTTAGGGCGTAAATTATCTTTTTTGTCAAAGGGACATCTCCTGTAAAGTTTTTTTATCCCTCTTACTATTCGTAACATTCTTTTTTAAAATTGGTCTTAGAGCTGATTTATAAACTTAGTTAAAAGTCCTACATCACCTAGCTTTCAGGAATTTGAGGTCTACAGGACGATAATTTGCCAAACCTAAGTATAGCGGGAAATTCAGCCTCTTAATATTTACTTTATAAATCAGCTCTTAAACACAGATATTATTTACAGATTTAGATGGATTTTTTGGTAGTCCTGTAGATTTAGCTATCTTCATAAATAAGCTCCTTTTACCTTAAGCATTTAGCTCTTAGCAGTCAGCACTTTCCTGCGGGATGCACTCGCATTCAGTAAATAATGAATAATTCTTTATAAGCTTAAAAGTTGCGTAATTTGATAGTAAGTTTTAACTCTATCCAAATTTATATCCGGTAGCATCGGTATAATTAGATAGTTAATCTAGGAGTCAGTCATCAGGAGTCAGGAGTCAGTCATCAGGAGTCAGGAGTCAGGAGGGAAGAGAATGCGGGAAAGATTTGTACATTTGCGCGCTCGGATGAAAAATTTTTTATACCTAACCCGAGCGGATTTGATATTACTTCCTCTAATCATCAATAGCTGATAGCTAATAGCTGACCACTGTTAGCTCCGCATTCGGACCGAAATGCTTACCTTTCACTGATAAGGAGCTTAACTGCAAAAATCACTACTTGTACACCACTAGGGATTTTTCAAAGGTTTTCTAGAAAGATAAATATACATACAACAGATTCCAGTTATATGAAGTACAGATATTAACAATTAAATGTTCCCAGTGCGGGTATCTTGTCCGCGACGGGTGTACTTCACCAAGGTGGAATCCGCTGTATATCTATTTTTGACATAAATAGCCCAGAATATCATTTGTTATTGAAAAATAATATAACACTATTTCAAAGTTATGTCTATCTAAATTTTCGAGGATTGAAATAACAATTAACAATTAATAATTAACAATTAATAATTAATAATTAATAATTACCTTTCCTTGAAAAGAAGAGGATTGACTCAAAGGAAAATTTTTGCTTGTTTCTCCTTTAAAGGAGAGGTTTTAAACCTTAATTATTCGATAAAAGTATCTTGTTGAAGACTGAATTTATAGAGTAATATTCCCAGATGAATTTTAGAGCGATAATGCTCCGTATCGCTACAGCGATCGCCTGTTTTTATATAAGCATTCAGCTATCAGTTATCAGCTATTAATTCATTGCCTTTATAGCAGGAATTAGTATTGAGAGATTTAAAGAGAATTCAAAGTATTGGAAAAAAACTAACCTTGACCTTAGCAATGTATCTTCATTATTGATGAAACAGCTAAAAACTGACTGTGAGCTAGCTTAATGCTTATGTTTTTGCGGGAAAGGAATAATCAAGTTGATACCCATTAAACTCTAAAAAAATTCCCTCACTTCCAAAACATTTTGCCAAATATAGCAATATGATTTTAGTTGTGAGATATTGGAGACTTTTGTTCTAGGTATGGAGGGAATAGGGAATAGGTATGGAGGGAAGAAACGAATACATAAGAATCAGAAAACTGCTATATTCTATGCTTTAAAGGAAACCTCAATTCTCACATCTGATTCCTGATTGCTATATTCGGAAGTTAAAAATCACAACAAGACAAAACATTTAAATCAAGATCGTCGGCAAGAAAAGCAGCAATACTTTGTCTAACTGCGGAGCTACTATTACTAACAACATTCCCTTTCAAATACACAATTAAATCTTTGACATACTCACAATACTTTTCCAATTCTCCAACTTCCTGAAAATTTAGAGGTCTAGCAAATATAAAATTCAGAAAATCAGTAAAAATCCATTTTGGCAAAACAGCTTGACGGTAATTTATTGGTAACTGAAAAGCAAAGCGATAAAGCAGAAATACTAAAATATGTTGCCAGAGATTTTTTGCGGAAAAATTGTTCTGTAGATTAACAACAAACTCTTTTTCAGAAGCAGTTAAAACTTCATTTTTTATCCCACTATTGAGCAGAAGTTTATAAATTTGACCTATTTCAGCTTGATAAAAATATTTCAACTGTTCATTTGATAAACCTAACAACTTTTCAGCGAGTTGACGACGTAATTTACGGAGATTATTTAAAACCGACTCATTAGCAGGAAAGCGACGATATTGTTCCACCAAATTTGGCAGTTGAGAAAATTCTTGCTTGAGCAAAAAACCTAATTTTTTTCTAGCAGTTTCCTTCACTTCTGGAGCTAAAAAACTATAAACAGGATTCTCCAATATTTTCTGATAAAACCTTTGATAATCTTGAGGATTTTTCCCAGAAGTAAGATTAATTTGAGTTTGTTGGCGGGGATGAATACGAAGTTGAGATAAAGGCTTATCCACAAATCCAATTTTATAATTTCCCATAATCCTCAACCACATATCTATATCTAATACTTGAGTCAAACTAGAGTCAAAAAGTCCGATTTTTTCAAAGACAGTTTTAGGAATTAATACTGTTGTTGGTTCCCCAATTTTATTCAGGCGATATTTCATTAAATTAGGGTCTAATAATAAATATTTTCCTGACTGAATAGTTTTCAAATTTGACCAATCTTTGTGTAAATCTTGAGTACCACGATAAGCAGCTACACAAGTAGAATTATTTTCTGCACCAGGTTCTAAAATTACGCGACGGCGAGAAAATACTAAACCTATTTCTGAATCTTTTTCTGCTATTTTGACAAGTTCTTCAATACAGCTTTTTTCGAGCAAGTCATCCTGGAACAAGAATTTAATATATTTACCTCTGGCTTGGGAAATACAGAAGTTTAAATTTCCCACTAAGCCATAATTTTGATGGCAAATAATCCGAAATTCTATTTGTGGATTTTCCGATTTTAATGATTTTGCTATTTCCAGGGTTTTGTCGGTGGAATTATCATCAGAAATTATAATTTCTAGGTTGGAGTAAGTTTGGGAAAGGGCACTATTAATTGCAGCTCTGATAAAATTTTCTCCGTTGTAAGTAGGGATACAAATACTAACAAGTGGAAATTTCTTACTTGGAGAAGACTGAAATAATTTTGTGGCTGGAATATTAGTAAAGTTTTCCGTGACTTGAGCAATATATTCGAGGCGAGTCTTGATTTTTTTACCCATAGTTTCTGGGCTGAGTAATGACTTAATATCTTCAGCAGCTTTTAATCCAATTTTTTGAGCTTGGTCAGAATTATTAAACACATATTTCATCAAATTGGCGCAATGTTCGATGTTAGGATTTGCCCAAATATCTCCTTGTTTATATGGTCCGTAATTATCAGCGATCGCTACTTTTTCATATTCGACTAAAAAGCTATTTCCCACATTCATAAATTCAGTATTTGATGAATAGCCTGTGGCAATAACTGGTTTGCCATAAAACATTGCTTCTGCCATTGTTAAACCAAAGCCTTCGGCGCGATGTAGAGATACATAACAATTGCAATGGTAAAGCAAGGCATTGATTTTTTCTTTGGATAAATATCCATCTATATGTTTAATATTTGGGAAGTCTCCGATACTATTTATTAGCCGTGATTTATCTCTAGGAAATTTTTGAGAATTGGATGATTTTATCAGGAACAAAACATCTGGGTTTGAGTTTCCGAATGCTTTTTAAATGCAGCGATGGTGGCGAGTGGATTTTTTCGTTCGAGACGACTAAAAAGTCAAAGATAAATAGAAAGATAAATTTTTCTGTTGGTAAACCTAGTTCTTTTCTACTAATTTTTGGAATTGGTAGAGAAATGCTGGGCATCATTTTTATTACAGGAATAGATGACACCATTGAGATAGATTCGGCACAATAATTACTGTAAGTCCAAATCTCGTGAAATGGCGTAAATGCTGTTATCCATTCTGGAGGAAATTTCGGAAGTTCCCACGCCCAAAAACCGATGTTATATTTATTGGTGAAATATTGTTTGAGAGTTGGTTTTTTGAGAAAGGTTTTGACTTCATTGGCGTTGACTTGAAATAGGTTGATTGGATGTGGATTTTCTTGGGTAAAATTTTGGTAGGTTTGGTCGGAGTTTCTATGGGGAGTGCTGATAATGTTGTTGATAACAAAGGGAATGTTTGTGGTTTCTACTGCTCGAAGTGTTGCTCTTACTCCTTCTCCTATTCCTAATTCTCCTTTGACAAAACCTGCAATATTAATTCCCAATTTTTGAGGAGTTGTTGGAGTTGATAAAAGTTCGTTGATATCTGTAAATTTTTCTGGTTTTGGAGACATTTCTTCTTTCCTTATCACTGCTGTTTCTTGTTGTTGAAAAAATTTAGTTTTGTCTGAGAGTTGTTGAGATTTTTGAGTAGATTTTGGGATGTTAAGAGAATTTACTTCTTGATTTATCCTTTCTCCTTTTCCCTGGTGTAAAAATTCAGTTTTGTCTGAGAGTTGTTCAGATTTTTGGGTAGATATTGAGAGATTGATAGAAATTTCTTCTTGATTTATCTTTTCTCCTTTTCCCTGGTGCAAGAATTCAGTTTTGTCTGAGAGTTGTTCGGATTTTTGGGTAGATGTTGGGATGTTGAAAGAATTTACTTCTTGATTTATCCCTCCTCCTTCTTGTGGCTGAAAAAATTGAGTTTCATCTGAGAGTTGTTGAGATTTTGGAGTAGATTTTGGGATATTAGA
The DNA here is from genome assembly GCF_014132355.1 of Okeania sp. KiyG1. GTDB lineage: Bacteria > Cyanobacteriota > Cyanobacteriia > Cyanobacteriales > Microcoleaceae > Okeania. The sequence goes on from NZ_BLZO01000088.1 coordinate 13,009, forward strand.
AGAATTTACTCCTTGATTTATCCCTCCTCCTTCTTGTGGCTGAAAAAATTCAGTTTCATCTGAGAGTTGTTGAGATTTTGGAGTAGATTTTGGGATATTAGAAGAATTTACTCCTTGATTTATCCCTCCTAGTTTTTGTTGCTGTAAAAATTGAGTTTCATCTGAGAGTTGTTGAGATTTTGGAGTAGATGTTGGGATGTTGAGAAGATTTAGTTCTTGATTTATCCCTCCTCCTTCTTGTGGCTGAAAAAATTGACCTTTATCTGAAAGTTCTTGAGATTTTTGAGTAGATGTTGGGATGTTGAGAAGATTTAGTTCTTGATTTATCCCTTCTCCTTCTTGTGGCTGAAAAAATGCAGTTTCATCTGAAAGTGCTTGAAATTTTGGGGTAGATTTTGGGAAATTGAGAGAATTTAGTTCTTGATTTATTCCTCCTCCTTCTTGTGGCTGAAAAAATGCAGTTTCATCTGAAAATGCTTGAGATTTTGGGGTAGATTTTGGGAGATTAAGAGAATTTAGTTCTTGATTTATACCTGCTGCTTTTCCCTGGTGTAAAAATTGACCTTTATCTGAAAGTTCTTGAGATTTTTGAGTAGATGTTGGGATGTTGAGAGAATTTAGTTCTTGATTTATCCCTCCTCCTTCTTGTGGCTGAAAAAATGCAGTTTCATCTGAAAGTGCTTGAGATTTTGGGGTAGATGTTGGGAAATTGAGAGAATTTAGTTCTTGATTTATTCCTCCTCCTTCTTGTGGCTGAAAAAATGCAGTTTCATCTGAAAGTGCTTGAGATTTTGGGGTAGATGTTGGGAAATTGAGAGAATTTAGTTCTTGATTTATTCCTCCTCCTTCTTGTGGCTGAAAAAATTGAGTTTCATCTGAAAATGCTTGAGATTTTGGAGTAGATGTTGGGAAATTGAGAGAATTTAGTTCTTGATTTATCCCTCCTCCTTCTTGTAGCTGAAAAAATGCAGTTTCATCTGAAAATGCTTGAGATTTTGGGGTAGATTTTGGGAAATTGAGAGAATTTAGTTCTTGATTTATCCCTCCTGCTTTTCCCTGGTGTAAAAATTGACCTTTATCTGAAAGTTCTTGAGATTTTTGAGTAGATGTTGGGATGTTGAGAGGATTTAATTCTTGATTTATCCCTCCTCCTTCTTGTGACTGAAAAAATTGACCTTTATCTGAAAGTTCTTGAGATTTTTGAGTAGATGTTGGGATGTTGAGAGGATTTAATTCTTGATTTATCCCTCCTCCTTCTTGTGACTGAAAAAATTGACCTTTATCTGAAAGTTCTTGAGATTTTTGAGTAGATGTTGGGATGTTGAGAAGATTTAGTTCTTGATTTATCCCTCCTCCTTCTTGTGGCTGAAAAAATTGAGTTTCATCTGAAAATGCTTGAGATTTTGGAGTAGATGTTGGGATATTAGAAGAATTTACTCCTTGATTTATCCCTCCTCCTTCTTGTGGCTGTAAAAATTGAGTTTCATCTGAGAGTTGTTGAGATGTTTGGGTAGATGTTGGGAAATTGAGAGAATTTAGTTCTTGATTTATCCCTCCTCCTTCTTGTGGCTGAAAAAATGCAGTTTCATCTGAAAGTGCTTGAAATTTTGGGGTAGATGTTGGGAAATTGAGAGAATTTAGTTCTTGATTTATTCCTCCTCCTTCTTGTGGCTGAAAAAATGCAGTTTCATCTGAAAGTGCTTGAAATTTTGGGGTAGATTTTGGGAAATTGAGAGAATTTAGTTCTTGATTTATTCCTCCTCCTTCTTGTGGCTGAAAAAATTGAGTTTCATCTGAAAATGCTTGAGATTTTGGAGTAGATTTTGGGAAATTGAGAGAATTTAGTTCTTGATTTATCCCTCCTCCTTCTTGTAGCTGAAAAAATGCAGTTTCATCTGAAAATGCTTGAGATTTTGGGGTAGATTTTGGGAGATTAAGAGAATTTAGTTCTTGATTTATACCTGCTGCTTTTCCCTGGTGTAAAAATTGACCTTTATCTGAAAGTTCTTGAGATTTTTGAGTAGATGTTGGGATGTTGAGAGGATTTAATTCTTGATTTATCCCTCCTCCTTCTTGTGACTGAAAAAATTCAGTTTCATCTGAAAGTAGTTGATATTTTTGAGTAGATGTTGGGATGTTGAGAGGATTTAGTTCTTGATTTATCCCTTCTCCTTCTTGTGGCTGAAAAAATGCAGTTTCATCTGAAAGTAGTTGATATTTTTGGGTAGATGTTGGGAGGTTGAGAGAAATTTCTTCTTGATTTATACCTGCTGCTTTTCCCTTGTGTAAAAATTGACCTTTATCTGAAAGTTGTTCAGATTTTCGCGTAGATTTTGGGGTGTTGAAATAATTTACTTCTTCCTTCTTGCCTCCTCCTTCTTCCTTGCCTAAAATTATCTCGAATGTTTTGAGATAATCCCGATTTTGTCTAAGAATTTTTCGGAGATTTTCCGCATCATATTTTAAGAGTGCTTCACAAAAAGCTGGAGAGATTTTTTTCTCCGTTAATAAATGGAGTGATGAGTAGTTAGTATAAAAATTGAGGTGAAATTTCTGAGCAATAATTTGGAGAGATTTAACTGTATATATAGATATGTGCTGACCTTCATCCGTAGCGTAGTACCACCACTGATTAGGTTTAGGATTGTTTGACGGTAATATTTCTGTGCTGAAAAGAATATTTTGGGAGTAATTTAAAATTTCTCGAATATCAGAAATAGGATTAACTAAATGTTCTAGTAACTCAAAAGCAGTAACTAACTCATATTTTTGGTTTGGAGTAGCTTTAAAGTTTTGGGCAAATAGATTTTCACAGTATTTGTCTTGCCAATAAAACTTGTATTTAATATCGCGCATCAATCTCACAAATAAACCATATCCTCCACCGAAGTCGAGGAATTTTTTCTCTGAGTCAAACAGTCGATCAATAATATTCTTTGTAATTTGAGATAACATCAAATTTCTAAAGATTAAACCCTCATCACTAGAGGCGATCGCTTGAGAATAAGCTTCACTTAACCAGTAAGGATATTCTGTTTGGATAAAGTTGCAGTTTTGACATTGAAAGTAATCGATTTTATATTTTTTGTTGAGGATATGAGCTTCAGCAAATTTTAAAGAAATAGACTCACATATTTTGCATTTCATCATCTGTTTGTATCTAGGTTTGTTCATTGTCTTAATATTTATATTGGTTAAGTCTAACAGATTTGACTATCTATATATAAATAAGCGATCGCTTATCTATCTGTCTCAGTAAAAGAGGAGTTATATAGAAGAAGTTCTCATCATTTTACTTGTATGAGAGCAACTAAGTATATCCACATTATTTTCCGAGGGTAATTGATTTTTTTGTCTCTGTGAGAGTTAGGGTTTAAATATATATGTCACCTAACTTTTGACTGTAGAAAAAAGAAAAATCTCGCCAAATTTCCAAATCTACTACTCTATATATAGATATATGGGAGGTGGTTGGGTGTTGTTGTTAATTTTCTCTAGTAGAACTGAAAATATTTCATTCCCACTCAATTTTTTCTGGTTAAAAGTTGGGTTCTCTCAGAATTTGAATGACTGTGAGTTGTTGATTTTCTCTAGATTACTTTCGGAGGGTAATTGATTTTTTTATTTCTCGGTGAGAGTCATGGGTTAAATGCATATATCTGACTGGTACTCTCCTAACAATATCTGTGACTATCCCTGTTTTTGACTTTAGAAAAATCTTGCAAAATTCCAAAATATACTGCTCTGTATATATAGATGTATAGAGAGTGCTTGGACTTTGTTATTAATTTTCTTCGGTAGAGCTGAAAATATCTCATTCCCACTCAAATTTTTCTGGTTAAAAGTTGAGTTCTCTCAGAATTTGAATGGCTGTGAATTGTTGATTTTCTCTAGATTACTTTCGGAGGGTAACTTATTTTTTTTCTCTGTGAGAGTCAGAGTTTAAATATATACCTCACCTGACTTTTGACTGTAGAAAAAATCAAAATATCGCCAAATTTACAAATATACTGCTCTACATATATAGATGTATAGAGATTACTTAGATTTGGTAGTTAATTTTCTTTAGTGGTGTTGAAAGTATCTCATTCCTACTCACATTTTTCGGGTTAAAAGTTGGGTTCTCTCAGAATTTGAATGACTGTGAGTTGTTGATTTTATCTAGATTACTTTCGGAGGATAATTGATTTTTTTTTGCTCCTTGGTGAGAGTTAGGGTTTAAATATATCTGTCGTCTGACTCTTGACTGTAGAAAAAATCAAAATATCGCCAAATTTTCCAATATATATATAGATGTATAGAGATTACTTAGATTTGGTAGTTAATTTTCTTTAGTGGTGTTGAAAGTATCTCATTCCTACTCACATTTTTCGGGTTAAAAGTTGGGTTCTCTCAGAATTTGAATGACTGTGAGTTGTTGATTTTCTCTAGATTACTTTCGGAGGGTAATTGATTTTTTTGCTCCTTGGTGAGAGTTAGGGTTTAAATATATCTGTCATCTGACTCTTGACTGTAGAAAAAATCAAAATATCGCCAAATTTTCCAATATATAATATATAGATGTATAGAGAGTACTTAGATTTGGTAGTTAATTTTCTTTAGTGGTGTTGAAAGTATCTCATTCCTACTCACATTTTTCTGGTTAAAAGTTGGGTTCTCTCAGAATTTGAATGACTGTGAGTTGTTGATTTTCTCTAGATTACTTTCGGAGGGTAATTGATTTTTTTATTTCTCGGTGAGAGTCATGGGTTAAATGTATATATCTGACTGGTACTCTCCTAACAATATCTGTGACTATCCCTGTTTTTGACTTTAGAAAAATCTTGCAAAATTCCAAAATATACTGATCTGTATATATAGATGTATATAGATGTATAGAGAGTGCTTGGACTTTGTTATTAATTTTCTTCGGTAGAGCTGAAAATATCTCATTCCCACTCAAATTTTTTCTGGTTAAAAGTTGAGTTCTCTCAGAATTTGAATGGCTGTGAATTGTTGATTTTCTCTAGATTACTTTCGGAGGGTAATTGATTTTTTTCTCTTGGCGAGAGCTAGGGTTTTAATAGATGTCTCATCTGACTTTTGACTGTAGAAAAAATCAAAATATCGCCAAATTTACAAATATACTGCTCTACATATCATAGATTTATAGAGAGTGCTTGGAATTTGTGATTAATTTTCTTCGGTGAAGTTGAAGATATCTTATTCCCACTCAAATTTTTTCTGGTTAAAAGTTGAGTTATCTCAGAATTGTAATGGCTGTGAATTGTTGATTTTCTCTAGATTACTTTCGGAGGGTAATTGATTTTTTTCTCTTGGTGAGAGCTAGGGTTTAAATATATCTGTCATCTGACTCTTGACTGTAGAAAAAATCAAAATATCGCCAAATTTACAAATATACTGCTCTACATATATACATGTATAGAGAGTGCTTGGAATTTGTGATTAATTTTCTTCGGTGAAGTTGAAGATATCTTATTCCCACTCAAATTTTTTCTGGTTAAAAGTTGAGTTCTCTCAGAATTGTAATGGCTGTGAATTGTTGATTTTCTCTAGATTACTTTCGGAGGGTAATTGATTTTTCTCTTGGTGAGAGCTAGGGTTTAAATATATCTGTCATCTGACTCTTGACTGTAGAAAAAATCAAAATATCGCCAAATTTACAAATATACTGCTCTACATATATACATGTATAGAGAGTGCTTGGAATTTGTGATTAATTTTCTTCGGTGAAGTTGAAGATATCTTATTCCCACTCAAATTTTTTCTGGTTAAAAGTTGAGTTCTCTCAGAATTGTAATGGCTGTGAATTGTTGATTTTCTCTAGATTACTTTCGGAGGGTAATTGATTTTTTTCTCTTGGTGAGAGCTAGGGTTTAAATATATCTGTCATCTGACTCTTGACTGTAGAAAAAATCAAAATATCACCAAATTTGCAAATATACTGCTCTACATATATACATGTATAGAGAGTGCTTGGAATTTGTGATTAATTTTCTTCGGTGAAGTTGAAGATATCTTATTCCCACTCAAATTTTTTCTGGTTAAAAGTTGAGTTCTCTCAGAATTTAAACGTCGGAGAGTAATTAATTTTTTATCCCTCGGTGAAAATCATGGGTTAAATATATATATCTGACTTGCACTCTCATAACAATATCTGTGACAACTGATAACTGATAACTGATAACTGATAACTGATAACTGAAATGACTATCCCTATTTTTGACTTTAGAAAAATCTCGAAAAATTCAAAAATATACTCTTATATAGATTATGGTAGATGGTTGGGCTTTGTTGTTGATTTTCTGTAGATAAATTTCGGAGGGTGACTTACTTTTTTGTCTCAGTAGGAGTCATAGATAAAATATAAAATATATAGCAGTCCCCATTACTGTATTTGATATATCAAAAGCTAAAAACTCAGACAATGCCAGATTTTTCTCCTTCTTCCTTATTCCTTCTTCCTGATTATTGAAAAGTTTTTGAGAAGTTGATTTTCTGTAGATAAATTTCGGAGGGTGACTTACTTTTTGTCTCAGTAGGAGTCATAGATAAAATATAAAATATATAGCAGTCCCCATTACTGTATTTGATATATCAAAAGCTAGAAACTCAGACAATGCCAGATTTTTCTCCTTCTTCCTTCTTCCTTCTTCCTGATTATTGAAAAGTTTTTGAGAAGTTGATTTTCTGTAGATAAATTTCGGAGGGTGACTTACTTTTTTGTCTCAGTAGGAGTCATAGATAAAATATAAAATATATAGCAGTCCCCATTACTGTATTTGATATATCAAAAGCTAGAAACTCAGACAATGCCAGATTTTTCTCCTTCTTCCTTCTTCCTTCTTCCTGATTATTGAAAAGTTTTTGAGAAGTTGATTTTCTGTAGATAAATTTCGGAGGGTGACTTACTTTTTGTCTCAGTAGGAGTCATAGATAAAATATAAAATATATAGCAGTCCCCATTACTGTATTTGATATATCAAAAGCTAGAAACTCAGACAATGCCAGATTTTTCTCCTTCTTCCTTCTTCCTTCTTCCTTCTTCCTTCTTATTGAAAAGTTTTTAAGAAATGGTATTATTTTGAGCAGCTTAAATTAAAGAAAATGACTCAGACTAGATTTAATTCTTCAGAAAATTCCATTCACCAAGAACTTCTAAAATTTATACCCGCTGATGCTAAACTTATTATCGAATTTGGCTGTGGTAATGGCACAATAGCTTCTCAATATAAACAGATTAATCCTCACTGTTATTATATTGCCATTGAATCTAATCCAGACTTTGCTAAAAATTCTGTCTTACAAGTAGATAAAATTGTAGTAGGAAATTTACAACAAAATATTTCTACTCTAAATATCCAACCAGAAACAGTAGACTGTCTGATTTATGGTTTAGATTTAATGGCGATCGCTCACCCGACTGCAGTTTTGAAATATCATCAAAGTTGGTTAAAAAATAATGGTCAAGTTTTGGCTATTGTACAAAATGTACAGCATTGGCGCAGAATTTTTAATTTGCTTAAGGGTGGTTGGGAAAATTCGGAAATAATTCGTCATTGGTTTACTCTGGAAAGTCTCAAGTCATGTTTCGCTAATGCAGGTTTACAAGTATATGAAATACAAACTCGTGGTGAAAAAGGAGAGGAGTTTCAACAGTTTCTCCAAGTAACTGAAGGTCTGGTTTATGCTTTGGGTTTGGACTCAAAAAAGTTTGCTACTCAGACCGCTGCTGAATATTTCATTGCACGCGCTACCAAATCCCCTATTCCTCCCCGGAGATTATTAATTCAAACGATAATTATGGACCCGAAAGTTTGTGGTACTGTCAGAGTTTTGGAACCCGACCGCTTTAGCGCTACTATTCCTGGGGTGAGAACTTTTTCTGCTGCGAAAACTGCTGACTTAAATATAGGGTTGCCTCAAGAAGAAAAGGTGTTTATCTGGCAACGCACAATTTTAAATTATCCGTCTGACTTTCATAAACTTAAGTCTTTGCTGGAAAAGGATTATTTGATTGTGGCTGAAATTGATGATAATCCGTTACGTCGTCCTGAATATGCTGAAAATAATTATCTTAGCTATCGTGGCTGTCACTGTGTACAAACTTCTACCCCATCCCTAGCTAATTTTTTACGCCAATATAACCCCAACGTTGTAGTTTTTCACAATCAACTGGCTAGAATAGTACCCCTATATGAGCGCACACTTTCCCATAATAAATATCTTACCATATTTTTCGGAGCTGTCAACAGGGAAGCAGACTGGAAAGAAATTATGCCAATAATCAATCAAGTATTGTCAGATTATCAAGATAAAATTAGGTTCAAAGTCATCCACGATAAGTTATTTTTTGAAAGTTTAAATACAGCCAATAAAGAATTTTATCCATTTTGTAATTATGATAAGTATCTAGAGATTCTTGGTAGTTGTGACCTTAGTTTATTACCTTTAAATGACAACCAAATTAATCAAATGAAATCTGACTTAAAATTTGTTGAATGTGCAGGTTATGGAGTAGCTGTGCTTGCTAGTCCAATAGTTTATCAATATTCAATTATTGATGGTAAAACTGGTTTAATTTATCATTCTGTTTCAGATTTTGCCAGAAAATTTAGACAACTAATAACTGATGAAAATCTCAGAAAAAGAATAGCAATTAACGCTTATGATTGGGTAAAAAATAATCGTTTACTTTGTCAAAATTATCGTCAGCGCCGTGATTGGTATCTGCAAATGCGAGATGAATTACCGCGTTTAAATAAAGAGTTAAAAAGTCGTGTTCCAGAATTATTTGATGATTAAATAAGCGGTCAGCACTCAGCACTCAGCAATCAGTAGGATAGAACTCCGTTCCGCTTCGCGTTTTCCTGCGGAATGCTGCGCAAACATGTAGCGCACCGAAACATTTTTTTTTACCGAAAAATTCTGGTTTAAAGCCTTCCCTTTTAAGGGGATAAAAAAGCGGTCGAGAGATGGCGAGGTCTCCTCGCCATATCTAATCGACCAAGAGAAGAGAATATTTCAGATTTTAAGCCTCCTTATTGCAGAGGTACTGATAACTGATAACTAATAACTGAAATGACGTTGAGAAGGGAATTTTAACCCCTCCTAAACTATCAGGTTTATAGAAGCCGGGATTTTTAATCCAGAGCTGGTAAAAGATGATAGTTAAAAACTAGAAGAGCCGAAAAACTTAAATTTCCTGTATATATTCACCCTTGGGTTTACACAAACGATATAAGTGGATATGATATTAAAGCCATTGATACTTCTACAGATAAGCAAACTAAATCTACTTATAATATAGAATTTATTATAGAATTAAATACAGCAATTGTCACATGAAAAAACTAGCATATTTTATTGGGGACTTTAGCAAAAAATGTCTTAAAAATAGTGTTAAACTCTTGCTGTGTCATTCCTTAACGTCAAAATAGTCTATTTATTGATATATCTAACTTTGAGCCATTTTTAGCCAGGGCAACGTATTTTTCTTGCTAATGTTGAGTTTGAAACCATTTTTAGCCTAAAAAATATCAAAGTCCCGATAAATTATAATTGAAGTGACGTATGATTTTTGAATAAGTAGTTGAGCTGCCAAAAAAGTTAGTATTAGTATATTTTTCTATTCCCTATTCCCTATTCCCTATTCCCTATTCCCTATTTATAGAAACCCGGAATTTTGAATCCAGAGCTGCTAAAAGATGATAGTTAAAAACTAGAAGAGCCGAAAAACTTAAATTTCCTGTATATATTCACCCTTGGGTTTACACAAACGATATAAGTGGATATGATATTAAAGCCATTGATACTTCTACAGATAAGCAAACTAAATCTACTTATAATATAGAATTTATTATAGAATTAAATACAGCAATTGTCACATGAAAAACTAGCATATTTTATTGGGGACTTTAGCAAAAAATGTCTTAAAAATAGTGTTAAACTCTTGCTGTGTCATTCCTTAACGTCAAAATAGTCTATTTATTGATATATCTAACTTTGAGCCATTTTTAGCCAGGGCAACGTATTTTTCTTGCTAATGTTGAGTTTGAAACCATTTTTAGCCTAAAAATATCAAAGTCCCGATAAATTATAATTGAAGTGACGTATGATTTTTGAATAAGTAGTTGAGCTGCCAAAAAGTTAGTATTAGTATATTTTTCTACTCCCTATTCCCTATTCCCTATTCCCTATTCCCTATTCCCTATTTATAGAAACCCGGAATTTTGAATCCAGAGCTGCTAAAAGATGATAGTTAAAAACTAGAAGATCCGAAAAACTTAAATTTCCTGTATATATTCACGATTGGGTTTACACAAATGATATAAGTGGATATGATATTAAACCCATTGATACTCCTACAGAGAAGCAAACTAAATCTACTTATAATATAGAATTTATTATAGAATTAAATACAGCAATTGTCACATGAAAAACTAGCATATTTTATTGGGGACTTTAGCAAAAATGTCTTAAAAATAGTGTTAAACTCTTGCTGTGTCATTCCTTAACGTCAAAATAGTCTATTTATTGATATATCTAACTTTGAGCCATTTTTAGCCAGGGCAACGTATTTTTCTTGCTAATGTTGAGTTTGAAACCATTTTTAGCCTAAAAATATCAAAGTCCCGATAAATTATAATTGAAGTGACGTATGATTTTTGAATAAGTAGTTGAGCTGCCAAAAAAGTTAGTATTAGTAGATTTTCCTACTCCCTACTCCCTATTTCTTAATCTATAGCGCTACAAAAATTTGTTAGGACATTTATCCTAAAACTCTTTTACAGTTTGCTATTTCCTATTCTCTATTCCCTATTCCAAAAATGCGAATATTATTTACCATTGCTCATTTCTTTAACCCTGAAGGTAGCGGAAAACATGGTTCTTTACGAAAAGACCCGCAAACACGGCGCATAGCCTTAACAACCTGTTTAACTGCATTGCGTGCCTTATATGCCAAATCTCAGTACATAATTGATATTAGTAGATATCAAGCAATTCCTGCCAATCAAAGCCATAGCCATGATATTGATATTATTGTTTGTACTACTAAAGGTTTTCATTTATTATCTCAAATTCCTTTGTCCTCAGATTTTCTGATGCATCATAGCACTAACGTAGAACCTATGTTACTAGGTTTTGAATGTCAGGAAGTAATGAAATCATGTCTTGGGAAATATGATTATTATTGTTACTTAGAAGATGATTTAATATTGCACGACCCATGGCTATTTGTGAAATTAAACTGGTTTAATCACCACACAGGAAATGGTAATTTACTTCAACCAAATCGTTATGAAATTTCTCCCTTAGGAGCTGTTCCCAAAGCTTATATAGATGGAGATTTAAAACCAGAAATAACAGCTAAATTTCAAAATATTCGAGAGCAATATCAGCTTAAGGGAAAAATCATGGAAAAGGTAATTGCCTTTCATAGAACTCTTAATCCCCACTCTGGTTGTTATTTTTTAAATGCCGAACAAATGAAAGAATGGGCTAGTAAACCTTATTTTTTAGACCGAGATACTAGCTTTATTGGTCCGTTAGAAAGCGCTGCTACATTAGGAATTATGCGGACTTTTAAAATTTATAAACCTGCTGCTGCTGATGCTAGTTTTCTAGAAATTCAACATTTTGGTACTACATTTTTGAGTTTAATTGATAATCAAATACCATTGCTTCAGAAACAGGTTTCTACTCAAGACAAAACTGAGAGTAAAACTAAAAATCAAGAAGAAAAAGAAGTCAAAACAGAAAATAATCCAGAAAAAAAATGAGGCGTGGTTAAAAATAAATCACAACCTCATTTTTTTGTTTAATCTCTAAGATTAGATAATAAAGATGTCGCTTTGTAGTAAATTTGGATTACCGTTGAGACGAGCAATAGTAACAATAGGATTATCTTCATTATTTGCTTCCGTACCATTGGGGTCGTACCTCAATATACCTGAATCTATCTCTTCTCCATCTCCATTTAAAGGAGCTGGTTCATAGATAATTACAGCAGTTGTACCCCGAGCATCACTATCTTGATAGTTATCACCTGGATCGAGAAGAACAAAATCATTACTACTAATAACTGAGTTTTTGCTGGAATTTTCCAAACCAAATCCATTCAAGTCTAGAAGTATCCGGTCATCAGAAGGATCGAAATCTACGATAACACTCCTTTGAGCATCTTCCCCAACGGTAAAATAAGCAAAGCTATCGTTACCTTGACCACCAATTAAGGAATCCCCTGTACCAAGGCCAGGTGCAATATAGTCGTCACCTGCACCACCAACAATAGTATCTCTTCCTCCACGGCCAAATATTACATCATCCCCTGCTCCAGCACTAATACTATCTCCCTCTGAGTCCTCTGCAGTACCACCCACAATAGAATCATCACCCGCTCCAGTAATTAAGGTGTCTGCTCCATTAGCTCCACTTAAAGTATTACTACCTTGAGTATCTTCTATTAAGAATGGTGCTGTACCTCCACCCTGAAATGCTATGATTGTATCGTTACCTTGTGTATTTCCAATTAACTGGTCGTTTGTTCCACCAAACTGAATAAAGTCATTACCTGTACCACCATTAAAGAAGTTTGTGACATCAGCCTGAGTACTACCCAAAAGGATATCATTACCTGAACTTCCAATCAGAGTAACTTCAATACTAGCACCACCCGAAGCATTGGTACTGATACTTGTAGCATCAATCGTATCGTTACCCTCGCCCCCATCCACACGACTAAAGATACCACTGAGACAATCATTTCCCTGACCACCAATCATAGTATCTGATAAAAAGCCTGATATTAGAGTATCGTTACCCGCACCACCATCTAATCTGTTTTGACCAGCAAAACCGGGAGTGTTAAGTGCTATACCATTAGTACTAAATTTATCTTCGTTTTCTTCAAGCAAACCAGTAGTAATGAAGTCATTACCTCCACCACCAACCAAGGTATCTCTTGAAGCTTGGCCTCTGAGAGTATCGTTGCCAGCTCCACCATCTAAGGAATTTCTACCATCACCAAATGGCCCTACTGCACCTTGAATAGAGTCATTACCTCCACCACCTAGTAGAGTAGACCTTTCTATTGAAGTTAAAGCTATATCTGTGCTATTAGTAGGAGTTCCTACAGTTTCCTGATTTAGCTGAATTATTACATCATTGCCATTATCTCCACTTAAACGGACTTGGTTACCCAAAGAATATAACGTGTCATTATCTTTACCGCCGTAGATAGTATCGCGATCGCCAAAAGCAACAACTAAGTCTTCTTGTCGGTTTGCAGAAATAAAGTTTTGGCCTTGACCTGTGTCACCTGTAAATCTAGGTAAGGTGTCAAAATCAAGTGCCTCTACTACTTCCGGAGTAAAAACACTAATAGTGTCATTGTCCCTGCCACCATAAAGACTATCTCTTGCGCGTATAAGTAGGATATCATTGCCTTGATTGGCAGAGAACCAGTTCTCTCCAATCAGACCACGGAGAAAGTCATCTCCCTGACCTCCATAAAGGCTAGTACGGGAAAGAGCGACTAAGGTATCATTGTCACCATCTCCAAATCCAAAACCAGCAACAGCTCGGAATTCCAGGGAGTCATTCCCTCTCCCACCTTCGAGAGTATCTGCTTGACCAGAGCTGTTAATACCAGAAGGACCTCTGGCTATCAGTGTATCGTTTCCATCTCCACCTCTAACTAGACTGCCACCCAAGGTAGAAGTAGCTATACTGTCGTCTCCAGCAATACCATTAATTGTATCAGGTACTATATTCCCAGAAACTTCCTGATCGAACACGTTATCTTCATCAGTTAATGTTACCATACCGTTTCACTCCTCTACATCGATTATATCTAATATATGGACAATTGTTTTGTTTGGCTAAACTACCAACAAATACCAGTAATTTTATATTCGGCTGTAGTTTAACCTGTTTATCTGGAATAAGTCTAGCCTTTTAACTACAAAAATTATCAGCCAAAATTTGGCCTACCATCTGCCTCTGGGTTTACCATTATTGACTTTTAAGTACAATCTAGTATTTATAGTAAGGCAGCATATTTTTTAATGATTGATTATAGTCTTAACATTATCGGAGGACGTAGATAGTTGATTTTAGGTTCCCATATAGTATGGTTGATTTTTAATGTATCTAGTGCAGGATGGCGGAAATAACTGACCAGTTACAAAATCCTAAAACATCAATACTTTTGACTTTTAACTTCCGCGTAGCGGCACTATAGTTTATATGAGGTTAGAGGTTGCTTTTTTTCCATACCTATATCTTTTAGTTGTAAGCTACGGTTAGCAACTTGATGAATTAGTTCTAAATGTTTTACTAATAAGTTGGAAAGAGCATATCGCTCTAAAACTGTTTGGCGGGCTTTGACACGGATTTCTGCCATGCGAGTTGGGTGATCCAACACTTCATCGATGCGGTCAGCTATCTGTTTGGGGGAGAAGAAGTCTACTAATAGGCCATTTTCACCATCCTCAATAACTTCCCTCACAGGAGGTGTATCTGAGCCTACAATTAAACAACCAGTGGATAGAGACTCAATCATAGACCATGACAGAACAAAGGGTCTGGTCAGGTAGACATGAACATCAGATGCTTGAATAACTTTTAAGTATAGACCATAGGGCAATGACCCAACGAAGTGAACTCGTGATAAGTCCAAGGGTATTTTTTCTAACATTTCTTGTTTGTAAGTTTTACCATTGGGTAAGGATTTACCGTAGCAAACTCTTTCAGAACCGACTATTACTACATGGCAGTTGGGTCTCCTTTCTTGGAGATAGGCGATCGCTTCTATAAATTCTGGGAATCCCCGATAGGGTTCCATTCCTCGCGCTACATAGGTAACAAGTTCATCAACACCGGACAGGTCTAAGTTAGGTAGTACTAATTTTGCCCCTGGGTTTGGTTTGAAATAGTCTGCATCTACTCCATCGTGGAGTACTGATAGTTTGCTTTGGAGTTCTGTGGGAAATTGCGACCGCTGCCAATATGTGGGGGATAAACCCCAATCACAGGTGTACAAGTCTATTAGTATGGGAGCATTTTTTACTCTTATTCTGGCCATATCATCTACTGTCAAGGGTTCTGCGGGGTCGAAGTCAGCATCAGAACCATAAGAATGATAGAACCATTCAAAGTAGCAAAGAAGTGGGGTGTTAGGAAATGCTTCTTTGACAAATAAGGTGGGTCCCCAGCCAGAGTGGCCACAAATGATATCTGGCACAAATCCCTGTGCTTTGAGTTGTTCTGCGGTTCTAAATACGGCTTGTCCATAAATTACTGCACTTTCTAGGGGACGGACGTAGTGATGGGTTTCTGGACGGGGTTCGCGACTTGGTTTGAATAATGCTTTGTGAACTCCTGGTATTTTCCACTCTGGCCGTTCGTTTTTTGTGCCAAATACAACTTGATTGTTAGGATTTGCTCCTAAGGCGGTAATAATATGACGATATTGGGCAGGAAAGTTTGGGTGTAGAAATAGATATTTCATAAGTTCTAATTTGTATTATTTATGATTATTTTTTAATGTTTAAATGTAAGCATTTCCTGGGGAATGCTGCGCCAACAGCTATTAGCAGTCAGCTAGCCTCCTCCGGAGGAACTACGCTCTTCAGCAATTAGTAATTAGGGTTTGCTGAAAAAGTCTTATGGGTGAGGGTAGGAGACAGGAGACAGGAGACAACCCACCCCTAACCCCGACCGTGGAGGGGATAAATGGGAATGAGCGAGTAGGTTAGGAGGAAGAATTGTCCCTTGATTTTTCTGCACAACTATGCGCCTAAAATGCTAATTTTTTGAACCATTATGACTTAAAAAGTTGAACTTTTTCAACTAAAAAATTATCAAACCTTATATATGTTAATACTTTTAGATTTATTCAGCAAGCCTTAATTAATAATTACTTCTAGGGTTTAGTCAGGGGACTTTGGCAGTAATTTTTTATTCTTTCTCAATTTCAAAGGTTGCTTTTACCTTTCCCAAAATTAATAGCTGATAGCTAATAGCTGATGGCTGAATGCTTACGTTTAAATAGAATTTACTGATTAAATTTTTAAGCATTGACTGATATTAGCTAAAGCCTTTTTATGGTGGGGAAAAGTGCCTTTTATTAGGTCTAAAACTCTCAAAAAGTTAGCATAAAAGGCAGAATAATTCCAGAAAAATCACTCTGACAAATATATTCGACTACCTCCTAATTAAATTCTATTCTCGGTTCTTCCTAACTACTCCCCCACTCCCCTACTCCCCTACTCCCCTACTCCCCTACTCCTTAAAAAGACTTTTTCCGCAACCCCTAAATAATGTCTGGTGCCTGACATATCCAAATACAATCTCTAGGAACTGAATCAGTATCTTGATGAATAATTTTATATTTGAGATGGGATAGAAATTTCTCCATTATTGCATTAGTCATTACTGAGTGAGCGGTTCCGTTTCGTTTTCCCATAAGATTTTTATCCCAATCTTTGAGAAATCTTTGCCAACCTAAATCGCTGAGGGTATTTGTGTGGTGAAATATGCAAAGCTTTTGTCCTCGTAATATTCGCGGAATTTGAGTTAAGTAATTAAAAATATCTCTGGGTTCTAAATGTACCATTGTGTCGTAACAAAAACAAACATCTGCTGTTTTTGAGTCAATTCTATTTAATGTTATTCCATCAAGTTTGAGATATTTTACTCTGGTTTCGCCAAGTCTATTTTTAGTAGCATTTAACATAGAATTGGAAATATCTGCACATATTAATTTTTGGCAATATTTAAGTAACAATTCTGCGGTACGTCCTCCACCAATACCTATTTCTAGTACTGTATGTTTTTGATTGATATATGGTGCTATAAATTTTTGTTCGATTAATTTTTCATATTCTGCTAATGAGTTGGCTGCTCCTGCTGCTTTGCCTATCCATTCGTCACCTATATTAGTTAATTCGGGATGATTTTCTTGCCATTTTTTTGCATATTCTTCCCAAGCATTTTCGTAATCAATAGTCATTTTTGTTGTTTATTTATGAGTTTTTAGTTATAGCAGAGAATAGGGAACAGGCAACAGTGGGAAAATAATTTCTCTGTCTAAAGTCATCATTAATCAATGTCCTAAGCAACTCGTTCCTTACTATAAATATAGCAATCAAATTTTAGTTGCGAAAAATATCTTTTAATTTAGAGAATAGGGAACAGGGATAAAATTTCCATAGTTTTTATATATCCTTAGATTTTCTACAAATTATTTATGATTGTTATATTAATAAATCGACTAAATAAAATGTTAAATATACTGTTTTGTAATGGTTTAAAAAAAGCGATTTTCTCTAGATATTCACAATCAACTTTGTTTATGACTTTTTTGGATATTTTTAACTTTATGCCAATATATTCATTTAGTTTTTGGTTAGAAAGAAGATTAGTCTAGTTAAATATTTAATATGTAATATTTATTATTTTAATGATATTTTTATTGCAGTATTTTATGGTTGTCTGCTAATATATTATTATTTATAGGTAGCATATTCTGCCTCCTTTACCCTTCTTCTAGATATTTTTGAAAAAATCAAAAATCAAAAACATGAAATTAGTTAATTATTTATCCATAGCCGGACTAAGTGCAGGAATTGCTTTGTCGGCTGTTCCATCTAATGCGGAGAATATTCCTATTCCTGACCTATTTCCTACTGGAGTTGATAGTTCTGGTACGATTCTTGGAGATGGTGTTGCCGATCCTAACTATAATATTTTAGAAACGACAAGTTCTGGTATCGTTGTGAATCAGGCTAATGTTCCTTCGGTTTGGTTTCCTAACAATTCAAATTCTCGCTGGATTTGGGAAACGGCAACTGGTCAACCCACCAATGTTACTCGTACTTTTAGGACTACTTTCGACCTAACTGGATTCGATCCTAACACCGCCTCAATTTCAGGTGAATGGGCTGTGGACAATGAAGGGCTTGATATCCTAATTAACGGAATATCGACTGGACAGACGAGTTCTGGCTTTAGGAATCTAGATTCTTTCAGTATTAATGACGGATTTGTTTCCGGATTAAATACCTTAGACTTTATCGCATTTGACTTTGGAATCAGTTCTGGATTCCGAGTTGATTCAATCAGTGGTAGCGCAGAGCTTATAGCAGAACCTATACCTGAACCATCTTCACTCTTAGGTTTAGTAGTAGCAGGTTTATTAGGTACAGCTTCCATCAAGAGAGCTCCAGAAAAATAATTATCGAATTAATCTCTGGGGAAACTAATTATTTCCACAAACTACTTTGGTAACTTATACCATTTCTCTGTAACAATGTGCTTAATAATTATTGCTCAGACTTTATTAAACTGACTATTCTCATTTTTATATTAAGCGCAACTTCATGGAGAAATGGTATTAGGTAGTGGCGTGTCCAGCCTTAAATGTTGCTTTAGGAAAATAGTATGATACAGATTTTTCAAAGCTTTTAGCGAGACTATCTTTCAAAATTTGAATGCTTACAAATTAATTTTTATATATTCAGCTAATTTTTGATTATAGGGTTGGAAATATTCTATTAATTCCTGATATATTTCTGCACTAGGTTGTGAGTAATTACCAGAATTATATGGAATATATTCTGCTGAAAAATGTGCAGGTAGTTCTAAGAATTGAAATACTTTGTTCATAGTTTCTTGAGGGTGGCTAAATAAGTCTTCACTTTTGAGGATAAGAAATTGTTCTTTGGGAAAAATACTCATCCAATTTTGCAGTTGTTCAATATATTTGCCTCTTGCTAGATATGTATAATGTTGATGGTTAAAACTGTAATATGTTCCTGTTTGAATGATTTTTTCAACTTCTCCTTTTAGACGAGTTTGTTCAGAAGCGATCGCTTCTTTCAAAGTTAATTCTTCAGTTCCTAATCTAACTTCGTGATAATAGTGAGAAATTGCTCTTTCTGCTGGGTTTATCAAAATAACTATTAGTTTCATCTGAGGATATCTATCAAAAACTCTTTGAGCTACTAGGGGATGAAATAAATAGTAATAACGTGATTCTCCAGTCATTATTCCTGGCTCTAATTCTGAAAATTGAGATACCATTTCTCTGTAACAATGCGCTTAATAATTATTGTTCAGACCTTATTAAACTGAAGATTATCATCTTTATTTATATTTAGCGCAACTTCATGGAGAAATGGTATCAGGTAGTGGCGTTTCAAGTCTTAAATGTTGCTTGAGTAAAATAGTACGATACAGATTTTTCAAAGCTTTTAATGTGGCTATATTTCCAAAATTGAATGCTTACAAATTAATTCTCATATATTCAGCTAATTTTTGATTATAGGGTTGGAAATATTCTACTAATTCCTGATATATTTCTGTACTAGGTTGTGAGTAATTGCCAGAATTATATTGAAGATATTCTTCTGAGAAATGTGCAGGTAGTTCTAAAAATTGAAATACTTTGTTCATAGTTTCTTGAGGGTGACTAAATAAGTCTTCACTTTTGAGGATGAGAAATTGTTCCTTGGGAAAAATATTCATCCAATTTTGCAGTTGTTCAATATATTTGCCTCTTGCTAGATATGTATAATGTTGATGGTTAAAACTGTAATATGTTCCTGTTTGAATGATTTTTTCAACTTCTCCTTTTAGACGAGTTTGTTCAGAAGCGATCGCTTCTTTCAAGGTTAATGTTTCAGTTCCTAATCTAACTTCGTGATAATAGTGAGAAATTGCTCTTTCTGCTAGATTTATCAAAATAACTATTAGTTTCATCTGAGGATATTTATCAAAAATCCTTTGAGCTACTAGGGGATGAAATAAATAGTAAGGACTTGATTCTCCAGTAATTATTCCTAGCTCTAATTCGGGAAATTGAGATTGATACCATTTCTCTGTAACAATGCGCTTAATAATTATTGTTCAGACCTTATTAAACTGAAGATTATCATCTTTATTTATATTTAGCGCAACTTCATGGAGAAATGGTATTAGGTAGTGGCGTTTCAAGTCTTAAATGTTGCTTTAGGAAAATAGTACGATACAGATTTTTCAAAGCTTTTAGCGAGACTATATTTCAAAATTTGAATGCTTACAAATTAATTTTCATATATTCAGCTAATTTTTGATTATAGGGTTGGAAATATTCTATTAATTCCTGATATATTTCTGTACTAGGTTTTGAGTAATTGCCAGAATTATATTGAAGATATTCTTCTGAAAAATGTGCAGGTAGTTCTAAGAATTTAAAGACTTTGTTCATGGTTTCTTGAGGGTGACTAAATAAGTCTTCACTTTTGAGGATGAGAAATTGTTCCTTGGGAAAAATATTCATCCAATTTTGCAGTTGTTCAATATATTTGCCTCTTGCTAGATATGTATAATGTTGATGGTTAAAACTGTAATATGTTTCTGTTTGAATGATTTTTTCAACTTCTCCTTTTAGACGAGTTTGTTCAGAAGCGATCGCTTCTTTCAAGGTTAATGTTTCAGTTCCTAATCTAACTTCGTGATAATAGTGAGAAATTGCTCTTTCTGCTGGGTTTCTCAACAAAATAATTAATTTCATCTGAGGATATATATCAAAAACTCGTTGGGGTACGAGAGGATGAAATAAATAGTAAGGACTTGATTCTCCTGTAATTATTCCTGGCTCTAATTCGGGAAATTGCGATTTATACCATTTTAAATCCTGGTCAAAATTTAAGTCAAAGTAATGAATTTCATGTTGTAAGGATGCTGCAACTAAAGGATGTTGTACTAAATAGTTATATAAGGAATTAGTGCCACATTTCTGAGCGCCAATTATGAGAAAATGTGGCTTTTGATAGTTGATTGGATGGTCGATTTTTTTGTGGAATTTGATGCCAATATATTCATTTAGTTTCTGGTTATAGGGTTGAAAGTATTCTGTTAATTGCTGGTATGTTTCAGAGTTAATTTCAGGTGTTTGTTCTTCCTTGCCATCTATATAATCATCTATTAATTCTGGCTTCAAATCGAGAAACTTAAATACTTTGTTCATAGTTTCTTGAGGATGATTAAACAAGTCTTCACTTTGCAGAATTAAAAATTGTTCTTTTGGGAAAAATTTCATCCAATTTTGTAGTTGCTCGACGTATTTACCGCGAGATAAATATGTGTAGTGTTGATGGTTAAAACTGTAATATGTTTCTGTTTCTATAATTTTCTCTACTTCTCCTTCTAAACGGTTAGATTCTGCAGCGATCGCTTCTGATAAACTTAAAGATTCATAACCTAATTTTACTTCATGGTAGTAGTGGTTGATTGCTCTATCTATAGGATTTCTTAGTATTACAATCAACTTTATATTAGGATAGAAATTGTAAACTCTTTGGGGAACAAGAGGATGAAATAAATAGTAAGAGCTTGATTCTCCTGTAATTAAATCACTTTCTTCTTCCACTACAAATTGATTTTTATACCAGTTTATTCCTTGATGAAAATTTAGATCAAAAAATGTAATGGTGGTTGTTTAACTCCTGCTACTTTAGGATGTTTAAAAATATATTTATGTAAATAATTTACACCACATTGCTGCGCTCCAATTATCAAAAAATCAGGTTTTTGGGATTGTTTTTTTAAGGTTTTATGTCGGAGAATACATAAGCAAAAATCACTTTTTAAGCCTCCTGGAATTTCCATTAAGATTTTCTCAAATTCCAGCAATAATCTGATTATTGTTTCTCCTTTGGGGTCTTCAGTAATAAATTGATTACTATCTAGTAGTTGATATAGTTCGTTAATTAATCCACCGCCATAGTGATTCAAAACTTCTATATGAAAGTAGTATTTGATAAATGCCAATATCAATTTTGAACGTACTGCTTCAGATGGGTCTACTGTAAATACTTCTTCAATACTTGGGCTTTTATATTTTGAGACTTTGACAGATTTTAGAGTATCATCAAAGCAATTATATATACGATTAATAATATCTAATTGTTGTTGTTCATAAATATTGAAGCAATCACCAATATACTCATTTAAGATTACATAACCTTGAGGTTTTAAGTGATTTTTGATTGTTGATAAACAGTGTTCGAATTCTTTCACATGATGCAAAGAACCAAAGCACGTTATTAGGTCATATTTTTTGTTAAGAGTAAAAGTATTAAAATTATCTTGGTAAAAATTAATCTTAACTCCAGCTTTTTCTGCTTCTCTTCTAGCAATTTCTAATGCAGATTCAGAAAAATCAAAGGCATCAATATTCTTAGCCAAACCTAACTTTGTCATTAGTATTTCATGATTACCAACGCCACAACCAATAGATAATAAACTATCAAATTTTCTGCCAGCAAAAAAATCTTCTATCAACCAAGCTAGCCAATATTTTTCTGTTTCTCCACCAGAGATTCTTTTATTAATAGCTTTTTCAATAATCAAATTAGATACCCACTGATTACTATTTACTAAAGCTGCTTTTGGATTTGTTTGCCAATATTTTTGGGCTTGACTCTGATGCTGATTATTGAAATTATTTTCTGACATATAAAAATTTTATTTTAATTGTGAAATATTATATAGCAGGGAACAGAGAACAGGTAATAGGGAACAGTAGGAAAAATCTTTCCCCTTCTTTGCTTCATCATCAGTCTATGTCCTAACTAACTCGTTCTTTGCTATATCGAAGCTTTTAGGGAACAAGTAATATCAAGGGCGTTAATGAAGTCAGAAGTCATAATTCAGAAGTCAGAAGTTATTTTTGTAACAGGGATTTTGAGTAACTCTCCAAAAATATTTCACCTTAAAAGACGGGGTTGTGCGACCCAATTATTTTGATAAATTTTTGCTACAAATACCCACAACTGTTGCTAGCAGTCAGTAGTTAGTATAAATAGTTGAAATTTCGTTTATCCCCAAAAAAAATTTATCTTTTTCATCAAATAGAGATCCGGTATAAAATCTTTTGGCTAATGCTTATTATTCGTAATATTCTTTTTTAAAGTTGATATTATACATTGAAAGAACAATCAAATTTTCATATAGCAATTCCCAAGAAGCGTGAGGTCATTTTAGTTATCAGTACCTCTACAATAAGGAGGCTTTAAATTTGAAATATTTTCTTTTTTTATTCCCTTAAAAGGCTATCCATTACCCACATCTTTCTTAATATAAAACTTGACAAAATAGAAAAGTCATGGATGAGTATTGGTTCGGCTTTTTCGGGAGACAAAATGTATGAAAAAGTACATTTTTTGACAACTTCAGTAGTTTTATTTAGCTACTATGATTCTTTCTCCTTTCTCCCCTGCTCCCTGCTCCCCTTTTCCCCCCAAGGGTTTCAGACTTATGGGTAAGAGATAACTTAAAAGGGGAGGCTTTAGACCATAATTTTTCGGTAAAAAATTTCTTTGTTTTAGGGAATAGGGAGTAGAAAATAAGAAAAAAACTGTATCTTATTCATTAATTGATAATGGATAATTGATAATTACCTCGGGTTTTAACCGTTACGGAATTAAATATAAGGAAATATTATTTCTTCTCTTAGTCGATGGTCGGACAGCTCCGAGACCCACTCTTATCAGAGCCGCTCCGCTGTTAGCGTTTGCGGTAGCATTCCGGAACAGAAAGCTTTGCAGTAGCAAACGCCATCCCTAGACAGCTTTTTTCCCCTTAAAAGGGGAGGCTTCAAGGCGCGAATTATTTAATTATTAATTATTAATTATTCCGTAACTTGAGAAACCTCATATCTAAGTTCACAATTTTTAGAAGTCTCTATATTTAGGAATTTTCAACAATACATTTTTTTGTAGGTTTCTTACCCTCAAAAAATACTCCTGCTGCTAAAATTTCTCTCCCTTTTTCCCCTAATACCATATCTAAATTATCACCTTCTTGTACTAAAAAAGCGTGCCAATCTTCTAAACGTTCTTGCCATTCTTTTTGTTGAATATAAGGCCAGACAGTTTGAATCAACATCATCATACTATAGGATGGATAATGATGGGGAAAAATACCACTATTGATTTCTTCAAAGTCTGACAAAATTTGCCGTAAACCATGAATTGTCATATTAAAATAATGGCTGGGGTCAGCGTGAAGTGGTTGTAAAAATGCAGTCTCAATAAATATTAAACCTCCTGGTTTTAAGATGCGATAAAGTTCTTTTGCGGTAAAAAATGGATTAGGTAAATGTTCAAAAACTGCATGACTAATTATGCCATCAAAACAGTTATCTGAAAATGGTAATTTTAATGTAGAGCAGACGACATCTGTATATTGATATTGCTGCACATCTAAGTAACAAATATTTGGCTTTAGATATTCTTTTTGAGTGTTACCTGCGCCAAAATCTAAAACTATTCCATTTTCTCCAATTTTATTTAATACTGTTAAAATTCCTTCTGAGTAAGGATGGGTAGTTTCTGTTTCTGTGAGTTTAATAAATGGTAAATCTCCTGGTTGCAAAATATGAGGAGTATTTCTTCTTATCCATACAGGGCAATTTTGTTTATTACATGGTGCAGCTATGTTTCCACATTGAGGGCAAATTAATAATTTTTCTAGGTTGAAAGTTTTCTGCTGTTGAGGTTGGTTAGGAATATTTCCAATAATCTTAAATTTATTTTGAAATAATAATATTTTTCTCTTCCATCGGCAAATATTTCTATTTTTATATCTGTCTCTGGTTTAATATTTTTGGGCAGTAAAAGCTCGCCCCCAAAACCACTATGACCAGCATATTTTTTTTCTGGAAAAGCAGTAGCTACATCTGGTCGATATCCACCATGTAAAAGAGATGCATAAGGTTTTCCATTTAGATACAGACTTAGTTGAATATTGAGATTATTTTCAGAAATGTACCAACCAGAAAATTTAGTTAAGTAATCTATTTCTGTGCTTTTAGGAAAATCTAGATTAAACATTATTTATTTTCAGAATTTGCCGATTTGAATACCAATTGTTCATACTTTATAGCGCTACGCGCAAGGCAACAGGCAACAGGCAACAGGCAATAGGGGAATACAAAAGGGTTTTCCTACCCGTAGGAAATGCTTACTCATTGGTTTCTCAAGTTTTGAACTTATTCTAGACTCAGACCTGTATTTTGACTAACAGTTTCTGCATCTAAAAATTCTAGTAATCGTTTAGCAATTTCGATTTTAGCTTCTCGATTACCTTGTTGGATACCTTGCTCAATTCCTTGTCGAATGGCTCTTTTTATAGCATTTTTTTTGTCGGCAATATAAGTTTACCGTGCCTCAAAATTTTCAAATTTTTCTCTATTAAAACCAGCTTGATTAGCAACTTCAAATGCTTTTTTAATTTATGGCACTTCCCTCATGTTTTCTGGCACATAATCAAATTTTTTTACACTCTTGATAAAATACAGCCATTTATCAGTAATTGTTGTTAATTATGAGATTTATTTAGTAAATTTGGGCAATTATACAAAGACTAATTCAATGTCATAAATAGGATAGTCTATTAAATAATCTTTTTCTTTGAGCAAAAAGCGAGAAATAATTTTATCTAATCCAGAAAACATTTCAAAATCTGTAATAATTAAGCCAATAACAGGATTTAGCAAAGTGTAATCTTCTCCTGAATCTAACTGAGTAGAATAAGCTTTAGCTGCATTATATAAAATCCGCTTTTCAAATCCTTATAAGTTCAAAACTTGCATTTCAATAATTACAGTTTTGTTTCCAGTAACCTTGGCTTTAACATCTAAATAAGTATCTTTTAATCCTCGAATTTTAGGTACGAGATAGGGATTGAGAATTTGTAGGTCTTTGATAGTAGGATGACTGTCATAAAGGATGCTGTTTAAAAAACTAATCAGAATATCTTTACTTTGTTCAGAACCAAATATTTTCTTGAAGGCAAAATCTATATTTGGGATTAATAAACATCATTTTTATAATCCCAAAGTAAGTTTGCTAAAAGGAAGGCAGAAAGTAGAAGGAAATATTGGTTCAAAGGGAGAAAGTTTTTTTATCAAACTATTATCCGGATATGATATAAGTCGAAGGAAAAGTTAGGGCATATCAAAAGCCTAAAACTCAGACAATGCCAGATTTTTCCTTCTTCCTTATATGGTAGATAACTAACTAATTTCCTAAATAACCAAACACCTTTTCCCTTATTACTTCTTTTTTCTTCCTTCTGCTATACTAAGCCAGTTAAGAGTTGAATTTGTCTAAAGAAAAGTATGCTTCGCGAAATATTTGACTATAAGTTTCTGTCATTTCGGCAAAAGTATTTAATGACTCCAGTACATATTTAGAATTACCTGCGAGTCGATGACGCAATGCTTCATCTGTCAATAAAGATGTCAAAACATTTGCTAATTTTTCTGGGCGATCGGGAGTATAGAATAAACCATTAATATTTGGTTTTACCTGTACATATTTAGGGATTACCGATCTAATCTAAAAGCATTGACATATAAATAATTTAGTCTTTTTGTGGTCGAAAAAAGTTACTGGTATCACATCTAAAACGCTCAAAAAGTTAATATTTTAGGCGCATAGTTGGGCAGAAAAATCATTCTTACAATTCTTACTCCTACCTCCTCTAAATTTCCATTTCTCCTGTTTCCTGTCTCCTGTATCCTAGCCCTTAAAAAGTTAATATTTTAGGCGCATAGTTGGGCAGAAAAATCATTCTTACAATTCTTACTCCTACCTCCTCTAAATTTCCATTTTTCCTGTCTCCTGTCTCCTGTCTCCTGTCTTCTACCCCTTAATCCGTACATCTTTGCCATAATCCCTGTGTGCTAATTTGTCTAAAGAAAAGTATGCTTCGCGAAATATTTGACCATAAGTTTCTGTCATTTCTGCAAAGGTATTTAATGACTCTAGTACATATTTGGAATTACCTGCGAGTCGATGACGCAATGCTTCATCCGTCAACAAAGATGTCAAAACATTTGCTAATTCTTCTGGGTTATCGGGAGTATAGAATAAACCATTGATATTTGGTTTTATTTGTTCAACAATGCCAAATACTGGAGTAGTAATTATGGGTAAATTATAAGCCATTGCTTCTAATATTACTCTGGGAAAACTCTCGACGCGGGAAGTACAAACAAATATATCTGCTGCTTGATAATATTTTGCTGTTTCAGGAGTTTCTTTTACTATTTCTACTCGCTGTTGAATTTCTTCTGGTAATTCAGTCAAAAGTTCGTGTAATTTTAAACTGTAAAGATTTGGGCGATCGCCTACTATAAAACATTTGATTTTTTGGCTTTCTGTTTCAGGGATAAATGATAAGGCTTTTACTAAATCCTGTTGACCTTTCCTTTCACAAACAGTACCTAATAATAGAATGACAATTTCATCATTTTTTACTTCTAAAGTTGACCTTGCGGATTGTTTTGACCATTTCTGAGATGCAGATTTTAATAACTGCAAATCTAAGCCATTATGTACGACAGTAAAATTGTGATGACTATTCAAAGGTAAGTATCTATTTCGAGTAGCGTCTGCCACAAAAATTACTCGATAGGGATAGCGGAAACATTCTAATGCTCTAGCAGCTATCTGTGTACCAAACCGATTAAAATAAGTTTGCCAAGGTTGACTTTCATGTACATTCCAGACACTGGGAATATTTAACATTTGAGCGACATCTACCATGAAAAAGTTTTCTAAAGTATTGACATACATAACATCAATATTTAGTGCTTTTATTTCTTTGGCAAAACTAGCTAAAGCTTCATCATAGATATCTCTTTGATAAATATGTTCTAGTGGATTATCTAGAACAATTACCTGAATATTATGCTGTTGATAAATTTCTCTCAATTCTCCATCATTGACCGAAAAGATTATTGGTTCAATAATTCCATCATCTGCCAATTTTAGGACAATTTCTAATTGATGAAGTGGCGCACCTGTCAAATCTAGGGAATTACTACACATCAATAATTTAATTCTGGGAAAAATGTCTTTCATTTCAGCGAGTAAGTTTTCCTCACTATAATTAACCAGTTCATTTATTTGTGGTTGATTTGGAGAATTTGCCTCTAGTGCCGGATTATTTATTTCTGGTTCTTGCTGAGACTCATCAACTTTTGCCTGGCTATTTATTGGTGGTTGATTTGGGAAATTTCCAACTTTTGCCGGATTATTTATTTGTGGTTGATTTTGAGAATTTGCCTCTAGTGCCAGATTATTTATTTGTGATTTTTGCTGAGACTCATCAAATTTTGCCGGATTATTTATTTCTGGTTGATTTGGATAATTTGCTTCTAGTGCTGGATTATTTATTTGTGATTCTTGCTGAGACTCATTAACTTTTGCCCGATTATTTATTTCTGGTTGATTTTGAGAACTTCCAACTTTTACCGGATTATTTATTTGTGATTTTTGCTGAGACTCATTAACTTTTGCCCGATTATTTATTTGTGGTTGATTTGGATAATTTGCTTCTAGTGCCGGATTATTTATTTGTGATTCTTGCTGAGAATCATCAACTTTTGCCGGATTATTTATTTGTGGTTGATTTGGAGAATTTGCCTCTAGCGCTGGATTATTTATTTGTGATTCTTGCTGAGAATCATCAACTTTTGTCGGACTATTTATTTGTGGTTGATTTGGGAAATTTCCAACTTTTGCCGGATTATTTATCTGTGATTTTTGCTGAGAATCATTAACTTTTGCCTGACTATTTATTTGTGGTTGATTTGGAGAATTTGCCTCTAGCGCTGGATTATTTATTTGTGATTCTTGCTGAGAATCATCAACTTTTGTCGGACTATTTATTTGTGGTTGATTTGGGAAATTTCCAACTTTTGCCGGATTATTTATCTGTGATTTTTGCTGAGAATCATTAACTTTTGCCTGACTATTTATTTGTGGTTGATTTGGAGAATTTGCCTCTAGCGCTGGATTATTTATTTGTGATTCTTGCTGAGAATCATCAACTTTTGTCGGACTATTTATTTGTGGTTGATTTGGAGAATTTGCCTCTAGCGCTGGATTATTTATTTGTGATTCTTGCTGAGAATCATCAACTTTTGCCCGATTATTTATTTGTGGTTGATTTGGAGAATTTGCTTCTAGTGCTGGATTATTTATTTGTGATTCTTGCTGAGAATCATCAACTTTTGTCGGACTATTTATTTGTGGTTGATTTGGGAAATTTCCAACTTTTGCCGGATTATTTATCTGTGATTTTTGCTGAGAATCATTAACTTTTGCCTGACTATTTATTTGTGGTTGATTTGGAGAATTTGCCTCTAGCGCTGGATTATTTATTTGTGATTCTTGCTGAGAATCATCAACTTTTGTCGGACTATTTATTTGTGGTTGATTTGGAGAATTTGCCTCTAGCGCTGGATTATTTATTTGTGATTCTTGCTGAGAATCATCAACTTTTGCCCGATTATTTATTTGTGGTTGATTTGGAGAATTTGCTTCTAGTGCTGGATTATTTATTTGTGATTCTTGCTGAGAATCATCAACTTTTGTCGGACTATTTATTTGTGGTTGATTTGGGAAATTTCCAACTTTTGCCGGATTATTTATCTGTGATTTTTGCTGAGAATCATTAACTTTTGCCTGACTATTTATTTGTGGTTGATTTGGAGAATTTGCCTCTAGCGCTGGATTATTTATTTGTGATTCTTGCTGAGAATCATCAACTTTTGTCGGACTATTTATTTGTGGTTGATTTGGAGAATTTGCCTCTAGCGCTGGATTATTTATTTGTGATTCTTGCTGAGAATCATCAACTTTTGCCCGATTATTTATTTGTGGTTGATTTGGAGAATTTGCTTCTAGTGCTGGATTATTTATTTGTGATTCTTGCTGAGAATCATCAACTTTTGTCGGACTATTTATTTGTGGTTGATTTGGGAAATTTCCAACTTTTGCCGGATTATTTATTTGTGATTCTTGCTGAGAATCATCAACTTTTGCCGGATTATTTATTTGTGGTTGATTTGGAGAATTTGCCTCTAGCGCTGGATTATTTATTTGTGATTCTTGCTGAGAATCATCAACTTTTGTCGGACTATTTATTTGTGGTTGATTTGGGAAATTTCCAACTTTTGCCGGATTATTTATCTGTGATTTTTGCTGAGAATCATCAACTTTTGCCTGACTATTTATTTGTGGTTGATTTGGGAAATTTCCCACTTTTGCCGGATTATTTATTTGTGATTCTGGCTGAGACTCATCCACTTTTGACTGACTATTTATTGGTGGTTGATTTGGATAACTTCCCACTTTTGCTGGATTATTTATTTGTGATTCTGACTGAGACTCATCAACTTTTGCCTGACTATTTATTTCTGGTTGATTTGGAGAATTTGCCTCTAGTTTCGGATTATTTATTTGTGATTCTGGCTGAGACTCATCAACTTTTGCCTGACTATTTATTTGTGGTTGATTTGGAGAATTTGCCTCTAGCGCTGGATTATTTATTTGTGATTCTTGCTGAGAATCATCAACTTTTGTCGGACTATTTATTTGTGGTTGATTTGGGAAATTTCCAACTTTTGCCGGATTATTTATCTGTGATTTTTGCTGAGAATCATTAACTTTTGCCTGACTATTTATTTCTGATTGATTTGGAGAATTTGCCTCTAGTTTCGGATTATTTATTGGTGGTTGATTTGGGAAATTTCCAACTTTTGCCGGATTATTTATTTCTGGTTGATTTGGAGAATTTGCCTCTAGTGCCGGATTATTTATTTGTGATTCTTGCTGAGACTCATCAACTTTTGCCTGACTATTTATTGGCGGTTGATTTGGAGAATTTGCCTCTAGTGCCGGATTATTTATTTGTGATTCTTGCTGAGAATCATCAAATTTTGCCTGACTATTTATTTCTGATTGATTTGGAGAATTTGCCTCTAGTTTCGGATTATTTATTGGTGGTTTATTTGGGAAATTTCCAACTTTTGCCGGATTATTTATTTGCAATTCTTGCTGAGAATTATGAGATTCTAACTCCTGACTCCTAACCTCTGACTCCTGATTCCTAGCTCCTAATTTTTGACTTTTGACTTTTGAATTTTGACTTGAAAGCTGTTCACTTTCTAAATTTTTACTTTTTACTTTTGACTTTTGACTTTTAATAAAACATCGTTTTGGTTGAATTTCAAATAATTCACTTTCTAGAGAAAAATGAGGACTATAAAACCTATCTACCATCTGAGAATATTTCTGACGATAATTTGCTTCTTCCTGGGGATTATCAGAATAACCACGACTGGTTCCTTCCTTATGAATTAATTCAGCATCAGGACAATAAACTGAACGATAACCTTTTTCCAAAAGTCGATAACCATAATCAGCATCATTATAAGCAACGGCAAAATTTGACTCATCAAAACCACCCAAATCTAAAAATAATTGCCGAGAAGTTAACATACAAGCAGCAGTTACCGCAGAATAATTTCTTGATACAGAAGCTTGAGAAAGATAACCCCTATTTTCACTGTGTAATAATTTAAAAGCATGACCTGCTAAACCATGATGTAAACCATGAATTACACCTGCGTGTTGAATCCTTTTATCGGGATAAATTAATTTAGCTCCTACCGCACCAACATTAGGGAATTGTGCATAACCAATCATTTGACTTAACCAATGAGGAGAAATAACCTCCGTATCATTATTTAAAAATAGAATATATTCACTATCAACCTGTTCTACAGCTCGATTATTAATTGCAGCAAAATTAAACTTACCCCCACTATTAGGAATAGAAAGAACCGATATATTTGCCGAACCAGAAAATGAACCTTTCAGACTTGCCAAATATTCTAAAGTCTCAGACTCATCACTTTCATTATCAATCAGAAATACTTGATAATTCTGATAAGTTGTCTTTTTCAAAGACTCAATACAACCCTTCAATAACTTCACTTGATTTTTAGTCGGAATAATAATACTCACCAACCCACCTTCGTCCGGAAAAATAGCCTGAAAAATTCCTAAATTTTCTCGCATTGCCCAATCTGGTTGATAAACATCTCCCTTCACACCACGACGTTTTAAACTTTCTTGAACTGCTGTTTGACCTGCTAGAAAACTTTTCGGTTTTTCCCCACCAGAAATAGCAGTCGAACCCGGAGAAGTTCGCCAATGATATAACACCAAAGGTAAATGCCCAACTTCACGAGAAATTTCCGTTGCTCTTAAAGCAAAATCATAATCTTGAGAACCTTCAAAACCAATTCTTAAACCTCCAACCCTCTCAAAAATCTCCCTTCTAACTACACACAAATGACCCATATACATATAAGAAAGTAACAACTCTGGAGAATATTCCGGCTTAAATTGAGGGTCGAATCTTTTCCCTTCCACATTAATTTTGTCATCGTCCGAATAGAGAAAGTCCGTCTCTGGATTTTGACTTAAATATAAAGCCACTTCTCCCAAAGCATCCGGAGTAAGTTCATCATCATTATCTAAAAAGAGAATAAAATCTCCCGTCGCAAGTTCAGCAGCAGAATTCGTCGCAGCACTAATATTTCCATTCTCAGAACGAAATATTAACTTAATCCGGGAGTCCGTCTCAGCTATTTCCGTCAGAAATTCCCGAATATTTGAATTACTACAATCATCCGCTATACAAAATTCCCAATTTTGGTACACTTGGTTTAGTACACTGGCGATTGCCTTGTCTAAAAATTCCACGGGTGGGTTATAAACTGGCATAACCACAGAAATTTTAGGTAAAATTACCTGGCAACTCTCTAACCGAGAAATTAAATATTGAACCGAGCGATCGCCCCAATTATTCACCGCCAACCAAGCATCATAAACATCCACAGTTTCTGGCATCACAAATCCTGGAGGCGCTAATAATTCTCCTTCTTGCCATTGTTGCTGTCGATATATCTGTAATATTTGTCTGGCAATACCAGGTAACTCTGAAGGTAGGGGGATGATGCGACCCAACCTTTGCTTCCTTTCCGCAGTCCGTTTCCCAATAGCTTTAGCAAACTTAGATAATTTCTCCAATTTATCCTTAGCTTTTTCCCAGAAACTATAACGTCTTAGTTTTAAAACTTCCGAACAAGGGAAACCGACTATTTCCCCATTTTCCAAATGTGCTTCTAAACTAACCTCCCATTTTCCGGGTGGAAGTTCCACCGTTGCCTCAAACCCACTATCTGAACTTCCGACTAAGTCTGGAAAAACCTCACCCACATCCTTTCGACGCAAACCATAAGCACAGTCCACCGAAATATCCCCACATTTGAGAACTAACTTTGTAATTTTCTGTTCTGGATGGCAACACCAACCAGCAAATAAAATTACCCCCTCCCGTAGTTGCCAATTTGTAGGAGCATCAAAATTTGCCTCCACAGTAGATACCGATATTGGATAGGAGGCAAATTTATGCCACTTTCCTTTTTTATCTTGAGCTTCCAGAATTAATTGATAATTTCCTGGGGATAGTTGTAGGGGGATTTGGAAACCAGAATTTTTCGCAGCAGAAATATCTGGAAACTTTTGGGCAACATCTAGTCGTTCGATATGGTAATTCCCTGCAAAAAAATCTTCTCCCACTCTCGCACGAATAGCTTCAATGTCCAGACCAGTATTGCGAAAACACCAACCTACTATTTCTATTTGAGAATTAGCAAAATTCGTAGGGGCGATTGGCCAATCGCCCGGAGAGTCGATAGAGAAAATGAGGCGCATTTGCAACCCACTCAATTTCCGTTTTAACCCAGACCATTTTTCTCGCAACTTCCAGAACTTAGAAGATTTCATCGCCGAAATTTCTGCCTTGAGTGTTTCATTTTCGTAGTGCTGGGTTATGAGTTGAGCTTGGGTTTGCCCTAGATTAAATTCGGTTTGTCCCAAAATTGTCTGAGTTTCCCCCAAAATTGTCTGAGTTTCCCCCAAGATTGTCTGAGTTTTTCCCAATTCAGCTTGAGTTTGTTCGAGGGTAGTTTGAGTTTTTCCCAATTCAGCTTGAGTTTGTTCGAGGGTAGTTTGAGTTTGCCCTAAATCTGTTTCTAATATTCCTATTTTGTTCTGAGACTCGGTTAATTTTATTTGAGTGCCATCTAATTTTTGTTGAGTTTGCCCAAATTCTGTTTCTAACAGTTGAATTTTGGTTTGAGACTCTCCTAATTTGATTTGAGTAGCATCTAATTTTTGTTGAGTTTGCCCAAATTCTGTTTCTAACAGTTGAATTTTGTTCTGAGATTCTCCTAATTTGATTTGAGTAGCATCTAATTTTTGTTGAGTTTGCCCAAATTCTGTTTCTAACAGTTGAATTTTGGTTTGAGACTCGACTAACTTTACTTGAGTGCCATCTAATTTTTGTTGAGTTTGCCCGAATTCTGTCTCTAACTGTTGAAGTTTGGTTTGAGATGCTTGTAATTTAACTAGATTACCGTCTAGTTGTTGTTGAGTTTGACCTAATTCTGTTTCTAATATTCCTATTTTTTGATGAGATTCTTGTAACCTAATTTTGTTTCTATCTAGTTCAACTAAACTTTGCCCTAATTCTGTTTCCAGCTCTAATAACTTTTTCTGAGATTCAGTTAGTTTTATCTGAGTACCATCCAGTTGAACTAAAGTTTTGCCTAGTTCTGTTTCTAGACTTAATATTTTGGCTAAAGCTTCTTGAAATCTTGTTGCTGAGTTATCGAGTTGTGCTTGAGTTTGTCCTAGATCTATTTCTAATCTAATGACTTTCTTTTGAGAATCATCTAGTTTAATCTTGGCACCTTCAAATTGAGCTTGAGTCTGTCCTAGTTTTCTCTCTAATGTAGCAACTTTCGTTTGAGATTCTTGTAATTTTGTTGCTTTGCCATCGAGTAGTGCTTGGGTTTCTCCTATTTCTGTTTCTAATGCTTCTAATTTTTTAGCAGATTCTTTCAGCTTAATTTCTCTACTATCAAGTTGTTGCTGAGTTTCACCCAACTCTTTTTCTAGACTATCCACCTTTTGCTGTGCTTCTCGAAAAAATTCTTGCCTTTTTTCAACATCCGTTTCTAACAGATTAATTTGTTTTTCTAAACCTCGAATATTCAACCAATCCTGAAATTCCCAGAATTGGCAATCATACTGAATATTTGCGATTAATTCTGCTCCTGAATCACCACCTAAACCAATATTTTCTAGTTGTTGATAAACCTCTAACGTTTCTGGGAAATATTTTTCTATGAGATTAGGTCTACTGGTTTTAATAATATCCTTTACTAATAAGGATTCTTCAAAATTTCCTGGGGGAGGTGTTGGTAAATCTATTTCAAATTTATCGTTAACTGCTTGAATAAAACCTTCAGGATTTTTGCCAATACTATCAACCCTTGCTATTAAACATTGCCCAGAAAAACTTCGATAAAAATCTAAAATTCTTTCATTAAAATTTAGCCACATTTTCACAGGTATTTCTGGCTGTTCCGATAATTTTTCATCCGTAGCTCGTCGATAAAGAGAGTCTGCTACTTCCCACGGCGAACGATAGACAAAAATAAACTTAGCATCTGGTAATAAATCTAACCAAAAGTTTAAAAATAAAGTAGTTCTCGGGTCTTTCCATCCCCACAATTCTTGAGTTTCTTGACGGTTTTTAATTAATCGTTTAGCCGCTTTTAAATATTGTTTTTTGACGGGAATTTCTGTAATTTCAACATTACTTCCTAAATCATCCAAACCTTGGGAACCTAATATTCCTTTTTGCAGTTCCACAAATTCGATATCTTCAAAATGCCCCCTAACATTTCCATATTCCGGCCCCACTAATTTCTCTCCAATATTTACCCCTACACTCTGAAATAAAGAAGCTGTTAATGAAGTTCCCGAACGGTGCATTCCCGTAATAATAAAAACTGTTGATTTCATCTAATTTTTCTCCTTTGTAAGCATTCAGCAGTCAGCTATCAGCTATCAGCTATGAGTTATTAAGTTATTATCGCACCAAAGTCCGAATTAGTCTCCAAAGAGAATTCAAAGTTATCAGGACTTATACAATTTCTCAAAAACTTTTCTACATTTTGTTGAGCAGGGGAGTAGGGGAGTGGAGGAGTGGGGGAGAAGCAAACATAAGAATAATTAACATTAACGCAAGCTAAAATTAGCAAAATTACTTTTTTGCTTGTACCTAACAATTGACAACTGAAGTACTGCCCAAGTGTAGCAATAATGCATGGGAATTGGTATTACACATTTGACACCGAAAGAAATCGGAAGTTAAAAGTCTAGCATTTAAAAGTCAATAATTTTTGATTTGTAATTTTTTAGGATTTTGTAACCAGTTATTTCCGCCATCGTGCACTAGGGATATTCTGTCTGTAATTACAGCATTTAATTTGACAAATACTTCTCCAGAATACTGAGGAATTTCTACTTCTACTACCTCATATAACTCCATCTAATTTTTATCCTGATGTTCAGCAAAATTTGCAAAATTTCAAGATACTAAATAATTAATAATTAGGGCTTGCTGATTAAATCTAAAAGTATTTATAGATAAAGGTTTTAGCCTTTTTAAGTATCAAAAAGTGCGAGTTTTTAAGTGGCAATGGTTCAAAAATTTAGGATTTTGGTCAAGATTTGGGCAGAAAAATAAAGGGACAATTCTGACTCCTACCTCCTCGCTCATTCCCATTTCTCCTGTCTCCTACCCCTACTAAAAGACTTTTTCAGCAAACCCTAATTAATAATTAATCAGCAATTACAGCAGTTAATCTGACAACTATAGAAATATGATTTAAGTTATGAGATATTGGAAACTTTTAGGGAACAGGGAACAGGGAACACAGAAGAAGAAAAAACGTATCAGATAAATTTCTACTACTGCATATAATTTGATTGAATTTTTCTCCTGATATTAAGCAAAATTTGCAAAATTTCAAGATACTGGGTTAACGGTCGTTAACCCCTACTATATGTTCTGATACTAGAGATATTATGTCTGTCATTACAGCATTTTATCTCACAACTAATTCCCCAAAATACTGAAGAATTTTTACCTGTACTACCCCATATAATTTCATCTAATTTTTCTCCTGATATTAAGCAAAATTTGCAAAATTCCAAGATACCATTACCTCCTGCTCTAGTGCTAGAGATATTCTGTCTGTAATTACAGTAGTTAATCTGACAACCACTTCCCCAAAATACCGAGGAATTTCTATCTCTACTACCGCATAATTAGTTTTGCCAAATATATGATTGTGATTAAAAGGAATAGTTTTTTGTACTAATATTTTTCCATCCTCACTTTTAATAATCTCAATTTCACATTCTATTGAATAAGCAGCAATAGGTTCTATTTGTGGATAAACTCGAAATCTTTTTTGACCTTCAATTTGAAATTTAATTTCAGTCTGACACTTATGACTACCCGGTAAAATTTTCTCAGCAAATTTCCAAGTTTCTCCACCATCAAATAAAGGTAGTTCCTCAACTTCTGTTTTTACTTGCCTATTTGTTTGGCTATCAGACAATATTTTATCCGACAAATTTTTAGTTTCTTCATTATCAGATATGAGTATTTTTTCCACTTCTATCCTTTTTCCTATTACTTCTTCCTTTGCATTTCCAACTTCTTCCTTCTTCCCAAAATTCTTAACTTCTAACTTCTGACTTCTGACTTCTGACTTTATAAAAACTTCTTCCTTCTTCCTTATTCCTTCTTCCTTCCTACTTAAAGACTTCTGACTTCTGACTTCTGACTTTATAAAAACTTCTTCCTTCTTCCTTCTTCCTTCTTCCTTCTTCCTTCTTAAAGGTTGAGCAACTAAACCACCAGAAATTGGCTTTTGTAAAATATATAAATCTTGCCCATTTGCCATATTACTTTGAGGAAATCTTTTAATATGTTTGAACATAGAAAATATTTCCTGATAAGCTGCTGGTGTATGTAATGCTGCAACAGTATGTTGACCTTGACCGTCCGTTTCTCCTTGATGGTCTAGATACAAAAATAATCCCTCTTCTCCAATACTGTACATTTCAGCTTGATGAGTATTTCCAGTGCGAAAAATATCATAAACTATCGGAAAAAATTGAGGTCCGTGAAGTGTCATAAATAATATTCCACCAGGACGTAATACCCGATAAATATCCCAGGCCCAAAGATGTTGTAAATCTAAACGTAGGTGTGTGAATACTGAGACAGCATTAACTAGGTCAAATTGATTATTTTCAAAAGGTAATGGAGGTTGAATATCGTTATGTTTAACTGTGGCAAATTTGAGATTTTCTTGACACCATTTAGCACATTCAGGAAAAACGTCACAACCAAATAGTTTTTGATTGGGGAAAAGTTCTGGTTTAAATGCCATTAAATAACGCCCTACTCCACAGCCAAAATCTAGAATATTCTCAAATTGATGAAAATTAAATCCTGCTTTTTGCAGATAATTTTTTACTGTATATTTGAGGTCATCAAATGAACTAAGAAAAGCTTTCACACTGGAGTTGCCACTAATTCTAAGTAACAGATGGTTTGGTGGTAATAAGACAATGGAATTAACTGGAAAAATATTAACGACTCGCTCTAAATGGAAATTATTAATAATTTTGACCAATATCGTGCCATTTGGGGATAAATATTCACTGTTAATGGTGCATGACCATTGATATTTTTGGGTTTGACTTTCGTATTTTGGCAAACAGCTTTTTACTTTTATTCCATTTGCTAAAACAGCTACTTCTTCTACTTTTTCTTCAGGATTAATATCTGCTGCCCATCCTTCTATATAAATGTCTCCTGTGGATGTAACTTCAATACTTCTACAACCACCATCAGGATGACAATAAAAGTTTAATAATTTATCTATTTGTTCCTCAATTTCTCCCTTTCCAACTTCTTCATTTATAACTTTTGACTTTTGACTTTTGACTTTTGAATTGATAGCTTCTCCCTTTCCAACTTCTTCATTTATAACTTTTGACTTTTGACTTTTGACTTTTGAATTGATAGCTTCTCCCTTTCCAACTTCTTCATTTATAACTTTTGACTTTTGACTTTTGACTTTTGAATTGATAGCTTCTCCCTTTCCAACTTCTCCCTTTCCAACTTCTGAATTTTGACTTTTGACTTTTGAATTGATAGCTTCTCCCTTTCCAACTTCTTCCTTTCCAACTTCTGAATTTTGACTTTTGACTTTTGAATTGATAGCTTCTCCCTTTCCAACTTCTTCATTTATAACTTTTGACTTTTGACTTTTGACTTTTGAATTGATAGCTTCTCCCTTTCCAACTTCTTCATTTATAACTTTTGACTTTTGACTTTTGACTTTTGAATTTATAGCTTCTCCTTTCCAACTTCTTCATTTATAACTTTTGACTTTTGACTTTTGACTTTTGAATTTATAGCTTCTCCTTTCCAACTTCTTCATTTATAACTTTTGACTTTTGACTTTTGACTTTTGAATTGATAGCTTCTCCCTTTCCAACTTCTTCATTTATAACTTTTGAATTTTGACTTTTGACTTTTGAATTGATAGCTTCTCCCTTTCCAACTTCTTCATTTATAACTTTTGACTTTTGACTTTTGACTTTTGAATTGATAGCTTCTCCTTTCCAACTTCTTCATTTATAACTTCTGAATTTTGACTTTTGACTTTTGAATTGATAGCTTCTCCCTTTCCAACTTCTTCATTTATAACTTTTGACTTTTGACTTTTGACTTTTGAATTGATAGCTTCTCCCTTTCCAACTTCTTCCTTTCCAACTTCTGAATTTTGACTTTTGACTTTTGAATTGATAGCTTCTCCTTTCCAACTTCTTCCTTTCCAACTTCTGAATTTTGACTTTTGACTTTTGAATTGATAAAAACTTCTTCCTTTATAACTTTTGAATTTTGACTTTTGATTTTATAACTTCTTCCTTCTTCCTTCTTCCTTCTTCCTTCTTTATTCCAAAGAATATATAGATCGTGATATCCACAAAGACCTTTTTTAATCCGATGCCATTTTGCTTTTCCCTTAGTTGCTTGGTGAATAATTTTACCTACCCATTTTTCTCCCACATAAGTAACTCCATAATCTTCAGTTTTGAGAAAAAGACTTTCACTTTCTGGAGTAAAGTAAATTTCTTCTGCATCTATTTCTGTCTCTATAGTCATTAAAGATAAATCATGAGTACTGAAAATTAATATGCCGTTTTCTCTCAACAAACTATATAACTTTTCTAACCAACCACTGAAAGTTTTTTTAGGAGTGTGACTAAAAAATGAACAGGCAAAAATGCAGTCAAATTTTTCATTGAGTTGATAATCTTCAGGATGATTAGTTGAAACTATACCCTCTACTCCAAGCAATTTTTTTTGAAACTCTACTGCTTGAGAATAAATATCAGAAATCCAAATTTTATGAGCTGGTATTTCCTGAACTAAAAATCTACTAAAACGCCCATAACCACTAGCAAAATCTAGAAAAGAAGAGATATTTTCAAAGCCATCAAAATGCCATTCTACAATTTGTTTAACTGCATCTAATATTCTTTTGCCATTAGAAAAATATCGTAGTAGTGCTTCATAAATCTTTCCTTCAGTATTTTTCAAAGCATAGAGATACATTTCATCCTGTGGATGAATATTTACTTTTACTTTTTCAGGTTTTCTAGTTTGGTCTTGAATAAATGTATCTATAATTAACTGATTATCTACTTCATTTTTTTAGGATTCATATTTTTAAATAGGTGTTATACCAAATTGATCAATATTTGCTACAAATAGCTAGGATATTTCTTAGGAGTTAGGAGTCAGGCGTCAGGAGTCAGGAGTCAGAATTAATAGCTTCAATACCATTTTTCAGGTCAAAAATCATTTTTTTTGTCAAAGAACATATTCTGCATTTGTCTTTTTATTCCTCTTACTATTCGTAACATTTTTTTTCATGCTTGATATTAGATTTTAAGAGAAGTACAAATAAAAGTTTTTATTGAAGAAGGCAAAAATCAAAAGTGAAAATTGTATGGGAATAGTCAACGAGGGACTACTTCGTTTCTACAAACCTCAAACAATTTTAAGCACTCCCTTTGACCAAAAAATTAGATTTCAAGCTTCCTCTTGTATAGAGGATAAAAAAGAAAATTCTGTATTTTAAGCCTTCTGCTTTCCTAGGTAATGCTGCACAAACAGTAGAAGCTACTGTTAACTGATAACTGAAATGACGGTGGAGTATTAAATCTGCAAAAGAAAAATAAAAGTTTTTAATAATTTTACTGTAATTCAATCCGCTTCAGAGCAGACAAAAATTCATCTGATAGAGAGGGTTAAAATTAGCTTTTTACATTAGATATTTGCCAAAAAAATTATTAACTGAACCTTATTTTACTGCATTAATTTTATAGCAGTCGAAGGAAAGGTTAAAACAGTTCAAAAAATTAAAACTCAGACAAAGTAAAACTTTTCCTTCTTTCTCCTTTCTTCCGTTATACATAAGTAAAAGGTAGACTACAAAACCTCTGCCTTTTACCTTTAAGCCAAAATATCTGAATTTTATGTTAAGGAAACTGCTATAATTTACGGCTGTAATTAAAAGTATTTATATCTACTTTAAAATTAATTTTATTTCTTTCTCCTTAAATAGCTAAATTTAACAATTAATAATTAATAATTACCTATCCTTGAAAAGAAGAGGCTTGACTAATTATGAAAATTTTTTCTCTCTTGGTCGATTGGATATGACTAGGAAACCCATCCATCCCTCGACCGCTTGTTTCTACTTTAAAGGAGAGACTTTAAACCTTAATTATTCGGTAAAATTTTTCCCACAACTATTAGCATTAATATACTTGTATTTCTGGTAACTCCAAACTCCTGTGGGTTGCTCTAAGTACCTAGACAGAATTAATTGTGTATTTTTGATTGCTATGTCATATATCTATCAAAGGATAAACGACAAATTTATATACAAATAATTTTGTCTACTTACTTATAGACATAAACTCTACCTAACTCCTTTTCTTCAAAGTTATATAGCATTTCTCAATAAGCGTGAGGTACACTTTTATCTTTACTTCACTATTGCTTATTGACTATTGCCTATTGCCTGTTGCCAAAAACAAACGAATTTTGTACTTCACCACCATGGTAATTGCTATATAAATGTCATATTTCTAATACTTAAACTAGGTTCTATTAAAAAGTCAACTACTCCCGTACCACATGAATCACTACAATGTTGCACTCTAAACATAGCAATATCAATGCAACGGGATAAATAAGTTAGATGGTCACCTGCCATACCAACAACTCCAGCATTTAAAAAATATACCCCAGGATTTAGCAAACATTTAAACTTAAATTTCACTATAACCTTCTGCTGTGCTTCTACATATTCTAATGATTTAGTATAACCATGTAACGATGCTCCACCTAAGTCAAATCCACTCAGAGTTTTAATCAACATTCCAAACCTAACTTTAGATGTAGAGTTAATAAATTTTACTGTATAAGTATAGTAATATTCTCGACGATTAATTAAA
This sequence comes from Okeania sp. KiyG1, assembly GCF_014132355.1. Taxonomy (GTDB): domain Bacteria; phylum Cyanobacteriota; class Cyanobacteriia; order Cyanobacteriales; family Microcoleaceae; genus Okeania. Next base: position 55,404 of record NZ_BLZO01000088.1, read on the forward strand.
TGATTTACCCTCTTACCATCCAAAGTAATAATATGAGGGTCAATAATTTCCGACCCTTTATTAGGATAATGTATCGTATTTGAAGGTATCATTTCCGGGTCATAAATTTCTTCATATTCTGTTGATTCTGAAATTTTATTTTCACTACTTTGTTCTGATTGAGATGATTTTTCATCTGTTTCTTCATCATCCAAGAAATCCTTAACTGTTAAATTAGGAATCTGACGAATTTCTTCCCTAATTGATGGAATTTTATCAGGAAAAGCATAAATTAATTTCTGATATTTAGATACCACATATTTAGGAGCATGATAAAGCAACATGTCACCATGATCCATCAAAATTGCTGAATCACAAAGTTGTACAACTGTCGAAGCAGCATGAGATACAAATAAAATTGTTCCTCCCCTTTCTTGAATGTCTTGAATACGAGCAAAACACTTTCTCTGAAATGCTTCATCTCCCACCGAAAGTGCCTCATCAACTACTAAAATATCTGGGTCAACACTTGTCGCCACAGCAAATCCCAACCTAATAAACATTCCACTAGAATAAGTTTTTACAGGCTCGTCAATAAAATCTCCAATGTCGGCAAAATCAGCAATTTTATCAAATTTTTCTTCTATTTCTGATGGTTTTAATCCTAATAATTGACCATTAAAAAAAACGTTTTGCCTACCTGTAAACTCTGGATTAAATCCACTCCCAAGCTCCAAAAGTGCAGAAACTCTACCTTGAACTTTTACCGTTCCAGTTGTTGGTGTAAGAGTACCAACAATTATTTGTAGAAGAGTACTTTTCCCCGAACCATTCCGCCCGACAATTCCTAAAGTATGCCCTCTTTCTATTTCTATACTTATATTTTGCACTGCCCAAAATTCATCAGCACGACTTTTTCCTGGGAATAGAATTTCTTTTAAACGGTCTACCGGATGCGCATATCGTTTAAAGCATTTAGAAACATTTTGCAGTGAAATTACAGTTTCAGCCATGAATTTTCTGGGAAATATTAACTAGCTATTAGAATTTCAGCATTTCCGTCAGGAAACACTTTTTCATCTTTTATATAACAGGTAAGACTGGTAGTTAACAATTAATAATTAATTATTAATTATTACCTAATAATTAAGGTTTAAAGCTTCTCCTTTCAAGGAGAAACAAGAAAAAATTTTCCTTTTATTCAATCCTCTTCCTTTTAGGGAGAGGTAATTATTAATTATCAATTATTGAACTATCCTTAAAATTAAGGGTGTTTGTGCATTGTAATTGTCTTGCATTATCCGACAATGTTTGTTACAAGAACAGTCGGAGAATCTTGCTCCTATTCCTGGTATTCCTTTTTTCTATATACCATTACTATACACGACTACCAAATTCAGAGTATTGACAAACAGGATTTTTTTGATTTATTGCCTATTTAAATCAGAGACTTTCAAACTTAATTATTCGATTTTCAGAGAGCTTTGATTATTGAAAAAGTAAGTATTTGTGACCATTACTATACTATCTATTTGATAAAAGAAAGTATTTTTATTTATAAAACATCTGCAAAAGCAGGACGTAATTTTATGTAAAACCACAAGGCAAAATTTTCAGAGAGCTTTGATTATTGAAAAAGTAAGTATTTGTGACCATTACTATACTATCTATTTGATATAAGAAGGTATTTTTATTTATAAAACATCTGCAAAAGCCGGACGTAATTTTATGTACACCCACAAGCCAAAATAAAATATTAATACAGACATAAAAGCAGCAATTCCTAATTCTCCCCAGTGTTTAATTTCTCCTACTAAAACCAGGTCTCGATATACTTCAGCGATCGCTGTTAAAGGATTACACCAAAATACCCATATTCGCCAATTTTCAGGAATTACAGATGCCGGATATACTATTGGTGTAACGTAAAACCAAAGATTTAAAATTACTCCTAAAGTCTGAGGAATATCCCGTAAAAATACTGTTAATCCTGCGGTGAAATAACCTAAACCTGCCGTCAATAAAAGCTGCGGTAAAAATACTATCGGTAATAGCCATAATGTTTGATGGAGTACCCCAGATGATATACATACCATTCCTGTTAAAACTATTAATCCAAATGTACTTTCTATAAAAGTTGAAAAAACCGGAACTAAGGGTAATAAACTAAGGGGAAATACTACTTTTTTGACTAAGTTGGGCTGCCCAATCACACATCCAGAAGCTTGAGTTAATCCATTAGTAAAAGCCAGCCAAGGAATCAACCCAGCAAATAACCATAATCCAAATGTCACCTTACTATCTTCAGGTAGCCCTTCTAGGTTAAGCTTGACTTTAAGAATAATTGAGAATACATAAGTATAAATTAAAAGTTGGGATAGTTGATTAAGTAGTGGCCATAAATTCCCCAGAATAGAACCTTTATATCTAGCTTCTAAATCTCTTCGTACTAATGTTAATAGCAGGTTCAAATTTACCAACCAATCAGTATTTACCACAGTTAGCCAACTACTAACCCTGCTAGTTTTGCGGACAATTCCTTTCATAGTCCTACTATTTTCCGTTTTTTTCCTCTACACCAAACTCAAGCAAAATTGTCTGATGACAAACGCTTGTAATGTGACAGCTCCCGTCGCTAAACTCTTGCGAGCTATAGCGCGGGCTTCTCGTTGACTCCTGGTAACCCGTCGGACATTTCACGTTCGCGCAGCGGCTCCGCAGGAGAAACTTTGGTTTTACTTCCCCGTGCTGCCCCACCGGAGAAGGAGTAGAGATTAATTTCTCGCTCTACCTACGTTCGGTGAAAGTTTTACATACAATCAAGCTGTACTTTGAATGCACAATTCCTTGTAAAACCCTGTACCTTCCGTTGTCTAGGATCGTTTTGTAGGCGGCGGTTAGCTCTTGAAATGACTTTACCTACATCATTTACTTTACCAGCATTTTGCCCACCATTCATCCCGTCGCTAATCCGGAAGGATATAGCGCGGGGCTTCTGGCGGTTGGTGCTAAATGTCTCTACCTACTGAGCAAAAAATTTTTACCGAAAAATTGGGTTTAAGGCCTCGCCCATAAGCGGGCGACTTTCTATACTATGCTATAATGAAATTGGTTATATACCCGCCTTGTCTCATAAATACTGTAGAAAAGAAGATTAGGTCGAGATTCCTTCAGTTGAGAGCTGAACAAGGGAAGCTTTCAGGTCAATGAGCAGCTTAAACTTGGAGGCACAGATCAGCATCCATAAGAATTCTTGATAAGTCGCGGGAGGGCATTCTGAGACTCGTGCGCGGACGTGGAGGCAAGTGTAAGACTACCGCCTACGGTAGCAGCAGCCTGTGAGACGTCAACTCGCTGAGGAGCTACGGCTCGGTAGGAATCCCCGTGCCTTTAGGCCGGGGAGGATGTCAATATCATTCTCTGCCAGTAGATAGGTACGGTTTTTGAGATTATATCAGGGGATTGGCAAAAATACTTTTTTCTATCTAAAGTATTTGCCAGATATACATGATATAATTATAAGTTTAAATTGACTTCAAACAATATTTTCTAGTTGAGTAAGGGTTCTATTGCTTGTTCCATAGCTTTTAATTGTTCGCAGTCGTAACCCCATTGTTGGAGAAAGTCTTTGTAATTACCTCGATCTGTAGTTATGCTTTGATATAGCTCCTGAATATTGCCTTGTATACTTGGTATATTTAGGCTCTTTATTAGTTTTGTGATGCGCGATCGCACTGTTTGTGATTCATTAGCTGCCTCTTGGTCTTGGTTTCTTTGATGGTGGACCACCATTCCAGAAGACATGGCCAGACTTTTAACTAATAATTCTGTCACTGTTTCTGGAGATGATTCTAAGGCTCTGATAATTGATGGTGAGGGATTATCTACTAAGGGTCTAGGGTCTCTCAGATAAATAGCAAAAAATGCTCTAGCAGTATCTTTCCTCTTGACTAAATCTCCAATTAATTCTTCTATCTTTGCTGCCGATAGCTGGCCTGTTTCCATCTCGGACATTATTTCTTGAGTCAGGGCCAGTGCTTCTTCAAATGTTATATTTTCTTTTACGGACAATGATGTTGATTTCATAGCTTGGGACATTTTCTTAAATATACTTTCTAGTATGATAAACATTGTACATAAATATAGTCTAAAGGCCTGATATTTAATGCTACAATTAAATTGGCTAATAATTCCAGACTAAATAATCATAAAAATCCTAAATTATCGAATATTAATATAATCTAACCCCCCTTGATTTATGAGATTAGTTGAGAGACATATTATTCAAAAAAAACATCGGTTTTATCTGGAAATTGACCGACTATGTCTCTTGTCGAAAAATCTCTATAATTATGCTAATTATTTGGTTCGTAAGTCTTTCATATTTGAAAATACTTATCTTGACTATTACGATCTGCAAAAAACACTCTCTACCCAATCAGATTATCAAGCAATGCCAGCCAAAGTATCTCAACAAATCTTGATGATACTAGATAGAAACTGGAAAAGCTTTTTAGCAGCGAACAAAATTTATCAACAGAACCCATCAAAGTTTAAATCTCATCCTCGTCTTCCTAGATATAAAAATAAAGTAACGGGAAGAAATATTGTAGTTTATACAACACAAGCTATCAGCAAGAGGCAATTAAAGCAAGGAATTATTAATCCCAGTAAAACAGGGATCTATCTAAAAACATTAGTACCTACTTCACAAATTAAACAAATTCGTCTCGTCCCTAGACTTAATCATTATGTAATAGAGGTCATTTATGAAGCTACTCAAAAACAATACGAGTTAGAAAAAAATCGTTGTGCCAGTATTGATATAGGATTAAACAACTTAGCTACATTAACCTTTAATCAAGCCGGAATCAAACCAATCTTGATAAATGGCAGACCGTTAAAATCTATAAATCAATACTATAATAAAGTCAAAAGCTTCCTGCAATCTCAACTCCGGGAAAATCAATCAAGTAAGAGGCTGAAAAAACTTTGTAATCAAAGAGAATTTAAAATCAATGATTATCTTCATAAATCATCTCGTTTGATTATTGATACTCTAACTAATCAGAAAATAGGAACATTGATAATAGGGCACAATGAAGACTGGAAGCAGAAGATAAATCTAGGGAAGAAAAATAATCAAAATTTTGTATCTGTCCCCTATAACAAGTTAATAGAAATGTTATCTTATAAAGCTAAGATGGTAGGGATAGATGTAATAATTACAGAAGAATCTTATACCTCAAAAGCAAGTTTTATAGATAATGATATTCTTCCTGTATACAGAAAAGGTCAGAAAAATCAAGTCACTTTCTCAGGAAAAAGAGTAAAAAGAGGTTTGTATCGTACCGCCAACAAAGGATTAATTAATGCTGATGTTAATGGTTCTTTGAACATTATGAGAAAAGCAGTCCCAAATGTTTTTGACTATGGGATAGAGGGTGTTGTAGTTCACCCAGTCAGGATAACACCTGCAAAATAAGGATATGTCTTATTGTGACTATATTTTTATGAACTATGATAATCAATAAATAACTTAGCTCTCATTTTCCAGTTATGGCCATAATATCTTCCAAAAAACAATCTCCACAACCAGAAAGGCCAGATGAAAACATTTTCTTAGCTTCAGAAAGTAAAAGTTCGTATAAAACCAAAAAATCAAAGTCCAAAAGTGAAACAGATGAAATAGAAGCTTTATTAGAAATAGAGGCAACTGCTGAAGACAAAAATAATAGTAAAAATGAAGAAAAAATCCGACCTCAAAAGTTAGCGGAATATATCGGACAAAAAGACCTGAAAGAAGTATTAAATATTGCGATTTCGGCGGCCAAATCAAGAAAAGAACCTTTAGACCATCTGCTACTTTATGGCCCGCCAGGGTTAGGGAAAACTACCATGTCTCTAATATTGGCAGCAGAAATGGAAGTTAACTGTAAAATTACTACTGCTCCTGCTATTGAAAAACCTAGAGATATAGTAGGGTTGCTAGTAGGTTTACAAAAAGGGGATGTTCTGTTTATAGATGAAATTCATCGCCTTTCCAAAATGACAGAAGAAATTCTATATCCGGCGATGGAAGATTTTCGGCTAGATATTACAGTGGGTCAAGGTAAAACTGCTAAGACTCGGAGTATTCCTCTCAAACCTTTTACTCTAGTCGGAGCAACTACTAGGGTTGGGTCTCTAACTTCCCCTCTGCGCGATCGCTTCGGAATTATCCAGAGGTTACGTTTTTATGAGGTTGATGAACTGAGTCTAATTATTCTCCGAGCAGCAAAACTTTTAAATACAGCTATTACAGAGGATGGTGCTGAGGAGGTTGCCCGTCGTTCCAGGGGTACGCCTCGAATTGCTAATCGTTTACTTCGGCGAGTGAGAGATTATTCGGAAGTGAAAAAGTTGACCCCTGTGAATGCTGAGGTAGCAAGTGAAGCCTTAGAGTTGTTTAATGTTGACCCTCTAGGTTTAGATTGGACAGACCGTAATTTATTGAGGACGATGATTGAAAATTATAATGGTGGGCCTGCTGGTTTAGAGACAATGGCAGCAGCAACAGGGGAGGATGCTCAAACTATTGAGGAGGTTTATGAGCCATATTTGATGCAGATTGGGTTTATGCAGCGCACTCCTCGTGGTCGGGTTGTGACGGCTGCAGCTTGGAGGCATTTGGGTTTTAGTCCACCCGATGAGCAGTTGAGTTTAAAACTGTGAAATTTTAATTTAGTTATGATTTTGGAAGTAAGCTATTTGTTTTTGTTGTAGTTTTTTGAATTGAAGTGCGGAATGTGGGTTTTAATGTCTCAATACCCCCTGCTTGGTAAACATTGATTAGTTGCTGCCTGAGAGTTGGATGATTATTTATTTGCTGTTGAATCGCTATTTCTGCCAAAGCTTCATTTGCAGTTGTAGGATTTTGGGCAAGATCTTCTAATAGTGCTTAAAATTCCTTTTGACATCCTCCCGACGCTGCACTTGCGTGACAGCGCGGGATTCCTAACCATCGCTGATTAGGCCTTTCTGCTTCAATGCACCAGCCTCCAAGGTCGAGCCTCTTTTCGGTCTTACAGTCGCTCCACAGACTGACACTGCTAGCCCAGCAGCCATATTTCTAAGTCTAACACACTATTGACATGCGCCGCAAAATTGATTGGTTTTCCCATCTCTCCGCTCCCCTTCGGGAGAGCGCGGGTCTTCAACCAACGTTGAGATAAATAAATAAACTATAGAAACCCAGTTTGTACTGGATGATCTTGCATCATTTTAAGCTAGAGGCAAAGCCTCGACGATGGCATTCCCTGAAAGGTGCAAGGAATTCTGGGCTTTTCAGTCAGGGAATGATTACGCAGTTATCGCCTTCTTTCTCCTTGACCGGGATAGCAAAGCTGTGGTTGTCTGCCAACTCCAAGGAGTCGAGCCCTCACAAGATTTCAATGTTTGACAATGCTCTACCCAAACTACTAAATCGAAGATCGGAGCAGAGGTTCGCTCTAGATATTGATCGAAATAGTCTGAGTCCAGTCTACACCAACGCTACCACTACTACTACCGCCCGAGTATGGGGTATCGGTGTCGTCCTCGGTGACGATGACTTCATAGGCCGAAGGACCGCCCCAGTTCACCCCTACCATGGTTAGCGAGTAGGTGCCAGGTGCGAGAATCACGCTGGGATAGATTGTGACATCCACTGGCTTATTACCGCCAGACTTATAGTGGAGTAATTCGGAACTGCCTCTCGCAGTAGACGCGATTAGAAAAAGCTCGTTGTCTGCTTTCGTGACTTTAATTTGAGTTATGGTCATAAGAACTCCCTGTATTAAAATCTGTGTACGTTTGTTTATTAGTTAGCAAGCATCCTAACTTATATGCTAGATCATGTGACTATACTAACTCCTCCTAGGGACAATTGTCAAGCACTTGCGGTTTAACTCCGGGAATGTGGGTGTCTCATCTGCAAGGGCGGGTGGGACACCCTAGATAATGCCATTTGGCACAAATATAATAAATTTTGTTAGTTTATTCAGATAGCAAAAGTGGCGAGGAGGACGCTCAAACTATTGAGGAGGTTTATGAGCCATATTTGATGCAAATTGGATTTATCTAAATGTTGCGAGAAGACCCGCGCTTTCCTGACAAGGAAGCGTCGGGATGAATCGCAACCATATTGCGGTTTTACACATAATATATTAAACTGTAAGTGTTGGATAAGTAAGTAGTAGATGGTTGAGAAAGCGTATAAATTTAGATTCTACCCTACTCCAGAACAAGAAAACTTGTTGAGGAGAACTTTGGGGTGCGTGAGACTCATCTACAACAAAGCCTTGGCAGCCAGAACTCAAGCTTGGTACGAGAAACAGGAGCGTGTAGGATACAAGCAAACTTCGGCCATGCTGACAAGCTGGAAAAAACAGGAGGACTTAGAGTTTCTCACTGAAGTCAGCAGTGTACCATTACAGCAAAGTTTGAGACATCTACAAACAGCTTTTACTAACTTTTTTAGTGGACGGACTAAATACCCAAACTTTAAGAAAAAACGTAATGGTGGAAGTGCTGAATTTACGCTCATCAGCATTCACGTGGAAAAATGGTCAAGTATACCTAGCTAAATGTGCTGAAGCATTACCGATTAGATGGAGTAGGCAATTACCACCAGGTTGTGTACCTAGTACAATTACAGTCAAACTTGACCCCTCTGGTAGATGGTCTGTGTGTTTGAGATTTAACGACAACAGAGATTTCCAACTCAAACCACTCAAAAAAAGAGTTGGTGTTGATGTTGGTATTAGTAGTCTCATCGCTACAAGTGATGGCACAAAAGTCAACAACCCTAAGTATTTTAATAAACTGTATAAGAAACTCAGATTATCTCAAAAATCACTCAGCCGAAAAACCAAGGGCTCTAATAATTACCAGAAAGCTAGACTGAAAGTAGCTAGGATACACGCAAAAATCAAAGATTCAAGACTTGACTATACTCATAAACTAACCACTCAATTAATTAGAGAAAATCAAACTATTGTAGTTGAGGACTTGGCCGTAAAAAACATGGTCAAGAATCATAAGTTAGCTAGAGCAATAAGTGATGCAAATTGGGGAGAATTAGTCAGGCAATTAGAATACAAAGCAGAATGGTACGGTCGAGAGTTAATCAAAATTGATAGATATTTTCCCAGTTCTAAGCGTTGTTCTGAGTGTGGATATGTAGTAGATAAACTACCTCTAGATATTAGAGAGTGGGATTGTCCAGAATGTGCAGCTCACCATGATCGAGATCTTAACGCTAGTATAAATATTTTGGCTGCAGGACTTGCAGTGTCAGTCTGTGGAGCGACTGTAAGACCCGAAGGGAGCAAGTCTCGGAGGGCGGGTGCTATGAAACAGAAAGCCCCTAGCAGTGATGTTAAGGAATCCCGCGCTGTCACGCAAGTGCAGCGTCGGGAGGATGTCAAGCAGCGTACTCCTCGCGGTCGGGTTGTTACTTCCGCAGCTTGGAGACATTTGGGTTTTGCTCCGCCCGATGAGCAATTGAGTTTAAAGTTGTGAAGAAATAGACACTTTATAGATATATTTATCATCACCCTTCATTCAAAGAAAATCTCAAAACTTGGAGTAAGTCTCTACTGAGTAAAGGCAGTGAAACAGTCGTAACTGAAATAGTAAAAGAAGGAGTTAAACAAGTTATTACTCTTGCTATGACAATGCTAGTTTAGATACATAATCCAAAAATTTTCTCACTAAAAGTATTAGTTGAGAGAAGATTAAGACGAAGAAGAATAAGAAGAACTAACTAATGTTATTAGATGCCTACCGATACTATTTTGCTAACATTTGTTAACAATGCACAGCAAGATTAACCTGCTGAGGGGGTATCTCCCAATGTGGTAGAAAAATTTTCTACCACGCTTTTGATCAAAATTCCACGCGGGACCTTTAAGTCGCGATCGAGGCGAAAACCATCATTGCCAGTAACAACTTTTCTACCACCTAAATTATTCAGAATTTCACCAGTCCAGCTAACAGTTTTGCTAGTGTATGCTTCACAAACATCTAAGACAACTTTGTTATATTCAACAGCTTTATGTTTCAAAAAAAGTTCAAATCTATAATGTGCCCAGTTCAACATTTGTCTAACTGACTTACTTCTGAGTTTTCTGCTGGATTTGATTATCATCTGAGAAACTTCAAAAGTTGGAAGTAAAATCACATCAAAGTTTTGAACCAAAAACAAAGCAGCTTTGTGATGCAGTTCATCTATAAGATTCCTAATTTTTAATCTCATTCGACTAGCTGCTTTTTTCATTCGTTGCTTTGTTTTAGATTTGGCTTTAGTTAACCTAGATATTAAGTCGTCTAAGTAGTAGCAAAGTCTTTGAATTTTGCCAATATCACCGGAACCTATCCAACCGAAACTATTCTCAGAAAATAATGTGAGAAAGTTTCTTACACCAGGGTCTAATGCCACAATTCGATTTTGATTCTCAGTATTATGTTTTGGTACATCAACTGGTAAGCACAGGTAATATTCTCCTCGCTGTATAACTATTCTGCAATCCCCAAAAGATTCTGGTAATGGCTCAGAAAATCTAATTTGGCCTAGTTTAGTGTGGTAAATACCTTTAGCTGACACTGCCGACTTAGGTATGTAGCAAGACTGAATAGGGTTTTTACGAGATTTGAATTTTACCTGCTGAACCTGTCGAGTTTTACTATACTTAACTTTTGCTTCTCTAACTGCTATACAAGCATCACGAATGGCAATAGATTTTATCTGGTAAGGAACAGGTTTAGACCACTCAGGTAAATTATTCAAAATTCCTGCTTTGATTGCTTTCCAATTGGCTTTGGTATCAGGTTGCTGAAGATATTCAACAGTGCGGTTATAGGTAAACCTCGCCACACCTATCCATTGCCTAAGTAATTGCCTTTGTTCACAATTTAGGTAAATCCGAATCTTCTTTGATTTTTTGCTTGTACTTTCTAAGTCCGTGGACTCGAACCGAAAAAATGTGGATGATAGAGAGAACATCGGCGACCATTTCTGACTCTGGACAGTATATAGTTTGCCCTTGAACCAGGATTTTTCCACCGTGTTGTTCGACCAAATACTGTATAAGCTCGAATCCAAATCTGGTGAGTCTGTCCCTACAGGTAACAACAATTGTGAGCTGATCGCCTCGCAAGAGTCTGTCCAGTATGGTTCTAAGACCTTTTCGCTTAAAGTTGAGTCCATTGCCAATGTCTTTGATAACTTCTGCAGAAATTAACGGCGTTTGATTTAACGGCTGAGTTTCACAGAAATATATTAAAGCAAAATTAACTACATTAGCTAAAAACATTCAATTTATTTCTTTGAATTAAATAATTTACATGATGCCATGCCCCATATAAATCAATCTCCAAATAAAAATTGGACATCACTACATGACCAACTACATAAAACATTACGTCAACGAAAATTATTACCAGAAAACCAAAGAATATTAATCGCAGTATCTGGTGGTCAAGATTCCATAAGTCTAACTAAATTACTGTTGGATTTACAATCAAAATGGGGTTGGTATTTAGCAATAGCTCATTGTGACCATAGATGGCGACCAGACTCAGAAGCTAATGCTAATTATGTGAAAAAATTAGTAACAAATTGGCAACTGCCATTCTTTTTAGCAGTAGCAGACCGAGTTTATCAAAGTGAAGCGGAAGCTAGAAAATGGCGTTATCAAACTTTAAGTAAAATTGCCTTAGAGTCGAATAGTCAATATATCGTAACTGGCCATACAGCTAGCGATCGCGCAGAAACTCTCCTATATAATTTAATTCGTGGTAGTGGTACTGATGGCCTACAAGCTTTGACTTGGCAACGTCCTCTGACAGAAAATTCTTCTTTATTACTGATACGCCCCTTATTAGAAATTACTCGTAGTCAAACAGGCGACTTTTGTCAAGAGCAAAAAATTGGTATTTGGGAAGATTCTACGAACCAAGATTTACGTTATGCTCGTAACCGCATCCGCCTCGAATTATTTCCTATGCTACGCCAGTTTAATCCTCAAGCTGAACTAGCACTAGCACAAACGGCAGAAATACTAAGTGCAGAAGTCGATTATCTTGAAAATGAGACAGAAAAGCTATTAGAGAAAGTGACAAAGATAGATATAGATAATCTGAATATTTCTGAGCTTGAGTCTCAACAGGTCAAATATATTAACCGTTTAGTATTACGCGAAGTTCCTCTAGCACTACAAAGAAGAGTAATAAGACGTATTTTACAAAAAGTTTTACCTATTCATCCTAACTTCAGTCATATTGAAAAGCTAACAAATCTAATTGATGCTCCTAACCGTTCTCAAACAGACCCATTTCCTGGTGGAGCGATCGCCAAAGTTCAACACCCTTGGATTTTATTGGTCTATATAGGCAAAAGGGAACAGTTCATTAATTGATAATTGATAATGGATAATTGATAATTACCTCGGGTTTTAACCGAGAGGATTGAATATAAGGAAATATTATTTCTTTATTTCCCCTTAAAAGGGAGGCTTAAAGGCGCGAATTATTTAATTATTAATTATTAATTATTAATTATTCGGTAAAGAAAAACATAATAAAAAGGTTGAATTTTTAGATTTTATGGAATATTGATTTTTTTATTGTAGGAATAAATCACAAATTTTAAGATGTAACTACCTTTGCCTGAATTTAGTAGAAAATATCTTAAGTTCAACTAATGGTGGGTTCGGAGAACTATAAGTTCCTCATTATCTTTTCTTTTATCGGTTTAATACCCCATCATCTATACAGTGCTTAAAATTGCTTGAGTTTTGTAGACACAAATGTGGCGTGTCGAAGACTATCAATAAGCAATTTTCCCTTCTGCCTTCTGCCTTCT
>NZ_BLZO01000089.1 GCF_014132355.1 Okeania sp. KiyG1
TTTCTTCTAAAAAGTCGGAATTAAAGTTATTTACTTCTGACTTTATTAAATTTTCTTTGCCCACTGTAATAATTTGACTATCAACAATACCAGTAATTCCTTCCCCAGTTTTTGCTATGACATTAGTTGCTACTTGCCACTGAATATTTTTTGTAATTGCTGTTTGAGTAATAGCTTTTCCAATAGGATGTTCAGAACAAGATTCTAGAGCAGCAGCTAACTGTAAAACTTCATTTTCTGACTTACCTTTTCTAGGGATAATATCAACAACTTGTAGTTTTCCAGTAGTCAGAGTTCCTGTTTTGTCAAAGGCGATCGCTTTGACTTCTCCCATCATTTCTAATTGAGCACCATTTTTAAATAAAATTCCCTGTCTAGCTCCATTCGCAATGCCAGATAATAAAGTGGGCATAATTGCTGCCATTAAAGCACAAGGAGAAGCAACTACTAAAAAGATTAAAGCTCGATAAATTGTAGTTTCCCAACTCAATTTAATAAAAATGGCGGTAAAATTGCGAGTAATATACCTGAAATAACTATAACTTTGGCGTAAATTTTCTCAAACTTTTCCACAAATCTCTGAGAGGGTGGAGTTTCAGTTTTTGCTTGTTCAACTAAACGAATTACACGCTGAATTAAACTACTTTCTGGAGATTTATTTACTTGTAGTCTTAAAACACCATTACCATTTAATGTACCTGCAAAAACTTCATCTCCTACAGTCTTATCAACGGGTATAGATTCTCCTGTAATTGGAGCTTGATTAATGGTACTAATGCCTTCAATAATAATACTATCAGTCGGGATAAGTTCTCCAGGTTTAACTAAGATAAAATCTCCCATTTTTAATTGATTAACCGGAATTTCTGTTTCTTGATTATCGACTATTAATCTGGCAGTATCAGGAGTAATAGCCATTAATTTTTGAATATTACGTTCAGTTCGCTCCATAGCAAAAGTTTCCAGAGCGCCACTAATAGCAAAAATTAAAATTAGCACTGCTCCATCAATTATTAAGTGATATTCTTGTTGCCATAAACCTAAAGCAGCAGCTCCCAAAGCAGCAACAATCATCAATAAATCAACATCTAATTCTTTTTCTGACCAGAGAGTTGTTATACCTTCTTTAGCACTTTCATAACCACCAATTACATAAGCTGTTGCTAAAATTAATAGTGCTAAACCAACCCAATTAATTTCTAAACAAAACCAACTCAAAAAAATCAGTACAGCACAGGTTCCTGCAGCAAATGCTTCTGGATAATATTGAGCAATTTGGAGATATTGAGATAGAGAAAATTTTTTTGATTCATAGGAGTTTATTTAACAATTAATAATGAATAATTAATAATTAATAATTACCGAAAAATTAAGGTATAAAGCCTCTCCATTCATGGAGAAAACAGCGGTCGATCTTCGCCGTTTCCCGAAGGGTGAGATGGATGAGTTTCCTAACCATATCCAATCGACCAAGAGAAGAAAAATTCCTTTTAACACAATTATCTTCTTTTCAAGGAGAGGTAATTCTAAATTCTAAATTCTAAATTCTTGAACTCTCCTTGAAAGCGGATAGGATTGACTAATCATAAAAATTTTTATTTATTATCCCCCTATGCTTTATAAACATCTTTCTTAACATGAAACGTAGACATTATATATAAGTTATGTTGAAGTCTTGGAGTGACTTTTTTAGGAGAAAAGTGTATTGAAAAGTACATTTTTTGAGAACTGTAGACAAAATTTTTGCCCCCACACTCCCCACACTCCCCACACACACTCTCTACCGTTACTATGCACCACTACCACTTATGTTTTGTATAACTCCTATTAGTAGGATGGGTTCATATTCTCAGACCCATTTCTTAATCATTTTTAATTTAATCAGGGAAATTTTCAATTAATTTTGATAGTATGGTAAGCATTAATGAAAAAAAAATCAATTAATTACTAAATATTTTCTGAAATTTTTTAATTAATTGAAGTTGCAGGTTAAATTAATTACCGCAATTACCTCTAATTAATTACTGGTAGACTTATCAGTTTATAGAGTGTTTTTTTCGTGAAAATCTTTGCTCTTTCAAGCTTGTAGCTATCAAAGCATAAAAAATACCATAAATGAATGATTGCTATATCTAAAGTTTTAGTAATTTTTCAGCCCGACATTCCGTACCACTATTGGTAGGGTTTATATTTGGCCTTTGAGCGCTACTGATAGAGTTAATGTAAATAGTAATACACTACCAGTAGTGTGTTAACTTTTTAAAACCCCTTTATCTAGACGAAACCTGCGGAATGTGGCATCTAAATGAGAAATTTTTTAATTAAATTTTAACTAAAAAAGATGATTAAAAAATAAATCAAATTCAAGTGATTGTAAAACCTTAGTATTTAAGGAGCTTGATATGGATTGGAAAGTGAATCACACTAATGAAAACCTTCTCTCTATCTCTAGTCATCGCATAGATAGGAGAATTGACTTTTTTAATGAGTTGAGTAATCGTCAAATTGATACGGATGAAGTTAGGGCAACAGTTAAGGAGAATAACTCCTATCCCCTATCACAAACAACAGTTGGACAAAAGGTTTGGTTAGTTGGTTTTCAGGGAAAAGGAGGAATTAATCGCCTCTTAGGAATGGGATTAACTCCAGGGGTTCAATTGCAAATTGTCAGCGCTCAACCTAGTGGTTCGGTTCTAGTCGCCATAGAAGATAACCGGATCGGTGTGGGTTCGGGAATGGCTAACAACATTTTAGTTAGCGACCAGTCTTTAACTCAAGGAGAAAACATGAAAAATCAAACAACGACAGTATTGTTGCGAGAAATGTCAGAGGGAACTGAAGGCCGAGTTGTGGGTTACAACCAAGTAAAACGAGGCTATAAGAAAAAACTGTTGTCGATGGGGATGACCCCTGGCGTCAAATTTGAGGTAATTCGGATAGCACCTTTGGGAGACCCAATAGAGATTTTAGTCAGAGATTTTCATCTGAGCTTACGCAAAGAAGAGTCAGATGCTTTAATAGTCGAGGCTGTTTAGATGGGTAGCTAAATTTTGGGATTCCGCAAGTATAGTGCTACGGGCAAGTTAAAAATTAAAACTCAAAAATAAGATTTGATAGGGATTTGTTGTATAAAAGTAGCAATATAGTTCCCGCACTTGCTCCGCAGATGTACAACAATAACGCACGCAAACTGTTGTAACTATTGTCCAATAGTTACAGAGGAAGAAAACATCAATACTTGCTCCGCAGATGTACAACAATAACGCACGCAAACTGCTGTAACTATTGTCCAATAGTTAGGGTTTGCTGAAAAAGTTTTATGGGTAGAGGGTAGGAGTCAGGATACAGGAGACAACCCACCCTCGCCCCTCCCCTCCCAACCCACCCTAACCCCGACCGTGGAGGGGAGGGGAAGACAGGAGGAGTAAGGAATTTAGAGGAGGCAGGAAGAAGAATTATCCCTTGATTTCTCAGCCAATAGTCAACCCAAAATCCTAACTTTTTGCAGCTATAAGGAGCAAAAACCTTGTACTTTTTCAAGACCTAAAACGGCTAAAACCTTTATCTGTCAATGCTTTAAAATTTAATCGGCAAGCCCTAGTTATACATGAAGAAAACATCAATACTTGCTCCGCAGATGTACAACAATAACGTGCGCAAACTGCTGCAACTATTGTCCAATAGTTACAGATGAAGAAAACATCAATACTTGCTCCGCAAATGTACAACAATAACGCGCGCAAACTGCTGCAACTATTGTCCAATAGTTATAGATGAAGAAAACATCAGTCTAGAGAAAATCAGTGGCTATTTCAATCATAACCAAAACCCTGTAAGGAGGAATCGCCATTTTCAATCATAACCAAAACCCTGTAAGGGCGAATGGCTATTCGCCCCTACTGTTATGGCAGAAGAAAGAAGGAAGAAGGAAGAAGGAAGAAGGAAAAGTATTACATTGTCTGAGTTTTAAGTTTTTGATCTGTCCTAACCTTTGCTTCGACTGCTATACCTATCGAAACGAAAACTGCTGTCAAAATAAGTTCTCAATTCTAATCTTCAAAACTAATGTTAAAACCCATTATTGCCCTCATTGGTAACCCCAATTGTGGGAAAACAACCCTTTTTAACGCCCTAACAGGAGCCAACCAACGTACAGGTAACTGGCCTGGCGTAACTGTAGACCGCAAAGAAGGTCAGTTTCAACACCAAGGAAAAGAAATTACCCTAGTAGACTTACCTGGAGTTTACTCTCTTGATGTAGAAGAAGAGGGAACCGGGATGGATGAACTGGTAGCGCGGGATTACCTCCTGTCTGGGGAAGCAGATTTAATCATTAATATCATTGATGGCTCGAATTTGGAGCGTAATCTCTATTTAACAACGCAAATCATGGAGATGAGGCTACCAATGATTGTTGTCCTCAATATGATGGATGTAGCACAAGACCGAGGTATTTCAATCAATGCTGAACTCTTACGAGAACGGTTAGGGTGTCCCGTTATCCCGATGAATGCTGCTAGAGAAGAAGGAATCAAACCCTTATTGGATACAGTAGGTGAACTGGTGAAAAATATCAATCGTTCGCCGAGCTATGTTGCTTATCCAGCAGTGATTGAAGATGCCTTAGCAGAATTGGTTCCCTATATCACTGAACACAGTAGCAAACGCATTGTTGAACCTCGCTGGACGGCTTTAAATTTACTGCAATATGAAGACCAAGTTGCCCCAGAATTAGGGGGTAAAGACTTAACGAAAATTGTGGTTAAAAATCGTCGCCAAATCCATCAGGTATTGGGGGAAGATATTGATATCATCATTGCCGACAGTCGTTATGGTTTTATTCGCCAATTAACTGAAGGAGCTACCGAACGCATTGGTGAAGCTAGTAGTACAATTTCCGATCGCTTAGACCGGATTGTCCTCGATCGCTGGCTAGGGGTTCCCATTTTCTTTTTAGTAATGTATATCATGTTTCTGTTTACCATCAACGTCAGTGGTGCCTTTATTGATTTCTTTGATATTGCTGCAGGCACGATTTTTGTTGATGGTTTAGCTAATCTTCTGGAAGGAATAGGTATACCAGGGTGGTTAATTGCTCTCTTAGCTGATGGAGTTGGGGGAGGGATTCAAACTGTTGCCACTTTTATCCCCGTAATTGGGTTTATGTTCCTGTTCTTGTCAATTCTGGAAGATTCGGGATATATGGCGCGAGCTGCTTTTGTGATGGATAGGTTAATGCGGTTAGTGGGATTGCCAGGAAAATCCTTTGTACCGATGTTAGTGGGATTTGGCTGTAATGTTCCAGCAATTATGGCTACACGGACTTTAGAAAATTCCCGCGATCGCCTAATGACTATTATGATGAATCCTTTTATGTCCTGTGGAGCGAGACTTCCGGTATATGCTCTCTTTGCTGCAGCTTTTTTCCCCATCGGCGGACAAAATATTGTGTTTGGACTCTATCTTTTGGGAATTTTAGCAGCGATTTTTACAGGGATAGTGATGAAAAATACCCTTCTCAAAGGAGAAATAAGTCATTTTGTCATGGAGTTACCACCCTATCATCTTCCCCGAATTAAAGGTGTTTTAATCCGAACCTGGGAACGCTTAAAGGCATTTTTGTGGAAAGCTGGTAAAGTGATTGTCTTGATGGTGATAGTTTTGGGATTGTTAAACTCTATTGGTATGGACGGTTCTTTTGGGAACCAAGACAGTGAAAAATCTGTTCTCAGTAGCACCAGTCGAGCTGTCACCCCTATTTTTGCTCCCATGGGAGTTACAGAGGAAAATTGGCCAGCAACGGTGGGAATTTTCACTGGAGTCTTTGCAAAAGAAGCTATGGTGGGAACCCTAGATTCGATTTACGGACAATTAGCCAAAGAAGATAATCTCGATGCAGAAACTGAGGAAGAAGGTTTTAGCTTCTGGGGAGGTATTGGAGAAGCATTTGCTAGCATTCCTGCTAATTTAGCTGACTTACCCAATCAACTACTCGATCCCCTGGGGTTAAATATTGGAGAGACTCAAGATGTAGAAACGGCGGCTGAGGAACAGGAAGTACAGTTAGGAACATTTGGAGCAATGGTGAAGCGGTTTGATGGCAAAGTAGGAGCATTTTCCTATTTGTTATTTGTGCTGCTCTACTTCCCCTGCGTTTCAGCAACGGCGGCTGTTTATCGAGAAACTAATATGGGATGGATGCTGTTTGTAGCTTTGTGGACAACAGGATTAGCCTATATTGTAGCCACTGTGTTCTATCAAGTTTGTACCTTTGGACAACATCCAGGCTTTTCCTTGATTTGGATTGTAGGTTCATTGGTATTTACGGGTTCTACCTTGCTTATGATGAAGTTAGCTCAACCCGTTCGGTTAAGAAGTCAGCAACAAATTACTTGAAGAAGAAGTCATTTCAGTTATCAGTTATCAGTTATCAGTTATCAGTCAGGAGTATTGACTTAATCAGATAATATAGACTTCTCCAAAAATCCAAAATAAAATCAATTATATCATGTCCGGTAGCATCGGTATTGTAAGTGCTAAGGTAAGGAAGAAGAGGAAGAAAAACCTTAAATATGGTAAATATTTCCCCAACTTTTACAGGTTCCGATACCAGCGGACATGATATTACTATTCCCTATTCCCTATTGTCTCTTTTGACACCCCACGGACTAAAGTCGCGTGGATTCTTTAGAGGAGCTGTAAATCTGGTTAAAACCACGATTTCCACATTGCTCGAGACAACCACATTGCCAGTACCGTACCGTAGTACGTATACAGCAGCAGTCCACGCTTACGGTGTCAATTGCCACTACTCTCTCCGGCTAAAAGGCCATTGAGGCTACTTTTTAAGTTATTATATTGATAATAACACATTTTTTTGACTACGGGTTAAAACCCGTCGAGTCGCTTCCATCCACCGCTTAAAAGACGGTGGTTTCCCACTTACCGAATTTTTATGATGATTTTAACTGATATTCAAGGTTATTTAGAAAAATGTGGCAAGATATCCTTAGCTGAGTTAGCTTTGCATTTTCAGATGGATGCTAATGCTATGCGTCCTTTACTCAAACGACTAATTCGTAAAGGAAGAATTCGTCTGATGGAAGGAGAAAAATGTGCTAGTTGCTGCAACTGTTCGTCAGAAATGATTGAATTTTATGAATGGGTTGGGTTAGAGAGTTGAAAAAAATCGGGGGAGTATTTTATCTCTTATCTTTCTCAAGCATGACAACTGTTAGTATCATATTTTGTATCCTTATTGTTATCTATTCAAAATGGGAAATATGAGAAGATGCAGAAAAGTTACTTCAGCTAATTATTAAGATGCTGGAAAATTCTATAGTTCATGAATTTGGGATGCAAGCTCAGAGTTTGCTTCTTTTGTTTCCCGATTTTTAACTAAGTCAACACCAATCATTAATCCACAACCACGAACATCCCCAATACATTCATATTTTTCTTGTAAATTATCAAGACCTTCGAGTAAATAATCTCCAACTAGAGAACAATTTTGTTGTAAATTTTCCCTTTCAATTGTCTCTAAAACTGCTTTACCTGCTGCACAAGAAACAGGATTTCCAGCAAATGTATTAAAGTGTATTTTTTGAGTAAATGCTTGAGCAATTTCAGGTGTTGTTACAACCGCAGCAAGAGGTAATCCATTTCCAATACCTTTAGCTAAAGTGACAATATCAGGTTTAACATCCTGAAGTTCAAAACCCCAAAAACCTTTACCAGTTCGACAAAAACCAGTTTGTACTTCATCAATAATTAATAGTCCTTTTGCCTGATGAACATAATCAGATACTTTCCTTAAATATCCATCTGGATAAACTATTGCTCCGCCCATTCCTTGAATAGATTCAGCAATAAAACCAGCAATTTTTCCACAGGTTGCATATTCAATTATATTCTTAATTTCATCAGCATATTTATCAGCAACATTATTTTCATTATTATTCCAAGGACCTCTATAAACATCGGCATTTAAAGCATGATGAATCCCAAAATTATGAGGTGGAGAATATTTCCAAGTGCTTTGAGATGTTAATCCCATTGTATTACCACCCATACCATGATATCCATTGCGGAGAGTAATTATGTCAAAATTTTCAGTATAAACCCTCGCCATTAACATTGCTAAATCATTAGCTTCTGAACCAGAATTAACCAAATAAACCATTGATAAATCATCTGGCATTTTATCTACTAACATTTTGCTATATTCAGCAATTGTTGGATGTAGATAAAGTGTGGTTAAATGTTGTAATTTTGCTGATTGTTCTTGTACAGCTTTAACAACATGAGGATGAGAATGACCAACATTAATTGTTGCTATTCCTGCAAAGGCGTCTAAATAACGTTTCCCTGTTTCATCAAAAACATATTGCATCGAACCTTCCACAATCATAATTGGTTGTTTATAGTAGGTAGCAACAACTGGATTTATGTATTGTTTTCTTAATTCAATTACTTGTTGTTTTGAAATACCAATATATGGAGTAGGTTGATAATTATATGATGGAATAGATGGTATATTTTGTCTGGGTATTTTGTTAGTCATTATGAAAATATTGTGATTAAATTTTGTCAGCATTTAGCTATTAGCATTCAGCGCCATTTTTTAGGTTTTAAGTTATCTTTTTTTCAACATTATTTGTACTTTCAATAATTTAGAATGCGCGAATTTAGAATTACCTCTTCTTATAAATAAGAGGATTGGATCAAAGGATTTTTTTCTTTTTTATCCATTTATGGAGAGGTTTTATACCTGAATTTTTCGGTAAACTTTTTTATTGCTATTCGTAATTTTTTTCAAATTGGTATTATATCAAATCCGGTTAATTGCACATCAAAAAAATCTCCAATCGTCATAAGTAAGCTCATCTTTATAATTCTCTCTCCTCCTGAGTTAACCATTCTATAACTGTTTAACCGGACTTGATATTGTACTACATTTTTAACCAGATAATTGAAGCACAAGAACGAGAAGTTTTAGTGCAAGCATTCAGGTATTATGATAAAATCCGGGTAATTAGTAACTGCATTCGTCATTGCGACGGTTACTCCGTGGAAGGAAGCAATCTAATGGTCAAACGAGGTTGCTTCCCTTCGGTCGCAATGACAACTGTTTAAGCTGATAGCTGAATGCTGACGGCTAAATGCTTACTAAGTTTTTAAGTAGGTATAATATTTTCCTGGGTTGATATATTTTTCTATAAACCCTGCTTTTTCTAGCATTATCCTACAGGTTTGATAACTGAGTAATTTAAGTTTTAGTGTTTGTTGCGTTAATAACTCCTCATTTTGATAAAAAAGATAATCAAGAATAGCATAACGTTCATTTTCAATTAATTCAGTAGTGGCAATTATTTTATGAACAATACCATTATCTAATTCTACTAAATTATCTCCATAAGCATTAGAAGAACTAATTATTAGTAGACCTCCTGCTTGAAGATGTTTAGCAACACAATTAAAGCTTTTCTGTATATCTATAAGTTGGGCAGAAAAATTATTATTACAATTATTGCTCCTACCTCCTCGCTCCCGAGCCATTTCTCCTGTCTCCTGTCTCCTACACCTACTAAAAGACTTTTGAGCGCAAAGCCTAATTAATATTACTTAATCGTTCGGAAAAATTGTCGATCGCCTTTTGTAAGTCCTCTTCTGTGAGAGACTGTAATACACTGAAAATAAATGGTTGTTGATTAATATATTGTAGATAAGACCCACTTAAATATGGTAAAGATTGAGATTGATTTGTCAGATAAACTTGAAAAAATGCTAAATTTAGTGCCTGCATAAAAGGATAAGCTAAATTAGGATCGGGACCAACTAATTTCATTGGTAGTTCTAGAGAAACTTCCTCTTCTTCTTCTACAGCAATAAACGAAAAATGAGTTGCTGGTTCACTAATAACTAAATATTTTTCTGTAGTAGTTAAGCTGATGAATGGATAAATTTGCTCTGGAATTGGTGGAGCAAAAATATCTCTAGTACTAGCAACAATCATCAAAGGTATTGCAATTTTACTAATTTTTTGAGGTCCAAATACACCACTACTAATTGGATTTATTACAATAGCTGCTGTGATACGTTCATCTCGTAAATTGTTAGTTATTTCTGCTGGTAAATTACTTGTTTGGCACTGTAATAATAGAGATAAATTAAAGATAAATTTAGTATCTTCAGATTGGCAATCTTTTCGTAAATCTTCTAGGTCTAGGGGAGCACCTGCAAGACTTAAAGCAGTATAACCGCCAAAAGATTGACCTACTATTCCCACTTGTTTAAAATTTAGCTGACCTCGCCAAATTGGATCGGAGTCTATTTTTGCCTCTAGTTCATCTAGTAAATATTTAATATCTAGTGGGCGGTTAATAAATTCCATTCCATCTACAGGTGTGCTAAAACCTGCAAAGAAATTTTCAAGTTTTTCTGCACTTGAACCAATATGTTCTGGTACTATTACTGCAAAGCCATGAGATACTAAATGTTCGGCAAGATAGGCAAAGCTATTAATGTCTGAACCTAAACCATGGGAAATAACTATCACAGGAATTAATTTATTTCCAGAACTTTTGGGCAGATAAATATTTGCTGGAGAAGAGCGGTCGCGATTAGGATTTCTAAAGGTAATAGATTGTTTTTCCCATCTTATATTCCCTGGTTGTCTTAAATCTGGAAAATTATTAAAATCAACTTTCTTCTCACTAAGCGATCTTTCTTGAGCTTGATTTTGTAGCTCTACTACAATCAAGCGTTCTTCTACAAATCTCCTGATTAATTCTTCAGTTAAATTGATGCCTTCTTGAAGTTCTATTAATAAATCTCCAGGAAATTTTTTCAACACATTAATAATAGTCAAACCATCTGGTTCTTCAATAGCTAACTGGAAAGCTGTTTGGAGAGCTTTACTCCCATTTTTATTTTCTCCAGTTTTCAGGATTTTACCTAATCTTTTCAGAATTTCTTGTCCTGCTGGTTCTTCCATAAATCTGTTTACAATAGTAGGATTAACATCAAAACGCTCTTGAAAAAGTTCTCTTAGTTCTTGTTTTTGCTTTTTTATAACTGTCTGTATTTCTTTAGTTTGTTCTGTTGTTAGCACCTCAGAATAAAAGCTAAATTCTTCACTAAACTCTCCTTCTTGAGCAAACCTTTCGATAGATTCAATTGGTATTTTTAGTTGAAAAGGTGGCAGAGAAACTACGATTGGATCTGTAATATCGAGAGCAGGAATAGAAATTATAAGATTTTCGGCAGCAGAGGCAGAAATAGTGGTAAAAATAGGTGATAATATAGTTAACCCAGCGACCAATGCCAAGTTATTTTTAGAAATTTTTGATGAAACTAATTTTTGTTTAATATTGCTAATTTTTGTCTCCTGTACTTGAGGTATATTAGCACCTAGAAAATTGAAAATATACTTGGAAATAGATTTTGTTTTTGACCAATGAAATACCATCAATTACTCCTCTTGAATTTAAGTATTTATATTGTGCCTTGACATCCTCCCGACGCTGCTCTGCGAGACAGCCCGGGATTCCCATCCATCAGTCGAACAGACTGTAGGGGCGAACGGCCGTTCGCCCCTACTCGAATGACTCAGAGCGGGTTGACACATCTGTGAAAAATGCTGGCTTACCAGTCTGACGCTTTCTCCGTGTCCGATAAATAATCGACCAGTGCCCCTCGGCGACTTCAGTAAAAAGTGATAACTGTACGGGATTTTCTGTTGTTTTAGTTTCAACCTTGGTTTTTGGTTGAAGGATTTCTAAAATGTTTACCGCAGCGTTGATATCTCTATCATGGGATGTACCACAATTCAAACAAGTCCACTCTCTAACATTCAACTCTTTCTTGCCACCCTTGAAGCCACAATTAGAGCATTTTTGAGAAGTGGGTTCCCACCTAGAAATAACTCTAAATTCTCTACCATATTTCTCGCATTTAGCCTCAGTTAAGGTCCTAAATTCCCTCCATCCTAAGTCGCTAATTGCTTTAGCTAACTTACGGTTTTTAACCATGCCAGAAACATTTCCTTCGGAATGCTTCGCAAACAAGTCTTCTAAAACAATAGTGTCGTATTTTTTCACCAAATTAGTTGATAATTTGTGCAGAAAATCCGTTCTAATATCTTTAATTTTGCCATGAAGTTTAGTTATCCTTAATCTACGTTTTTCACGACGTTTGCTACCTTTTTCTGTCTTGACGAATTTACGCTGGAATTTAGCCAACTTTTTTAGGTTATTTTTCAGAGGTTTGGGAGCATTGATTTTCTCTCCGTTGCTCAAAGTTGCAAAAGTTGAAATGCCTAAATCAATGCCTATCGACTTGTTAGTTTTAGTCAACGATTCAGGATTGATTTCTACTACAAAGCTAGCAAAGTAGCGATTAGCTGAATCTTTGATTATTGTTAGAGAGCTGGGTTCAGCAGGTAATTCTCGCTTACCAACTATTTTTATCTTGCCTACCTTTGGTAAGTAGATTTTGTCTTGACCGATTTTGTAATTAGCACCTACAAATCTTGCAGTTTGCTTTGACTTTCTAATCTTGAATTTAGGTGGTTGTACGGGCGAACGGCCGTTCGCCCCTACGCCTTTTCGTTTGCCTTTACAACTATCAAAAAAGTTTTTGTAAGCTTGGTCTAAATCCTTGAGAGACTGTTGTAATGGAGTAGATGCAACTTCCTTTAACCAAAGTAATTCAAGCTTTGCCTGAGTAATGAATTGTTTAGTTAAGTCCACATAGCTAGGTTTCTTTTGGCCATTAGAATATAGTTGATTACAATGCGCTAATGTACTATTCCAAACATATCTACAACAACCAAATAGTTGATTTAATTTTGTTATTTGAATATGATTTGGGTAGATACGGTACTTGTATCTGGACTTCAATATTTTTGACCTGTTACTAACATTAAGTAATTTCATTGTAGCACCAGTTGACATTCCCAATGGAACATTTTTTTATACCGAATTAAAAGGATTTGATATAATTCAATTTGAAAAGCTGTATCATACTCTACTAAATAAAAAGAGTCCATCTGCTACAATAAAAGATTAGTAAATAATAATTGAATAAAAACTCTATGCGCTTAGAGCAGTTGCAAGCATTTCTTTGTGTTGCAGAAACGGGTAGCTTCCAACAAGCAGGGCGAATATGTAACATCACTCAATCAACAGTTAGCCGACAAGTGCAAGCTCTAGAAAATGAAGTGGGTACGCCCTTGTTCCACCGTAGCACCCAAGCCAAACTCACTCTAGCAGGAGAATGCTTATGGCCTTATGCTAAGAAAATTTGTCAAGCTTGGGAAACTGCTACCCAAGAAATAGGAGAAATGCTTGCGGGAAAACAACCAGAACTTTGTGTGGCAGCTATTCACTCTGTTTGTGCTGCTTACCTTCCCCCAGTTTTGCAAAGATTTTGTCGCCACTATCCAGAAGTAAAATTGCGGGTAACTGCTCTAGGAAGCGATCGCACCCTGAAAGTTCTCAAAGACGGTCTAGTAGATATAGCAATAGTAATGAATAACCGCTTATTCACTACCAGTCCAGAAATGGTAGTAGATGTTCTCTACACTGAACCGATAGAAGTATTAATGGCAGCGAACCATCCCCTCACAAAATACGACCAAATTCCCTGGGTCGAACTTATTCGCTATCCTCAAGTAGTCTTCAAAGATGGCTACGGGATGCAAAGATTAGTTAAAGAGCAATTTGAGCGACTAGGGGCAAAACTCAATGCAGCATTAGAACTAAATACCCTTGATGCTTTCCGAGGAGTAGTACGACAAGGAAACTTAATTGCTCTGTTACCTCATTCAGCTTTAATAGATGTTAAACTCGACCCCACCCTTGCCATAAAAACAATAGGAGTAACTCCAAGTACTTCTAAGGTATCATCAATAAAAGATTCTGTTTGGAGTCGTGAGGTGGTGGTAGTAACAACTAGCGATCGGATACAAATTCCCCCGATCGAATATTTCTGGGAGCTAGTAAAAGAAGTAATTCCACAGCAAATTAATCAAACCACAACATTGAAGAAGTCAGTAGTCAGGAGTCAGTAGTCAGGAGAATGCTAAAGTTGGGATAATTAATGGTTTAAATTTTAACTTTATACCATTTCTGAATAGTAATGCTATGTTTGATTACCATCTTATATCATGTCCGGTAGCATCGATATTGTATAGAGAAGGTAAGGAAGAAGGAAGAAGTAGGGGCGATTCGCGAATCGCCCCTACAAGAGAAGGAAAAACCTTATATGGCGCTAGATATTTCCCCAACTTTATACACAAACGATACCAACGGACATGATATTATACCAATTCCCATGCATTATTGCTATACTTGGGCAATACTTCAGTTGTCAACTGATCGGTACAAGCAAAATCACTTTGCATGCTAATTTCAGCTTGCGTTAATGTTAATTATTCTTATTTTTGCTTCTCCCTGTAGGGACGCCCTTATGCAACGTCCCTACCCACTCCCCTATTTCCCCTCCAGGGAGGGGTTAGGGGTGGGTTCCCTACTCAACAAAATGTAGAAAAGTTTTTGATAAATGGTATTACTACTCCTTACCTCCCTATCTCCTCATTACTAAAGATACATAGCAAACTTTTTGAGATTTGATATTAGTATTGACATTGCGGGTGAAGGTGGGGTATTAAACTCACTAAACAAAAGTCAAAAAAGAAATAGCTAATTAACCGGAGCAGATAAATTAAATGAGCGATCGCTTTCGAGAATTACTCAAAACCATTGGCAGTGGGCCCCATACAGGGAAAAATTTAACCCGCCAAGAGGCAGCAGCAGCAATGCGAATGATGTTGTTGAAAGAAGCAAAACCAGTCCAGGTCGGCGCTTTTTTAATTGCTCACCGCATTAAACGCCCGACTGGAGATGAGTTGGCAGGAATGTTAGATAGTTATTACGACTTGGGGCCAAAACTGCAAAGTCAACCATCGATGGGTGTAGTGACAGTATTAGGTTGTCCTTATGATGGGCGATCGCGTACTGCACCTGTCACCCCACTCACAGCTTTAATTTTGGCAACAGCAGGGGTGTTTGTGGTGATGCACGGTGGAGCGCGGATGCCAACAAAAGAAGGAGTACCTTTTATTGATATTTGGCAAGGGTTAGGTGTTGAATGGGAGAAACTATCGCTGGCACAGATACAACAAGTATTTGAGCAGACTGGTTTAGGTTTTGTTTATCTACCTACACATTTTCCCCAAGCAGATGCTTTAGTTGAATATCGTCGAGATATTGGTAAACGACCCCCTCTAGCAACGATGGAATTAATTTGGGTTCCCTTTACAGGGGAAGTTCATCTGGCCGCGGGATATGTTCATCCTCCTACAGAAGGTATGTTTCAAGGAGCGTTGGCATTACAGGGTGTGAAAAATTATACAACAGTCAAGGGGTTAGAAGGAAGTTGTGACTTACCTCGCGATCGGACAGCTATTATTGGGGTATCGATGCCATCTGATAATTCTGCCACATTTGAACGTCTCTTGTTGCATCCGAGTGACTATGGTTGTGGAGGAAAGGAGGTTTTATTAGGCTCAACTGCGGAGTTAGTAGAGCAAATGCAAGAAGTTTTGCAGGGTAAGGTGAGTCAGTTAATGTCAGCAGCTATTTGGAATGGAGGTTTTTATTTATGGCGTTGTGGAGTTTGCTCTGATATTAAGGAAGGCTTGTCTAAGGCGGAAAGTTTATTAAGTAGTGGTGAAGTAGGGGAGAAGTTGAGAGAAATTCAAGCTAAAGTTCAGTTCAACAATTAATTATTAATTATTAATTATTAATTATTAATTATTACCTCTTCTTTTCAAGGAGAGGATTGACTCAAAATAAATCTTGATAATTTTAATTTCATTAACAATACTTTAATATCATGTTCGGTTGAATACTTACAAATAACTGTTGTGAGGACTCAGGAGTCAGGAGGGAAGAAAGGAGGAAATATTGGAGAATAGTATTGATAATTTCAGTATTTCTTTGGTACTGTTCGGTACTGTCATATCATGTCCGGTAGCATCGGTATTGTATAGAGAAGGTAAGGAAGAAGCAAGAAGGAAGAAAGAAGAAGCTTTAAGATAAGGAAAAAGTAAGGAAGAAGTAGGGGCGAACGGCCGTTTGCTTCCCATAACTATCGTTAACGCACAATACAAGGAAAAACCTTATATGACGGTAGATATTTCCCCAACTTTTACACAAACGATACAAACGGACATGATATCAGTCCTTAAATTTTATTATAACTGATTATCTAAACAGAACATAAAACAGTTAAGCTTAACATTATGAAATCATCCTTAATTGTGATAATTTATAGTATAGTTACAATTCTATCTTTTACATCAAATTTAAATGCAATAGCAATTATATATCCACCATTAAAATATTCATCAGAATTTACAGATACTAATATTATTTATCTTGCTAATAGCTGGTATAGATATACAGCTAAAGATGAGACTTATACAGTTTTTTTTCCTGGTCCACCAGAAGAAGAAAACTTATCTGTTGATACTTCTTTGGGAAAACTTAATGCCTTATTAGTTTTCTACCAATATCCAGAAAAACAACGATTTTTTTCTGTCTCTAGCATCAAATATCCAGTCGATCCTAGTGAATATAATGTTGAAAAAGGATTAAATGGAGCGCGAGATGGAGCAGCAAATAACTCTAATTCTCAAATAATTAGTGAAAAAAATATTAATTATCAAGGATTTCCAGGTAGAGAAATAATTTTACAGTCAAAAGTAAAACCTAATTTGAGATTACTTTTAAGAATATTTATTGACCCTAGCGGACCAACATTATATAGCTTACAAGTAGTTGCTGAAGATGGAAATTTAGATTTTCCAGAGGCTAAAGCTTTTTTAGATTCTTTTGTTGTTAAGTAGGAAGTAAGGAAGAAGGAAGAAGGAAGAAGAAAGAAGGAAGAAGGAAGAAGGAAAAGTATTACTTTGCCTGAGTTTTAAGCTTTTGATCTGTCCACGCTCTTTGCTTCGACTGCCATATATTTAGAATTAATTATTCTGATGTTTACTTATCGCTCTCGGACGTTGCATGCAACGTCCCTACTCCCCTACTCCCTACTCCCCTACTCCCCTACTCCCTACTCCCCACTCCCCTACTCCCTACTCCCTACTCCCCTACTCCCCTACTCCCCTACTCAGGAATATCCCACACTTTTTTAGCTAATTGAGTCAATATTTCTTGTCGAGTTTCAATGGCGTGGGAATCCCATTTAATAAAGGTCTTTAAATCTTTTACCGCTAAGTCTATAGTTGTATTATTCCCCACATAAATTTCTTCAGCAATAGTCCTAGTCAACAGAAATCTTGACTTAGTATAACCTAATTTTTTTTCCGTAAAACTCATATTATAAACAGCAGATTTAATCGAACTTTCTAACAAAGTCAGATTGCCTAAAAGTTTACTATAACTTTCTATTTCACCAGGTTTATCGAAAGATGAAATTACTTTTTGAGTAGGATATTCTGGTAAAATTTGTTCTACATCTAATTTCAAAAGATAATTGCTTAAATCATCAATTCCTCCCCCATCACCCCAAGCAGTTTCATCTATGTATTGTGTTAATTTTGCTAAAATATATTTAATTTGATAAGGCTGAAATGATGACTTATTAAGTTTATGAAATGCTTTCTCAAATTTATCTGCAACTAACAGTTTACTAGAAATAATTTGGCTAGTAATAAATCGATCGAATTCTTCTGTTGATGTAATTTGACGTAATTCACTAGCCCACTTAAGAATCATGCCATCGAACGCCTTTTGATTGCGATCGCTAGTCAACATTGCCACAAATAATAAATTTTCTACCTGCCGACATAATTCAATAAAACAATATTGAGGCAATTGATAAGCAGCCAAAAGTAAGATTAAATGTTGTCTAACATTAACACTGAGACAGCGAATATTTGCCAAATAACGATTTACTGTTCCATCAATATTATTACCTGATAAAAATGCTACATAAGCTTCTGCCGAGGCTAATAAATCATTCACAAATAGAATAGGTTCAGTATTATATCCACATCTAGATTCATTTTTGAGAAACCAATCATAAACTTCTTTTTCTGCAATATAATTTCCATCTTCTGCATATCTTGCCAAAATAAAATAACGCAAAAAACGCATCGGTCTTTCCTGAGAATGATAGAGTAAATCTATCATTTTTTTCCATTTAACTTTAATTTTCTCATAGTCTGTTTGTTTAGCTTTAGCAAAAATTAAATTTTTGAGTAAATCCATATCATCCAGGGGTAAACCACGATGATTTAAAGTTGAATAGATTTTCAAAGCATGAGCAACACTAGCTGTTTTTACGCGAATTAATTTAACATTTTTGAGAAAATAAGCATAAAATTTTTTGAGATGAGAAATAGCAGCTTCATCTAACTCAAATTTAAGAGAAAGAAACTTTCTAATTTCAGCATAAGCATTTTGAATATGTTTAACAGAACGAGTAGGAGATATTTGGTCTAAATCTGTTTGCATAGCAATATTTTCTAGTACTCCCCTACTTTCTTCATATTGCAGTTCTACCCTATGTTTAAACTGGTCATTACCCGAGTTATCTGTATATAGAGAAGCAATCTTATTTTTTAATGCTTCAATACGTTCATTTGAATTAATAGTTAATAGATAATCTCGAATTGCACAAAGAACTAAATAAGCAGTAGTCATCCGTTGCTGCCCATCAATTACTTCATACAAATTATCCCCGCGACTACAAACAATTATACTGCCAATAAAATACTCAGAATAGGAGTTTTGATTTTGCTCAGAAAATTCTTCATATATATCTTGAATAAATTCATTTACCTCTTTTTCCTCCCAAACATATTCGCGCTGATAATCAGGAATGACATAAAATTCATCAAATAACTTTTCTAGAGTCATGTCTTGAGATTCGATAGTTGCCATATAATGACCTCAATATTTTTAATTAAGAAGGAAGAAGTAATATAGCATTTTCTAAGGGTAAGGTAGATCATAATATCTAATAGCTTAAAACCACTTCTACCTTCAGTTGAGAAATGGGATTTTTACGGACTTATAGCGGTTTTCAATATAGATAGACTAGAGCGATCGAAGCATTCTTCTTCCTAACCTCAAATAATTTTGTAGTCTACTTAAATAAAAAGCGCTGTGATATAAACAGGACTTACGCATAACAACTACAGATAGTAGGGGTTAACGGCCGTTAACCCCTACAAATGGTCTATAATTTCATCTTTGGAGTAAGTCCTGATAAATGTAAAAAAAATATTTTAAATAATAACAGCAGAGTATAGAGAATAGATCCTACTGTTGTTTGCTACAGCTGAAAAACATGGACTATACTAGACAAATATCTACAAAATGTCTATGTTTTTACGCCATTAATCTATGTTATTATTGCATCTGTCTGCTAAGACCAGAGGATTTTAGCAACAATTATGGAGTGTTTGGCACTCGACTTTTCATAAGGACGAAAACCCCAGAGGGAATCCTAAACTCAATGTGTTTGAGCGGAACATCAGCCTTCTTTGCCAGTAGACTTATGGACGGGTGAGTCGGAAAATCGCTTTTAGTCACCGATGAAGAGCGTGTCTAGGATTGTCTAGATTTTTAGAAGGTGTTACAGCAGTGGAAGCAAAGTTTAGGAAAGGTCAAAAGCTTAAAACTCAGACAATGCTAGATTTTTCCTTCTTCCTTCTTCCTTCTTCCTTCTTCCTTCTTCCTTCTTTCTTCTTTCTTCTCATAATTAACCGAAGTAGGTAGACCCTTATGGGTCTAACCCTCAACAGTAAAAAAAGGACTAACTTTCCAAATATCCAGCTCCCAAAATTTCACAAAAATTTTCTTTTTATTAATTTTTCGTGAAGATTAAATTGTCAAAATTCTTCCCTCCCAAAATATAGTGAAGAAAGCGTGAGCTAGTATCTCAGAGCAGCAAATTCTAACGAAACATACTACTAACTGAAGTATCCTCGTGAATGCGCCAAATAGTCTCACCCAATAAATTTGCCACCGAAAGAACAGTCAACTGAGGAAAATAATGTTCCTCCAAGAATGGGATAGTATTAGTAACAATAACCTCTTCAAATACCCCACTAGAAAGACGCTCAACTGCTGGTGGTGAAAATACTGCATGAGTAGCACAAGCATAAACTTGTCGCGCCCCTTTTTCGCGCAAAAGTCGTCCCCCTTCAGAAATAGTACCACCCGTATCAATCATGTCATCTACCAACACAGCAGTTTTTCCCTCAACATCACCAATCACATTTAACACTTCTGCCACATTATGAGCTTGGCGACGCTTATCAATAATTGCTAATGGGGCATCATTTAACTTTTTCGCAAAAGCTCTAGCTCTCGCCACCCCACCCACATCCGGAGAAACAACAACAATATCAGATAAATTCTTACTTACTAAGTAATCTAAAATTACCGGTAAACCGTAAACATGATCGAACGGAATATCAAAATAACCCTGAATCTGGGCAGAATGCAAATCCATTGCTAAAATACGATTAGCACCTGCCTCAGTAATCAAATTGGCCACTAATTTGGCAGTAATTGATTCTCGACCAGCAGTTTTACGGTCTGCTCTAGCATAACCATAGTAAGGAATAACCGCAGTCACTTGTCTGGCAGAAGCACGACGACAAGCATCTACCATGATTAACATTTCCATCAAGTTGTCATTAACTGGACGACAACTAGGCTGAATTAGATAAACATCACAGCCTCGAATTGATTCCTGAATTTGAACATATAGTTCTCCATCTGCAAACCTTTTACGCACCATTGGGCCTAAATCTAAACCCAGATATCTAGCTACTTCCGTAGCCAAAGGAACGTTAGCAGAACCAGAGAAAAGTCTCAATCGATTATGATCATTAGTAGTGGCAGGCACAGGAGCCTGAATTGGTAAAGTAGCACGGATCACAGCAAGCCCTCGCAGCACCTTGTCTTTATTGCGATCTTATCATCTCAAACTAAAAATATTCTTCCGTATTTTTATTGATAGAAAGATCGTTTTTTTAGTAATATACCAAGAATATTTGCTAAATAAAGCCAGATAAATGTTGAATATTTAATAAGAATATTACGGAAGTCTTTAGAAAACGTAAAATCTCTTAATTGACATACTCTCCGTTCTAAGGGTCCGGAGATTCTCACAAAAAGTGATTCTTTGCTCATCGACACAACTTACGATCAGCAAGTTACTACCAAAAGTCATCCTCAAAGGACGAGGCTTTAGACCCACTTTTTTGATAAAATGACTTTAGATTGAATTGGTATCCGGAGTGAGATTATGAGTTTAAAGGACAGAATTACAGAGGATATTAAAGCGGCGATGAAGGCCAAAGATAAGGTTCGTCTGGAAACAGTTCGTAGCATTAAAAAAGTAATTCTAGAAGAGGAAGCTAATGCTAGGGCAGCAGGAAAGGATTCTCTGACAGAGACTCAAGAAATGGATATATTGACAAGATTGGCTAAACAACGCCGGGATTCAATAGAGCAATATACTCAAGCAGGTCGTCAGGAACTAGCAGATGGAGAGGCTGCAGAATTGGCCATTCTTGAAGAATATCTACCAAAACAATTGTCTGATGAGGATATTGCTAAGGTTGTTGATGAAATTATTGCTCAGGTAGGGGCGAATTCTCCTAAAGATATGGGTAAAGTGATGGGTCCGGCCATGCAACAGTTGAAGGGTAAGGCTGATGGAAAGAAAGTACAGGAGGCAGTTAAGGCTAGGCTTAATTCATAATTAAAAATTAAGCTCACCTAAATAGGATAATTAAGGTCATAAATCTTGTTATTTTTAATGGCCTTAACAACATGGGAAGGGAGTATGATATTAGACAATATCTTTATTCTTTTCCTCAAATTCTACTCTGCTATCAACAGCTAAAATAGTAATGAAATTGATTACTAATTTCCCACAAGTATAGGCACTTTTAATCTGTTAATAATAGAGTAATTTTATAGATGTAGGCATCTACAAATAATTCAGAAATCAAGTGTTCTGAAGAATGAGGAGTATTAACTATAGCAGTAAGTCTTTTGGCGCTTGAGAATAAATTTTAGTTGTAAGGGAACATCGGATCTGGGAATAGATAAATGTCTGCGCCATATTTGCGTAGCGCTATACTATTAGATTAGATATCTCCAATAGATATTTCCAAAAATCAAAAATAAAATCAATTTTTATCCATAAATTATCAATTATTCCCCTCCTGGGAGGGGCGAGGGGTGGGTTCCCTGTTCCCTACTAAATTAAATTTATTATTATGCAACCACCAATTCCTACAGGAACTATTTTACAAAACCGCTATCGCTTGATTAATCTTCTCGGTCAAGGTGGGTTTGGACGTACCTACCTAGCAGAAGATACAGGTCGCTTTAACGAGCGTTGCGCTCTCAAAGAATTTATTCCCCTACAGACAAATACCTATGCAGTAACTAAATCTCAAGAACTATTTTCTCGCGAAGCAGCTATTCTCTATCAAATTCAACATCCCCAAGTTCCCAAATTCCGAGCCACTTTTGAAGAAAATCAACGTTTATTCCTCTTACAAGATTATATCGAAGGCAAAACCTATCGCAGCATATTGCAAGAACGTCAAATAACAGATAGTTTGTTCTCAGAAGCAGAAGTACTAACTTTTTTACAACAAATTTTACCCGTCTTAGGTCATATTCACAGTTTTGGTATCATTCACCGAGACATATCTCCCGACAATATCATTAGGCGAGAAAGCGATCAAATGCCAGTATTGATAGACTTCGGAGTAGTTAAAGAACTCGTAACAAAAATTCAATCTTCCCACTTAACAGCACCCTTGACAAATGTAGGAAAATTTGGTTACGCTCCCTGGGAACAAATTCAACTGGGAAGAGCAACAGCAAATAGCGATCTATATGCTTTGGCAGTTACAGTAGTTGTACTATTGACGGGAAAAGAACCCCAACAATTAATCGATCAAAGTACATTAACTTGGAATTGGCAACGGTGGGTAGCAGTTAGTCCAGGGTTCGCTGAGGTTATCAATAGAATGTTAAGTCATCAACCAGGCGATCGCTATCAGTCTGTTACTGAAGTAGAGCAAGCTTTGGAAAGATTACCCCATATCAAATCTCAGCAATTACCTACCATCAACCAGGAACAAAATAATCCTTCCCCTTCCCAACAACCAACAGTAGGAGCAACTCCAAATCAAAACCCTAACCCCAATAACAACGATAGTTTTTTTTTGATAATCATCAATGGGTTGCAACTGCATTAGTAGCAGTATTGGTGGCTTTGTCTGGTATAGCATCTTGGAGTGCAGTTAATTTTTTCCTCCAGCGCAGACAACAAGAAGCTCAACTTCAGCAACCAACAAAAATTAACCCTATACCAGTACCAACCCTCCCCCCTCCTCCATCATCACCAATACCCACTTCATCCCCATCTCCAACAACTACATCAACACCATCACCTACTTTGCCATCACCATTACCTATTGTTCCTGTACCATCTGCAACACCAGAAATACCAATCACACCACTACCTAGTGCTACTCCTATTCCGGAGACTCCTGCTCCTGTCATAATTCCATCTCCATCAATTACTTCAGAGGAACGTCTGAATATATTGCCAGGAGAACCTATCTCTATTGAAGGTCGCTTGAAAGGGAATGAAAGTATTGACTATATAATTTCTGGAAGTCAAGGGCAAAATCTGAATTTATTAGTTACTGGAGAAGGAGTATTAATGAGTTTAATAGCAGTAGATGGTGAACCAGTAGATGGAATTTCTGAGAAAGTATCTATTTGGAAAGGAACTCTACCCAATGATGGAGACTACAAAATAACTCTCACTCCCTTACCTGGTTTACCTGGTACTGACTACAAGCTAGATATTAATTTAGTTAACCCTATACCTCAAGTTATTCCTAGCTCTGAACCGGAAGCAACTGAGTCACCTGCACCTACACAAGAACCGGAAGCAACTGAGTCACCTTCTGGTCTACCGCTAAATAAACCTTCTAAGAAGCAGATAAAAAAAATCATTCCCCATATCAACTCCACTTGAAGAGCTTGATAAACCTTCTAAAAAGCCTAAAAAGCAAATTGTGATTCCAGAAACAGAGGCAACAGCTTCACCAACTCCAGCAGAAGAAACTTCATCCGATTATCAAATTTTAGTTGAATAGTTGTCGTTTAAAGTTTTTGTTTGTAGTAGGGTTTTAGTCCATGAAATATCTATCTGGCGGCCTAAAGCAAAATATTGAATTATACACCACCTGTAGGGGAAAACGGCCGTTTTCCCCTACAAAATATGGTGGTTATATCAAATCCGGTTAAACAGTTATAGAATGGTTAAGTCTTGAGCAGCGCTTTTCAAGTTGATGAACCACATCGTCATAACCAAAAACCTGTAGGGGCGCCATTCGTCAGCTATGCGTCAGCAAACGGCCGAAAGCTTGCGCATAACTATCGTTAACGCCCCTACTGTGGTCTACCCACATGAAAACCGCTGTAGAATTCTGCAATTCTGCAATTCTGCAATTCTGCAATTCAGGAGAAGAAAGAATTAGCAAAGATGAGCGTAGTTATGGCAATTGGAGAATTTTTTTATGTCCAATTAAGCGGATTTGATATTATGCGTAAATCCTGATGATATTAGATCGACCGGACTTAGTATAATGTCTCTAGGTTTTGAATTTGTTTTGTCGTTCTTAGGTATCTATTTCATTCATTTCCTTAGAATTAAAAACAATTAACCAAGAGATTTCTCTTTTCTGTATGCGGGTGTAATACCCACAACCGTCAACGGAGGTGCTTAAAATTGTTTGAGGTTTGTAGACACAAAATGGCCTGTCGAAGACTATACCCCATGCAATTTTCCTTCCTGCCTTTTGCCTTCTGTCTTCCTCCCTCTTCCTTCTTCCTTCCTCCTTCTTCCTTCTTCCTTCTTCAAGATGATTTATTGATTTTCATCTAAATTATCAAGATTGAAAATAAAAGGAGGTCTTTGAGATTTGTCATTTCCCATAATTAAAACTTTAGGCATTTGAGAACCACCTGCTTTCCAAGCTTCGATCGCTTC
Source organism: Okeania sp. KiyG1 (assembly GCF_014132355.1). Taxonomy (GTDB): domain Bacteria; phylum Cyanobacteriota; class Cyanobacteriia; order Cyanobacteriales; family Microcoleaceae; genus Okeania. The sequence goes on from NZ_BLZO01000089.1 coordinate 25,132, forward strand.
TTTTTGTAAAACCAACTCACCACCTTGTGCTTTTAATGTTTCAGCTAATAGTTTTTGAGCCTCTGCTTTACCCTTTGCACGGTTAATATATGCCTGAGCTTCTTGTTCTGCTTCTTCAGCAATATATACTGCTCGTTGTGCTTTTTGTTCAGCAATTTGCTTCTCTTCAACTGCTTTAGCAAATTCAGGAGAAAATGTTAAATCAATTACGCTAGTATCTAACACAAGAATGCCATATTTATCTAAACGAGAACCTAAAGCATTATCAAAGTCTGCTTTCAATTCTTCCCTTTGAGTAATGGCTTCTTCAACAGTTCTTCTAGCTGCAGCAATTTTAAAAGATTCTTGAGTTTGTGGTGCAATTACTTTGGCAACTAAATTTTGTAGAGTTCCTTGTTCTCTTCTGATTTTTACTACTAACATAGGGTCTAAGCGAAAGTTAATTGCAAAACTTGCTGATAATTGTTGTAAATCTTTTGTAGAACTTTGGGCTGGAACTTCAAATTTTTGTACAGTTACATCATAGATATCAACTTGAGAAATCAAGGGAGGTTTAAAGTGAATACCTTCTAAGAGAGCGCCATCTCTAGCTTTACCTAAAATACTAATAACACCAGCTTGACCAGGATTAATAATGACAAAGGAATTGAAGCCAATTAGCAATACTAATGATGACACGGTTGCTAATATTACTGTTTGTAAACTTTGTTGTTGATTTTTCAATTTTTTTCTCCGAATTCTCAGATTATGACTTATTGGTATATTTTCTTTGTTAATCTTAGTTCAAATTGAAAATTATCATGCAAATTATATAATATTTTTAGACTTGTTTAATAAGGAAGAAGGAAGAAGGAAAAAGGAAGAAGAAAGGAGGAAAAAGGAAGGAGGAAAAAGTGAATGGCGACTCAAAACCCAAGGAATTATAAACACCCTGTAGACGGCAGGGTATTAAACCCAAAAATAAAAAGATAATTACTACTTTTTTTGACTAATGTTCTCGATCTTAAGTAATAGTATTTTGTTAACATTAATACTAAGTTTCAAAATAACAAAAGTTATGAAAAACTAAATACTCCTATTGAACAAATCATATTGGGAATAATTAATATAGTTTCAATTTGTACTACTTTTACTTTTAAGAAAGCGATCGCAATATACATATCCTAATTTATTACATACTATATTTATTTTTAATTTGCCGAATAATTAAGTTTTAAAGCCTCTCCTTTAAAGGAGAAACAAGAAAAATTTTTCCTTTGAGTCAATCCTCTTCTTTTCAAGGAGAGGTAATAATTAATTATTAATTATTAATTATTAATTATTGACAATAGCTAGTGTCCTCGGCATTAGTCTTTCCAAAATTTGTTTCAGTACCATTGCTGTCCAATCAATATCTGCTTCCGTCGTTTCTCGTCCTAATGTTAAACGAATACCTCTAGTTGCAGGCTCTTCTGTATACCCCATTGCGAGTAATATTGGACTTGGAGTTACCTTTCCACTATGACAAGCTGAACCAGCACTAATACCAATTCCAGCCAGGTTTAACTGTCGCACCAAAGTTTTTCCTGTAATTTTATCTTCCCTTTCCCCTATTTCAACTTCTGGGGGAACAATACAAAAACTAACATGATGAGGTAGTCTATGCCATCGATCTCCAGTAGAAATTACATAAGGAGTTTGTGCCATCTGTTCAAATAAGCGATCGCGCAATCTGATTAACCTTAATGTTTCTGTCGTCATTTCCTCATCTGCTAATTCTGCTGCCACTCCAAAACCAGCGATCGCTGCTACGGCCTGAGTACCAGAACGTAATTTCAATTCCTGGCCACCACCAGTCAATATTGGTACTAGCTCTACACCTTCTCTGATATAAAGCGCCCCCACACCTTGAGGACCATAAATTTTATGACTTGATAAAGATAATAAATCTACTGGCAGTTTTTGCACATCTATTGGTAAACGTCCCACTACCTGAACGGCATCAGTATGAAACAAAACCCCATGAGAACGACAAATATTACCTAATTCCTCAATAGGTTGGAGAGTGCCAACTTCACTTTGACCATAAATTATTGATACTAAAACTGTATTTGGTTGTAATGCTGCTTGTAGTTTTTCCGGATCTACTCTTCCTTGTCGATCCACAGGTAATCTTGTCACTTGCCAACCCCAATTTTCTAACATTCTTGCTGGTTGTGAAATTGCAGAATGTTCTACACTAGAAATAATGATATGTTGGGGTTTTTTATAGCAATTTGCCACGCCCATGATTGCCATATTATCAGCTTCAGTCCCTCCAGAAGTAAAAATAATTGACTCTGGCACTGTATGGATCAGATTAGCCACTTTTATTCTTGCCCTCTCGACTAATGTTGCCGACCTCTGGCCCCATGTATGTAAGCTAGATGGATTACCCCATTGTTGGGTAAAAGCTTGTTGCATAGCAGCGATCGCTTCTGGCCTTGTTGGTGTTGTGGCACTATAGTCTAGATAAATTTGCATCATGTCTATCCGTTTTTATCATTAACTTCTACAATATAATCAAAATATTGCCACAAAAGTTTTGACATAAAAAAGTGAAAAAGTAGTTCAACAATTAATAATTAATAATTAATAATTAATAATTAAATAATTCACGCCTTGAAGCCGACCCTTTTAAGGGAAAAAAAAGCGGTCGATATTCGGAGCTTCCCGGAGGCTGGGATGTTGAGGAAACCTCGCCATATCCAATCGACTAAGAGAAGAAATCAGATTTACTTATATTCAATTCCGTAACGGTTTTAACCTTATTGTAATTATCAATTAATGAACTCTCCTTGAAAACGGATAGGATTTACGCAAAAGGGAAAATTAATTCATTGTTTCTCCTTAAAATGAGAGGAATTTCACCTTAATTATTTGGTAAAAATTGTTTAATTCCCTGGGCAATATTACCCGATATATCTACTCTATAAATTCCCAGATATTTTTTACATAATTCTAATAGGACTGCTATGTATCTGAATTCTTTTTAATGTGGCTATTGTGACTCATATATTTCTATACTAAAAATTTTCCTGTCTCGTCAATCCTAATCAGTTTTCAAGGATAGGTAATTATTAATTATTAATTATTAATTATTAATTAATAAATAGCTACTTAGGTTTACAAACATTATAATCTTCATGTGACATAACTTTCTGTGGTATAACAAAACTCCCATAATCTTGACAAATCATTCTATAGTTGCGAGTAACAGGTATACTTACTATGAAACGATTATGACGCAGCCGTTTACCTCCAAATTCTCGATAGCTTTGATTATCATTTAATGCAGAAATAATTGACCTGGCTTTAACCACTACATAATCTGGTAATCCTCTCAAGTCTATCAAATCGCCATCGAAAGAGGCTTCCCATTCTAACTTTTTTTCTCGCTTTTCCGCTATTTCTTCGTCAACTCTTTGCTTTGCCATCTCCTGTTGTTCACAGCGATGGCATTTTCTCCCATATCCTTTATGGCCACACGGAAAAGTCCTTTTTCTTTTCGGCATAAAAACAGCAAAGTTAGCTTTTACCAAGTTCTCTCAGTTTTGGTCATCGTTAAATATTTTTTTCCAGACCTGATTGAAAAATCCACAAACTATTTATTAAACTTTAGTAGCGCTATAGTCCACTCTCAATTTAATATTATCGGCCATTATGACACAATATTCAACATCAATATTTTTTAAGATTCAAATAGAAGCAACAAAAATGTTTAAGATTCAGGCCACTGTATAAGTATTATAAAGTCAGTGTAGTTCTTTGTGCTTCTTTTCCTCCAAGTCTTGTCACAAATAGAAAGTAAAAAACCTACCCTTGTGAGCTATCCTACTCTAACTAATAGCCTATTTAGGCCATTGGCTTTCCTCAAATCAGTGCTATTTTTTTCTACTCAACTGCGCTTTGTTTCTGTTTTACTACTGAGCCTGATTCTCACTGGTTATCTTAATATAGATCGGCAGTCGGTTGCTCAACTTCCCCAGTTACCACAAGACCCCTTAATTGAAGTTTATTTTAATCAGTCCCAAGCTTCAACCTATACTGAGTCTACTCGCCAGCAAACAAGGTCAGGAGATAATCTTGAAGAAATAATCGTTGGTACTATTGCTAATGCTACTTCTAGTGTAGATGTGGCGGTTCAAGAGTTACGTTTACCTGGTATTGCTCAAGCTTTGGTCGAACGTCATCAAGCAGGTATAGAGGTACGAATAATTATTGAGAATAACTACAATCGTTCTTGGGGGAGCCTAACTGAATTTGAAGTAACTCAACTGTCTGAACGGGAACAGGAACGCTACAGAGAATTTTTTCATATAGCTGACTATAACATGGATGGTTATCTTAGTCAAGATGAAATTAATAGCAGTGATGCTCTGATTATGTTAACTAATGCAGGGGTTCCCTTGATTGATGATACTGCTGATGGTTCTAGGGGTAGTGGTCTCATGCACCACAAATTTGTAGTTGTGGACGGTAAAACTATTATTGTTACTTCAGCTAATTTTACTAATAGCGGTATTCATGGAGATTTTTTTGAATCTATGAGTAGAGGAAATACTAATAATCTTTTAAAAATAGAAAGTTCTGAATTAGCTGAACTATTCACAGAGGAATTTAATCTCCTATGGGGAGACGGACCTGGTGGAAAACACGATAGTAAATTTGGCGTGCAAAAACCATTTAGACCTGTCAGACAAATATTTATTGGAGATACAAAAGTGGCAGTAAAGTTTTCTCCTATTTCTAATACTAAATCTTGGCAGCAAAGTACTAATGGTTTAATTAATCAAACATTAGAATTAGCACAAAAATCTATTGATTTATCCCTCTTTGTATTTTCATCACAACAATTAGTTAATACCCTAGAAAATCAATCTCAAAAAGGAGTATTAATTCAAGGTTTAATAGATCCGAGTTTTGCTTATCGTTATTATAGTGAAGGATTAGATATGATGGGTATTGCTTTGGCTAATAAATGCAAATATGAAGCAAATAATCGGACTTGGGAAAAACCAATTTTTACAGTAGGAGTACCAAATTTACCCCCTGGCGATCGCCTGCATCACAAATTCGGAATTATTGATAATTCGATTGTCATAACTGGTTCTCACAATTGGACTGAAACAGCTAATAAAAACAATGATGAAACTTTATTGATAATTGAAAATTCTACAGTAGCAGCTCATTTTGACCGTGAATTTCAAAGACTTTATCAAACAGCTACTCTGGGTATACCATCCTGGTTGATTAAAAAAGTAGAGAAACAACAAAAAGAATGTGGCGAGCTATTAACAGAAACTGAAAAACCTACAATAGATACTAACACTAAAATTAATCTCAATACAGCTACTGCTAAAGAATTGGAAACACTACCTGGTGTTGGACCTAAATTAGCAGAGCGGATTATTCAAGCTAGACAAAATAAACCTTTTACATCTTTAGACGACCTAGACCAGGTGCCTGGAATTGGACCTAAAATATTAGAGAAGTTAAGCGATCGAGTAACCTGGTAGGTTCAATAATTAATAATTAATAATTAATAATTAATAATTAGGGCTGACTGATCTAATCTCAAAGTACTGGTAAATAAAAGAATAATTATTCCTCCTACTTTCCCTGTCTTCCCAAACTTCCACACTTCCCAACCCCCCCACACTTTGTTTTTTTCAGCAAACCCTACATAGATTTTGGCCAATGAGGTGTAAAAGTAGAAAAGTTTCACACCACCTGTCCTCGTGACTACTTGCTGTTATAACAATTTGAAAAAAGAATGTTACAAATAGTTTCAAACTTTAGATGTCGAATAATTTGCTGAAATTAGTGAAGCATCAAAGTTTTGAGCTATAAAATCATAATGCATGACTTTTGACTTTTGAATTCCGTGAAACGGTATTAACCTGCTTCATAAAACTGATACAAAGCCTCACATAACGTGACAAATTGATAGCGTAGCTCCGACCTAGGAGGCTGTTTACTTCCTGCTGTAGGGACGTTGCATGCAACGTCCCTACCGTAGGCGGTTACTCATCCACAGGCATTGACGGGTCTTGCCCAACCGAATCTCTACACTCTATACTTATATCATCAGGACTTACGCAAATTCTTAGACAATACGCTATCGGTAGGGGGCGTTTTGCTCCGCAACATATAAAGCGGAGCTTTGCGGAACGCAAATGCCATTCGCCCCTACTAAATATGGCAGTTCTGCGTAAGTTCTGATCATGTTCGGTTGAATACTTATAAATAATACCAATTTGATAAGTGTTTGTTACAAATAGTAGAAGTAAGAAAGAAGGAAGAAGGAAGAAGGAAGAAGAAATAAATATTGAAAAAAAGGTAAAAACGATATAAATAACTATCTAAAATCCACGATAATTACTATTTTTAAGCATATCTGATAGAGTGGCACTTTTCATAGCATTCTTTTTTCAAATTGGTATAACTTAGCGAGGAGTCAGGAGTCAACCCACCCCTAACCCCTCCGGTGGAGGGGAAGAAAGGAGAAAAATCAAGATAATTTCAGTATTTCAAGATAATTTCAGTATTTATTCAGTACTGTCAGTTCTGAAATTTTATTTATAACTGACCCGTCCGTTAGCGTAGCTCCCCCGGAGGGGGAACATGATATTACATTTAAGTCTTTGTCAATTAACATAACTAAAAAAGTCCTCAAACCCTTACTACGCCCTTCCTAGTAGGGAGCGGGATTTCTTCTGATATAGAATCCGGTTATATAGTATATGTTGATAATTCTATAATTACTTCAATATTTAATCTCCCCTACTCCCCCACTCCCCCACTCCCCTCTTCCCCTCCACGGTCGGGGTTAGGGGTGGGTCCCCCACTCCCAACTATACAATAACTATTCAACCGGATTCTATATGAGGTCTATGTCTATATAGATAGACTGCCAGAAATGCGAATAGCAGCGATTAGTGCAGAAGATACAAATTTCACCCTCGTTACTACTTGCGTGTGAGAACTAGGGTATTATATCGCGCTCCCTATCGCAAATTGTTAACTAAGTCGAAACTCTCAAGACAAAATCTTCTACCTCCAACACTGGAGTATTTGTCAATGTGGCAAACTGACCTCCACTACCCAAACCTGTCTCACTGCCATTTGGATTATAGAATAAATTACCATTGTTACTATTATAGGTAATGATTGCATCCGAGGTTTCTGCTGCTTGGTCACTTGTGACTACTGCAAATTCCTCAGCTACACTAAACCCTACTCCTAGTTCGCTGGTAATGGCTGTGAATGTACTTTTGTCCAGCAGAATTATATCTTGTTGTGGCACAAAGTCGGTGATTAGATCCAAACCTTCGTCAACAGCTAATTCAAAAATATCAGCATCATCACCACCAGTCAGGGTATCTATTCCTTGACCTCCAATTAAGGTGTCGCTACCTAGATCGCCTGATATTAAATCGTTACCAAAACCCCCATCTACTAGATCGTCATCTTTGCCACCAAAAATTGTGTCGTCACCTTCCTGACCAAAAACAGAGTCACTCTCTCTGTCTCCCCTCAGTAAATCTTCGCCTATGTTGCCAAAAACTAAATCGTTATCTTTACCACCAAAAATTGTGTCGTTACCTGCATCTCCGTTGATAGTATCTAGGTCTTCATTGCCAAATAAAACATCGTTATCATCTAAACCATTAATTACATCGTTACCACTCAAGCCAAAAATGCTATCTTGTGTACTTGTGCCATTGAGAATATCGCTTGACTCAGTGCCAATGATTTCTTGTGTAGGTGGCAATTCCACAGCACCAACCCCTTCTGTTTCATACAGGGCGACTTTGTCGTCAAGTTCTGAAGCACTGAGAACATCCACATCCCCATCACCATCCACATCTGCTGCAAATACTGATTGGGCACTATTAGCATTAGTAGAAATAGTCTGCTCTGTGAAGTTATTGCTGCCATCGTTGAGGTACAGGGCTATTTTATCGTCACCAGCTGAAGCACTAAGAACATCTACATCCCCATCACCATCCACATCCGCTGCAAATACTGAACGGGCATCATCAGCGTTGGTAGAAATAGTCTGTTCTGTGAAGTTATTGCTGCCATCGTTGAGGTACAGGGCGATTTTGTCGTCAATGCCTGAAGCACTGAGAACATCTACATCTCCATCACCATCCACATCTGCTGCAAATACTGAACGGGCATCATCAGCGTTGGTAGAAATAGTCTGTTCTGTGAAGTTATTGCTGCCATCGTTGAGGTACAGGGCGATTTTGTCGTCAAAGCCTGAAGCACTGAGAACATCCACATCTCCATCACCATCCACATCTGCTGCAAATACTGAACGGGCAAAATCAGCATTAGTAGAAATGGTCTGTTCTGTAAAGTTATTGCTGCCATCATTGAGGTACAGGGCGATTTTGTCATCAAATAAGGAAGCACTGAGAACATCCACATCCCCATCACCATCCACATCTGCTGCAAATACTGAACGGGCACCATCAGCATTAGTAGAAATAGTCTGTTCTGTAAAGTTATTGCTGCCATCATTGAGGTACAGGGCAATTTTGTCGTCCAATAATGAAGCACTGAGAACATCCACATCCCCATCACCATCCACATCTGCTGCAAATACTGATATGGGACTATTGGCATTAGTAGAAATAGTCTGTTCTGTAAAGTTATTGCTGCCATCATTGAGGTACAGGGCGATTTTGTTGTCAAAGGCTGAAGCACTGACAACATCTATATCCCCATCACCATCTACATCTGCTGCAAATACTGAATAGGCAGCATCAGCACTGGTAGAAATGATTTTCTCATTTGCCCCCACTGCTTTAGGTACGGGGTTAGTATTATCCGTAATTGTCACAGTTGCCGTCTCATCCCCTGGAGTCACACTAACATTATACTGTTGGGGCGCTCCTATAGGTTCTTCTATGAGGTTAAGGGTGACTGTTTCTGCTGCATCGACCACAACATCGTCCCTGGGGACTATTTCTAGGTTAACGCTGGTTTGGCCATCAGGAATTACAACGCTGCCTGTTTCTCCATCAAAAGTTACTGTGGAAACTGTGTTATCTACGGTTTGAACCCCTTTAATGTCGTAATCAATATTTTGGGTAGCAGTACCAGAGATGGTGAAGAATACTGTAATATCTCCTGCTGTTTCTGTACCTCTGTCTATGGTGAAAATGCCTGGGGTGGCTTCCGCTTCTGCTGCAGGAGTTCCTGTGGCAGTGATACTGACTAAGGAGACAGGGACTGTTTCGTACAGGGCGATTTTGTCGTCATACAAGGAAGCACTGAGAATATCTACATCCCCATCACCATCCACATCCGCTGCAAATACTGAATAGACACCATCAGCATTAGTAGAAATAGTCTGTTCTGTGAAGTTATTGCTGCCATCGTTGAGGTACAGAACTATTTTGTTGTCAAAAGCTGAAGCACTAAGAATATCTACATCCCCATCACCATCCACATCTGCTGCAAATAGTGGAAAAGCAACATTAGTATTAGTAGAAATTGTCTGTTCTGTGAAGTTATTGCTGCCATCGTTGAGGTACAGGGCGATTTTGTCGTCAGCAGCTGAAGCACTAAGAATATCTACATCCCCATCACCGTCTACATCTGCTGCAAATACTGATTGGGCAAAATCAGCATTAGTAGAAATGGTCTGCTCTGTGAAGTTATTGCTGCCATCGTTGAGGTACAGAGCTATTTTGTCGTCATACAAGGAAGCACTCAGAACATCCACATCCCCATCACCATCCACATCCGCTGCAAATACTGAACGGGCACCATTAGCATTAGTAGAAATTGTCTGTTCTGTGAAGTTATTGCTGCCATCGTTGAGGTACAGAGCTATTTTGTCATCACCAGCTGAAGCACTGAGAATATCCACATCTCCATCACCATCCACATCTGCTGCAAATACTGAACGGGCACCATCAGCGTTGGTAGAAATAGTCTGTTCTGTGAAGTTATTGCTGCCATCGTTGAGGTACAGAGCTATTTTGTCGTCATACAAGGAAGCACTCAGAACATCCACATCCCCATCACCATCCACATCCGCTGCAAATACTGAACGGGCACCATCAGCATTAGTAGAAATAGTCTGTTCTGTGAAGTTATTGCTGCCATCGTTGAGGTACAGAGCTATTTTGTCGTCATACAAGGAAGCACTCAGAACATCCCCATCCCCATCACCATCCACATCCGCTACAAATACTGAACGGGGACTATCAGCATTGGTAGAGATGATTTCCTCATTTTTCCCCACTGCTTTAGATGCGGGGTTAGTATTATCTGTAATTGTCACAGTTGCCGTCTCATCCCCTGGAGTAGGACTTATATCATACTGTTCGGGCACTCCTGTGGGTTCTTCTATGAGGGTGAGGGTGACTGTTTCTGCGGCATCGACAACAATATCGTCCCTGGGGATTATTTCTAGGTTGACACTGGTTTGGCCATTAGGAATCACAACGCTGCCTGTTTCTCCGTTAAATGTAACGGTGGCAACTGTGCCATCTATCGTCTGCGCTCCTTGAATGTCGTAGTCGATGTTTTGTTGAGCAGTGCCTGAGATGGTGAAGAATACTGTAATATCTCCTGCTGTTTCTGTATCTCTGTCTATGGTAAAAGTTGCTGCTACTGCACCAGCTTCATTAGGGGTTCCGGTTTCAGTGATTTTAACAGTGGACATAGGCTTTTATAACATTCTATTTTCAAACAAACTGGGATTTCACCTACTTATTCTACTAAAGCAAGTTTAGCCATACCACAAATTAAGTCAACTACAACACATTATGTATCAAGCTTTTCTCTATTAAGATATGTGGTCTATAGTTATCGGATTTAGTATCGTATGATCATCCTAATGAATATTCTCATCAGTAGACTGCAGAGCATTTTTGGTAATTTTAACAGTGGATATCAGCTTTTATGTTTTTTCGTTTTTCAAAAAAATCGAATTTCACCTAACACAAATTAAAGGAGAGATTAAACCTCCAGACTTAGATCGCGGGTCGCCACTCGCCTCAACTCATCCTGTTGTTGCAAACCAATACAACCGGGATATTTGACTCCAGGCAAAACTGCCACATCGTACAACTCAACAATAATTCCTTCTACCCGCAACCAATGAACAATATCCCCAGTCTGCAAATCAATAATTTGTAACCCACAAAAAGCCTCAGCTCCCTTTTCTGTCAACCTTTCTTGAAGAGCTAAACCAGAAAAAGTCTGTTCTCTGGGTTTAGACAAACCCACCACAGCATAATCTTGCCAAAAAGTCAACCCCCGCAAATATCCTCCACAAAAAGCAACAGGTTGAAATTGTCCCGTTTTCAAATCTAAATAGCCAAATTCTCCCATTCCCGAATTTAGCAACCAGAGTTTATCCTGGTAAAAACGAGGAGAATGAGGCATGGAAAGTCCTGTAGCAATAATCTCTTTGCTAGGAACATGGATAACACAACCTCCATCGCGCCGTTTATCCCTCCATCCATCCACCACATCCGACTGCCCGCAAGCCGTAACATAACCAGGTTCCCCGTCAACTATAGCTAACCCATTCAAATGACATCGGTCTTCAGGAGCAAGTTTAGAAATAAAAGGTGGTTTCCATAGAGGAGCAAAACTGTAGCGATCGCTCAAAGTTGCCAAACAGCTAAACAGAGCATTGACAAAAATAATTTTTCCATCATTGTTTTCCCATCCAGCAACCACAATATCGTGGACATCTATTTGGCCAGTCAGCCAACTGCGACGAGGAACATACATTTTGTCATGGTCTTGAAACACTTGACCTTTTTCCACCATATTCTCTAACTGCCAGACCTGGTAGCGAGTGGCCAGAGTTAGGGTATCGGTGGTGCTATAAAGTCCCATGGGGCGATCGAAAGTCCGCATAGTAGCAGATAAACTACCGTCAGGTTTAATGCCGATGAAAAATAGTCGATTAGATTGATAAGTAGTAAATGCTAAACTAACTTTCTCAGTATTCAACCATTGAATAAACTGTTGAGAACTTAGAATTTCAAATGATGATGTTTTTGACATTAGAGAAAGTTAGAGAAATTATGGCAATTTCATTTTATAGCACTCTCAGCAGATACGGTTGTTTTTCCAATTGTTCTGCTCATGGTTTTGAATTAGATGGTTATTGGTGGCCAACCAGCGAACATTATTTTCAAGCTCAAAAATTTCCAGGTATGCCTGATGCTGATGAAATTCGTTTAGCAGCAACACCAGGGGAAGCAGCAAATCTGGGAGGCGATCGCAACCGCCCATTACGTTCAGATTGGGAAGAGGTAAAATATGATATTATGCAAAAGGCAGTATTCAACAAATTTGCTGCTAATTCTGAGATTCGGGAAATATTACTGTCTACTAGCAATGAAGAAATTGTTTATAGGTCTCCCGTAGATTTATATTGGGGTCAAAGAAAAGATGGTAGTGGGGAAAATAAATTAGGCAAAATTTTAATGGCAGTACGAGATATGTTGAGTTCAACAATTAATAATTAATATAGCAGTCCAAGCAAAGGGCACAGACAGTTTAAAAGCTTAAAACTAAAACTAAGACAAAGCAAGACTTTTCTTTCTTCTTTCCTATTCCTTCTTCCTTCCTACTTCTTCCTGAAAAAAATTTAAAGACGTAAGCGATCGCGTCTGTGACTTACCTACACCGACGCATCTGCTTTCTGTGTAGGCTTCTGATACCTTTTAAAGACGGTCAGAACTTCCTTAGAAACAGAAGTGGTTTTAGATTTAGCTATAACCACTTTGTTTTGACGGCGGTTTATAGTCACCGAACAAGTCCAGCCCGACTCGTTTCAAATTGATAGCAGCGTTTATATCTCTATCAATTTTTAACTGTAACTCTTCATCGAAATATTCTCTGATACTGCAATCTGTAAACACTATTTCATCTCTATAAGAAAGTAGTTGAGATGTATAATTTGGTTTGCATTCTATCACTCTAGCGTTAGCTTTTTCGGCTACCTGACCCAGTATGTTAAAGAATTGATTAAACGCAGCATCAAGCCAAGATTTATTTAATCCAGACTTGGACAATTGACCATTAGGCAAATACTTTCCATCTTCATCTTGTTTTGCTCTAATTCTGCGAGTTAATCCTGTGAGATTTAATTTCTCATGGAAAAATACTTTTTTACCTGTTTTAATTAATTTGTAAGCTGTTTTGTACTGGAAATCTTTACGACTTCTGGCTATTTTTTGATGGATTTTACTTTCGCGTTTTGCTAGTTTTCGTCTAGCTTTACTGCCATGTTTACGTTTGTTCTTGCGTTGGGATACTTTAGCTAGTTTTTCTTGATTTGTTCTTAAAGGTTTCACAGAAGGTAATTTGTTCCCTTCTGATGTAGCTAGATAAATATCTTTGTCTAGGACGGAATCTAAACCTATTGAGTTTTCCCATGTAGGTTGAATCTTGTCAGTTTTAAACTCAGGGATTGACTTATCCTCTAAGCTTAAATTTATCCACCAACCATCAGTTTTTTTGGTTAATGAAATTTGTTTAATTTTGGCTAGCTCTGGTATTGCTCTATGAGTTCTGACTTTTATTAAACCTGTTTTAGGAATTGAAATATATAACCATTTACTATTAATTGATGAAAATTTTAACCAAGAATCATCAGCACTCTTGAAAGTTCAATGAACGATATCTAGATTGATTTTTAAATCTCGGTTTACCACTTCGTTTGCCATTATGATCGCCTACTACAAACCTAGAAAATGTTGCTTCTACTTTTTTACAAACATCTTGCAAAACTGTTGAATAAACTTGGGAAAAATCCAGATGCTCGCCTGAGTGTTTGACCTCTACTATAGTCTTTTTCAGTTCTGGTAATTGCTTCTTCTGGTTATAGTAATTTGGTTTGTCTTTTAATTCAGGTAAATGACAAATTAGAGGACAAGCATTTATAGGACATCTGCTTTGCTCCCACCAGTTAAAACGTTCTCCTAGCATTCTGTTGTACCAATACCGACAAATTCTGAGCCAGTTGTTTAGTATCAACTTCTGGCACGTTTGCTGGATATATACGGTATTGGTAAGTATACTTCATAGTTGAAAAAGTATATAGACTCTCAGGCTACACCCAATAGTTAAGACCGGGGTTCATCCCACGCCGACGTTACCTTTTTCTAGGTCATGCTTCCCTACAGGATGCTACGCAAACGCAAACGGCGTGGGGCTTCAACCGGGAGAAGCTAAAATTACTATTCGACTATTTCAGCCAGAAATAAATAACTTAATTATTGCCTGAAACAGAAGCCTCTTCTACAAGATTGTCACCATTTTTCTTCTGATTTTTAAGAGAAGGTTTTTGATTACGATTCTTAGGTGAACGTGGCTTTGGCTTTGGTTTAGGAGTTTCATAGACAGGAATGTCTTCCTCCTGAGCATAATCAGGCCCCATCCAAGCAGGACGAGTTTCATCATAAGCTATCTGTAAAGCTGCAGCAGCGATCGCATGGGGGTCATACTCTTCACCCAACTGAGCAATTAATGGTAAGAAAGAAGCCATCCGTTCCCCACTCAGAGCATCTCGTACCTTATTCTGTAACTTCTGCAACTGTCGGGCCTCAATTTGAGACCGCTTAGGAATCGAGCGAGTGTCCAAACGTTGACGCAGATGACGTTCTATCAACCGCAACTTCCGCTTATCTAAAGGATTAATCAACGAAATCGCTATACCTTCACGACCTGCACGACCAGTACGACCAATACGGTGAACATAATTTTCCACACTATCAGGTAAATCGTAGTTAATCACATGAGTTAAATGGTCTACATCTAAACCACGAGCTGCAATATCAGTTGCCACTACCCAACGTACTTGTTGATTGCGGAAGCGACTTAGCAACCGTTCCCGTTGGGATTGATTCAAGTTACCATGATATTCATCAACACTATGACCTGCTGACTGCAATTGGTTTGTTAGTTCAGCCGCAGCTTGCCTTGTCCGCACAAATATCAAAGCTGCTTCTGGGTCTTCGAGTTCTAAAACTGGCTGTAAGGCTTTAGCTTTTGGCCAACCACGAGGCACCATGTAAGCAATCTGAGTAATTCGCTTTGGAGTTGTCTTTTGTTGAGCAACTTTGACTGTTACTGGCGATCGCAAATATTTATTCACCAGTTTCTTGATTGAGTGGTCCATGGTAGCAGAGAAGAAAGCTGTTTGATGTTCACTGGGTGCCGCATCCAAAATTCTTTCTACATCCTGAATAAAACCCATACTCAACATTTCGTCAGCTTCGTCTAAAACCATCATTTTCAAATTATCTAGTTTTAAACTATTGCGATTCAGCATATCGATAATTCGTCCTGGCGTTCCTACTACAATCTGAACACCTCTTTGAAGGCGCTGAATCTGACGCTCAATAGATTGACCACCATAAACAGTTAAAACGTGTAATCGATGTTTAGTTGGACCCTTACTATCCAAACCAGCAATTTGACGAATCGCTTCTGTAACTTGCAGCGCTAACTCACGAGTGGGAGTCAAAATCAAAGCTTGAACTGCCTTTGTCTCCAGGTCAATTCTCTCCAATATGGGTAACGAAAACGCTGCGGTTTTACCTGTTCCTGTTTGGGCTTGACCTACAATATCGGTTCCTGACAGCAAATGAGGTATTGCTTGGACTTGAATCGGAGTAGGTTCAGTAAAACCAATTGTTTCCAGATGATTTACACGCTCTTGTGAAATTCCTAAATTTGCAAACGATAAATCCATTAATTCTCCTAAGTAAATTATTTTACATCTGGTTTTGTTACCCAACTTGGAGGCAGATTTATGCTCAACTATAGCTGCTTATCAGCCCTTGCTCACGATAAACCTGTAGTTATTTGGTAGGGCAGTATGCCTTTGCCAATCACAGTTTCTACTAATCCTGATAGCATTAGAGTTAGTAGCTAACATTTCAGTAGTGTCTGTGTGTTCTCAACGGCTAGGTTTTAACCTGAAGATCGACGACAGAATTAAAGGCAAAATGCCTGTTCCTTTTCTCCCTAGTTGGGTATATTGAAGTACCTCTGCTTAGTCTTTGACTTAAACGAAGGCTTCGCGTCCGAGCCACTGATGCCTCCATACAACATAAAGAAGCATTTTGGTTTTACTCAGTGTCTCTGGTTTTTTCAACCTTTATTTCCTCAAAAGGACAATACGCGCAGCCACCCTGCTTCTCAAGGCGGTTGACATCCTCCCGACGCTGACCTGACTGTACAGCGAGGGATTCCCATCCATCAATCAAACAGACTAAGCTGAAGGAATGACTCAGGGCGGGTTGACACATCATTGGAATCTGCTAGCTTGCCAGTCTGACGTTTCCTCCGTGTCCGAAAATAATCGACCGTTGACCCTCGGCGACTTCATTGAAAAGTGATAGCTGTACAGGATTTTTTGCTACTGTTTCTTTGACTATTTCAACCTTGGTTTTCGGTTGAACAACTTCTAAAACATTAACTGCTGCATTAATATCTCTATCATGAAAACTACCACAGTTCAAGCAAGTCCATTCCCTAACATTTAACTCTTTCTTCCCACCTTTAAACCCACAACAACTACATTTTTGAGATGTAGGCTCCCACCTAGAAATAGTCCTAAAGTCTCTACCATATTTCTCGCATTTTGCTTCAGTTAAACTCCTAAATTGTCTCCATCCTAAATCACTAATTGCCTTAGCTAATTTGCGGTTTTTAATCATACCGGAAACATTTAAGTCTTCTAGTACAATTGTGTCGTATTTTTTGGCTAAATCAGTTGATAACTTGTGCAGAAAATTAGTTCTAATATCTTTAATTTTGGCATGAAGTTTACCTATTTTCAGCCTACGTTTTTCACGACGTTTACTGCCTTGTTCAGTTCTGGTAAATTTACGCTGAAATTTAGCTAACTTTTTTAGGTTATTTTTCAGAGGTTTTGGAGCATTAATTTTTTCTCCGTTACTCAAGGTTGCAAAAGTTGAAATACCTAAATCAATACCTATTGAATTACCAGACTTTGGTAAATTTTCTGCACAAGTTTCTACTACAAAACTAGCAAAGTAAGATCCTGCACTATCTTTAATTATAGTAACTGAGCTAGGATTGCTAGCTAATGGTCTTGACCAAATAATTTTAATTTTTCCTACTTTTGGGAGATAGATTTTATCTTGACCAATTTTGTAATTAGCTCCGACAAATCTAACTGCTTGTCTAGACTTTCTACTCTTGAATTTAGGAGGTTTAACTTTAATTCCTTTGCGTTTTCCAGTACAACTATTAAAGAAATTCCTGTAAGCTTGGTCTAAATCTTTGAGAGACTGTTGCAATGGAGTAGATGCTACTTCCTTTAACCAAACTAATTCTCTTTTAGCTTGAGTTATAAATTGCTTAGTTAAATCAACATAACTAGGTTTCTTTTGACCATCAGCATACAGTTGATTACAATATGCTAAACTTTGATTCCAAACAAAACGACAACATCCAAATAATTGATTTAATTTAGTTATTTGGATATGATTAGGATATATGCGATATCTATATCTAGCTTTCAATGTTTTCGACCTATTACTAACGCAATCTTAGTTTTATTATAGCATGGGTTGGCATTCCCATCCCTCCGCTCCCGACGAGGAGAGCGCGGGTATAAATACCAACATTAGATAAAGATATAGAAATTACTACTGTCTCACACATATCAATCTCAGGAATTTTAAGCCCCTGCGATTAAGTCTCTTTTCGTCTCACTCCTAAACCTACGGCTATAGAGAGGAATTTCCTAGAGGGTCTGTTGAGAAAGGTTAGAGCCAATATTTGGCTATCGTTAAGCTGTTGTATATATCAAGTTTCCGTTGGACAAGGGAGGAAAAAATTACCTTTACTTTGAGGTTTTCCATGTCCCCTCCTCTTTACCTAAGTTATCATAGGTATGTTATGATACTTAGCAGCTTACTTTAGGGTAGCTCGTCTTTATCTTCATAATCATTAACATAATAACAAAATACTTAACATTTGCCACATTTATTAAATATTTTCCTTAATTTCACTAATTTTTTTAGATTTTGTACATTTATGTAGAGTTTTTGGGACATTTAACTAAGTCAGAAGTCAGAAGTCAGAAGTCAGAAGTCAGAAGTGATTTTTGTAACGAGGATTTGATCCCCGCTCCAAAAATATTTCGCCTTAAAAGGCGAGGTTGCGCGACCCAATTATTTTGCTCAATTATTACACTCTAATTCGTCAATTCTTTTCTGCTCCTACTCCCTCTCTTGGTGCGCGTTCCCTTGCGTCTGACGCCGACGCGGGGTCGCACCGCTACTGCGTCTTTTGGAGGAGATGTCTAGATGTCTAATAGACATCTGGTAAAAATCAAAAATAAAATCAATTCTTATCCATAAATTATTAATTATTTCTCCCTATTGCCAGATGAGCTGTTGCCAGATGAGCTGTTGCCTGTTGCCTCTTTTGGAGGAGATGTCTAATTGCTCGATTGACTTAAATCTAGATTACCGTACAAGTCGTAAATATCTGCATCTGTAATCATCGCTGGCACAATTGAACCCAAACGGGCTTGACCTTGGAGATAAACAAGTCCATCAACTTCTGGAGAAAACCGCGATGACCTACCAATTAACTCTCCTGTCTGGGGATTTTCCTGTTCAATCAGTACATCAACTACTTGTCCCACTGATTTTTGATTCTGTTTCGCAGATATGGGCTGCTGGACTTGCATAATTTCTTCTCTACGAGTGTCCATCACTGCTTTGGGCAATTGATTAGGCAAACTATAGGCGGGTGTTCCTTCTTCTGGAGAGAAAGTAAATACCCCAACATGGTCGAACTCGTGGCGCTTGACAAATTCTACTAAATGTGTATGATGCTCTTCTGTTTCACCAGGGAAGCCCACTATAAAGGTTGTCCGCAACACGGCATTAGGCATAGATGCTTTTATTTTTTCGATTATATCATCATTAACCCGACCTTGCCAAGGTCTATTCATTGCCCGTAAAATTTGGGGATGAGAATGTTGTAAGGGCAAGTCGAGATAGGATAAAATATTGGGAGTTTCTTGGATGGCGGCTATTACTTTGGGAGTCAAACCTGTAGGATAGGCATAGTGCATTCTAATCCAGGGTATATCAACTTTTCCTAGGGCGCGGAGAAGTTCGGCGAGTTTGGGTTCGCCATAGATATCTACTCCATAGTTAGTGGTTATTTGGGAGATGAGGATGATTTCTTTTACCCCTTGGTCTGCGAGTTGTTGAGCTTCGGTGACAATAGATTCTATGGTGCGCGATCGCTGATTTCCTCGTAGATGAGGAATAATACAAAAAGCACAACGATAATCACAACCTTCTGCTATTCGTACATAAGCAACTCCTTCGGATGTGGTGCGGTAACGTGGGGTTGTTTCATCAGCGATATAGGTTGGTTGGGGGGAGACTTCTGTGACGCGATCGCCTTTTTCTACCCGTTGCATCACATCAACTATTTTATGATAATCACCAGTCCCCACAAGTGCTACTGCTTCTGGCAGTTCTGCAAGTAATTCTTCTTGGAAGTGTTGCGCCATACAACCTGCGATGACTATTTTTTTGTTAGCTTCTGCTAATTCTACTAAAGTACGAACAGATTCTTCTCTAGCATCTTGAATAAAACTACAGGTGTTAACGACTACATAATCTGCTAATTCTTCGTTAGCATCTACTTGATAACCTGCTTGTGCTAGTAAACCTATGATATGTTCGGTATCGATACGGTTTTTTTCGCACCCTAGGTGAGAGAATGAAATGGTAGGTTTTGTAGACATTTATAGTTCAGATTTATTAGTTTTGATTTGGAACAGTCTTTTAATATAGCATATTACCTAGGAGCGGGGGAGTAGGGGAGTAGGGAGCAGGGGAGTAGGGGAGTAGGGGAGTAGGGGAGTAGGGGAGTAGGGAGCAGGGGAGTGGGGGAGATTCTATATAATATTATGTCCGGATAAGAGCGCTATCAAAAAACTTTCTCTTTTTTTCTTGCTTCTTCCTTCTTTCTTCCCTTCTGACTCGTGACTAGGTCATCCTGACTCCTCCGTCGTTTATTTATAACTATTCAATCGGACATGATATAAGGTATAGCAGTCGAAGGAAAGAGCGCGGACAGATCGAGAAGCTCTAAAACTCAAACAACACAATATTTTGGTTGTCCTGGGGAGCGTCATTTCTGTTATCAGTTAGCCTCCTAGCGGAGGAGCTACGCTAACAGTACCTCTGCAATAAGGAGACTTGAGTTCGGGAATATTCTCTTTTTCTATCCTCTTCAAAGGGGAAGCTTTAGACCAGAATTTTTCGATAATGGTGAAGATATATATTGTTGAATTTCTTCCCACACTCCCCACACTTCCTACACTATCTCTAACCACCACCAATATTTTTTCTTCTTCCTTCTTCCTTCTTCCTTCTTCCTTCTTCCTTCTTCCTTCTTCCTTCTTCCTTCTTCCTTCTTCCTTCTTCCTTCTTCCTTCTTCCTTCTTCCTTCTTCCTTTTTCCTTCTTCCTTCTTCCTTCTTCCTTCTTCCTTTTTAATTAGCGGGTGTCAAAATAATTACTGTTCGCTGGTTGATATCAGCAGCAGGATCGCTACCAGGGAGTGGTTGAGAAAATCCCATTCCTTCGCCAACAACCTGATGTGGTAAATTCTGCTGTTTCAAATATTCGACCACTGCATTTGCTCGGTCTTCAGATATTTCTTGATTTAACTGAGCACCACCGACCTGAGATGTATGACCTTCAACTCTAATAGTAACTTTATTCGGATCGTATTGTTTAATTTCTGAGATGAAACTATTTATAGTTTGCTCTGCTTCGGGAGATAATTCAAATGCATCAAATCCAAATTTTACTTGACCTAAAGTTTTGGTTTGACTCAAGTTTTTGCCTTGTGGTTGAGATGTTGTAGATGTGTTAGTAGTAGCAGCAGCAGAAGTTTCGATTTCGGGGGATGATGTAGCAGTTGGTTTTGTAGTTTCGACTCCAGAGGTAGCAGTAATATTAGTAGTAGGTGATACGGTCGGGGATGGAGAAGTAGATACTGAGTTAGTAGTTGTTTCAGTGTCTGTGGTTTCTGTAGTTGTGGTTAGAGACTCTGCTTCAGTGGTTGTTGTATCAGTGGTGATAGGAGTTGGGGACTCTGCTTGAGTAATAGTTGTTTCAGTGTCTGTGGTTTCTGTCGTTGTAGTAAAAGACTCTGTTTCAGTGGTTGTTGCATCAGTTGTGATGGGAGTTGGGGACTCTGCTTGAGTAATAGTTGTTTCAGTGTCTGTGGTTTCTGTCGTTGTGGTTAGAGACTCTGTTTCAGTTGTTGTTGAAATTGTTTCAGTTTCTGTTGTTTGTACTTGAGCAACTTCTGTTTGCTCGTCTACATCTTCAGTTTCAGGTAATTGAACTTCAATAGTAGGTTTTTCAAAAGCTTTAGGACGTGCAAATGCCCAAGCACATATTATCATAAAGCCCATACATCCTGCTAAGATAGTAGGGCTTACAGTTTGTTGTTTATGTGTTTTTTTTTCAGTAGTCATATCTAATAATATAGCTCCAAATTAGGTTGATTTCAAATAATTTCTATTAAACTAATATTATATTGACAGAATCAGCAAGTGAGACAAAATCCCAAATCATTAATCATGGAGATTCTTGTCCTTATTTATAGCAACATTTTATGAGAAAGGCCATAAATCATAAACTCTTTTTTTTCAACTCTTTAGATTCTCAATAAATTGGATTTTAATTAAAAATTAAATATCTTTAAAGAGACGTTCTGGTGGAGCGTCTCTAAGTAATTTGTATTGCTTTTAACTAGCCAACTGTATAAGCGGTACTGAGTCCCCACAAAAGGAGCAAGACTATGGCACCTAAAATCAGAATGGAAGAAATGGCGATCGCGCTGGGAGTATCTGCTCCCTTAAATTTCATTATTCCACGGTCGAGGTCTGACATGATATTTATCTCCTAATTCTACTTTTGATTTTAGCTAAGATTTTCTGGAAATATGTCTATGTTGCTACTATATTTTCTCCCATTTTTGTTTCTGATTCGTCTCTAATTTTAAAATAATAATAAAGATTGGCAATGGTCATATTTGAGGCGGTTTGTAAATTGGATAATCCCAGGGTTTTATAACTTACTTTAACTAAGTATTGACTGATATAAGACTCAAATTGTTTCCTCAATTTTGGTTTTATTAAAAACAATATTTGGTCCTGGAAGGATGGGGGATGAGATTTTTGTTTTAACTCTTCATTATTAACAACTTCATAAGCACCCGAAGCTGTACCTGCTTGAATTACTGGGGTCATTTCAGTTATGAGTTATGAGTTATCAGTTATCAGTACCTCTGACTGTTTGCGCAGCATTCTGTAGGAAAATCAGAGACTTGAAATATTGAACTTTATTTTCTCTTGGTCGATTGGATATGGCGAGGAAACCTCGCCATCCCACCCTACGGGAAGCTCCGCTACGACCGCTTTTTCATCCCCTTAAAAGGGGAGGCTGGAGACCTGATTTTTTGGTCAAGACAAAATTCAATATTTTTACTTCATAAATCATCAAATAAATCAATGAATTAATTGAGATTAAATTAAACTTTTATCATCATTCTATTTATGGCAATAATTACTTGCATTAATCTCTCATCTGGCATTTGACAAGCAAACTCTACTCACCATGTTTTATCGTCGAAAGATTTGACTCAATTTGCTAGTACAACTCCTGAAATTTCTAATCCTTCTGGAATTTTTATTTCAAACATAAATCCTTTGACTTTTGTAGTAATTGGGCAGACTAAAGCTAATCCTACAAGAGGGTTATATCTACTTGATGAAACTACTAAAACAGGACCACTGCCAGTTTGTTCTCTTCCAGATTGAGGATTAAAGTTTATCCAGACAATATCTGCCTTTTTAGGAATATAAAAATCTGAGTTATTAGAATTTCTGACTTACTACTTCTTCTAAACCAATTTCACCATGCAGTTGTTCTGGAGTAATTGCATCTAACTGTTGATTAAACTTTTGAGTTTCTCTCAGCAATGATGGCATTCTCATGGCAACAATTTTAATAATTAGAGTTTCAATTGGTTCTTCTGTTGACTCAGATAGTTCCTCTAATTTTTCATGGAGAGATTCTGATATTTCTAAGGAAAGTTTTTGATTAGGCATTTTTTTCTTTTTTGTAACTTCTACTCAGGCAAAATAACACCATACAACCTATCTACTCAGCTATAATATTAAGATATAAACAAATATCAAATTTTTACGCTGTGTTTTATGTCGGAAAAGAATGACCGTAATCCATTAGATGATATAGAATTTACTCCGGATCTAATTAGGGGTGTAAAAAAAGATGTTTCGGAATCTCATAATTATCCTGGTAATTCTGAACAGGTAGAAACTGATGATAAATCTGAGGAAGTTAATGAAGTTTTGCAGGTTGAAACAGCAGATTATCAGGAGTTATTTCAAGAGATTAGTTTGCTTAGAGAAAAGTTAGAGCAGTTTTCCCAAGGTGTGGAAAGTAGTTACTCTCAGCTTGAGGAAAAAGTTTCTGGGTTATCTAATTTTATGTTGGATTTACAGGAAGAAAGGTTGAATGGAGATGTTGATTTAGAGTCGTTGTTTGGTCGAGTTAAGTCATTAGAAAATTCATTAGACAGTTTACCTGGGTAAATAGAGGAAAGGATTAATAGTACTCTTGATTCACAACAGGAAGTAAAGAAAAAGTTTCAACAATTTGTAGCAGATACAAAACGGGAAATTGAAGAAATTGTTCGGATGGTAGTGGATGTTGAATCTAAACAAGTAGATGCTCATAAATTATCTCAAGATATTAGTTTACTCAGGGAAAAGTTGGAGGATTTTTCTAATGTGGAAAGTAATTCTTCACAACTTCAGGAAAAAGTGGCTGAATTATCATCTAATATATTGGAGTTGCAGGAAGAAAGGTCGAATATAGGTGTTGGTTTAGAGCCGTTATTTCGTCGAGTTAAGTCATTAGAAAATTCTCTACAAAATTTTTCTGGGCAAATAGAGAAAAAATTAATAATAATGTTAATTCGCAACAGCAAGTCAATGAAAATTTCAACCAGTTTGCAGAAGACACGAAGTTAGAAATTCAAATAATTATTCAGAAGTTAGTAGATTTTGAATCTCAACAAGTAAATGCTCAGGAATTATCTCAAGAGATTAGTTTACTGAGGGAAAGGTTAGAGCGGTTTTCCCAAGATGCGGCAGGTGAATATTTGAAACTTCAGGAAGAACTTTCTAAATTATCTTTAGCATTTCAGTTAGAGCAGGAAAAGATAAGTCAAGATGTTTATTTAGATTCGCTGTTTCGTAGAGTTGAGTTATTAGAAAATTCTCTACAAAATATGGAAGTTAAACACTTTCAGCTTCAGGAAAAAGTTCAAAATAATTTGAATCTTTCCCAAGAATGGAGGGAATTTTTTTATATGTCAATTTGGAGCCTTGGTTTAGCAATAATAACTTATGTACTTAATTTATCTATAGATAATTCCAATATTTTTTGATTCTTTTATGCTTAGTTTTAGCATCACCATTTTTATTAACAAGCTTGGTGATTTTTTTATGGAGCTATTTTTCTATGGTTTTGATGTTTGGTCAGCTATTCTATAGTAGTCCTAATTTAGTTTTGAGCAAGGTTGATTATTGGTTATCTAGATATCGTTTTATATTATTTAGATTGATGAGTGAAAAGGTACGTCAACAATTGCATAAGAGTGAATTTTTTACGGAATATGGTTTATTATTTTTTATACTTATTTGTACACTTCCCTTTACGATCCAAGGGCTTAATTTACTCTTTAAATGTCCGGGAAATCAAGAAGGATGGATTTTATGTTTTCTGAACGCAGGATATCAACAATCAGAATTAATGTTTATGATTATATTATTTATTCCAAGTATCACAGTTTCATGGTTTGTGATTTACTGGCTAATACTTCAGTTTATTAAAGTTCTGGGTTTGCTTAAGCAAAATTTTCTTGAAATGCTAAAGTAGGCAGGTAAAAAACATCAAAAAATCCCCAGAAAACAATGATGTAAATTTTCAGCAGATTGCCAATAATAAATATAGAAGTTTGTCACAATTTTACATAACATTTTGTAGGTTTGGTTGAGGAAGGAAACCCAACAGAAAGACCTTTGCACAACGAATCAGTCAATTAACAACAGTGACTCCAATAATTTATGAATTGTTCAAAAGTTGGTTTCTTTAATCACCGTACCTAATTTTTATGGAAAGAGTTATGTATAGCTCCACATTAAGATTAGGAAAAATCTCTATTACTTTTTCAATCAAATTATATTGCCCTGACTAAAAAATGTGCTGCTAGAGAAATTTTTGTTGGGTTGCGCTAAAGCTTAACCCAACCTACAGCTAGAAATAAATTTAGGTGCAAAACTCAACATACATAGCTACCTATTAAGATTAGGAAATCTTTGTATTACCTTTGAAATAAAATTATATTGTCTTTATAAAAATGTATTGTTAGAGAAATTTTTGTTGGGTTGCGCTGGCGCTTAACCCAACCTACGGTATTTTAATTCCCTATAAAAATCTCATATTTTCTAACCGATTAATATCCATAATTTGCTCAACTAAACTTTGCCAATCTCTTTGAATTTTCATCCGATTTGCCATAGTCTTAAACTCCGGCCAAACCTTCTGTCGTACTTGTTCATCATTTAAAAAAATATCCCAATCATCTTTAATATCTTCAGCGTACAATATCCTGTCTATAAATTCAGCCACCATTGCATAAGCTAACTGTTTAGGTTCAGATAGTAATTTGTCTAAATCTGACTTACATAAATTAATTAGCAGTCGCAATTTTATATAACACTTTGTAGGTTGGTTTGAGGAACGTTAGCGGAGCTTATCCGCAGGATAAACCCAACATAAATATCTTTGCACAACTAATCAGGAAATTAACAACCATGACTCAAATAATTTATGATTTGTTCAAAAGTTTTTTTCTTGAATAACCCTACCTAATTGTTATGCAAAGAGTTACAGCATTTTTCAAGTATATGAAGTACAAATATTAAAAATTAAACGTTTCTAGTGCGGGCATCTTGCCCGCGATGGGTCTACTTCATCAAAGTAGAATACGCTGTATATATAGCTCCACATTAAGATTAGGAAAAATCTCTATTACTTTTTCAATCAAATTATATTGCCCTGACTAAAAAATGTGCTGCTAGAGAAATTTTTGTTGGGTTGCGCTAAAGCTTAACCCAACCTACAGCTAGAAATAAATTTAGGTGCAAAACTCAACATACATAGCTACCTATTAAGATTAGGAAATCTTTGTATTACCTTTGAAATAAAATTATATTGTCTTTATAAAAATGTACTGTTAGAGAAGTTTTTGTTGGGTTGCGCCGCTTAACCCAACCTACGGTATTTGAATTCCCTATAAAAATCTCATCTTTTCTAACTGATTAATATCAATAATTTGCTCTACTAAACTTTGCCAATCTTTTTGAATTTTCATCCGATTTGCCATAGTCTTAAATTCCGGCCAAACTTTCTGTCGCACTTGTTCATCATTTAAAAAAATATCCCAATCATCTTTAATATCTTCAGGGCGCAATATCCGATCTACAAACTCAGCTACCATGGCATAAGCTAACTGTTTAGGCTCAGATAATAATTTATCTAAATCTGACTTACATGAATCAATTACCCCTTGATGAATTTCCTTAATTTTTATCAACACTTTTTCCGAATTTTCTGCATTTTCGGAAGTTAAACTAAGAGGATTTTTATCAGGGGTAAGTTTATTAATATATTGTCTAACTTGACGCTGAATAATACCTGCATAAGATACGTTAAAAGCGGAAATAGTTTCAAACCCTAACCTCATATTTTCTAAATCCCCTGGAATATGCTCTGCCATCCATTTTAGGAACTCAATTTCTCGCTCATCAGTTAATCCTCCTAGTTGCACTTCATCAGTTAATAATCGACCTATTTCTGATTTAATTTCATCCAAAGATTCTTGAATTTTTCCATCTAGAGATAAGAATTTTTGGATAAATCGGTTCTGATAATATGCAGATAACGACTGTAAGCTTCCGTATATGAACCAAGTTTATTTCTCTTTTCTTTGATTGGTTCCACAGACTCAGGAATAGATGAAAGTTTTTGGCAATTTTCTATAACTTTATTTAGTTCTTCTTGGAAAGTTTTATCTGTTTGATTACTTACCGACTCAATTGTTTCCAAATGTGGCTGTAAAGTATTAGTTAATTTATCCCAAAATTGCTTAAACAACTTCTTAAAAAGTCTTTTATCTCCCGCATATTCTTGTAGAGCAGAACTAGCTTTTTCTAAATCTGCTTGCAAATCTTTACTTAACTTAATCAACTGATTTTCAAAAATTTTGGCATATTTATGGTCTAACTCAGTAATATTTTCCGTCAAATACTGCAAAATTTTTTCTAACACATTTGCCGTTTCTTCTGTATTAGCACAGTCAGCAATAATACAGTCAGCAAACTCCATCCTTGTATCAGGAAGTTTATCTAAAAAACCCTGACAATTTTTGGAATTATCTCCTTGCTCCGAGTCAGGAGCAGTTTTATTAAGAATTAAAAATGACCATCTTGATAAAGGAATTGTAGGTATTCCTTTTTGCGCTTTATCATAGAGACCTACATCAGAATCTTTATCCCAATAATCTCCTCCAGAGTTAGGTTTTCGCATAAACAAAACAAAGTCTACATCTTCACTTAAAACTTTAATCATTCGCTCTACATCTCCTACCCCTGTGTCACCTAAACCAGGCAAATCTACTACTGCTATTTGACCAATATCTGAGTGGGGAAACTGAGATTCAATTTCTACTTTTTTGACAGCTAAATAATTGTAATAAACTTGTTTGCCATCAACATCATCTTGGGCAACATATTCTCTAATTTTGTTCTGGGGAATGGAAAAAATAGGTTTCAGATTCAACAAATTTTGATAATCATTATAATGTTCTTTATACCGCTTCAAATATTCATATTTTGCTTGGTCTACTTTGTTAGTAATATTGCTTGGTAATGCAGGTAAACCCCCGTTAAGAAAATCGTCAAATTTTTGTGGTGTTGTTCCTAATAATAAGTCTCCATAGTAAAGCTTAATAACTTCTTCTAGTAAACTTTCTTGGGAGTGAGAGTAGACTTTTCCTGTAGTGGATTTTGCTTGTAATTGATGATAAATAATACTCATAACTCCCGTGCAATGCTGTCCGCTACCATCGGGAATTTCATTGCGAGTTAACCCTGTTAAAGTCTGTAAAAATTTACTTTTCCCTTGCCTTGGTTTACCAACTACACCAATATTTAGAGTTTGGCGAGAAAACCGTGCTTTTAGTTTACTAATTATCGTTAAATTCGTTGTTATCTCTTGCTCTATTTGAGGCAAATTAATCCCTTGCAAAATTTCCGATGTTTGAGAATCATTAAGCTGAGGCAGAAAATTATTCCGCTCTCTAATTAGTCGTTGAATATATTGCTGTAGAGAAATCAAATGAGCCTCTACTTTTTCAACTCTCTTAGCTAGAGGTTGACGTTTTTCAATGATATTTTTAATTTCTGAGGATATATTAGTAACCATAAACTGTGTTTAAGAATGGGTTTGCATTAAGTCTTTTTATGTAAGCATTCAGCTATCAGCAGTTAGCTATTAGCAATTAATAATGAATAATTACTTCTCAGGTTTTGTCCAGGGACTTTGGCAGCAACTTTTTATTCTTTTTCAATTTCATTCAAAGGTTACTTTTACGCAGACCCAAAATTAATAGCTAATAGCTGACGGTTGTTTGCGCAGCATTCCGTAGGAAATGCTTACCTTCTTATTTAATAGCCTAGTCTAACATAGAAAAAAATTTAAAGCTTTTGTATATAGTGATTTCTCAGCTCTAAAATTTATTCAATAAAAAACTATATAAACAAAATAATCAAAACAGATTAGAAGATTTTACAAAGTTAATACAACTATGCAATTTATTCGGCGTAATATTACTTTCAATTCCTTTAAGACAACCTCGTTCTTTGATTTTATTAGGCAGACTACTGTCAATCATTTCTATTGGATTGATTCTTACCTTAAGTTAACTCATTATTCTGATTGTTTATATACAGACATCTAAATTTATCATGATAGATTTTTGTGAAATATCTTTACTCAGTAATAACTTTGATGCAGGTATAATAATAATATCTCAATAAAATCTTAAATATATATACCTATGGATACTGCAAAAATAAACACCGAATCAGTCAAGTTACTATCTGTTATTACTGGAAATAAGTTGAGTAAGAAGGATATTAATCCACCAGTATTATTTCTGGCAAATTTGGTCATCATACTGATAGGTGTTATTTATGCAGATGGGAAAGTAGCAGAGGAAGAAAGAGCGAGATTAAAAATTACCCTCCATAAATTTATTCCGCCAAAAGGAAATATTTTGGAATTAACTAAATTAATGATTCAAGGAGTATCAAAACAACATCTTTACAAAAAAATTGAGGCGATTTTAACACTAACTTCTCCTCTGTCTCTTCCAGAAAAATTGTTATTAATTTGCTTTGGTTATGAAATGTCTGCCGCTGATGGAAATATTGATGCACGAGAAAAAAAATATTTGGAAATTATTAGTCGTAAATTAGGCATTAAAACTAAACATTTGCAGGTATTAGAAGCAGGATTCACTCATCAAGAAAATTTAGCCCATAAGGCGATGGATGAAGTGGCATATTTACTCAACCCAGCACGTTTCCATCAGTTAGATAATATTTTTGTCAAAGCTGCTAGTGAAATGCTAAATTCACTTTTACCCAACTACTATCAAAATCAAAACAAAAAAAATCAGCTTCAACAAACTGTAGTTTATCAAAAGTTAAAAGAGTTTCAACAACATAAACAAAAATTGCAGAATATTTGCTCCGAAATTTATCAAATAGTTACAGTATCAACTGAGAGAGATTTACTTCCCAATACTTTAATATCTGAAGTCGGTAAAGTCTCCGAAAAAATACAATCCCAAAAATTCCGAGTTGCAGTGGTTGGAGAATTTAGTCAAGGTAAATCAACCTTATTAAATGCTTTGTTAGGAGAAGAAATTCAACCAGTCAGAGAAATTCCTTGTAGTGGCACAGTTACAGTTTTAAAATATGGCGAACAAAAGCGGGTTATTTGTCGTTATAAAAATGGTAATGAGATAGAAATTTCTTTAGCAGAATATCAGGAAAAATCTACTATTTCAGAATCAGCAGCTTTAGGAGATATGAGTCAAGAATTAGCACGCTCGGACCTAGAATCAATATTTTTTGAACATCCAGATTTAGAGTTATGTAAAAGTGGGGTAGAAATTGTTGATTCTCCTGGTTTAAATGAACATCCAGACCGTAAAATTATTACTCAAAAATTAATCAAAGATACAGATGCTGTAATTTTTTTAACTAATGCTTCTCGTTCATTAACTCAAGGGGAACGAGAGTTACTTCAAACTTTGAAGTTGCAGTTAAATGGGAATCAAATTGATTTACCTACAGATAATTTATTTGTGTTGGTGAATTTTCTAGATTTAGTTAGGAGTGAAAAAGAGCGTCAGCAAATTAGAAAGAGCTTAGAAAATTTTGTCTTTGGTGAAAAACCGATTATTGCAGATGAAAGTCGTTTACATTTTATTTCTGCTCAAGCTGCTTTGGATGCAACTTTAGAGGATAAAGAAAATGAATATTTGACATATTTTTATCATTTCACAAAGTCCATAGAAAATTTTCTTACTGTTGAGCGAGGTGTTGTGGCAATTCAGCAGTTTGTGACTAAGATTAATAATTTAATTTCTGAGGGAATAAAAGGATTAGAACAAGCAGAAAAAATTTTAGATGGTCAGGTGTATTTATCAGAGGAGGCAAAACAGAAAATATTGGAAAAAATAGGGAAAGCAAGTGAAGGGGATGTGAAAATTTTATCAACTACTGAAAAACTCAAAGATAAGAGTATTAAAAAAACTGCTGAAGCATGGGATAAATGGGCAGAAGAATTGAGCGATCGCTTATCTGAAAAAATTAATGAATGGGATTCAGAACATTCACCTCTTTGGGATAGGGAAAAAGTTATCAAAGATTATGCTGAAGGATTTACAAGTTCTCTTTCTGTAGAATTAGAAAACTGGGGGAATACAGAAGTCAAGAAAATTGTGGTGAATAATTTACAGATTCTCAGTAAAGAAGTTTGCCAAAGTTTAGAGGTTGTTAGAATGAATTTACAAGAGGTTGACGAGCAAGTAAATTCTAATTTGAATGAGCAATTTAATTTGGCAATTGCAAATATTAGAGCAGATGAGTTAGATATAAATTCTGTAATTAAGTTAGAAGGATATGATGATAATGGAGGTGGTTTATGGGAAGTATTACAATTAGGTGGTCTGACGGCAGATGCATTATTTATGTTTACAGGATTGGGAATTTTACCTATTATAGCTGGGGGAGCAGTGGCTTTGATTAGTTCATTTTTTGGTATTGGTGGTGATGAAGAAAAGGCAGATACGAAGATCAAACAACAAGTTTATCATGTAGGTTTTCAAAAGTTTCAGGAATCTTCTGAAGAAATACTTGATAAGGTTTGTGACAATATTGCTGAAGTTTTTTACACTCAATTTAAATCCGTAAGTACGGCGATCGAACAGGCAATATTGCTTTATGAAAATCTCCTAGAACAACAAGATAAAGCTCACAAAGAAACTCAGTCACAACTAAAAGTTGAAAAAGCATTTATATCTGCTAAACAACAGCAACTTACACAAATACAAAAGCAACTTGAAATAACCTTAACTCAAATTAGTTGAAGTCGAGCAACTGCTATTAACTGAAATGAAAAATTCTCATGGAAGATGGAAGAAGGAAGAAGGAAGAAGGAAGAAGGGAAAATTGCTTATGGATAGTCAACTACCGGCCACTTCGTATTTTATAACCCCAAACAATTTTCAGCACCCCCGTTGACGGTAGGGTATTAAACCTGGCACTGAAAAGATAATTTATTTACTAGAAAAGGCAATCATTCAAATATTTAATATTCCAAATAAAAATTCTCTTCCGTTATAGTTCAATACAGTTCCGTTAAGGATTTTTTGAATAGGGAAGAAAGAATAGGGAAGAAGGAAGAAGGAAGAAAGAAAAATATTGCTTTGTCTGAATTTTATAGCGGTTTTCACTCATGTTAACTACAAAAATTCTGCCTTTCCTAGGTCATGCTGCGCAAACAGCATAGCTACCTTTAAGCCAAAATTTCTGTATTCTATGTTAATGAAAACTGCTATATTATCATCTCCGGGTAATTAGAGATAAAAAAACTTTCTCTTTCTTCTTCTTTCTTCCCTCCTGACTCCTGACTCCTGACTCCTTCGTCGTTTATTCATAACTGTTCAACCGGACATAATATAAGCTTTCGATCTGTGCTAACCTTTCCTTCAACTACTATAATTAAGAGGAATATAGAACTACAATAATTGGTTAGGATTTTTTCAACCCTAAAACCCTTTTTAAAACCCTTTTAAAGTTTGTTATTCCCTGTTCCCTATTCCCTATTACCTAGCGCCTAGCACTATAAAATCAAATGAGTCGCAAGAAACCTTTTTCTCCAGAAGAATTTAAACTCCTATATTCTCAAGTTCCTAGATTAGTTGTAGAAGTAGTTGTGAAAACTGATGTAGGTGTGGCATTAACTCTTAGAAAAGATGCTGCCTGGAATAATCTGTGGCATATTCCTGGAGGTACAGTTTTTTATCAAGAATATATTGAAGATGCTATTCAAAGAATTGCCGTAGAAGAGTTGAGTATTACAGTTACAAAACAACAGTTATTAGGATATTCAGAATATCCGAGTGAAGAAAAACAACGTGGTTTTGGTTGGTCAGTAGGATTAGTATTTTTATGTACTCCTAATTCTCCGCTACCGACCGAAAATCAAGAAGGAGAAAAAATTCAAATTTTTGATTATGTTCCTGAAAAGACTGTTGAAGAACACAAGAAAATTTTGACTCAAGTTTTATCGATTTAAGAAGGAACAGAAAACAATAAATTTATATTATTAAATCTCGGACATTAATTGTATAGTTAGGCTGTTGCTAAGATTTATATCATGTCCGGTACTTATCAGGTTCATATCAGACTAAAACTCATCAGGTATGGAACCATTAGAGTAACTCTTCAGATGACAGAACTGCCAAAAAAATCCTTAACTGAACTGTATTGATCTATAGACTTATCTACTTTCCTTCTTCTTTCTTCAAAAAATCCTTAACTGAACTGTATTGACTTATAAATAAGGGATTATCGGAGATATTTGTCGTTGAAGTGAGAATATGCTTTTTTTCATCACTAATTAAACAGAAATGAGATTAAAAGTTAGGAGTTAGGAGGAATAATCTAAACACTATTTCTTAGAATAAAGCTCCATTGAAGCAGAACATTTTACCCACTCTCATATAGATCTTATCTAAACTCTTTCCATAACTCTTATTACTCGTAACATTCTTCTTGAAATTTGTATAGAACCCATTTGGTATCTATAGAGACGTTGTATGCAACCTTCTTAGGTCGTAGTGGGGAAGAATTGATGAATAAGAGTGCAATAATTAATTCGATTTTTGATGATTGGAGATGTCTATTTATATACTTCAATCTAGGGAGATGGGGAGATGGTGAATATGGGGGCAATTTTCTATCTTTTTCCCCTATTCTATTTCTCGAACTCCTAACTCCTGACTTCTTTGCCAAAAACCCTTACCTTTACAAAGATACCATCAGGGTTCTGTAATACCAGAAGACGCGATAAATTTTGGCTACAAATAATAGAAAATTGTCATGATAATTGCTCTATATTATTGCTCTTTTCTTACTTCTTCTACTTCTTCCCTCTTCCTTATAAAAAAACTAAATATTACAAAAATTTCAACTTAGATAATTAACCTTTTCTTGACTACCTTCTACCATAAATTTACTTTCGCGATCGCAACTGCTTTACTATTACGATATACTTTTATTATCCAAAATCTAAAAATAGTAAGTATTAGGTTTTATATTACATAGCGTATTATGTGTGTAGTATAATTAATATAGCACTACGCAAATAGGGCGCGGACATTTATAAATGCTCAAAGTTAGTCAGGGATAACTTCTAACTTGTACGGGCGAATGGCCATTCGCCCCTACTAACTTCTGACTTCTGACTTGCGTAGCGCTAGCTGTGCCTCTAAAAATATTTGATAGT
This sequence comes from Okeania sp. KiyG1, assembly GCF_014132355.1. Lineage (GTDB taxonomy): Bacteria > Cyanobacteriota > Cyanobacteriia > Cyanobacteriales > Microcoleaceae > Okeania. The sequence continues at coordinate 59,471 of NZ_BLZO01000089.1, forward strand.
AGAATTATGGCAACTTTTCGGGACATCATTAAATACTACCAGGCATACCTACCACTTTCCATCTTAGGTATCGGAGCATCTAGCGCCCTCGAACTAATTGATTTAATAGTTCCTTATGCCATCGGTCAGACTTTGAACATACTTTCAGACCGTCCCACAGACTGGCCAATGGAAAACTTGATTGGAGCAGTCTCCAATCTAACTGGACTACCAAGCAATCAATCATTATCCCTATCAGTGACATTAGGACTAATATTTTTAGTCAGCATCACCAAAGGTCCAACTATGGCTTGGTTAGGACACTGGTATCACTGGGTAGTTCCTCTAAAAGCACGTCGAGACCATTTCCAAAACGCCGTCAAAAAAATCCTCACCCTACCTATAGAATTTTATGATGAAAATAACCCAGGACGGATAGCCAACCGCATTTCTAAAGGAGTCTTAAACCACACTTGGACTTATCCTGAAATTGCTGGTGTATTAATACCCAAATTAGTGCGCGTACTAGGTATTTTTATCGTCATCTGTTTAATAGAATGGGAGATTGCTATTCTATTCTTAATTTCTTTTATCTTTATTCTCAGTTTTACTACCAAAATCCTTCAAAATCTTATCAAAATAGAAGTAACTTTTGATAAGTATGAAGAAAACACAGAAAGTCATAATTCAGAAATTATTACCAATATTAAAACAGTCAAAGCATTTGCTACAGAAACTCAAGAACTGCACAAACAAACCACCCGAATTAACCGCGCTCTCAAAGTTATTATCTATCGAATTCATCGAGGCTATGTTTGGCTATCTATGTATCAGACAACAGTTGTTCAACTTTGTCTTTTCTTCATTCTGGGTTTAACATTATCAGCAACATTGTCTGGCGAAATTTCTCTAGGATATTTCGTGACTATATATACCCTAGCAAGTATGGCTTATGCAGAGATAACTCCCCTTAGTCAGCTAACTGAAGAATTTGTCCGTCGCTATGCTTCAATGATTCATTTCCATGAATTTATGCAATTACCTATAGGTTCTGATGCTGCTAATTTATCAGGAGAAATTGCCAGTTCGTCACAGATTAATGCCTATAAATTTACAGGAAAAGTAGAGTTATCTAACTTAAGCTTTGGCTACAATCCAAACCAATCTGTTTTAGAAGATATCAATCTCTTAATTCAACCTTGTCAAACAGTCGCTTTAGTCGGAAAATCTGGCTCAGGAAAATCTACTTTAGTCAAATTAATATTCAGATATTTTCAGCCAAATCAAGGCAAAATTTTAATTGATGGAGAAAATATTAATACTCTGGATATTACAGGTTATCGACGTAGATTAGCAATTGTTCATCAAGAAGTAGATATATTTAATGGCACTCTATTAAGTAACTTGATTTACGGTAATCCTCAAGCAACTTTTGCCCAAGTTAAAGATGCTTGTAAAATTGCTAAAGCTGATGAATTTATTGAACAAATGCCTCAAGGTTACTATACAGTTGTTGGTGAAAGAGGAATGCGATTATCCGGTGGTCAACGACAACGTATAGGAATTGCTAGGGCATTATTAGTAGACCCAGATGTGCTAATTTTTGATGAGGCAACTTCAAGTTTGGACTATGAAAGTGAGCGATCGATTCAGTTAGCAATGCGTAATATTTTTGGTACTCGCACTACAATTATTATTGCCCACAGATTAAGTACAGTTAGGGAGGCGGATAAAATCGTAGTCCTTGACCAAGGTAAAATTGTCGAAGTTGGCAGTCACGAAGAATTATTAGCTCAAAAAGGTATTTATCGCCGACTACATTCGTTACAAGAGACTGGAGAATTAATAGCTTAAGTCTGGCAGGAGGAAGTGAGGAAGTGAGGGAGTGAGGGAGTGGGGGAGTGGGGGAGTGGGGGAGTGAGGGAGAAATTAAAAAATATATCTTCATCATTACTATGCAGGACTCCCCTTACCACTCATACTTTTTCAACAAACCCTAACTATTATTTCTTCCTGTTCCGGTGTTCCCTCTTCTAGAAGAGATGTCTAATAAACTTTTTTCCAAAAAACTATTGCAATAAATTTTTTTTGTGTTATTATTTATAAATGTGAGTCGTAAGGGTCGGTGCCCGAGTGGTTAATGGGGGCGGACTGTAAATCCGCTGGCTATGCCTACGCTGGTTCAAATCCAGCTCGGCCCACTCACAAATAGGAAGGATTGAAAGAAAAATGCCCGTGTGGCTCAGTGGTAGAGCACACCCTTGGTAAGGGTGAGGTCACGAGTTCAATCCTCGTCACGGGCTTGGGAAAGAATTTATATTATTTATAATTAAGGATATAATACATTAATAAGTAGGTTTTGCTTTTTTCAATGATATTATAGTTATGGTTAGAACCAGATGAAAAAAGCTTAAAGTCCTAGATAGTTATGTCATTAAAGCTATAGTATTTTAAGTAAAGTTATACATATCTAGCTATCAATAAACTAAGTATTTTTTGGGGAAGGTGGTATGACACCTACAAAACTTTCAGATTCAGAAAAATTAGAAATTGTTGAGCTGTATCAAACTACAGAAGATAATACTATTACTCTGGCAGACCGTTATGGAGTAAGTAGTTCTACTATTAGACGTATATTGCAAAGTAACATACCAGAAGATGAATATAAAGAGCTAGTTCAACAGAAGCAAAAACGTCCATCTCGTTCCCAAAAAAATAATATTGACCAGGATACAACAGATGATTTGGATGAGTTAAAAGTCAAGGAAGACTTAGATCGAGAAGTATTGGATGATGGGGAAGATGGATCGGGTGAAGTAGTCAAAAAAAGACGACGACGGTCTTCTTCATCTAATAATCCTGAGATTTATCGGCCAACAGAAGCTCCTAAATTATCTTTAAATTCTCAAGAAAAGCAAAAATCAAGCGATCGCTTTGAGAATAGTTACGATTTGCCAAAGGAAGAAATAGAAGAGATTTTAGCAGCAGACCTACTAGAGCAAACCCAGAACCTAGATGATTTTGAGGATGATGATTTAGAAGATTTCGGCCAGGAATTTGAAGATGAAGATAAGTTTGACGAAGAAGAAGAGGATGTAGAAACATCCTACAATCTGTCTATTCAAAATCCCAGTTACTCTCAAGTTAAAATTTATCCTCTCACAGAATCTGCTCTGCCAAAAATTTGTTACTTAGTAGTAGATAAATTTACAGAGTTAGTGACTAAACCTTTGATGGCCTTTGGTGAACTAGGACAAATACCTATGGAAGATTCTCAAGAGAGAACTTTACCAGTTTTTGACAATCACCGAGTAGCTCATAGATTTTCTACCCGCAACCAAAGAGTGCTGAAAGTGCCTGATGGTAGAATGTTGCAAAAAACTTCAGTATATTTACAAGCAAAAGGAATTACTCGACTACTAATTGATGGTCAAGTATACAAGTTGTAGTAACTACTATAATCTCCAGAAAAGAGGGAGTAGGGAGTAGGGGAAAAAAATTGATAATTTCTGTGCTATATGGGCACAGGTTATTTTCCATAATCGAAAATAAAATCAAAAATCTTCTTGATGCTCTTTCGTTTGTCCAATACCAAACAGAGGTGGTAGGAGAATGGAACTAATAATAACTCCTACACTCACACTAAAAGCCAAAATTACTCCGATAGGCATCTGGATGGACTGGAAAGCCATAAATTTCAAAGATATTGGGGCAGAATTCTGGACTGAGAAGATTGCAATACCACTCACCCACAATGCCAGAATTATACTACTGAGAATTGGCGAAATGAATTTTTGCATTAAAAAATCAGCTTGGTAAACGGGATATAACTAATTATCACCTTACCATGAATTACCTAAATAACACGGGAGCATGAAAGCCATCGTCTTTTAAGCGATGGATGAAAGGCAACTCGTCGGATTTTAATCCGAAGTATTTTATTTTACCGAAAAGCAACGTTGAAGGCCCCCGTGTTTGAACCAAGGGGATGAAAACAAGGTAGTCGTTTGGACTAGACAACTAAAGTTTTCCTCTGTTACTATGATTGACAATAACTTTTCGGTCCACCCGTTTCAAATGTACTCTTGTCAGCAAGTTTTAGTAAATAAAAATCCTGAATTAATTGCTATCTTAACATTCTTATGTGAACAGTCTCACAAGCTAACTAACATGGGAATATATTATGCCAGACAATTATATTTTAAGTCTCACAAAACTCTGGGTAAGTATGACTTGGAAAAAGTTTACAAAAAGAACAACCACTATAAAGTTTTATATTCGCTCTTCAGCACAACAAATATTGAGAACTGTAGCCGAATCATTTCACTCTTATTATGGTCTAATTAAAGCCTATAGTGAAGGTAAAATCACAAATAGACCAAGGATTCCTAACTATAGAAAGAAAGGAGGATTAGCTACAGTTAGTTATCCGGCTCAAGCATTAAAACTCAAAGGTAATCAAATCAGAGTGCCACTAGGCAATACCTGTAAGCGCTGGTTTGGTCTAGATTGCTTCTTAATTCCCATTCCTAGTAATCTAGCATTTTCTGCTATTAAAGAACTGAGAATATTACCAAGAAATAGATGCTTTTATTGGGAATTTGTTTATGAAAAAGAAGTAGTAGTTAAACCTCAATTAAATCAAGAAAATGTCTTAGGAATAGACCATGGTGTAAATAATTGGTTGACCTGTGTATCCAATGTAGGTACGAGCTTAATTGTAGATGGTAAACATCTCAAATCAATGAATCGTTGGTACAACAAACAAGTATCAACTCTTAAAGAAAATCAACCGACTGGATTTTGGTCAAATAGGCTAGCTGCCATTACAGAAAAGCGTAACCGCCAAATTCGTGACGGTATTAATAAAGCAGCCAGAATAGTCATTAACCATTGCTTAAAAAATCAGATTGGTACAATAGTTTTTGGTTGGAATCAAGGTCAGAAAAATCAAATAGAATTAGGAAAAAAAGTAATTCAGAATTTGTACCAATTCCTACAGCTAGACTGAAAGAAAGAATATCTCAATTGTGTGAAGAGTATGGGATTATATTTATAGAAACTGAGGAAAGTTATACAAGTGTTGCTTCATTTTTAGATGGTGACAATCTTCCTATTTATGGTGAGAAACCCAATGATTGGAAACCATCAGGAAAAAGAATAAAGCGTGGTTTGTATAGAACAGGTAATAATTGGTTGATTAATGCAGACTGTAATGGGGCTACAAATATAATCGCAAAAGTAAGCAGAAAGCTAGGGTTAAACTTAAGCCGACTGTGTAGGGGCACTTTGACTTGTCCCCAGAGAATATATCTTTGGTCAGCTAAGAACAGACGGAGCAACATGGATTTATCCTGTTGCGTAGTATCTGCTTAGAATCCCCGTGACTTGAGTCCGGGGAGTAGTCAAAAAATTCTGACTTCTGACTTTGTTAGTCCTCCTATCAAACTTCTGGCTTTTGAATTCTGACTTCTGACTTCGTTAATCATGTACTTTAGTCTAAAATTAAATCAATTCATCTAAACTTTGAAATTTATAAATGCTAGTTCCTCTAACTCGTAAAACATTTGAACAACTAATTCCAACTGTAGCTACGAGCGACCAATATAAATATTATTGGGGAAAATTCTCTGATGTTTTGAAACGAGCTTTAATTTCTGCTGTTGCAGTTTTGACCATTGTTTTAATTAACGTATTTGCTCATAACGATGGAGACCCTTTATTTTTACTAATTGGTATCACAGCAGGTCTTTATTGGTTTTGGGGACCTGTTTTATTAGCTAGTCTTCGCAATATAGAATGTAGGCGATACCCATATAGTGGTCTATGGCAAGGACGAGTTTTAGATGTATATGTTACAGAAGAAGTAGTTGGTGAAGAAGAAACAGTTAATAAGAAAGGGGAACTAATGATAGTAGAAAATTTAGAGCAACGAATTAATTTAGAAGTAGGCGATAAAACAGGATTTGTAACTGAAATTCAGGCTCCACTGCGCCGTCATCATCAAGGCGTTTCTAGAGGTCAGGTAGCTGTAATGTTAGTGATGTCTTATCAAGAAGATTTAGGAAAAATTGTCAAAAGTTCAGATGTTTATCTTCCTACTGTAAATCTTTGGGTTAGTGATTATCCATATCTTAGAAGAGATGCTTTTATTGAAGTAATTAATCAGGTACGCTCATCTCGTAGAAAAAGTAAACAGCCTCAACCAAGTAATATAGAATATTGAAGTAGCACTCAGCACTCAGTTTCTCAAGGTTTATAATGGGGGTTTTAATCCCACATGAACACACACCACTGGCTTTTTCAAATATAGTGGGGGACTTAAACCCTTGAATTTTTAGCGCTCTAGCTAAATGCTATTTGTGGAGCATTCCGGAACGGAAAAGCTGAAAGCTGAAAGCTGAAAGCTGATAGCTGATAGCTAGTTAATTACCTTGACCTTGTTGACCATAAGCTTGCCAAGCTAAGTCCACTAAACCATTAATAATAGCCATTGCTACCACAGCACTACCCTTACGACCATCAATTCTAATATGAGGAATCATCGAATCGTATAAACGTGACTTAGCTACATCCACCCCCACAAAACCAGAAGGAGTACCAATAACCAAAGCAGGTCTAATTTCCTCAGCTTCAATTAAGTCAACAATTGCACAGAGGGCAGTTTGAGCTTGACCTATAACGAAAATGCCCTCTGGATAACGTCTAGCTAAAGTTTCAATTCCCCAAGCTGCCGTAGTTTTTTCCTTCTGGGGTCTAGTTATAGCATCCATTGAACAATAAACAGGATTAACAAAGGTACTTTGAATTACTGGCGCAATACCCACCTGAACCATTGGCACATCTACGACAATAGTTGTACGAGCAGCTAAAGCAGCAGCTCCAGACTGTAAAGCATGGTCAGAGAAACTAATTAGAGACTTATATTCAAAGTCTGCCGTAGCATATATTACCCGCCTCACAATTTCGTACTCCGCAGGAGAGAAGGCGTGAGGGCCTATTTCTCTGTCAATAATTCCTAAGCTTTGGGCATCTGTGATGTGCCATTCCATATTAAATTATTCCCCTGCCTGAAATAGTTAATTAAAATAAAGATTCAAAAAAATGAAAATATTAGCATTTAATAATACCCTGGAAGGGCAAAATTTTAAATAAATCTCCACAACTGTAAATCTATACTTTACTTTATAGATATCAAATTAGCTATCAGATTTATATAGATATGTTTATTTGTTCTTTGTTGGGCCTTAATTTATATTGGTAAGCGGTTCGCACTGGGTTAATGAAGATGACTTATATAGTCAGGAGTTAGGCATTTTTGGGTCTTAAACACTATGTATCTATAACGTTATAGTTTTGGAACGCTATATATGATATTCAGGAGTTAGGCATTTTTGGGTCTTAAACACTATGTATCTATAACGTTATAGTTTTGGAACGCTATATATGATATTCAGGAGTTAGGCATTTTTGGGTCTTAAACACTATGTATCTATAACGTTATAGTTTTGGAACGCTATATATGATATTCAGGAGTTAGGCATTTTTGGGTCTTAAACACTATGTATCTATAACGTTATAGTTTTGGAACGCTATATATGATATTCAGGAGTTAGGCATTTTTGGGTCTTAAACACTATGTATCTATAACGTTATAGTTTTGGAACGCTATATATGATATTCAGGAGTTAGGCATTTTTGGGTCTTAAACACTATGTATCTATAACGTTATAGTTTTGGAACGCTATATATGATATTCAGGAGTTAGGCATTTTTGAGTCTTAAACACTATGTATCTATAACGTTATAGTTTTGGAACGCTATATATGATATTCAGGAGTTAAGCATTTTTGAGTCTCAAACACTATGTATCTATAACGTTATAGTTTTGGAACGCTATATATGATATTCAGGAGTTAAGCATTTTTGAGTCTTAAACACTATGTATCTATAACGTTATAGTTTTGGAACGCTATATATGATATTCAGGAGTTAAGCATTTTTGAGTCTTAAACACTATGTATCTATAACGTTATAGTTTTGGAACGCTATATATGATATTCAGGAGTTAAGCATTTTTGAGTCTTAAACACTATGTATCTATAACGTTATAGTTTTGGAACGCTATATATGATATTCAGGAGTTAAGCATTTTTGAGTCTTAAACACTATGTATCTATAACGTTATAGTTTTGGAACGCTATATATGATATTCAGGAGTTTGGCATTTTTGAGTCTCAAACACTATGTATCTATAACGTTATAGTTTTGGAACGCTATATATAGTTTCTCTGCGTAAGTCGTGATTGTGTTTCTCCTATTTTTTAACAAGTTGAGGGATACTCGACACAGCATTAATAAGCAGTATTATTTCCTACTCCGCATTATTCCAGCCATCAATTGAAGCCATCAAAACATTAACTGCTGGATGGTCTATCAACTCCTTAAAAGCTTCTTTTCCTCCCTGTTTTAAAGCTTCAATTATTCGAGATTTCAGAGAGGGATTTTTCTCAATTTCCTGCATTACTTCACCTACAATTATTGCATTTTCCGTAGGAGTTGCAGAATAGTCCGGTTTAGACAATTGTTGTAATAATTGTTGAATTTCTTTTGCTGCCTCAGCTAAATTTTGCTTTTGTTCTGGGGGGTAATTATATTGATTTTGAGTTGCTGTGTATATTTTTCCTTGACCAGTAACGCTATTAATATTAGCACCATCACCAGTATTAATATAAGGGTTATTTTCGTTAGTCATATTTAATCTCCTTATTTCACTATTGACAAAAATGTTAGTACCATGAATTTGATACTCAGTAGTTGTCTGTTTAACAACCTTTTCTGAATTGTTTTCCAAATATTGGATAATGTCGTCAAACTTGACTTTTATTGCTTCATATTTATTCTGCTCCTTAGCTTCATCAACTATACTTTCCAGAGTTGAAAAGACTTTCTCTAAATATTTTGTAGACGGTTCTTTAACGGGAATTACAAGCTTTTCTTGACCAGATATTTCTGTTAAAGGTGGCAAGAATACTATGCAGGGGAGTTGGTCTTTACGGATACCTAAATCTTTTGCTATTTTGTAAGACTCATTTCTATTAAAAGGTTTTGCACAAGAAGACTCTTTAAAATAAGGGCTGAGAGGTTTAAATCTTTCATGTAGCATTGATAAAAGCAATTCCTTCCAATACTTTTTCAATCGTTTACAATTAATTCCCTTTTTTTCTAGTACATATATGTAGCACCAATCACCAGTTAGGTCGTCAAAATGGTCATAGTGATTATTTACATAGTCTACTATTTCTGAATTTATATCTGTGTAGAGGAAAATTCCTTTGACTAAACTAATTGAGTTGTTCTTGTTACTGAGGTTTTTGTCAGTAATTATGATGCTTTCATGTATGGTTTTATTTGTAGGGATGAAACTCAATATTTCTTGGTATAAGGCTTTGATTTTAGGTACGTGAGCTGGCTTTTTTTTAGGTTTATGATAAGAGTAGTCCATTAAAAATTGATGAATTACAGTAGTGATAAAATCTGTACTGTTCTGTTCGATTAAATTTAACTCCATTAACTCAATTAACCTTTGATATTGAGCCTTAATTAGAAAAGCAAAATCAGACTTACGATTACCTCTTAGAACAAAGAAAATATCTCCAATTATTGTATTCTGTATTGCTCCATACATTACCTTGATTGCAAAGATAACACTTGTCCTATCACTCTGAGCTAAATTTGATTTTACTAGCCCCACTAATTTTAGGTAATGTTGCTCAATTTCAATTATTGATAGAATATTTACCTCGTCCTGCGCAGCTATATCTCGCTCAATTAAAAATTCAGCTAGTTCAATTAACTTTTTATGTACCAGCTCAATTTTAGATAAAATAGACGTATTTTCTTCGGTTGAATTTAACTCAATTAACTTAATTACTTGCTGATTGACTGCCTCAAGTAGAGACTCAATTATAGAAACACTGCTAGTTGTTTTATTATTGGTTTCATTTAACTCTATGAATATAATAAGTGATCTAATCCGTCGTTGGTATTTTTTCTTGATTTTAGAAGTAATTTCAAAATACAACCTTTCAAAAAAATCATCTTGATCTTGCTCAGGATTTGATATCCTAAATTCATCTACATCTAATTTAAAAGATAATTTAAGACACTTTCTGAATTCGGATAACAATTTATCTACTAACAATTTATCCACATTCTCATCACTCATAATAATTACCTTCAATTAATCCAACTTCTTAACAACCAACAACTCATTCCCTTGATCGTAGATCGCCTTAACTACTATTTCCCAATACTCCCCTGGTTCAAACGGTGCGCTGGTAGTACCTGCCAAATGTTCCAACACCGAATCTTCATAACTACTTTTCAATTCTTTCTTGATACTATCCCAAACATTTGTCCTCTGACTTCAAACTTCTGACTTCTGACTTCAAATGAGCGATCGCCTCTTGATAACTTTTATCTAAATTTCAGGAGACATTGATAGTAACAGGACTTACGCAAAGACACTGTGTATAGAGTCCAGTAACTATTGGACAATAGTTATGAGTACTATATATAGCGTATCTGCGTAAGTCCTCAGTAATGAAAAACCAGCTCAATTAACTTATAAATTCTAAATTCTAAATTCTAAATTCTGAATTCTCAATTCCCAATTCTAAATTCTGAATTCTAAATTCTACATTCCAAGTTTCCTTTATTTAAAGTCCAACATTTATCAGCTATGGGTAAAAGGTCACTAGCATCATGGGTAACAATCAATAAACTCCAATGATTTTTCAATTTAGCCAGTAAATTGACAAGTTGTTTTCGCATTGACCAATCTAATCCTGCTGTTGGTTCGTCTAACATTAATAGATGAGGTTGCCTAATTAGTTGTACTGCTAAAGCGAGGCGACGTTGCTGACCTCCACTTAAAGCATGAGGTGATGTACTTAATAATAGGTCCTGAAGTCCTACTTCTTCCAGAGCAGAGGATATTTGTTCTGGCCGTATTTCTGGATGGCCTAATCGTAATTCTTCGAGAATAGTAGCACCACAAAAATGTCTCTCTGGGAATTGAAATACTAAACCACCGAGTTGTTGTAGATGTTCGGAGGTTAATTTTTGGTCTCGCCAGCAAATTTCTCCTTTAGAACATTCAGCTAAACCAGCTAATATTTCTAATAATGTAGTTTTGCCGGAACCGCTACGACCGATAATTAGTCCCATTTGTTGAGGTGCTAGTTCCAGATTTATATTTTTGAGAATAGGGGTGGTACTAGCTGCTGGATGATAATGTAGGTTTTTGAGATAAAGCATTGATGAAAAAGGAAAAAGGAAGAAAGAAGAAGGAAGAAGGGAGAATTTAATTTTCTGTATTTACCAAAAAATGAGGTCTAAAACCTCCCATTTCAAGGAGATGAAAAAAAAATAAACTTCAATATTTCAATCCCAATACTTCAAGCAGAGGTACTGATAACTGATAACTGATAACTGAAATGACCCCTTGTTCTTTTAAATATCTTTTTTATTGTTTCTACTCAGAAATTTTTCTGAGTTTGGGTTAAAACGTTTTCTGGATTTAGATGAAAATTGTCTAAAAATTTATATATAATCTAGCTTAGATAATAACATAGAACGTAAGCATTCAGCTATTAGTCATCAGCTAGCCTCCTCCGGAGGAACTGCGTTAACAGCAATAATATCCTGTGCTTAAGAAAGAGGTTTACATGAATATAGACTTTGGAACTGACTTTTGTAGTAAGATTTTTTGTTTCTCAATTAAGAAAGCTTTGATCACTAACTAAAAGCAATAGCTGATAGCTGATAGCTGACGGCTGTTTGCGCAGCATTCCGCAGGAAATGCTTACTATAGAACATCACAAAATCAACTCTAGTAGTAAATTTCTCTATTAACAACCTAACCAGCCTAAAAATCTAATTAGTCTCAAAATAACTTATGCTAAAAACTTCATTGATTTGGTGTAAAGAAATTCCATTTTTGAAACAAATATCAGTTCTTTCTAGTGCTACTTTAATCTGTTTAAATCTATTAGTAAATCCAGCAATAGGAGACCCATTTCGCAAAAAAAATCCTATTGAAATAGGAGAAAAAACTGAAGCTGCTTTTAAAGCAATGTTTGAGGAAGGAGATTATAAACAAGCAAAAGATTATCTTAAAATAGCTGAATCTGAAGAGATAAGTGAGCCACTTGTTTATGCAATGATATCTTCCTTACATTACTTAGATGAAAATTGGGAATCGTTAAAATTGTATGCCCAGAAAACTACTGAAGTAGCAGAAAATTTAATTGCAATAAATCCAGTTCGCGGTAATATTTATGCTGCAACTGGTCAATTTCTAGAAGGTGCTTATATTATATCTACTGAAGGTACATTAAAAGGCGCTCCAAAAGCTCTGGAGAAACTTCGGAAAGCTTTGAATCATTTTGAAACAGCAGAGAGAATAAATTCATCAGATCCAGAGTTAAATTTGCTCAAAGGATATATGGATTTAATGTTGGCTGTTAATTTACCATTTTCTGACCCGGAAAAGGCAATAAAAACATTGCAAGAAAAAGCTTATCCTCATCATTTAGCTTATCGAGGAGTGGCAGTAGCTTATCGAGATTTAGACAAACTTGAAAAAGCTTTGGAATATGTGGATAAAGTTTTGTTAGAAGTTCCAGATAATCCCGAAGTACATTACCTAAAAGCACAAATTCTAGTTGCTCAAGCTCGAGATAAAGATAATGATTTATCAATGAGAAAAAAAGCTAGGGAAAACTTTGATATGGCTTTGGAAAAGTCAGATAAAATGCCAAGACGTTTGGTAGCACAAGTATTTTTTGAACAGTGTAAAAATATTAATAATATAGATGATGGTAAACGACCTTGTGACCCAATGCGAGATGCTATTAGGGATGGTTCGGGGACATGGGGACCAACAGAATTACCACTGCTTTAAAGTAGCAGTTAGCGATCGGCAATCAGGAATCAGCACTCAGCAGTAAATGTTTAGAAGGGGATTTAAACCCCAAGTAGGGGCTAATGGCCATTTGCTGACGCAAAGCTGCGCTTTATATGTTGCGGAGCAAAACGCCCCTACAAGTTTATAGCTGTTTGCGGAGCATTCCGGTATGGAAACGCTAATAGCTAATAGCTAGTTAAATTGCTAATTCAAAAGTATAAATTTTTAACTAAAGTTAATTTTTTCTATAACAATTCTTGAGGTGGCTATAGAGAAAATATCTGGGAATTAAGAGAAAAATGTCAGGATTAATAGTTTTTTATCCTGGAAATTTTTGATAATTTATACTCAGATTGTTATATTGATAAATCACTCGAGTTAGTCTAAACAAAATCAGGCATGAAAAATATTTATGGAAATACAATTTCGCGAATTTAATCCTTTTGATGTGTGGATTTGGTTAGAGTTTAGCACTGTTCCTTCAACAGCAGAAAAGCATTACATAGAGGAACTATTTGATTCCTGGTTTTTATTAGGAAAACTAGGTGGCTTTAATGCAGAAAATCTACAGGTTCAAGATGCAGGAATAGAAGTTAGTTATATGGAATATAGTCAGGAAGTTGCGGGTCAAAGTATGATGGCTGTTATGCACAATATGGGAGAAGTAGAATATGAAGGATTTTGGGGTCGTTGTTGGTTTGATTTGGGAACTAGCGATGCTTTAGCAATAGATATTTTGACTAATAGTTTTCAACGATTAGATGAAGAGTTTGTCAAAATAGAAAAGCTTATTATTGGGGGGCAAAATGAGGATTGGCCTGTGCCAGAAAATAATGATGAAATGGGTTTTTATGATAATAATTGATGTTCAAAAATTAAGAATTTAGAATTAAGAATTTAGAATTACCTCTTCTTATAAATAAGAGGATTGGATAAAAGGATTTTTTTTCTTTTCTTGGTCTCATGGATATGGCGCAGGTTTCCTCGCCATCCCACCCAACGGGTGCGCTGCGAAGATCGACCGCTTTTTTCTCCATGAATGGAGAGGCTTTATACCTGAATTTTTCGGTAATTTTCTATTTTTCTATATTGTTAAAAATTAACCAAATTGCTCTTTTTTACCGAAAAATTGTGGTTGAAAGCCTCCTCTTTTAAGAGGGTAAAAAGAAAAATTTTCCTTTGAGTCAATCCTATCTGTTTTAAAGGAGAGGTAATTCTAAATTATAAATTCTAAATTATAAATTCTTGAATGACTTATCTTTCCAAGTTACCCTTGATATTTATCTGAGAAAATTATATGAGTAAGAAGAATAAAATTAGGGTCTTAGCTTTGGGTTTAATTAGAGATGGCGATCGCTTGTTTATTTCTCAAGGTTATGACTCTGTAAAACAGGAATTTTTCTATCGGGTTATGGGTGGGGGTGTTGATTTTGGAGAATACAGTCGTGATGCTTTACAAAGAGAGTTTCAAGAAGAGATTCAAGCTGAATTGACTAATATTAAATATCTGGGTTGCATGGAAAACATTTTTATATTTAATGGGGAGGAAAGACATGAGTTAATTCAATTATATAAATGTGATTTTGCCGATAAAAAGTTTTATCAAAGAAAAGAATTAACTTTTTGGGAGAAGGAACGAAAGAAAACCGCACTTTGGATTTCAATAGATAGATTTAAGTCTGGAGAATTGAAAATAGTTCCAGAAAATTTTTTAGAGTATTGTGATTAGGAGAATCATTAAAATGGAGATTAATATTCCTGATGTAGTTACAGAAGTAACAACAGTATTTGAGGAATATGAAGCAGCTTTGATTGGTAATAATGTCAATATTTTAGATGAATTATTTTGGCATAGTCCTTATACTATCCGTTATGGAGTTAATGCAAATCTTTATGGGTATGAGGCAATAGCTGCTTTTAGGAAAGCTCGCGGAAAGGTTAATTTAGAGCGGGTATTGATGAATACTGTTATTACTACTTATGGTCGAGATTTTGCTACAGTAAATACTGAATTTCAACGTCAAGAAACTGGAAAGGTTGGTAGGCAAAGTCAAACTTGGATGCGTACTTCTTTTGGTTGGCGAGTTGTGAGCGCTCATGTTTCTTTTTTATAGGGAAGGAAGAGGGAATATTTTTCCTTCTTCCTTCTCTCCTAGATAACTAAAGCCTTCTTCCTTCTGCTATAAAGTAAAAAATCAAATTTCTGGAGATAGGTATTTGAAGTAAGATGAATCTAAATTTACAAGATAAAAAAGTTTTCAACAGGGTAATAAATCTCAAAATTATACTCCATCAAGTCAAGTCAAAAACTATTACTCGGAGTTATGGAAATCTGAAGAAAATGATGTTGATGCCATTAATAAATTAGCAGAAACTTATTATAATCAAGGAAATTTTACAGAAGCGATCGCCCTCTGTCATAGAATTTTAAGAAATCAACCAAATTTTGCTCCAGCTTATAAAACTTTAGGCAACATACTACAAGTACAAAATAAAGTAAATGCTGCGATTCGTGCTTATTTATTAGCGATAAAGATTAATCCGAAATTTGTTGAAGCTATTGTAAATTTGGGTAGTATGTTTTATAAAAAAGGGCAAATTGATGAAGCAATGATTATCTATAGAAAAGCAATTAATCTCAAACCAGATATAGCAGCAGCTTATTGGAATTTAGGCAAAATTTTAGAACAAGAAGGTAGATTTTACGAAGCATTTTTTTTTCAAGAAAGAGCTTTAGAAATTCAGCCAGATTTAGTTAAAAATACTCAAAACAATCATCAAGATAGTCTGTTTAAAAAGTGGCATAGTCAATAGAATTAAATAGGATATCCTGAATATTTTTTTGGCAAAGGTAGTTCAACAATTAATAATTAATAATTACCTTATAGACAAGTTAATAAATTTCATAATTCTGTGCCACCTCACATAAAATTGGTATAAAACCCAATACCTAACACCTAATTCTGTGCAGCCTCAAATAATTTTTGTATTAGACATTTATAGACATTTATTATCTGTTTTTTGTCTAGAGGCCAGCTATTAATTTTTCCAAATCACTCTAGCTATTTTTCCTTCTTACTTGTTTTTTGTAAAAAAGTAATTGTTATCATCATAGTCATTCTTTGAATGGCAAAATTAGATGTTATCTTTACTTAATTGACCGAAAAGCACTTTTCTTTCTCCTGACTCCTGACTCCTGACTACTAAGTAATTAAAATTAATATCATACACGCGCTTCAGCAACGCCCTTATTTCTTACTTTACTTTTATGAAATCAGAAGAGCAACAGCATCCTCAATATCATAAAGACCGTGAAATAGTTAACACCCTGTTAACAGAAAAAGATACTCCTTACAACTTAGCAGAATTGGCAAGATTAAAAATTCGTTATCGTGGTTTTCCTGGTGCAAGAGATATTCAGAAAGACTTAGAAAAAGTATTGGCAAAGTGGGATCTAACTGAAGAAAAGCTCTATGAAAAAACTCGTGAAATTCATCGTCAAGGTCAGGTATATAAACGACAAAATAACGAACAAGAAGATTGGTTTTAGGTCAGCATTCAACTGTCAGCTTTGGGCAATTATAAGCACTACGCAAATAGGGAGCGAACATTTATAAATTCTTAAACTTAGTCAGAGATTACTTCTGAATTCTGAATTCTGAGTTCTAAATTCAGAATTCTAAATTCTAAATTCAGAATTCTAAATTCAGCTATACCACGTTAACTATGAACATTAAGCTGTTTAGTAATAATGTTAATTGGAGGGGAACAGTAAACACATAATTCATTAGCAATTTCTACAGCTTCTTGAGGATTTTTATCTAAATACATTGCGGTTAAGGCAAAATGTTCTCCAGCTCCAATAGCTGCAAATTCATTAATTTTTTCCACTAAATAACTATCACAAATACGGAAAATTTCCCCCTCAATTCCAATTAAATAATCATTTCTCTTAGAAAAAGAATCATCTTTAGATTTAGCCCAAGTATAAAACTCAACAATGAAATCTAAAATAGCTTCTACGGTTGGCGCTGCAGGTTTGTGATTTCTGGCAAAAATCTGCATAAAGCTTAATTCCATAATCAAACCAACACCACCAATAACTAAACCATTAATTTCAAAAAGTTTACCTTGTTCGTCTCCAGTAACACGATAATTTTCTTTTAAATGACCGGATACTCGAATACTATCAGAGGCAAACATTAAGCGATCCGAATATTTTCTGGCTGCAACAACACTCATAATATTTAATGAAATTTCCTCAAATTAATTATCTACTATTTTAATAAAAAGGGAGTAGGGAGTAGAGAGTAGTTAAGAGTCAGGATAAGTGGGAATTATAGAGGAGGTTGTCTTTTATAATGGTTCCTTGATTTGTCCGCCATACTTACTCCAAAATGCGCTCCTTTTGGAACCAAGGGCGACCTAACTCCTTGTACTTTTTCCGGACATAACAAAGGCACTTACCTTTATCTGTCAATGGCTTTAGATTTAATCAGCAAGCCCTAATTATTAATTATTAATTATTAATTATTAATTATTAATTATTCCCTACTGCCTAAAATTTAACGATCGTCTATTTCACTTTTTGCGATAAACATGAAACTTTTTGCTTTCATCAATACTAACAAAACTAAATCCAGCTTGTTCCATAATTTCTTCTTTTTTCCATTGCTTAATGTAATTCAACTTAAGTGTTTGTTGAGCTAATATTTCCCCATCTTTCTTAAAAAAATAACTTTTCTCAATGGATTCAATTTCATCATTTTCCCCAATTTTTTCTATCTCCTGAGAATAAACAATTCCTGTGGGAAGATTTTGTTGATGACTTTTATGTTCTCCTTGAATACTCAACAGAAATAATCCATCTTGACGCAGATGTTTAGCAACATTAATTAATCCCTTAATATCCTCATCAATATCCTTAGTATGATTCCTTAAGTCAGTCCGATCGCCTCGTTGACTTATTACCCAAACACCTCTACTAGAAACAGCAATATCAAAAGTTTCTTGGAGGTTCATATCATAGATATCTGCTTCTACTAACTTTCCCCACTCTCCTAATCTCTTTCTGGCAATTTCGAGCATTGATGAAGTAATATCTACTCCTGTAAATTTAGCTTCGGGAGCAAGTGGCAATAATTTTTCAGCAAATAATCCTGTTCCTACACCTAATTCAAGTATTTTTTTCTGACCATCTTTCATCAAAGAATAGACTGCATTAGCCATTCCTTGATAATCATAATTGCCTTGAGTCATCAAAAGATCGTAATAATCAGTAAAACTATCATAATAATCGGTGATATTAGTATATTGACTCATTGTTAATTTTGCAGGAGTAAAGTGCAGTCCCTAATAAATAATTTGGATTTTAGTAACTATAACCATGATAATTTGCATGATAATTTGATTGAAAAATCCATATCAATAAATCAGCTATTTCTTTTCTCAATTTGATGCAACTTCACAGGGAATTTTTATCATGCTTAATTTGGATACAATTATTTGATTATATGTTTCATTTTTTACGATAAACATGAAACTTTTGGCTTTCATGGATACTAACAAAACTAAATCCAGCTTGTTCCATAATTTCTTCTTTTTTCCATTGCTTAATGTAATTCAAATTAAGTGTTTGTTGAGCTAATATTTCTCCGTCTTTCTTAAAGAAATAACTTTTCTCAATGGATTCAATTTCATCGTTTTCCCCAATTTTTTCTATCTCCTGAGAATAAACAATTCCTGTCGGGAGATTTTTTTGATAATTTTTATGTTCTCCCTGAATACTCAACAGTAATAACCCTTCTTGACACAGGTGTTTAGCAACATTAGTTAGTCCCTTAATATCTTGAGGAATCTCATTTGTATGATTTCCTAGATCGGTCCGATCACCTCGTTGGTTTATTACCCAAACTCCGCCACTGGAAACAGCAATATCAAAGGTTTCTTGGAGGTCCATAATATAGACATCTGCTTCTATTAATTCTCCCCATTCCCCCAATCTTTTTCTGGCAATATCGAGCATTGATGAGGTAATATCCACTCCTGTAAATTCAGCTTCAGGAGCAAGTGCTTTTAATTTTTCGGCTAATAATCCTGTTCCTACACCCAATTCAAGTATTTTTTTGTGACCATCTTTGATGAAAGAATTGACTGCAATAGCCATTCCTTCATAGTCATAATAACCTTGGGTCATTAAAAGATCGTAATAATCAGTAATGCCAGTATATTCACTCATGGTTAATTTTCCTGAAGAAATTGTTTTTTGATAACTAAGTTACTTTTAAGTGATTATATTATCATAATTTGATTGAAAAACCATGATTAATAAAATTAGGTTTTTGAATTACAGTAGTCTCAAATTTTTTTCTGGCATTGCATATTTACGAAATGATTTAGGAATTTTGAGTGCCTGGATTTTAAATTGTTGGAGTTCCTTCTGATATTGACTTTTTGCTATAATAGAAAGTTATACCAAAAGTCATTTCAGTTATCAGTTATCAGTTATCAGTTATCAGTTACCAGTTAGCCTCCTATGGTCGTAACTTTCCTATCGGAATGCTACGCAAACGTTAACAGTACCTCTGCAATAAGGAAGCAAGAAAATACGCAATTCTGTTTTTTTCATCCCCTTAAAAAGGGAGACTTTAGACTACAATTTATCGGTAAAAAAGAATGCTTTTGTGAGGTAAAACTTCAATTATTAAGTAATTAATACAGGGGCAATGACATTTTTGATAATTATTAGCTAGTTAATATTAATTAGGGCTTGCTGAATAAATCTCAAAGCATTTACAGGTAAAGGTTTTAGACTTTTTAGGTCTTGAAAAAATACCTGATTTTCAGCTCTTCATGCTCATGCATGGAGCGTCTTTTGGGCAAGAGTTGGGCAAAAAAAATTCTCCCCTACTCCCCTACTCCCCTACTCCCCTACTCCCCCGCTCCCCTACTCGTTAAAAAAGACTTTTCAGCAAACCCTAATTATTCTCTTATATTTACTTCTCCCCCACTCCCACACTCCTTTACTCCCCTACTCCCCCACTCCCCCACTCCCCACTCCTCCACTCCTCCACTCCTCCACTCCCCCACTCCCTTATTCAAGGATTTCCCACAAATTTTTGATAATCTTCTAGTAACCATTGAGGCAATTTAGTTATATCTTCGATTCGTAATTGTTCAGAACGACAATACAACATTGCTGCTAATAAATAATTTATAGCTTTCGGCGCTTCTATTCCTTGAGAAAGTTGAGCAGCTAACTGTCGTAAAAATTCCTGTTCGCTTTCTATTAAAGATTCATTTTGAATCTTGCTATTGAGTAATACTTGATAACCTTTACCCATTTCACTCAAGTAAAAAATTTCTAGTTTTTGCGGTTCTAAATTTATCCAAAAATCAGCCATTTGTTTTCTGATTTTACGCAACTCTTGAACTACAGATTCATCAGATGGATCAATATAATAAAGATTCACACTACCCAATAATTGATTGATAAATTTTTGCTGTGAAATGTCTAAATTATCTGTTTGATTTGCTGTTAAAACTACATTTTTTTCTGGTCTAACTTCAGTAGTTGTGACTGAAGAATTTTCTGGTATATGAGGCGATTTAGATTTAAAAGCTTTTTCCAACTTCTGGGCAACTTCTCGACTTTCAAATATCTGTTTATAATCTTCTATCAACCACTGAGGTAAACGATTTTTAGCATCTCGGACTAACATTTTGCTTGGAGGAAAATATAACATTGCCCCTAAAAATGTATTAATAGCTTTTGGATTATTTAAACCCATACTTGTCTCAGCTAATTCTTTGAGAAATTTTTGTTCATCTTCAGTTTGGGGTTCGTTTTGAATTCCACTTTTTAATAAAGTTTGATATGCTTGTCTAATTTTGCCTTGATAAGTAGTTTCTAATTCTTTGGGAGCTACAGCTAACCAAAAATCAGCTATTTGTTTACGAATTTGACGTAATTCTTCTATTAAAGATTGGTCAGTAGGGTCAATTTGATAGAGATTCACACAACCAATCAAACGGTTGATAAATTCAGCAGTTAAAGAATTTTTATCTTTTTCTTTTGGGTTTAATACCCTATCGTCTACACGGTTTTGAAAATTGGTTATGGTTTGAGTTCCTATCCACTTTTTCCCTCTTCCTTCTTCCTTCTTCCTTCTTCCTTCTTCAACTGTAGATTTTAGAGTTTTTGGCGCGTGAATATTTTGCCATTCTTGGAATAATCCTTGAAATAATTCACCTATCTCTGTAGAGTAACTAAGACTGTCTAAAAATGAAGGATTTTGCTCAATTTTTTCCAGAATTTCTTGGCGTTTTTGTTGACGAAATTCTAAATTATTGGCAAGCTGAATAGCGAGATTAATATATTCTGCTTCGTTGTTAACTATTAGGTCTAGAATGGAGAGCGATCGCAACAATGAACTACCCATTAAGGAGCGGAATGAATTACCGTTTTTTGTAATTATTGGGATGCCTATTTCTAGGGGTTCTATGAGGGAGTTTACTCCGGCAAATGGATAGGAGTCTAAATAGATGTTACATAATTTCAAGCATTCTTTGATATCTGACCGACTTGGTAATGTTTTGATTACTATGAGTCGTTTTTTATCAATGCCATATTTATTAAATGTAGAGCGCAGGTCGTTAACAAAATGAGTACTAGCTTGATAAGTATTACTCCAGTTAGGATTAAAGGGATATAAAACTAGAACAGAATTTGGTACGGCAGCAATAATTTTTGCCCAAGTTTCTCTCAGTTCGGGAATAATTTTATAAAAGTTGGCTCCGGAAACAAAGACTATATTTTTATCGGTTACTCCCCAACTTTCTCGAGTTGGTTTAACTACTGGTTTTTCTGGTTGAGTTGCATAGTAATTGAAGCAATGAGCTGTATTTTTTAAGGTAATTAATTTTTCTCGATATTGTTGTTGTGGTTGTTGTTGTGGTTCTGTTAATTTTCCAGATATATAATAGTCAATATGTCTCATTCCTGTTGTGACGCAAGAAGAGGTTGATGTTAGTTGAATTCTTGCTAGTCGGTGTAAAGCAAGTAAGGTAATAGGATTAGTAATAGCAGTAACATTAGTACCAATTAAGAGGATATCTAAATCGTCGGTGCGAATAGTTTCTACTTGTTTGCTTAAGTTATCTGGTAATTTTACGAACCGCTCTGCACGACTTTGACAATATTTTTCTAGGGGGTATTCAGTTAGGTTTTTGCTATATAAGATTATTTCAAATTTAGTTTTGTCTAAATGTTCAAAAAATGGGAGGGTGGAAAAAGTTTCTGTTTGAGGAATAAAGTGACTGCTGAGAATTCCTAAACGAATTTTATTCCGGTTAGTAGGTCTTTCTGGAAAGGAATAATTGAGTTTAAAGCCTTGAGTTTCTAAGGCAATTTCCATTATTTCGGCACGTTTAATATATATGTCTTTGAGATTTTCATTATTAAAGTAGAGGGGGATAAAGTTGGATTTTTGGGTGAAAAACCAAGCTATATCTTGCCAGATTTTTGAGTCGGAGTTACCGAATATTCTTTGATGTAGATAGTTAGTCCAGTTGAAGGTATAACGATAAAAATTATCTGCTTCTCCTATTTCTTGAAAGTAGCTAGGAGCGTCAATCATAAATTTTATATAATCATTGATAAACCATTTAGGAATTGGAGCTTGTTCGTACCAGTTTGGTGAAAGTTGATGGGGATAATAATAGAGAGTTGCAGCTAAGAGATATTGAATAGAATTTTGTCGATCTAATCCTTGAGTAATATGATTTTTTATTTCCTTGACTAAGGATTTTTCTGTATCTGTAATTTTTTCATATTTAAGACTACTACCAATTAACTTTTGACTAGCTCTACCAGCATCACCTAAATAAGCACTTTCTAATTTTTCTGTAGGTAAATTTAGCCAGTAATTAGCAATTTTCTGACGGAGTTGACGGAGATTATCTAAAACTGACTGGTTGGAGAAATCTTTCTGATATTCCTCCACATATTTAGACACTTCAGAAAAGAGCTGAGTAGTATTTATTTCCAGAGTAGAATCTGAAGAAATAAACAGAGAAATTATCCCCTCCTTTACTTGATTGGACTCACTACATTTTAAAGCCTCTTGAATTTGAGCGATCGCTACTTCTAGTTTTCCAACTTTCAACATTTGTCGTGCTATTTGAGTGGCAGAAATAGCATAATGTTCTCTTGCTTGAGTAGATAATTTTTTGGCTTTTTCTGGTGGGAGGTAAAATTCGGAAATTTCGATAGATTTCCGAGTATCAGCAATATTCCCACCAAACTTAATTAATCTCGTACTTTCTGATGCTGAATGTAAACGATAACAAGCAAGAGGTTGAGGTTCATAACCAACAGAATAATAAGTAGCTATTCGTTTCCACATTTCCCAATCTGCTGCGGAATTTGCCTCTGGACAAAATCCTCCTAATTTTTCATAAACGCTACGTTTTACAACTATCGAAGCACATTGTATTCTTTGCATTACAGCAATTTTTTCTAGCCATTCAGGAATAATACCAGGAGTTTCTTTTTCTAGTGAAGAGACCATCTTTTGATTATCATTTTCATCTATATAATAGTGGCGACAAAATGCTGCTCCTATTGTGGGATTTTCCTCAATTACACTACGGATATTTTCATAAAAATCTGGTAAGACAAAATCATCATCATGGAGTAA
The DNA here is from genome assembly GCF_014132355.1 of Okeania sp. KiyG1. GTDB lineage: Bacteria > Cyanobacteriota > Cyanobacteriia > Cyanobacteriales > Microcoleaceae > Okeania. The sequence goes on from NZ_BLZO01000089.1 coordinate 83,123, forward strand.
ATGAACCCAGTATCCTCTTGCTCTTTGCAGACAAATATTAAAAATCGGAGCTTGACCGATATCTTGTGGAAAATGTCGATAAAAATTAACTCTTTCTCCCCCTACTTTTCGGACAATAGCTTCTATTTGAGTTTGAATTTTAGCATCAGGACAATCATTCACTACTTCTATCTGCATTTCTTCTGGAGGCAGAGCTTGTTGTACAACACTTCTAAGAGTTTGTTCTAAATATTTAACCTTTTTATAAGTAGGAATCATTATGGATAAAAATGGTCTTTTGCTACTAACAGACAAAGGAGTAATAGCTGGGAACTTACCTATAATTTGAGCAAAGTTAGAATTATTCATATCTGGATTATCTATATTTTTGTTTCTGTTTTGCAGTTGACTTTGATAATAAATTCTCTCTGTTTTTTGATGAATATTACGAATAGTATGATGAGCAAATTCAGTTAACTCTAATTGTAACTGTCTGGGATTAGTAACCAATATTTGCTGAAATTTTTTATTCAGGTCTATGTCAAAAAAATCAGCAAAATGAATTCCCATTGTTTGCCAAAAATCGTTACTGTAATTTAGCTTATGCTTCAAATGGTAAATAACTGGAGTTACCAAGTATTTACTATTCAAACCTTTTTTTATTGCCATACTAGGAATCCATAAATCCCACCAAGGTAGACCTAAACAAAAATTAGAAATAGGAAACTCTTCTAGCAATACTTTATCAAAAAAGAAAATATCAAAACCTCTTTGATAAACCTCACCCCCTGTTAATTCAGCACTTTCAATATCGACTCTCGAACCAAAAATTACAGAATTTTCTGCCTTTTGAGATATAAAAGATAGAAAATCTTCCCCTACTTCTAAACGAATATCTGAATTAATAATGCCACAAATTTTTGTGCCGTATTTTTTGAGATAAAGTAGTAGATCGTCAACATAAATCAGAGGTCTTCCTACTATTGCTTTAGCATCACGCTTAACTGGATAAAAAGTCACATCTTTATATATAGATTCAAGATTATTAATTTCTGCCTGATTATTTAATGAGACAACAGTAAATCCAACTTTTTGCCAACTTTCAATCGCAGATAGCTGATTTTTTTCATTACCTGGTGCAATACTTGTAACTATTACTAAATTATTTTTAACTGGTACCTGTATTTGCTGTTTAATTAAATCAATTTCTGCTGATGTAATTTGCACAGTTTGAGGTGCTGCTTGTGAATTAGTAAACTGCTCCTTAGCAATTAAATTTAATTCTCGAACTAATATTTTTTCCACCTCCTCTAGATACTGATTTTTAAACTTTTGAGAACGTTGATTTTGATAATAACGAAATCCACCAATTAAGGTATCTATGACAAAAAGTTGTGCATAACGAGAGAAGCGCATCCAAAGTTCAAAATCTCCAGCAAGTTGAAATTCTGTAGATAATTTAGAACCAATTTTTTCCCATAAAGAACGTTGCCAAAAAGTGCTTTCTTGTTGAATCCATTGATGATATTTTTCCCAGTCTTTATTTAATAATCCTGCACGAGACCAAGGTGGTAAATTTTGAGAAATATACTCTAATTTTCCATTTTTATTCCATTGAGTTGGTCGCCCCATTATCCATTCTATTTCTTGATTTTTCTCGAAAGCTGCAACAACTTTAAAAAAAGCATCTGGATGATACTTATCATCAGAATTTAACCATGCCATAATTTCCCCTGTGGCTTTGTTAAATCCTAAATTAATTGCTGAATAATGACCGCCATCTGATTGACTTTGCCAATAAGTCAAATATTTTTCATACTTTTTGATAATTTCAACAGAATTATCTGTACTCCCTCCATCCATAATTATGTATTCTAAATTGGGATAATTTTGACTCAAAATTGAATCAATACATTCTTCTAAAAATTCACCTTGATTTAAGGATGGAGTGACAATTGAAATTTTCGGTAATGGTTGTTTAACTATTAGATTATGCGAGAATAATTTTTCTGATTTTTGCCAGAGAATATTATAAGAAACTGGTTTACCAAATTCCGTATAAGGTTGTTTGGTAATTGACTGCCAATGTCGTTGATAAGCAAATTCAGACATTGCAAATAAATCTTGGTCTTGCTGCATTTTTTCAAAAGGAATTATCTGGTTTAACGTCTGAATATTTTTGAATATATATGGCAGTATACCTTTCGTCCAAACAAATGTTTTTTTGATGACAATATCTAAGCAGTGTAGAGAGATGCTACCTGGTTTTAATACTCGGTTAATATCATCACAGACATTTTTAAAAGTTTGCTCATCTTCTGGCAAATGTTCCAAAGTCGAAATACTAAAAACACAATCAAAATAATTGTTAGGTAGTTGGGAATTAAAATTACCTATATAGTCTAAAACCAGTCGATAACCATTAATATTTTTTATCTGAGTCGGACCGTTGCCTTGACCTTCTAATTTATCAATGTTCCAACATTCATAATTCGATTTTAATGCCTCAATTATTCTGGAGTTACCCCCACCTATTTCTAATAATTTTGCACCAGGTGGTAAATTTTGAGTAATAAAATTATAGACAAGAGTATCCTGATAAAATTTTAGGTCTGCTGCATCTGGGTGAATATTTTTGTAGAAATCAAATTGATCGAATATCTTAAAGTGACTGCGTTTTGAATAGGTAAAATCTTGAAACTTATCCCAGGAAAGTTGCGACTTTCTTTTCTTGTTTAATACTATCTGCAATCTTTCTGTTGCCGGAGTAAAATTAGGAGCTTTACTTTCCCACGCCTCCATTTTTTCTTGAAGAGACATAGTGTGAATTTTATTATCAGTAAAGACTCCCTCAAACATGGCTTTGTCTAAAGAATTAACATTCCAGAAATGACGCTGCATTTCTAACTGCCCATGATTTATTTGAAATTGAATTTCGCCTAAATCTTTCCTATCTTCCATAGCAGATAATTCCTTGACTTTAATCCGATTAAAAGTCTGAATAAATACATCAGTCATAATCTTAGCCATTTGAGACCAAGAAAACTTTTGAGCTTGTGCTAAACCAGCACTAATTAATTGTTGCCTAACTTCAGATTTTTGCACTTCACCCAAAGCATTTGCTAACCCATTAATATCATTATCATCTATATATAAAGCTGCTATTCCTGCCACTTCTGGAATCGAAGCATTCTGACAAGTAATAACCGGACAACCACAAGCCATTGCCTCCAAAATAGGCAATCCAAAACCCTCATATTTTGAAGGATAAACTAAAGCGATCGCTCCAGAGTAAGCTAATTTTAATTCTTGGTCACTCAGTTGTAATAAATGAATTTTACTACCTGAAATATATTTGCTTAACTCTGGCTCTAATTTTCTATCTCCTCCTATACAAACAATCTCAAATTCTGCGGATTTTTGGAATTTAGCAAAAGCTTGAAAGAATAAAATAGTATTTTTATAACCCAGCCAACCTATTCTCTCTCCTACTATCAAAAAGTATGGGCGATTAATCTGATATTTTAATTTAAAATTAGCAACTTCTTGAGGAGTCGCTCTAGAAAATTTAGGTTCAATTCCACAGTGAGCTACCGTGACAGAATTTGCAGATATTTGAGGAAAATATTTTACTAAATCGCGAGCTGTATTTTCAGAAATTACAATATAAGAAATTGCCTGTCGAATACTACGATGTTTTTCTTGCCATGAAATCTTATCAAGATTTTTAGCTAAAATTTCTGGAATCATATCATAACCCATAAATATAGATGGGGTTAAAATAGGTGTTGTGTAATAAGTAGAAATGAAAATATCGGCATTTTCCTGATTACATACTGTCTGCAACATTTGACGATCTGCATCTATTTTTGCCTCGTTATATAAAGGTACAGTTCGATACTTGATTCCGGGAATTTTAGGCGCGGTTTTTGCTCTGTCAAGCACTAAAATATTTTCACCAAAACTATTTTTTGACCATACTTCTAACAAAGATTTCCAGACACGGGCGATACCTGTATTATTTATTTGGAAAAATACACCATCAATGAGAACCTTTAAATCCAATTGCTGCTGATTTTTTGTTTTTTTCTATGATTTTTTATAGTCTAGTTTAGTTAAAGTTTCTTTCCTTTTTTTAGGTTGATATCTAGGTACTCCAAATATACTTTTAAACTCGGAATTTGATAAATTTTTCTCTGTTAATAGATGCAAAGATTCCCCATCCGAGCATAAGTTAAGTTTAAACTTTTGAGCAATTACAGATAATGCTTTTTAGTAAATATAGAAATATGTTGACCTTCTTCCAGAGCATAATACCACCAATCATTAGGATGAGGATTATTAGACGGCAATAGCTGTGTACTAAATAAAATATTTCTAGTTTGTTGCAGTATTTTCTCAATTTCTGCCAGAGGATTTATGAAATGTTCAAACACTTCAAAAGCTGTAACTATTTCATATTTTTGCTCCCTATTTATTTCTCCTTCCCATCCTTGATAAAAAATATTTTGGCAATACTTATCATATCCATAAAAATCTAATCCTAAGTCACGCATCATGCGGACAAATAAACCATACCCACAACCATAATCTAGGAATTTACCATCAGCATTAAAGAAGTTGAGAATCAAATTTTCTGTAGTCAAAGAAAAATTCTGATTTCTAGACACTAAACCCACATCACTACTAGCAATTGCTTCCCTATAAGCTTCAGCCAACCAATAAGGATTTTCCGTTTGTACAAACCCACAATTAGAACATTGAAAATAGTCAACATTATATTTATTTAAAACCTTAGCAGTATCAAATTTATAAGATATAGAACCACAAACTTTGCAATGAACATTTTGAAACTGTAAACTACCACTAAACATTGTTTTTTCTGTAAATTCGTCAGCTTGAATATTACGAATAATAGAGGGAGGATGACTTAGAGGAAAAATCATTTCCTGCACAGACATATTAGCAAACTTACTATTTACATCTTTAGTATGAGTAGCTGTTGGGCTAAAACCAATATTAGAAACTAAATTTCTCTGAGGAATAATTGTTAATTTGCCATGCACCCAACCTGTAAATAGCCAAGCATAATTCCAAGTGTTAAACCCTTGATAATTATCCTGAAAAATCTGCGACCAATATTTAACTGTCTGAGTATTTTGGAAAATATTTTCCAACCAATTACTATCCCTAAATTCTGGCCATAACTGCATTTGATTATCATAATTTTCCCATGCTCTTCGCCAAGTTGCCCAACCCCGACAATGGGGATAGCGAGAGAAATAATAACTATGTTCAGTAGTATTATTACCAAACTGAAAATTATCTCCAGATATAGCCATTACTTTATTATTATCTTGATATCTTTCTAATAACTCCTGACAAAATCGAAAAAAGCTTAGATGAGGTACGCAGTCATCTTCCAAAATAATTGCTGATTCTACTAAACTAAAAACCCAATTTAACCCACTATAAACACGCTCTCTACAACCTAAATTAACTTCAGCATAATTAGTTAAAACTTCACACTTCCAATCAACTAAATTAATTATATTTCTTGCTGCCATACACTTCTCAACTTCTCCTGGTTTATCGAGGCGAGGAGCATCAGCTATTATCAACAATTGAGGAGGCTTTACTTGACGAATTGCCTGAAATACTTTTGCCGTTGTATCTGGTCGGTTAAATATAATTAGAACTACAGGAGTTGTTAATTTAAATTGAGTCATTTTTAGTTTAATAGAGAAGAAGGAAGAAGGAAGAGGGAAGAAGGAAGAAGGAAGAAAGTAGATAAGTCTACAGAGCAATACAGTTCAACTAAAGATTTTTTGAAGAAGGAAGAAGGAAAAGATCATTTAAGTTATCAGTTATCAGTACCTCTGGAATAAGGAGGCTTGACATAAGGAATATACTCTTTTTTTATCTGCTTAAAAGGGGAGGCTTTAGACCACAATTTTTCGGTAATAAAGCTGATAAATGATACCTAAGTGCTGAATGCTTATAAACTTTTAATTCTGGGAAATATCTCAATTATTTTTTCCTCCTTTCAAGGTGATAAAAGCTGATAAATTACTGCTGAGTGCTGAATGCTTATCAGGTAATAAAGCTCATAGCTGATACCTGAGTGCTGAATGCTTATAAACTTTTAATTCTGGGAAATATCTCAATTATTTTTTCCTCCTTTCAAAGTGATAAAAGCTGATAAATTACTGCTGAGTACTGAATGCTTAGAAACTTTTAATTCTGGGAAATATCTCAATTACTTTTTCCTCCTTTCAAAGTGATAAAAGCTGATAAATTACTGCTGAGTACTGAATGCTTATCAGGTAATAAAGCTCATAGCTGATACCTGAGTGCTGAATGCTTATAAACTTTTAATTCTGGGAAATATCTCAATTATTTTTCCTCCTTTCAAAGTGATAAAAGCTGATAAATTACTGCTGAGTACTGAATGCTTATCAGGTAATAAAGCTCATAGCTGATACCTGAGTGCTGAATGCTTATAAACTTTTAATTCTGGAAAATATCTCAATTACTTTTTCCTCCTTTCAAAGTGATAAAAGCTGATAAATTACTGCTGAGTACTGAATGCTGAAAAACTTTTAATTCTGGAAAATATTTCAATTACTTTTTCCTCCTTTCAAAGTGATAAAAGCTGATAAATTACTGCTGAGTACTGAATGCTTATAAAGTAATAAAGCTCATAGCTGATACCTGAGTGCTGAATGCTGACAAACTTTTAATTCTGGAAAATATTTCAATTATTCTTTCTTCTACTTTTTCCTCCTTTCAAAGTAATAAAAGCTGATAGCTGACTGCTGACCGCTAAATGCTTATAAGGTAATAAAAGCTGATAGCTGACTGCTGACCGCTAAATGCTTATGTCGCTTTATATAAAATATCTTGATGAGACCTTTCCGGTAAAGCCTGATTTATACAATTAGATAATACTGCAACAGGTTCATATAATGGTCTTAAAAAAGAGTCAATTGCTTTTCTATCTCCATAACGTACTTCTATCAACATAAATTTTGATTGGTATTTATCAAAATCAATACCTTGCAACACATCTAATTCAAAACCTTCAACATCCAACGAAAACAAATCTATATTTTCAACTCCATACTTGTCAAGAATTGCAGTTAATGTCCTTACTCGTACATTAATTTCATAACTATGATTAATATTTTGAACTTGACAACCCGCTTTTAAGTGAACTTTTTTTCCTCCTCTGACTCCATCGCTCCATCAACAAAAGACATGAGATTACAATAGTACATTTTTATATAATCCTGACCATAATTAAAAGGAACCAAAGCATAATTTTCTACCACTGACTTAGACCGATTAATTCTACATTTTTCTACTAACTCTTGTATTGCCTCTATCAAAATACTTTGCCAATTTTTGTACCTCTCAAAATATAAAGTATTACTTTGACTTATCCCATCATTTGCTCCAGCTTCAATAAAAAATCCATTTTCCCAAGTTAAGTAAGAAGTAACTTTAAGATCGAGCTGATTCAAAGCATAAGATTTTATCATTAAATCGGGTTTTATTTCTAATGCTTTTTGCTGATAAATCTTAGCCTCAAATAATCTACCTTGTTGCTGTAAAATCTGACCAATACTCCAATATATAGCTGCCGATTTTGGTTCAAGTGTAATAACTTTTTGATAGTAAGCGATCGCCTGTTCTAGTTGACCTTTTTGGAAATAAATTTTGCCTAGCTTTGCATAAACTACTGCCAAAGTTTTATGGTAAGAACGAATAGACTTTTCAATTTGACCTTGGGAATAACAGACATCCCCTAGTTCTTCGTAAACTTCAGCAGCATAAGGTTGATTTTTAATAGCTTCGTAACAAGCCAAAATCCGATTGTCTTGACTGTCTTGATTTTTATTTTGTCTTTTAGTAATTGCCTCACCTTCACCCAGAGAAATACCCAAACAAGATTATTTTTAGCTTGATAATTTTATCTCTGACAAAAATCATCTCTTTCTCCTTCAACTCCAGTTGTTCTTCTTTCTTCCCCTCCACGGTCGGGGTTAGGGGTGGGTTGACTCCTGACTCCTGACTTCCCCTCCACGGTCGGGGCGAGGGGTGGGTTGACTCCTGACTCCTCCGTCATTTATTTATAACTGTTAATTCGGACATGATATTACTTGATCGCCGAACAACATTATGTACTCTAACCACTGTGGTATTATATGAGAAATCAGTTAACATAAGTTAATATACCTGGATTAAAAAATAGTCCCAATAGTATAAAAAGATAAGAAGGAGCGACCCTAGTGAATAACAAAAGGTGGAGAAATGCTGGCCTATATGCCTTATTGGCAATTGTAGTCATCGCCTTAGCAACAACATTCTTCGAGCAACAATCTCAAACTCTCGAACCCTGGAAATATAGTCAGTTCATTCAACAGATAGAAAATAATAACGTAGATAGAGTCATTATAAGTGCTGACCGGACAACAGCTAAAGTTAAAGTAGCTGATGGCACTGTCGTCGAGGTTAATCTACCAAATGACCCTGACCTAATTAACATTCTCACTCAAAATAATGTAGATATTTCCGTAGTGCCTCAGAGTGAAGAAGGTCTCTTTATCAAAGCATTAAGCAGTTTATTCTTCCCTATCCTATTATTGGTGGGACTGTTCTTCCTACTACGTCGTGCCCAAAGTGGACCGGGTAGCCAAGCGATGAACTTTGGTAAATCCAAAGCTAGAGTGCAAATGGAACCCCAAACCCAAGTTACATTCGGCGATGTAGCAGGTATCGAACAAGCCAAACTAGAACTAACAGAAGTAGTAGACTTCCTCAAAAATGCCGATCGCTTCACAGCAGTAGGTGCAAAAATTCCCAAAGGAGTATTGTTAGTAGGTCCTCCGGGAACAGGTAAAACCCTATTAGCTAAAGCTGTAGCTGGGGAAGCAGGAGTACCATTCTTCTCCATCTCCGGTTCAGAATTTGTAGAAATGTTTGTGGGTGTAGGTGCTTCCCGGGTCCGCGACCTATTTGAACAAGCAAAATCTAACGCTCCCTGTATCGTATTTATAGATGAAATTGATGCGGTGGGTCGTCAACGAGGTGCTGGTTTAGGTGGTGGTAATGATGAAAGAGAACAAACCCTCAACCAGCTACTTACTGAAATGGATGGCTTTGAAGGCAATACAGGTATCATTATTATTGCAGCTACTAACCGCCCCGATGTTCTAGATGCTGCCCTACTTCGACCAGGTCGTTTTGACCGTCAAGTAGTAGTAGACCGTCCAGACTATGCAGGTCGTCTCGAAATTCTCAATGTTCATGCTCGTGGTAAGAGTCTCTCTAAAGATGTAGACCTAGAAAAAATTGCTCGTCGAACTCCTGGGTTTACTGGAGCAGATTTGTCTAACTTATTAAATGAAGGAGCTATTCTGGCAGCTCGTCGCAACTTAACTGAAATCTCTATGGACGAAGTTAATGATGCTATTGACCGGGTATTAGCAGGTCCAGAAAAGAAAGACCGAGTAATGAGCGAGAAGCGCAAGGAGTTAGTAGCGTATCACGAAGCTGGTCATGCTTTAGTCGGAGCGTTGATGCCTGATTATGACCCAGTGCAGAAAATTAGTATTATTCCTCGCGGTCGTGCTGGTGGTTTGACTTGGTTTACTCCTAGCGAAGACCGGATGGACTCTGGTTTGTACTCTCGTGCTTATCTACAAAATCAGATGGCTGTAGCTTTGGGTGGTCGTCTTGCTGAGGAGATTATTTTTGGTGATGAAGAGGTGACTACTGGTGCTTCTAACGATTTACAGCAGGTAGCTCGTGTGGCAAGGCAAATGGTGACTCGGTTTGGCATGAGCGATCGCCTTGGTCCAGTTGCTCTTGGTCGTCAGAACGGTAATATGTTCTTAGGTAGGGATATTATGGCGGAGCGTGATTTTTCTGAGGAAACTGCTGCTGCTATTGATGATGAGGTGCGTAATTTGGTAGAGCAAGCTTATCGTCGGGCGAAGGAAGTTTTAGTAGGGAACCGTCATGTTTTGGATAAGTTGGCCGAGATGTTGGTTGACAAGGAGACTGTAGATTCTGATGAGTTACAGGAGTTGTTGGCAACTAATGATGTGAAGATGGCGGCTTTGATTTAGGCAGAAGGAAGAAGGAAGAAGGAAGAAGGAAGAAGGAAGAAGGCAGAAGTAAGAAGGCAGAAGGCAGAAGGAAAAATCTGGCGTTGTCTGAGTTTTAAGCTTTTGATATGCCCTCACCTTTCCTTCGACTTCCATATCTTAAATTTTTTCTCTTCTTTAAATTATTAATTTATGGCTACTTTTTGGATGATTCTAGAGTAGCCTATATTTTTCAGGACTTACGCAGAGACTTTACATATAGCGAGGACTTTAGCGGAGCTTGGCGTTAGCCAATACCATTCGCCCCTTAAAGATGGTGGTTTAAAAGTCAATTTGCGTAAGTCCTGTTTTTGCTTTGTTGGCATTGCTGTTGAAGGACTCAATCTCAAAAACTTTTCTATGTTTTCTTGAGTGGGGGAGTGGGGAAGATGGAGAGTGGAAAAAGCTGTGAATAGGAAAGAAACCTAAATACATCCTCTTTCTTTTAAAAAGCGTTTCGGTACGGAAAATGCTGATAGCTATTTAATTGGAACTGAGGCGATCGTAGCTGACATCATTAGGTAATTTGTCCTAAGTTCAATCAATACCATTACTGTTGCAGGACTACCGATATTGAGTGTCTGGAATTTACACCTTACTTTATCTGCTATTTGTCAATAGCTAGAATTACTTATGGTATTTATACTTGTTCAAAATTTGTTTTTTTGAGGTTATCTAACTCTGCTGAAAATTAGCAGATTTGAGATGCAATTAACGTAAATACAAGGTTATAGCTTTCTTGAAAAGGTCTTTTTTTGAATTTAAATATAACACTGGCATCATATCTTAATGTACAGAGTATGATACAAATCGCTGAAATAACGCAAGTTCGTGAAATATTTTGTAATAATTAGCGAAAAATGAGGCGATTTTGATTAAAACAAATAATATTAAAAATAAATTTAATTAGTATAAATTATGAAAAAGGGTCGAAATTTAGTTTTGTTCTTGAAATTAATTTTGCCCTCCCTTGGAGAAAGTAGAACAGAAGGTCATTTCAGTTATCAGTTATCAGTTATCAGTTATCAGTACCTCTGGAATAAGGAGGCTTGACCTTGGCGAACATTCTCTTTTTTTTATCCCCTGAAAAGGAGAGGCGCATACCCAAAATTTCTCGGTAATGATAATTTTCTGATTACTTTGTCATACTCTAATTGGTTGGAGCGATCGCTATAGCAGAAGGATTAATTCCTCAGAATCCAGGGTGTTTCAACCCCTTGAGATGTCAAAATAGTAAATTAACTATTATCCCCATCCTCAAAAAGTGCATCTAAATCTCGATATCCATTCACAACTCTTACAATTTCAATTCTTTTTTGAACCTGAAAATAAAAGATCAGATAATCATCTACGGGAAAACTTCTTAATCCTGAAGCCAACTCTTCACGATTACGCCCCATTCCGGGAAAATCTGCTAATTGCCTGCACTTTTCTCTAATTTTTGCCTGTAATTTTCTTGCCGCTTGTGGATTTTTTTGAGCTAGATAATTATTAATTTCCTTTAAATCTAATCGTGCGGAAGAAACAAAAACATATCTACCCATTTAATTTTTCTTCCTCTGTTCCATTGCAATTTCTATCTGTCTAATATCTTCTTCTAATTCATCAAATACTGCTTCCCCATCAAATATTTCACCTCGCTTTAATTCTTCGATGCCAATTTCTACTTCCTGTTTAAGTTGTTGGAATCTTCCTTGATAAATTCTTTCTCTGTCTGCCAATAATTGTAATCCTTCCCGAATAACTGCTAGCGCATCCTGATAATTTCCACTCTTGATTTGCTCTTTAACAAATTGTTCTATGTCTGGCGTTAAAACAATATTCATAGTTTTACTAGGTAGCTAAATAGTCTGTTGCTATTAATTATATCAAATCCGCTTAATTGGACATAAAAAAAATTCTCCAATTGCCATAACTACCCTCATCTTTCTTATTCTTTCTCCTCCTAAATTCAGCACCAACATTTTCATTCCCTGAAGCTCCTAAAAAATCGCGACTCAAAGGAATTTCCGTTGCATCTTCACAAAAATTCTGATATCATCAGACTTAAATGGGGTCGTTCGCCTATACACATGACTTTTTATTCAACTAAAATTCCTTGCTCAGAGGCGATGAACTATTCAGGAATTTTTTCCCAGGAGCAATAATAGAAATATTTTCATTTTCTCAAGCTTGAGAAAATACTTGTTTTTCCCTCATCAAAAAATCTTTCCATACATGGCAATTGAGTGGAAAATCACCAATATTCTCATCCTATGAAGCTCCAGAAAAAAACGCGACTCAAAGGAATTTCTGTTGCATCCTCACCAAAATTCTGATATCATCAGACTTAAGTGGGGTTGTTCGTCTATACGCATGACTTTTTATTCAACTAAAATTTCTGGCTCAGAGGCGATCAAACGACCTTCCGCTGCGCGATCGAATATTCAGAAATTTTTTCCCAGGAGCAATAATAGAAATATTTTCATTGTATTAAGCTCCAAAAATACTTACCCCTCATCAAATCTTTCCATCTATGACAATTGAATTGAGTGGAAAATCACCAATATTTTCATTGTCTGAAGCTACCGAAAAAAAATCGCCGCTCAAAGGAATTTCCGTTGCATCCTCACCAAAATTCTGATATCATCAGACTTAAATGGCGCTACTCGTCTATACGCATGACTTTTTATTCAACTAAAATTCCTTGCTCAGAGGCGATGAACTATTCAGGAATTTTATTCCAGGAGCAATACTGGAAATATTTTCATTGTATGAAGCTTCCAAAAATACTTACTTTTTCCTCATCAAATCTTTCCATCCATGTCAATTGAGTGGAAAATCACCAATATTTTCATTGTCTGAAGCTACCGAAAAAAAATCGCCGCTCAAAGGAATTTCCGTTGCATCCTCACCAAAATTCTGATATCATCAGACTTAAATGGCGCTACTCGTCTATACGCATGACTTTTTATTCAACTAAATTTCCAGGCTCAGAGGCGATCGAACATTCAGGATTTTTTCCCAGGAGCAAAACCAGAAATATTTTAATTTTGTGAGAGCTGCCTAAAAAATACTGATTTTTCCCTCATAAAATCTTTCCATACTCATAGTTTTCCTGAGTAACGAAATACTCTTTTTATCGTAAATTATCAACTATTAAATAATATTTATTTGATGTGATACAACCGCGAGATTACTGATAGTAAAAGCAGATATTAAAAATATCCAGCATATATTGTCAACAATATTTTTTTATGAGTTAAGCTATTAAAAATATTTCGTCAAATACAAATAATTTATTCATTATGGTTCAATTTGAAGGTTTTTTTAATGGTAAATGGGGAGAACCTATTCCAGGGGAAAGTAACTCTTCTCCTGTATTTGCAGGTGTTGAAACCCACTCATTCAAATGGGGAGAAGCAGACTTTGGAACATATCCAAATGAATTGAGCTTTGTCATTAATCCTTTCTCCACTCAACTCAATAGAAGGTTCAAAGTAGGAGATTTAACCTACTTTAATGGTACAGTTAGGACTGGTACAGAAGTTGAATCAGTACCCCTGGACATAGAACTAGAATTATATGACCCTACTAGACGTACTGAATCTTTTGAGTTTGACTTTGATATTGTTACAACACCTAATACTGGTACCCCTGAAGAAAATGCTGATTCTGTCTTTCCTGTGAGTAGAATTAGTGATGGTAGCTTCAGATATCAAGGAGAAGACTATACCATTAGATTACTAGGCTTTAGTCAAGACAACGGTCAAACAATTACAGAAGAATTTCGAGTATTAGAAGACGCCAGAACAACAGCAGGTTTGTACGCAAGAATAGAACGTGATAGAGGAATAGGAACTAATAGAAGAGACACTCTTAGAGGTACTAATAGAGATGAAAGATTAGATGGCAGAGGAGGAAATGATAACCTCATAGCTAGGGGAGGGAATGATATTCTCATTGGAGGAGGTGGTAGAGACAGACTTAATGGAGGAGGAGGAAATGATGACCTTAATGGTGGAGCTGGAAATGATACTTTAATTGGTGGTGGAGGTGCAGATGCTTTTATTTATGACACAGGTCGTAATTTTCGGAGACGGGATATAGGTACAGATAGAATAGTAGACTTCGTGCCAGATGACGATATCATTGTTTTGTCTCGAACAACTTTCAGCAGAATAGAAAGTTTAGCAGGAAGTATACTTCAAGAATTTGAGGTTGTCGATAGTATCAATGCCGCGAGAAACAGTAATGCTTTTATTGTTTACAATCAAAGCAACGGCAATTTATATTACAACCAAAATGGCAGTAATAACGGGTTTGGTAGTGGAGGTTTATTTGCCCGTTTACAAGGAAGTCCTACACTAGAAGCGACTGACTTTTTCATTGATAATTAGAGTTATTAAAGATTCCATAATTAACGAATAAAAATGTAGGGGCAATCTAAACATGGTTGCTCCCTAATATCAAAATTGTCGGTGCGAATAACCATTTTTTCCTACTAGAGTTGTTTTTCTCTCGTCAAATCTTTCCATCCTTGACATCGTTAGGGCGAATGCCATTCGCCCCTACAGATGGTGGTTTAACAGTAAATTTGCCTAAGTTCTATAAGACTAACAACTTAATCGGTACATCCGTGCCATAATCCGTGTGAGCAATCTTCTTCCTTATTCCTTCCTATAAATACAATTAGTATCTAAAACAAACAAACTATCATTCTGAAAAACAGTACAAGTAGGTACAGTTGTTGCCAAAGCAGGAATATATCCTAACTGCAAAAAAGTCACCGCCTCCTGTGCAGATTCATATTGCATTAACCAACTATTATCCTCAACATATTCTGGCGTAAAACTACCACGATGTAACATCCAAAAATCAACTCCATACCTTTGAATAAAACTCTTCACTTCTACTAAATCTGAACTATATTGAGCAACAATTAAATCTATAATTCGTTGCCGAAATTGACTATAATAACCAACTTGATAAGGAATAGCATACTCCCTACCCAACAAAATAGAACGTTGAGCAAATGTAGGTAATAAATTTGCCTCCTCCTCCAAAGAAGCAATCAAAATATCTTCAGGTTGTGCTTCAAAAAATCTATATAAATCTGTAGCTCTACCCACCTTATATTTAACCAAAGGAAAACCTTTAACAAAAGCAGGATATAACACCAGAGATGCCATAATTAAACTCGTTAAAACTAAAGAAATAATACCCTGAAATTTAACAGTAAATTTTTGTCTATTTTCTGCCCAATTAAACAAAGCATCAATAATTAAAGTCAGAGCGATCGCAGTTGCCAAAGCAATAATTATGCGGAAACTTAATCCTGTATATCTACTAGGAAGATGTAACCGAAAAAGTAAAGCATGAGCAATAAAAAACATTGCCAAAGATGACAGTAATAGATGCACTAACAACCAAATTCTATTAGTAATATTTCTGATTAAAGGAAAAGCAGATTTAAAAGTCAATAAAAACGGCAATAATAACCCCGCACATTGAGTAGCTGGAGTAAATAAAGACTTAGGAAACATTCCACTACGTTTACCAGTTAACCAAAAATCTTTTGGATGAACGTGAAAAAAAGTACTACGACCATTTGGATAAAACTCCCTTAATTCCATTGCCATTTCACGACTAATAGCAGGTCCGAATTCTGAAGAACTTAAAGCGTAAGGTAATAAAACAAAAAATGCCGTACTTAAACCAACTCCACAAAATAGAAAGTTCCGTTTTTCTGATGATAATTGAAACCTCCCATTTTTCCAGTAAATTAGTTGCAAAATTAGAATGCCAGAAGCAATAAATACATACTGAGGATAAAATAATCCCACCAGAGCGATCGCTATCCCCATTTTGAGCAACGAACCTCGGAGTAAATAATATAAAAAAGCCAGAAAAAATGGATAAACAAATGCTCTAGGAGTAGCAGAAGCAACATCATCTTTCATCCAAATAGCCTGATTCATTACCAAAGCAGCAATAAATCCTGCCATTGGTACTGGTAATATTTCTAAACATATTTGAAAAATATAGTAAGTACAGATTAAACCCAAAATAAAAGGAATAATTTTAGCAAAGATAAACGGGTTAATTCCTATAGTTGCTGCACTTTTATAAAGTAAAGTATATCCCGCTGGAGCTACTGACTGAAAATAATCAGCAATTAAATCATTGGGAAATAAATCTGGATTAAAAAAACGCTGCATCCAAAAAATATGTTGTCTAGCATCATCTTGCACGCTCAGACTACTAGCAAAAGCTTTTTTCAGAGTCATCAAAGCATAAATTGTAGCAAAAGTCATGCTCAGACTAAACCAAAACATCACCCTTTTACGAGATTTTTTATCTATAGGAGCAGTTAAAAAATAATGTATATTTATCATTAACATTTAGTTTGTTTTAGAACGACATTATTACTCAATTATTATCTCAAAATATCAGAAAAAATGTTGGGAAATATCAAAAACTTCAAACTCAGACAACGCAATATTTTTCTTTCTTCCTTCTTCCTTCTTCCTTCTTGTTTTTTTTATCTATGGGAGCAGTTAAAAAATTATGTATATCTATCATTAACATTTCGTTTATTTGAGAACGACATTATTATACCAAGCGTGATAAATGTTTGTTACAAATGGTAGGGACGTTGCATAAGGGCGTCCGTACAAAAGAAGGAAGAGGAAAGAAGGAAGAAGGGATAAATATTAAAAAAAAGGGAAAAGCAATATAAATAACTATCTAAAATGAACTGGACTAGCTATTTTTAAGCATATCCGAGCAAGGTCTACCTTTTTGTAGCATTCTTTTTTAAAATTGGTATTACTCAATTATTATCTCAAAATATCAGAACAAATTTTGGGAAATATCAAAAACTTAAAACTCAGACAACGCAATATTTTTCTTTCTTCCTTCTTCCTTCTTCCTTCTTCCTGATTTTTTATCTATAGGAGCAGTTAAAAAATTATGTATATTTATCATTAATATTTCGTTTATTTGAGAACGACATTATTACTCAATTATTATCTCAAAATATCAGAACAAATGTTGAGACAGATCAAAAACTTAAAACTCAGACAACGCAATATTTTTCCTTCTTTCTTCTTTCTTCTTCCTTCTTCCTTCTTCCTTCTTCCTTCTTCCTTCTTCCTTCTTCCTTCTTCCTTCTTACTTCTTACTTCTTACTTCTTCCTTCTTACTTCTTCCTTCTTACTTCTTCCTTCTTCCTTCTTACTTCTTCCTTCTTCCTTCTTCCTTGTGATACAATCAAACTTAATAACATTTACTCGAAGGGTAACTTTAAATACCTTTAATGGAACCACCAATTGAAAGAATACGACTTTCTCAAACAGCCAAAGAACAGTTAACTAAACTGAAGCGTAATACCAAAATAGACCAATGGAATATTCTTTGTCGTTGGGCATTTTGTTGCTCTTTAGCAGAACCAAGCATTCCCTCTCCAGTACCAATCCCTACTGATAGTAATTTAGAATTAACATGGAGAATTTTCGGTGGAGAATTTTCTGACATCTTTTTATTGGCTCTCAAACAACGTTGCTATAATGATGGAATAGGCATAGAACGGGAAACTTTGGCCGCCCAATTTCGCCTACACTTGCATCGAGGTATTGGATATTTAGCTGGTAACCCAAATATCAAAAGGATAGAAGACTTAATTGTAATTGCGATTCCTTCTCTCGACTAAATTTTAACTCCAAATATTAAAAATTTAAGTAGTTTTTGTTATAGATAGAGAGCAACTATCAGTTTATTAAGAACTATAGTTTATGTAACTAAATCGTTACATCAAATTGTAATTTAATATAATGGAAATTGAATAAATCAAGTAGAAAAGGTAAGTTAGTAATATAGAAGTATTCTTATCCTAAGTTTGAGGTTAAACAGCTAGGTAGGTTAAATAAATATTTGAACAAAGGATATATGCAATGATTCAGCCTAATTCAAAAAAGAAATATCTTAATGTTATGGAACAGATGGTAACAGAAGAAGTAAATCGCCAAATTACCTTGTTGCCTCAAAAGTTAGCGAAATATATTAAGCGAGCTGATGTAGAAACTTATGCACTGAATCGTCTCCCACCATTATATGCTTCTAGTCAAGAAGGCTGGAAATTTCAAACGAAAAAAGCAGAAGAAGATTATAGAAAGGAGATAGCAGTAGTAGTACGTCATGCTTTTGCAGCAGTGCAAAGAGACCTTTTAAAAAGTTCAACTCCTCTATTTAGAGAGGAGACCAAAAAAGTACCTTCCTCAGTGGCACAAACAGAAGGATCTACGGCAGAAAATAAACAAAGCAGTAAAAATTATAATTGGAAACATGGTCAATACTATCGTTTAGGTAGTTCTAGAAAATAAGTATATTTTGAAATGGTTAATAGTAATATCATCTCAAGATAAGAGCGTGACAAAAAAACTTTCTCCTCCTAATACCTGAAAACTCCATCTTCGTTCCCTCCTGTACGTCGTCCTACAGACGCCTCCCCACCTAAACTCCTGACTCCTGACTTATGACTTATGACTTATAACTTATGACTCCTATGATATGAATAAAGGAAAAAAATGCCCCACTGGACCTTGACCATGACCAATTTCTAAAGCATAGTCCAAAGCATTTGTGACATAATTCTTACCCAATTTAACTGCAGAAAATAAATCTTTCCCTTGAGCTAAATTAGCAGCGATCGCTGCCGAGAGAGTACAACCAGTGCCATGAGTATTATTAGTCTCCACCGTAGCAGTCCTTAAAATCTCAAACTGCTCTCCATCAAACCAAACATCTACTCCTCGCAACTCATTCTTCATAGCTCCACCCTTGACTAAAACTGTTTTTGCCCCTAAAGTATAGATTTTCCTAGCAGCCATCTGCATATCATCTAGGTTATTAATCTCTAAACCCGTAAAAATCTCTGCCTCATAAATATTAGGAGTAACAACAGTCGCCTTAGGCAGCAAAACACTCTGTAGAGCTGCAACAGCCAAATCATCAATTAACTGAACCCCTGCACGGGAGACCATCACTGGATCTATTACTAATGGTTTTAAATTTAAAGCTTCTACCTCTTCAGTTACAGCCAAAATAATTTCTTGGCTCAATAGCATTCCTATCTTAGTTGCTTGTACCCCTATATCCGTAACAACCGCTTGAATTTGTGCTTTTACCGCTGCTGGGGACAAAGCATCAACCCTATTCACTCCCAAAGTATTTTGAGCAGTGATACAAGTCAAAGCGCTAGTACCATGAACACAATGAAAAGCAAAAGTACGCAGGTCTGCCTGAATACCAGCTCCACCACCACTGTCAGATCCAGCAATAGTCAAAGCAACAGGAATACTTGGTGCCATAAAATTAGCCATTATTTAAGATAAAATTTAGTAGTCAGTAGTAAATAGTTATTTTTATAGAGATTTTCAAATAGATAAACTGCAATGGATCGAAGCATTCTCCTGCTGCCTACTACCTATGACCTACGGACATTGAATGCAACGTCCCTACTCCCTAAACTCCAAGAATTGTTTAGTATACAAGACTTACGCAGAAACTCTACTTATGGCTAGGGCGTTTTGCTACCGCATAACTCCGTTAACGCTCCGCGACATGTAAAGCGGAACTTTGGGGAGCGCAAATGCCATTCGCCCCTACAAATGGTGCTTTAAAAGTCAATTTGCGTAAGTCCTGGTATACTTAAATTAATTGCGCTGTAAATACATACAGCAAAGCCCGTAAATACTACATAATATTGACAAACTCTAGCTCAATCTATAGTTTCATACTATACAGAATGCTGCGCAAACATATCGCGGAGCGTTAACGTTTGCGCCCTTCATGACCAAAAAATCAAGTTTCAAGCCTCCCCTTTTAAGGAGATAATAAAGAAAAAAATTTCCTTTTAACCAATTCTATCCGTTTTTAATAATTATTAATTATTAATTATTAATTATTAATTGTTGAACTACCTCTATTTATGGTAACTTTTGCTACAGCTACATAACTATTTATTTGATAATTACCTATTTGAAGGTGGAGTCCGTCGCCTTTGCAGAAAATCAGGAATATCCAATCCTGGTAATTTTTTCTCCTGCTCAATGCTTTGAGTTGGAGCTGGAGTTGGAGTTGGTATAGACCGTCTTGGCTGTGCTATTTCCTGGGTAGGATTAATTTGTGCTTCTCCACTAAAACCAGTTGCTATAACAGTAATTTTAATTTCTCCCTGCATTTTCTCATCAATTACAGCCCCAAAAATAATATTAGCATTAGGATCGACAACTTCATAGATAGTCTCAGCAGCAGTATTAACTTCATGTAATGTTAAATCAGTTCCGCCAGTAATATTAAATACCACCCCTCTAGCTCCTTCCACTGAAGATTCCAGTAAAGGAGAAGAAATTGCCATATTTGCTGCTTCTCTTGCCCTAGACTTCCCAGACCCCATACCAATTCCCATCAACGCGGAACCTGCATCTGCCATAACTGCTCGTACATCAGCAAAGTCAACATTCACCAACCCAGGCACAGTAATAATATCTGAAATTCCCTGTATACCTTGACGTAATATATCATCTGCAAACTTAAAAGCCTCCTGTACCGGAGTTTGTTCATTAATTACAGATAGCAAACGATTATTGGGGATCACGATTAAAGTATCAACTCTACTTTGTAAAGCAGCAACTCCTTCATCAGCTTGAGTAATTCGACGTCTTCCCTCGAACATGAAGGGACGCGTCACAATACCCACTGTCAGAGACCCTGCTTCTTTAGCAATTTCAGCTATAACTGGTGCTGCACCAGTACCAGTGCCACCTCCCATTCCCGCAGTAATAAATACTAGGTCGGGGTGGTCTAAGGCATTAGCTATTTCATCCCTAGATTCTTCAGCCGCTTTTTGGCCAATAGCCGGATTACCCCCTGCTCCCAAGCCTCTTGTAAGTTTTTGTCCAAGTTGTAAGCGTTTAGGAGCATTGGACAGGGTTAGAGCTTGGGCATCTGTATTAACTGTCCAGAATTCTATACCAGAGACCTCACTAGCAATCATTCGGTTAACAGCATTGCCGCCACCCCCTCCAACACCTATTACTTTAATTTTTGCTGTATTACTTGGCACAATATCATCACTCCTAGATTCTTCCTTTGGGGTAGCTTTGGGGTCATAATTTTGTTCTCCATAAAGTCCCGAGCTATTGCGAAAGGGATTAGAGACATTTTTTGGTAATGGAAAATTTCCTTGTCCGTGGGATTGGGGACTTTCATTATTGACCCCTTGTTGATTATTCACTATCATTAATTTGGGGATGGTAGATATATAGTATTTTTTACTTGTGAACTACCGCTCAACTAAACTTACTCAAACTGAACGAGAAGGTCTGAAAGTCTAGTCAAACGCAAGTGGATCAACCACTACAGGGTTAAACGGCAAACCCTTTATTCCTTGGTCCAAGACATCAGGAATTACTTTTTAATTATATTAAACGACCCATTTACATCTGCATTTAATAATTTATTTTCCCTGGTTTTATACAACCCTCTTGTTACTCTTTTTCCACTAAATTTCGGTTTTTGTTCTCCATATTTCGGTAAATCATCCCCATCTAAACAGCTCGATTGAGATGTATAGGATTCTTCGGTAATTATTACTTTTATTCCTCTTAGTTGGGCTTTATACCTTAACATCTCTATTAACCTATAGTGAGGGATATTCACAAATTGTTGATTGTTCTTTTTCCTAATTTTATCTCTTGTTTCCAAGTCTGATTCTGCCCAATAATTAAGGTTCCTATTTCATGCTTGATACACCAATCTATTACCCTTTTACTTGCTGTATGGAGATAGTTTTCTACTCGACAATTTCGTTTCGGCTAAGAGCCGACATGAATGTGAGTTAATTTTTTTAACCGATGAGAATTACTTTGATTGTGGCTGATTTTTAATTGAGATTGTAAATAAGAGCGTTGTTTATTATAAAAGGTGTTAATTGCTTTTAATGGTCTGCCTTTAATCAACAGAGGTGTAGTTCCTGTTTGATTTGTCGTTACAGCTATTAAGTTATTTACTCCTAAATCTACTCCTGCTATTTGTTGATTTTCTGTTGTTGACTCCGATTTTTCATAGACTATTTCTATTATGTAACAGCTACTTTTGGGGATAATTCTGGTTTCTATTATTTCTGTCTGTGAAGTGTGGATTTTTATTTCACTCATTGACAGATGACAAATTCCTTTTTTTAAGGTTTTTTGTATATTGATTCATCAGGATAGGGCAGAATATTTCGGCATGCATGTTTTCTGTTTATATTTGGGGATTTTTGGTTTCCCTAAAAATTTATTTGACTGTTTTTGCCACTCTTTTAAAGCCGCAAAATAACTACTCCAAGCTGAGTCTAATCTTCAATGATTATTTGCTTACTTACTTTGGTAGGTAAAGCTTGATCATCTTCACTTTTAGATACCTGGTGATACAGTTGATTAAAGCTTAGTTTCTTTTTGTTTTCAAAGAAATGTTGGCGATAATAATAGTTAGCTAAATTGAATAAATTTTTCGACAAAAAGCCTTGTGGTCTATTTCTGACCACAAATAATGTGATTTGGTAATAACATGACGTTCAACTAGCTTCATATCCTAATTGTAGCTGATAACGACTCAATGAATAGACAACTGAGCAAAATTACTCATTTTAGTTTGATAGCTATAATTATGAGTAAGTTTGATGAACTTTAGATAAGTTTTTGCTTTCTGTATTTACCCCAACTTGCTACGCTGAAGTTGGGACTTCTGAACTCACAGGGGAATGCCTCAAGACAGACTTTTGCCCACTTTTTGGTCTTACTTCCCCTCCTTCCCTACGGGACGCTGCGCGAACAGCAGCAGTCCTTCCAAGACCGTATAGTTGTCTAATGTTTTCTGCTCTTATGTTTTTACTGGCATTTTCATCTCTATCGTGGTGTGTGCCACAACTAGGACAAGTCCATTCTCTCACATCTAATGGCATTTCTGACATTTGGTAAAGACAATTACAGCAAGTTTTAGAACTAGGAAACCATCTGTCAATTTCTATTAGCAAACCTCCTTTTTGTTGTAGTTTATACTCAACAAAATTGACAAACATTCCCCATCCCAAATCAGATATTGCTTTAGCTAGTTTATGATTACATTTGCGCAGCATGACCTAGGAAACCATACCCTTGATATTTCAATTTTCAACAACCACTACCTGATTATCGTTGACGATTTTTCTGGATAATTTATGTAGAAAGTCTTGACTGGCATTACTAATACGTTAGTAAACTCTAGACACTAGCTTGCGTGCTTTTTATCTTGACTTACTTCCTTTTTTCTTACGAGCTAAATTAGCTTGTTTTCTTGCTAAATTTTTCTGATGTTTTTTCAGGCGTTTCGGATTAGTATATTTTGCAGTTTTACTACCATCATGGGTAATACAGAAATCTTTTAATCCCAGATCTATACCAATAATCTTACCAGTTAACAAAACTTCCGGAGTTTGCTGTTCAGTGTCGAACAACAATGAGGCATAATAATTTCGGGTAGGCGTTTTAGTTATAGTTACCGAAAAATTCAGGTATAAAGCCTCTCCATTCATGGAGAAAAAGCGGTCGAGGGATGGCGCAATTCGGAGCGGCTCTGATAAGAGCGGTCTCCTCACCATATCCAATCGACCAAGAGAAGAAAAAAAATCCTTTTATCCAATCCTCTTAAGTTTATAAGAAGAGGTAATTCTAAATTCTAAATTCTAAATTCTTGAAAGTTTTTAATTGACCGTCAAATAATCTATGAATTGAGGCTTTAATTACTCCGACTTGAGGGATTTTCACTCCATTGTCAACTACTTGAGTGTCTTGAGGATATTGACAGGATTGTTTCCCATGATAAGATTTGAATCTCGGGTACTTAGCCCTTTTTTCAAAAAAGTTCTTAAATGCCTTAGTTAAATTGAGGGTTATTGACTGCAAAACTTGAGAATAACATTCCTTGAGCCATACGGTTTCTTGTGACTTTTTGAGCTTGGGCAAAACTTGATTGAGAGCAACTTGGCTTAATCCATGGCCTGTTTGTTGATAAGTTTCATTGCACAGGTTTAAGGCATAATTCCACCACCATCTAGCACACCCCATGACTTGAGTTAGTTTTTGGGATTGCTCTAATGATGGGTAGATTCTGACTTTGATGGCTCTGTACAAAATAAGGCAGAAAAACTCAGGTTAACAACAAATTATTATGGCACAAGATTTGCTGAAAGTGGTCGCTCCTGCGGATTATCCACTGGTGGCTATTTATCCCCACCATAAATAATAGAGGGATAGGAAATTCTTGCGACATTAGGTTAAATTTACTTTGGACTTTTTATAAAATTCAAGGCTATATTTTAATATACTTTGAAATTATTGTCGATTTAATTCGACTGAATTTTAATTCCTCTAGATTTATTTGGTAATTGGATTAAAGGAGATTCTGGATTTTTCAAATCGATATAGGCAATTCGGCGAGCATCAATTTTATTTGGTAATTCTCGCATTTGGTCTAGAACGTTTAATTGCTCGCTAAATCGAGAGCTGTACTGTCCTAGATGAACTATTCCCAGTTCAGTTGTTAGAATTAAGTTTCTTGGATCTTGCCAATTAATCTCGAACACTTTAACAGGGCTACGACTTAGACTTTGGTATAAAAGATGCCAATATTTACGATATTGTTCAGTAAAACCAATTACTTTTAAAGTAGGTAAGGATTGAATTCTTTCTAGAGCAGAAAAACTTTCTAGAGGTATCCAGTTCCCTTCGGCATCTAACCACCCCATTTTTTGTGAGTTACCAGCACCTACTTTACTTTTTAGTTGAGTAATTGCTACAGGACGTCTTTCTGTAATCTCAATCTTTAAATTCGGGGGAAATAACTGCCGACTAATTTTTGCTCGAGCAATTGGGCCGTGGGACTCTAAATTTTTAGCTAGTACCTGTGGTTGAATTTTCCAAAGAGACTGAGGATATTCTAAAGGAATTAGTGATAATATTGCTCGGTCTGAAAGTAATTGATTACCTTCTACGCTTAACTGCTCCTGTTTAGTTATTAGCCAAATTGGCTGAGTAATTGCCCATAGTAAAGTTCCTGCTAAACCACCAACTGCTAGTATTTGCCATATTATAACTACTAATCTTAATCGTCTTTGACGCAGCAATATTTGTCGCCGACTTGACAAGTCATCTCGAGAAACTGATGCAATACTATTAGCCATTTATTTCTTTATACTTACTTACTAATTAGTTAATGTTTTTAATGCTACCCTAGTTAACGAAGTCAGAAGTCAAAAGTCAGTAGGGGTGGTTTCCTACGGAATGCTCCTAATTACGCGTTTACGAAGTATTCCGGAACGGAAACCACCCGTACAGAAGTTATTTTTGTAACGGCGATTTGAGCAACTCTCCAAAAATATTTCGCCTTAAAAGGCGGGGTGGCGCGACCCAATTATTTTGATAATAAGGCAAAAGTCAAAAGTCAAAAGTTAAAAGTAATTCCTGACCGAGTTTTATCCTTTATAAATGTCCGCACTCTTTGTTTCTGCTGCTATAACTGATGAATTCAAATAATAAGCTTAAATTACTGTATATTAGAGGTTTTAAGTACTTAAAATATAACTTTTTAATTCTTACTTTTGACTTTTGAATTTAGTGAATATGACCGATGTTTGCTTACATAATTAGGGTTTGCTGATTAAATATAAAAGTCTTGAGCTATAAAGGTTTTGGCCTTTTTAGGCACTGAAAAAGTACCAGTTTTTTGCCTTACGGAAAGCTCAAAAAGTGAGTATTGGCGTAAGATAGAAGCAGAACAATCTGGGAATAATTTTTCCTTTGTACGTCCTCTACAACTCCTTATTCCTCTTGACTCTTCACTACTCCCTACTCCTGTACGGGCGAATCGCGATTCGCCCCTACTCCCTACCAAGCGCAAAAAGACTTTTTCAGCAAGCCCTAATTATTATTTTAGTTTTGAGATATTTGAAATGTTTAGGGAACAGAAAACAGTGAAATTATCGTTAATTCTTTATGATTTATAGATATTTCTACACCTATAGATTTCTTTAACTAATCACTCCAATTTTAGATAGAAAAAATATCTAATTTATTTTCTTCTCTGTTCGTTTTTATACTCAATTTTATCAAATATTACTATTAAGGTTTAAGTACCTAAGGGTTAATATACCTCTTGCCCATATTCAAAAAATTAAAGAGAATAAAACAGTTAAGTACGATATAATGTTATCTTTTTTTTTGTTATGGGAAAATCTGTGTTAGAGGCTCTTGACTTAATTAAATTTTACAAATCCTGTAACCCTAGCAAGACCTTGATAGTAGGACATCCTGAAGATGAAAAATATTACATAGATTTTGCCAGTGTTAGAGGTAGTGACATTATTCGAGAATTAGAAAGAACAATAACACTACTATCTGGAAATCATCCAACTTGTCAACTATTTACAGGACATATAGGTTGTGGTAAGTCCACTGAACTATTTCGATTGAAAGATAAACTAGAAAAACAAGGATATCGTGTTGTTTATTTTGAATCCTCTGAAGACTTAGATATGGGGGATGTAGACATTAGTGATATTTTACTGGCGATCGCTCGTCAAGTCAGTGAAAATATGGAGCAAGCTAAGATTCAACTCAAACCAGGCTATTTCCAAAAGCTATTTACGGAAATATCAGAGGTATTACAAACCCCCATCCAACTTTCAGGAGAGGCAGAGGTATCTGTTGGTATTGCTAAAATTACTGCTAAAACTAAAGATTCTCCCAAACTACGTTCTCAATTAAGACAATATCTAGAACCACGAACTAGCACTATTCTAGAATCAATTAATAAAGAGTTACTGGGGCGAGCTAATACTGAACTGAAACGCAGGGGTAAACAAGGACTTGTGGTGATTGTTGATAACCTAGACCGGGTAGATAATTCACCCAAGTCATGGGGACGTACTCAACCAGAATATTTATTTGTTGACCGAGGAGAGCAACTGAAAAAGCTAAACTGTCATGTGGTTTACACAATACCCCTCACTTTAATGTTCTCTAATGATTATGGCAGATTATCCAGTAGATTTGGAGTTAAGCCAAAAGTATTACCGATGGTGCCGGTACAAGTCAGGAGCAAAAAACCGACGATGGAACCTAATGACTATGAACCAGGAATGTCGTTGTTACAACAAATGGTTTTAGCTAGAGCTTTTCCAGATATATCATCTCAAGAACGTCTAGAATTAATCTCAACTCTATTTGACGCCCCTGAAACTCTTAATCGACTTTGCCGTATTAGTGGGGGTCACATGCGACGACTATTGATGTTGCTCTATAGCTGTCTACAGCAAGAGGACCCTCCTTTTTCTCGTAAGTGTTTAGAAAATGTAATTCAGGAATATCGAGATGACTTGCTCAGAGCTATTACTTTTGATGAGTGGGAATTGTTATTTAAAGTAGTACAAAATCAAAGGGTGACAGGAGAGGAAGAATGTCAAACTTTACTGCGAAGTATGTTTGTGTTTGAATATCGAGACCGGGATGGTCATTGGTTTGGAATTAATCCGGTTTTGGCAGAAACTAAAAGGTATGCTAATTGGATTAATGATAATTAGAATTTCCTACGGAATGCTTCGCAAACAGAATTCAGAATTCAGAATTCAGGAGTCAGGAGAAAAAAATAGTGGTTAATTGACTTTTAAGTTTTAATTTTTAGCTTTTAGCTTTTAACTTAAAATTGATTACTTTTGACTTTTGAATTTTGAATTTTGACTTCAGAATTCAGGAGTCAGGAGAAAAAAATAGTGGTTAATTGACTTTTAAGTTTTAATTTTTAGCTTTTAACTTTTAACTTAAAATTGATTACTTTTGACTTTTGACTTTTGAATTTTGACTTCAGGAGTCAGGAGTCAGGAGAAAAAAATAGTGGTTAATTGACTTTTAACTTTTAATTTTTAGCTTTTAGCTTTTAGCTTTTAACTTAAAATTGATTACTTTTGACTTTTGAATTTTGAATTTTGACTTCAGAATTCAGGATTCAGGAGAAAAAATAGTGGTTAATTGACTTTTAACTTCTAATTTTATAATTTATAATTTTTAACTTTTAACTTAAAATTTATCACTTTTGACTTTTGACTTTTGAATTTTGACTTCATATCACTTTTGAATTTTGAATTTTGACTTCAGAATTCAGGAGTCAGGAGAAAAAATAGTGGTTAATTGACTTTTAACTTAAAATTTATTACTTTTGACTTTTGACTTTTGAATTTTGACTTCATATCACTTTTGACTTTTGACTTTTGAATTTTGACTTCATATCACTTTTGACTTTTGAATTTTGACTTCAGAATTCAGGAGTCAGGAGAAAAAATAGTGGTTAATTGACTTTTAATTTCTTCCTTTTAATTTTTAACTTAAATTTTCTTACTTTTGACTTTTGAGTTCACATGACTTTTAACTTTTAACTTTTGTACGGGCGTTAACAATAGTTATATTATATCCGGATAATTAGTGATAAAAACTTTATCCCTTCTAATCTTTTCTTCCCTTCTGCCTTCTGCCTTCTGCCTTCTTCCTCCTTCCTTCTTCCTCCTTCCTTCTTCCTTCTTCCTTTTAACTATGAAAGATTTGAAAAATCTTGAAGAAAGTATCATCTACAATCAGCGATCGTTCAAAAGATTAATTAGGTCTATAACTCTTTCTCAAGGACAATTTTCACTGATTTTAGTTTTCTGTAACTATAAATGTTTACAGCAAACAATTGTTATGCAATTAAGAGATTTACCTTCGGTAGGAATTCAAGAAATAGTATTACCAAAAACTGTTAAAACTCTTTACACAACTATTGATAAACAACTAGATGAATCTCCCAAACCATCAGCATTAATGGTGTTTGATTTGGAAAAAGTAGAGGCAATAGATGAGCTACTGATATCTACTAATCAGGTGAGGGATGAATTTCGGAAAAAGTTTAATTTTCCTTTGGTTTTATGGATAACAGATGAGCTGTTGGCTAAACTAATTAAACTAGCGCCTGATTTTAAAAGTTGGGCAGCAGCGACAATCAAATTTGAACTAGCAGCTTGCGATCTAATAAGTTTACTGAGACTGGAAGTAGAGAATTATTGGATAAATGAGTTTAGTGATGAAAAACAAATAATACCTTTATCAACAAATAATACAATCTCTACTTTTTTACTCTACAATTGCGATGTTCAATGCAATTGTTCTTCTTTTCAAGGATTAGGTAAAAATAAACGTCAAGAAATTGAGTTAGCTCTCAAAGACTTAAAAAATCGCGCTCAATATTTAGAACCAATTCTTAAGGCTAATATTGAGTTAATTCTTGGTCGAGATGACTATTACAGTGAAAAGATAGATGCTGCTATTTTTCATTATCAAGAAAGTTTAAGTTTATGGAAAAATGAGGTTAGGGAGCAATGTTATCTAGATAAATCCAAGTCTTCTGGTGTGTCAATTATTAGCAGCAGATTTATCTTGGAAAGGCAAGGAATAATTTTATATAATATAGCCCTATGTTACTATCTGAAATCTACTCAAAACTCTCCACCTAATTTTCCAGAGTTACAACAAGCAAAACTGAAACTTCAAGAATCAAAACAGTTATTTGAAAAAGTTAATTCTTTTAGCTTAGTAGCTCAAGTTATTGCAACACTAGGGCAAGTTATAGAAAAGAAAAAAGCTTGGGGGGAATTAGAAGTTATTGCCATAGAAGGGCTAAAAATACATCAAGAATATGGAAATGATTTACAAGTAGCACAAGATTATGGTTTTCTCGCAGAAGTAGCTTTACAAAAATCTAATTGGGAACAAGCGCTGAAGCTATCTGAAAAAGCACTTAATACTTTATTTTATGCAACGGATATAACATTACCAACAGAAAAAATAGATACTTATTTTTACTAGCAAGGAGCCTCAAAAAACTAGACAGGCAAAAAGAAGCTATTGAATATTTAGAAATAGCTGAAGTCACAGAAAGAAATGCAATTCAAAATAGTTTAAAAACTCAAAAAGTTAGAGACCCAAAAATTTATTTAGAGATTTTAACAGAATTGCGATCGCTTTATTATTACCAAGGAAAATATCTAGAAGCTTTTCGTCTCAAAAAAACACAGAAACAAATTGGTCATCAATATGGATTGATAGCTTTTATTGGTGCATCTCAATTACAACCACAAAAGCAAGTTTATCCCAAAGAATCACTAGATTATTATCAGAATTTACCAGAAGAATTAACTGCTTCTAGTAGGCAAAAAGATATTAATAATCTCCTAGAAAGAATTAGTCGAGATGACCACAAATTAACTATTATTCATGGTCGTTCTGGTGTTGGTAAAAGTTCTCTAGTTAAGGCTGGATTAGTACCAGCTTTAAATAATATTAGTATTTCAGCAAGAAATACGATACCAGTAGTAGTACAAGTATATAGTGACTGGCTGGAAACATTAGCAAATTGTTTACAAAAAGCTTTAGATAACAAAAGAAAGTTTCGACTGGATCAGAATCTCATAAAACCGGAAATAAATTATTCAGAAAATGCAGCATCAAATAACTCAAGAAAATCTGATTTAGTAACGGAAAAAATTACTCCATATTTGCGTTACATTACAGATAAATTTAAAGCGGTAGAATCATCGATTTTACAAACTTTAAAAAACAATGCAGAGAGGAATTTATTAACAGTAATAATATTCGATCAATTTGAAGAATTTTTTTTTATTAGCAATACCAGTGAAGAGAGAGAAGCATTCTATACATTTATGCGAGATTGTCTCAATCTGCCCTTTGTAAAAATAATTTTATCCATGAGAGAAGATTATTTACATTATTTATTAGAATGTGATTTTATTAATTATCTAGATGCCATTAACAATAATATTTTAGATAAACAAATTCGTTACCATTTAAGAGATTTTTCTAGAGAAGATGCTTACACTGTTATAGAATGTTTGACAAAAGAGCTAAATTTAATTTAGAACCTAAATTAATTGATGTAATTGTTGATGGTTTAGCAGATGAAGGAAATAAGATTCGTCCGATTGAATTGCAAGTAGTAGGAAGTCAACTACAAGAGGAAAAACCTCCCATTAAAACCTTAGACCGATTTCAGAAAAAGTTTGGTATTAATCCACAAGAAGCTAAGGAAAAATTGATTAAAAAGTTTTTGGAGCAAGTAATTGTAGATTGTGGTAAGAAAAATGAAGAAACTACCATGCAAATTTTGTTTGCACTGACTAATGATAATTTAACCAGAGCTAGTAGAACTCAAACAGAATTATTAGAAAGAATTGAACAATTTACCAAACAAAATTTGCTATCTACGTCTAATCATAAATTAGATAAAGCCGCTAAAAATCAACTTGATTTTACTGAGAAAAAGAACTTAATCTGCCAGAATTAATATTAGAAATTTTAATAGATTCAGGGTTATTATTTGTCAGAAAAGAATCCAATGAAAAACACTATCAGCTAGTTCATGATTATTTAGTAAAACCAATCCGTCAAAGATTTAATTTAGAAGAAAGATTACTCCAAGCTGAAGTAGAAGTTAAGCAAGCAGAAATCGCTAAAAAACAGGCGGAAAGTGAAAAAATCATTAGTCAAACTCAACTAAATATTGCCTTAAAACGACAACTAGCAGTAGCAATAGTTGGAATTATTTCCATGTCACTTTCAACCATCGCCACACTAGGTTTTTGGCAGAGAACAATATTTCAAAAACAGGTGGCAGATGCTCAAAGATACCGAGCAGATATTAATAGCATGACTGCTGCTTCTGAAGCATTATTTTTTTCAGATTATAAATTTGATGCTCTGATAGAAGGTCTTAGAGCAGGTGAAAAATGGACAAATATCAAACAATCATTAGGTGAAAATCATCTATCAAATGAAACCGAATATCGAATTGCAGCTTCCCTACAGCAAGCAGTTTATGGAGTCAAAGAATATAATCATTTAGAAGGACATGGTGACGTAGTTTGGAGTGTAACTTTTCAGCCTCAAGGTAATTTAATTGCTTCTGCTAGTGTAGATAAAACCATCAAATTATGGACCCACGATGGCAAATTAGAAAAGACATTAAAAGGTCATACAGATAGTGTCAGCAGAATTAGTTTTAGCTCAGATGGAAAATATCTAGCTTCTGCTTCCCATGACCGCACAGTTAAAATATGGAACCTCCAGCAAACAAAAATTAAGCCTTTGAACCTGAAAAGTCATAGGGATGAAGTAACAGCAGTTAGCTTCAGTCCAGATAGTAAAATATTAGCATCGGGTTCCCAAGACAAAACCATCAAAATTTGGAACAAAACAGGAACACTACTCAGAACAATTAAAACCAAAGCTGTTGTCAATTCAGTTAGTTTTAGCCCAGATGGACAAGTCATTGCGGCTGCTAATGCAAATGGCACTGTCAAACTATGGAACCTCAAGGGTAGACTATTGGCAACTTTAAAACATAGAAATGACAATAATAATTATGCAGTCTACAGTGTCAATTTTTCTCCTGATGGTCGCAGCATAGCTACAGGAGGAGGAGACCGAACAGTTAAAATTTGGCGCTTTTCTAGAAACAGAGTTACTCTGGAAACTAAACTTGTCGGGCACAAGCAAGAAGTTCTCAGCGCTAACTTTTCCCCTGATGGTCAAATAATAGCTTCCTCTAGTGCGGATAATACTATCAAAATTTGGAACCGAGATGGAAGTATGTTGAAGACTTTTGCTGGTCATGGAGACAAAGTTACTCAGGTTAGTTTTAGCCCCAATGGTCAGACCTTGGCTTCAGCAAGTTATGACAAAACTATTAAATTGTGGAGTCTCAAAAACAGTTCTCTCAATATTCTACGAGGACATCAACACAGAGTTCTGGGTGTGACTTTCAATGAAGATGGTAATATGTTAGCTTCTGCATCTCAAGATAACACGATTAAACTATGGAGTCCTACAGGTAAGTTACTCAAGACTCTTCAGGGACATACAGATAGAGTCGCAAGTGTAAATTTTAGTCCTGATGGTGAAATTCTTGCTTCTGGTAGTTATGACAATACAGTAAGGTTGTGGTATCTTAACTATCCAGAGAAAATCTGGAATTCAGGATTACTTGATTATTCCAGGTATTGGCAACCACGAGGAGGAGTTGGGGAGTGGGGGAGTGGGGGAGCGACTCACACGGATTATGGCACGGATATACGGATAGGTAAGAGAGTAGGGGACTGGGGGAGTAGGGGAGTAGGGGAGATTGGATGTTTCGTGAAAATAGGTAATTTTTGTCTAGTTCCCTTCAGCAAAATTATTACTTTATTTCCCCATAAAATTACCCTTTTACCACAGTTCAATTTTTCTACAAATCAATATTTTGAAGAAGGAAACTATAGCAATTTGACTAATATCCCCCCAGTAGGGACGTTGCATGCAACGTCCCTACAAGTAGAATTTTTAACTAGGCTACAATGTTGTTCAAAGGATATTAGAAATATTTGTCTTGATTGGAATTGGAATATAAATTATCATTCTGCTTATCCTATCTCTAAGAATATTAATCTTATCGGGCATAGTGATAGTGTAATGAGTGTCAGCTTTAGTCCAAACAATCAAATTATTGCTTCTGCTAGTAAAGATAAAACAGTCAAGTTGTGGAACCGCAAAGGTAAATTACTCAAAACTTTAGTTGGTCATAAAAAATGGGTCAATAGTGTTAGTTTCAGTCCTGATGGCAAAATGCTTGCTTCTGCCAGTGATGATGGTACTGTGAAACTGTGGAGTATGGATGGTGAGTTGCTCAGAACTATTCCTGCTCATGATAATTGGGTGTTGGGGGTAAGTTTTAGTCCTGATGGTCAGGCGATCGCTACGGCTAGTTATGATAATATGGTCAAACTCTGGAGTGTAGATGGTGAGTTATTGAAAACTTTTTTAAAAGGTTCTAGTGATAGTGTAACCAGTGTTAGTTTTAGTCCTGATGGTCAGGTAATTGCTTCATCTAGTTATGATGGTAAAGTGAAATTATGGGGTCTTAATGATGGGAATTTATTGAAAACTTTGAGCGGTCATGGAGATAGTGTGATGAGCGTTAGTTTTAGTCCTGATGGTAAATTGTTGGCTTCAGGTAGTAGAGATAACACTATTATTTTGTGGAATTTGGCATTGGATAATTTGTTAGAGAAAGGTTGTAGTTGGGTGAGTGATTATTTACATACTAATCCTAATGTTTCTGATAGCGATCGTCAGCTATGTCAAGTCTTTAAAAGTCAAAATTAAAAAGCCTTTTCAAGTCAAAATTCAAAAGTCAAAAGTCAAAAGTAAGAATTAAAAATTAAGAATTTAGAATTAAAAATTAAGAATTTAGAATTACCTGTTTTATAAATGTTTGCTACGAATATGCCAAGTCAAAAGTCAAAAGTAAGAAGTAAGAATTAAAAATTAAGAATTTAGAATTACCTGTTTTATAAATGTTTGCTATGAATATGCTAAGTCAAAAGTCAAAAGTAAGAAAAAATTATCGTGGTCAATCTAAATCAAAGATTCAGTAAGTATTCATGCTTAATACTTAACTGAGAATTTGACTCCTGATCGAGATAAATGAAGATAATTTATATAGTATAAATACCTAAGTAACCTAAAGGATTTTATACTAATTTTCATGTTATATCATGTTCGGTTGAATACTTATAAATAACTGTTGTGAGTCCTCAGGAGTCAGTCCTCAGGAGTCAGGAGGGAAGAAAGGAGAAAAAGAGGAAATATTGGAGAAAAGTAAAGATAGTTTCAGTATTTCTTTGGTACAGTCGGTATTGTCAGTCCTTAAATTTTATTTATAACTGATTATCCGAACATGATATTACAAATTGAAGTGCGGAATGTGGGATAAAATATTACTTTTAACTTTTAACTTTTGACTTTTGACTTCCGTAAATTACTGTAGTGTCAAAGTTTTGAGTCCATAAAATATTACTTTTAACTTTTAACTTTTGACTTTTGACTTTTGACTTTATTCCCTGTTCCCTATAAAAAGCGAAATGAATGATAATGATAACCAGATATTGCCTGAAATGAATTCTCTTTGGCAGGAAACATTAAATTGGCAACCAACAGCAGAACAACAACAACAATTTCAGCAACTTTATCGGTTGATTCTTATTGGCAATAAAAAGTTAAATTTAACTAGAATTACTACCCCAGAAGATTTTTGGGAAAAGCATTTTTGGGATTCCCTTAGAGGCATTAAATTTATCTTAGAAAATCAGATAAACTCACAAGAAGAAAAAAAGGTTATTGATATTGGAACTGGTGCAGGTTTTCCAGGATTACCAGTTGCTATTACTTTACCTCAATATACTGTTACTTTACTAGATTCAACACGCAAAAAAATTAATTTTATTGAAACTATTTTGGCAGATTTAGCTATTAAAAATTGTTTTACTTTAACTAACAGAATTGAACAAATTGGTCGGATATTTAAACACAGAGAAATTTATGATTTTGCTCTTTTAAGAGCCGTTGCCCCTACAATAGTTTGTGCTGAATATGCTTTGCCAATGTTAAAAATAGGTGGCATGGGAATTTTATATCGGGGAAATTTTACAACCGAGGAACAGGTTAATTTACAAAAAGTTGTCAAAATTTTAGGAGGGAAAATCCATACTATTGAGGAATTTAAAACTCCCTTAAGTCAAAGTATTCGTCACTGTATATATTTGCAAAAAGTAAATAAAACTCCGATAAATTATCCACGTCCAGTTGGCGTACCTACTCAAAAACCTTTGAATTGTTTAAATAAATTTTGAAAAAAGCTCTAATATTTTCGTTTTTTCCCTAAAAACAAGCCAAAACCCAAGATTCCAATTGCCATAATAGTACTTGGTTCATCAACAGTAACTGCGCTAATACTAAGATTATTAATTCCCAAAGCACGTTCTGGTACAGAACTACTAAAAACCAGTTTTGAAATCTCTGGAATATCGCTTTTTACTCCTAAAAATACTGCTGAATTATCTAGTGCTAAGGAAGAAGTTCCATTAGCTGAAAAAGTTCCTAAAAGATTATTTTCTTTGTCAAAAGCTGAGATAAACGCTTCAAACTCAAAAGTATCATCAACAGCTATTTGAGTACCAGCTCCTTTGACAGGAGTATCAAAATTAATAGTTATAGGTCCGGCATTTCCTACTGCTGGAAATGTTGTAGGATTAAAGCCAGTAAATAAGATAAAATCACCATCGGCAAAATTAGTGGGAATACCAAATGGTGGGAATGATGTTTGAAAGACAAAAGGAGGAGTTATTTGCAGGGAAGATGGGAAAGGAATTTCTACATTTATTCCTGTACCACCTGTAGATATTGCAGAAAATTTATTTGGTAAAAACGCATTGGGGTCTTCTGGTGAAAAAGGGTTGAAAATTTGACCTAAGCTTGACCAATTAAGTTGGTCATTTTCTTCCAACATTGGACGTTCAGTAATGAAGGTTATTGCTTTGACAGGTAATGTTAAAGAAGAAAGAATTAAGAAGCAATAAGTCAGAAGGAAAAAGGGAAACTTGATGAACATAATTGGTGGATTTATTGAGGATTTTTGGAAAAAATTATACAACTTTAAGACTTTATTTTCTTTTTTCATTGTTCATACTTAATTCGATCGGATATATTATATCAAGTCTGATTAATTAGTCATAATAAAAATGTTTTTCTCTAGACTTCTTGCAGAATTCAGGGAATAGGGAATAGGGAATGGGGAATAGAGAGATGAAATTGTTTATTTCATAGTCTTGAATTGATTTAATTAACACTTTTGCAAAAGGTCTTCTCTAAGCGAGAATATTTTTTAGGTCTGAATGCTGCGCAAGCCAATTTTCCCTTGTTCCCTACTATCTCTACCATTACTATGCACCACTACCCTTCTTCCTTCTTCCTTCTTTCTTCTTCCTTCTTTCTTCTTTCTTCTTTCTTCTTTCTTCTGCCATAACTGCTATGAAAAATATCTCCCGCCAGAAAATTTTCTAACGAGAGATTCAACAAATTTATTGATAAAAATAAACTTCCGGATAGTTCATAAAAATATAGTCAAATATGACATATCCTTATTTTGCAGGAGTTACCCTGACTGGGTGAACTACAACACCACGCCAGTTGCTTTAAGTCGGGGGACCCGCCCAACGCACTGGCTCCTCTATCCCATAGTCAAAGACATAAGAGAGCTGCTTTTCTCATTATGTTTAGAGAACTGTTCACATAACTCATTGATTAACCCAGTAACTCTGGGCCAATTTGATTATACCATTAATACAGATAGTCAAGAGTGATTAAATGTTGTCAAATATTTAGTAGCTATGCTTGTACAAATCAACGAAGATATTTGACATCACTTGACTATATATGACTATATTTATGTATAACTTTTATTATACCAATTCACTTTAAAGATGTCACAAATAGTTTCAAACCCTATATCTGAAATAATTTCCTGAAATTACTGTGGCATCAAAGTTTCAAGTCTATAAAATCTTACTTTTGTACGAGCGAATGCCATTCAAGGGCGAATGCCATTCGCTCCTACGACTTTCGTGAAAAGGTATGAAATTCTAGTGATGATGACTATTTGGACAAGTTTGTAAGTCTTGACCCATCAATTCCTCACTCTTTTCCCTCTGGGTTTCATCTACAGCTTGTAAACCAACCCAGTTATTCACAACTTCTACATCAAATCCCACTTCTCTACGATCGCCCACTTGCATTAGAGGACGACGGATAAGTAATGGGTCACTCAGCATCATTGTTAGAGCAGTTTCAGCATCTATTTGTTCGGGAACTACTGCTCCAGATTTAACTTTTGGAGCAGCTTTATTAAACCACTCTACTACTGGGCGATCGCCAAAAAATAAACGCAAATTATCTTTTGTCCAAGCTTCTTTCAACAGGTTGTGAGTTTCTAATTGATGACCTGCTGCTTCTAGCAAAGTCTTTTGCTTGGTATTGTTTTTACAACCTGGTTTTTCATAAAAAATCACCTTTGCCATTGTATTATCTCCTCAGCAGTTTCTTGGTGATTTTTTCATATTAATCCCTACTTAAATAGCAAATTGTTACCAATCATCAAGAAATTTGATTGTCAAGTATGGTATAATTCAATATCTGATTTTTATCTCAGATAAAATACTTATCAAAAAGCCAACTTTTCTATATAAATACTTAATAAATACTTAAATTATCAGTTCACTAATTTTGATGTTCCAGTTATTTTCTTCCTCCTTCCTTCTTCCTTCTTAATCAACTCACTGAAATAATTAATCCATTAATTTTGATGTTCCAGTTATTTTCTTCCTCCTTCCTTCTTCCTTCTTAATCAACTCACTGAAATAATTAATCCATTAATTTTAATGTTCCAGTTACCTTCTTCCTTCTTCCTCCTTCCTTCTTCCTTCTTAATCAACTCACTGAAATAATTAATCCATTAATTTTAATGTTCCAGTTACCTTCTTCCTTCTTCCTCCTTCCTTCTTCCTTCTTAATCAACTCAATGAAATTATTAATCTATTAATTTTAATGTTCCAGTTATTTTTTTCCTTCTTCCTCCTTCCTTCTTCCTTCTTAATCACCATATTTTTCATCAGTTTTCCTCTAACAACTTTGGCAGAAACTGTAGAAAAAACTGTATTAGAAAAAATTCAACAAACTAGGGTACTAAAAGCAGGATTTAGAAGTGATGCAGCTCCTTTTAGCTATATCAGCAGCGAAACCAATCAATTAGAAGGTTATTCTGTTGAATTGGTTAAATTAATTCATCAACGTCTAGAACAAGAACTTGGTAGTTCGATTAAATTGGAGTGGCAAGAAGTATCTCTAGAAAACCGTTTTCAACTAATCCAAGATGGAAAACTAGATATTGTCTGTGCTGCTACAACTATTAATAATACTAGAGAAGAAATAGTAGATTTTTCCATTCCTTTTTTTACTACAGGTATTCAATTGTTAGTAAGAAAAACAGATGTAGAAAGATTTGACCCCATGAGAGGTACTACTGGAAAAGTATCCATAGGATTTTTAGCAAACTCAACTACTGATGAAGAATTTCGCCCTATTTATCCCAATGCAAATTGGCAGTCAGTTTCCAACAGAGCTGAAGGTATTAGTCAATTAGATCATAGTAAAATTGATGCTGTTGCTAGTGATGGAATTTTATTACTAGGAGAAATTCGGCAACAAAATAAAACTATTAGTGAGTTTGAATTAATACCTGAAATTCCTTTTACTTTTGAAAATTATGGTTGTATTTTACCATTACAAAATCCAGATTGGGATAAATTTGTTGATACTACTATTGCTAGTGATGAAAATACCCAACTTTTACATCAGTGGTTTGACCCTGAAAAAGGTAAATTTCCTTATGAAAGTTTCAGATAATCTATGAATGAAGTTTAGTATATAGCAGTCGAAGGAAAAGGCGCGGACATATCAAAATCTTAAAACTCAGAAAACGCAAAATTTTTCCTTCCTCCTTCTTATTTCTATCCTAGATAACTAAACACCTTTTTACTTCTTCCTTTTTCCTTCTTCCTTCTGCCATAACATCCTGTTTATCTATTCTGATGGGAGTATATTTTAAAGAAAAGTTTTGATGAACATATTATGAAAATAGAGGAATTATTAAGACAGTACGCAAGAGGAGAAAGAAATTTCAGTGGTGTTTATCTACATGAAGTACACTTGCTAGAAGCTGAATTAGAAGGGGCTAATCTTTTTGAAGCAGACTTAATAGGTGCCAACCTGAGTCGGGCTAATCTCAGTCGAGTAAATTTGGCCAAAGCTAATCTTAGTCGAGCTAATCTAATTGGAGCAGACCTAAGTGGGGCCAATTTATCTGGAGCTATTCTGACAGGGGCTAAACTCAACAAAGCTGACTTAACAGGAGCAAAACTTACTAGAGCAGACTTAAGTCGTTCTAATTTTAGTCAAGTTAATATGATTAATGCTGACCTCTCAAGAGCTATCCTCTGTGAAACAGACTTGCACGGGGCAAACCTATATGGCGTGAATTTCCGACGCGCTATTCTGAATGAAGCAGACTTAATTGGGGCTAACTTGACCAGAGCAGATATGGCAGGAGCTGATTTAATTGGAGCAAGTTTAATGAGAGCTGATTTAACAGAAGCTATTTTGAGTGCTGCGGACTTAAATGAAGCAAGTCTTTTGGGTGCTAATATTTCTAGCTTGAATATAGATGGAGCAGCTCTCCAAGGAGCCATAATGCCAGATGGCGCAAGTTATGAAGAGTTTCAAAGAAGTATGCAAAATTAGTACTTAAAGCCTGACACCGATGCTAAATTGCATGGCCCAGGCTTTCTGATGTTTTGCTCGCGAGAATGTGAGCTACTAAATCAAAATATTTAATTTTAATTATTAGGAACTATTTCTACATCTGAAATATCATAAATATGATTTTTATATTTGATTATCAATATTAATTACCTGCTTGATTTTTTTCTTTTTGCTTTTCTTTTTCCCACTTCTATTTATATACAAATTTGAAGTTTCTAATGAACCTAATTCTGAGATTAAATAAATTGATTAATAGGCAGGATAAAAATGACAAGCACTGTTGATTTCAAAGATATTGCAGCATCTTTGCCAGTATTTTTAGAAACGGAACAAAAAGAAAAAATTCTGTTTGTAATAGGTGCTTTGATGACGCGATTAATTAGTTTGAAGAAAGGTGCTGAAATTATGGGTATTGATTCTGAGGAATTATTGCATACTTTAGATTTATTAGGAATTGAATTTTCTTATCTATCCTTAGAGGATGTAGAACAGGAACGGAAGTGGTAAAAGATTTGAAAATTTTTATTGATTCATCTCCGATTATTTTTTTAGTCAGGTTGCAAGCTTTGGAGTTATTTCTTAATGCTAATGATGATTTTTATTTAACTCCATCGGTTATTACTGAAATTCAGTCTAAGAATGATGAAATTACTCAGCAGAGTGAGCTGTTATTAGGAAAAGAAAAAGTTATGGTACAGGCAACTAATTTAATATCCCTGTTTAATAGGCTTAATGTTAGTTTGGGAAGAGGCGAGTCAGAGACTATTGCTTTAGCTACAGAATTGCAAGCTGATTTTATTATTTTAGATGATTTAGCTGCTAGAAAGATGGCTATTAAGTTAGGGCTAAATGTTAGAGGTACTTTAGCAATTTTAAAAAAGTTAGCTCAGTCAGGAAAAATAGAAATAAATGATAAAAACGAATTTTATCAAAATCTCATCAACATCAAGTTTAGAATTTCTCGTTCTATTTTTGATTGTGTATTTTACGACTTCTAATTAAACTTTGGATAGGCAATATTTTAATTATTATCGAACTCTATTGATTCTACTTAGGGTTTGCTGAAAAAGTCTTTTGATAAGGGGAGTAGTCAGGAGTCAGGAGTCAGGAGTCAGGAGAAATGGGAAGTAGTTCTTCTAAAATAAGCTCATCTATTTCTGACTCTATATCTATAGAGGCAAGTTACTAAAGTCTCATGTTTTAAGACAGAATAAACAATTGCTATTCCTAAAAGTAGAGGATTTCCGGCTGTTTTTTTCCAACTGAT
Organism: Okeania sp. KiyG1; assembly: GCF_014132355.1. Classification (GTDB taxonomy): domain Bacteria; phylum Cyanobacteriota; class Cyanobacteriia; order Cyanobacteriales; family Microcoleaceae; genus Okeania. The sequence continues at coordinate 124,873 of NZ_BLZO01000089.1, forward strand.
AATTGATAACTGATAACTGATAACTGATAACTGATAACTGAAATTACCTAGTTCTCCTAAACATTTTCTTCACTCTCTTCTATAACTTCACAAATCTGCTTATCCACATAATCATCATCTATATTTTTAGTTATTAATTCTGCCAAAATTCCTAAAGATATTAATTGTACGGACAGAATAATACACAAAATTCCAAATAAAAATAAAGGGCGAGTACCTATAGGTCGAATTTCCATAAACCAAAGTATAGTCAAATAACCTAAAGATGTCATTCCCAAAGCACCGAATAATAATCCTAAACTTCCAAATAAATGACCTGGTTTATGTAAATAATGAGTAGTTGCTAAAACAGTTAATAAATCGAGAAAACCACGGGTATAACGCTCTAAACCATATTTAGATTTTCCCTGTTTCCGCCGATGATGTCGCACCGCTACTTCAGAAATTTTAAATCCCAAACTATGGGCTAATACTGGAATATATCTATGTAATTCTCCATAGACTTTGATACAGTCTAATACTTCTTTTTTATAAGCTTTTAAGCCACAGTTAAAATCATGTAATTTTACTCCAGTTAAAATTGATGTTACTCCATTAAATAATTTCGATGGTAATGTTTTGGAAAAAGGGTCGTTACGATGTTTTCGCCATCCAGAAACTAAATCATATCCTGACTCTAACTTTTCCAAAAATTTAGGTACTTCTGCGGGGTCATCTTGTAAATCTGCATCTAGAGTAAAGATAATATTTCCTGTAGCTTTTTTAAATCCAGCAGATAAGGCGGAAGATTTACCAAAGTTTCTTCTTAATCTAATTCCTTTGATTTTCTGGGGATGTTCTTTGATTAATTTATTAATTTCTATCCAAGACGAGTCGTTACTACCATCATCTATAAAAGAATTTCATAACTATTAATTTCAGCTAAATTCATTACATCCAAAATTCGCTCAAACAAGGGTTTGATTGTGGCTTCTTCGTTATAAACTGGAATGACAAAACTGAGGTATTTACTATTCAAGGTTCAATTCTGATTATCAAAATTATGTTGATTTGGTAAAGCTAGGCAATTTTATAATTTAACATAAACTTTTCAAACATCATCTTTGAGCGTTGAATATTTTCTTGATTTTTGATTGTGACTATCTTGAGTTTGTTTGACATTCTGAGCTTTATTTAAAGTTATCTAGTTAGTTTTGGCTTGAATAGATATTTTGATTAATTGATTAATTTATATTCAACAGCGATCGCTACTAGGGCTATGGACAAAAATTATTTCATAACTATTAGTTTCAGCTCAATTCATAACATCTAAAATTCTCTCAAACAAGGGTTTGATTGTGGCTTCTTCGTTATAAACTGGAATGACAAAACTGAGGTATTTACTATTCAAGGTTCAACTCTGATTATCAAAACTATGTTGATTTGGTAAAGCTAGCAAATCTAGGCAATTTTACAATGTAACATAAACTTTTCAAACATTATCTTTGAGCGTTGAATATTTTCTTGATTTTTGATTGTGACTATCTTGAGTTTGTTTGAGATTCTGAGCTTTATTTAAAGTTATCTAGTTAGTTTTGGCTTGAATAGATATTTTGATTAATTGATTAATTTATATTCAACAGCGATCGCTACTAGGGCTATGGACAAAAATTATTTCATAACTATTAGTTTCAGCTCAATTCATGACATCTAAAATTCTCTCAAACAAGGGTTTGATTGTGACTTCTTCGTTATAAACTGGAATGACAAAACTGAGGTATTTACTATTCAAGGTTCAATTCTGATTATCAAAACTATTAAGGTAGACTACAAAACTTCTGCCTTCTGCCTTCTTTCTTTAACCCAAAATTGCTGTATTCTATATCGGCACGAGGAAAACCTGACATTCTAAAACTTTTGACAATTCTTTCTTGATTGAGAATAGTAAGACATTTCATTTAATTCCCAGAATCACAAAATTGAAGTATTTAAGATTCTCAGCTCCGAATAATTCTGCGACATAGGCAGGAGTAAAATCTGACATTCTAAAACTTTTGACAATTCTTTCTTGATTGAGAATAATAAGACATTTCATTTAATTCTCAGAATCACAAAATTGAGGTATTTAAGATTCTCAGCTCCGAATAATTCTGCGACATAGGCAGGAGTAAAATCTGACATTCTAAAACTTTTGACAATTCTTTCTTGATTGAGAATAATAAGACATTTCATTTAATTCCCAGAATCACAAAATTGAAGTATTTAAGATTCTCAGCATTGAGAATAATAAGACATTTCATTTAATTCTCAGAATCACAAAATTGAAGTATTTAAGATTCTCAGCTCCGAATAATTCTGCGACATAGGCAGGAGTAAAATCTGACATTCCAAAACCTTTGAAAATTCTTTCTTGATTGAGAATAATAAGACATTTCATTTAATTCTCAGAATCACAAAATTGAGGTATTTAAGATTCTCAGCTCCGAATAATTCTGCGACATAGGCAGGAGTAAAATCTGACATTCTAAAACCTTTGAAAATTCTTTCTTGATTGAGAATAATAAGACATTTCATTTAATTCTCAGAATCACAAAATTGAAGTATTTAAGATTCTCAGCATTGAGAATAATAAGACATTTCATTTAATTCCCAGAATCATAAAATTGAGGTATTTAAGATTCTCAGCTCCGAATAATTCTGCGACATAGGCAGGAGTAAAATCTGACATTTCAACACCTTTGAAAATTCTTTCTTGATTGAGAATAGTAAGACATTTCATTTAATTCCCAGAATCATAAAATTGAGGTATTTAAGATTCTCAGCTCCGAATAATTCTGCGACATAGGCAGGAGTAAAATCTGACATTTCAACACCTTTGAAAATTCTTTCTTGATTGAGAATAGTAAGACATTTCATTTAATTCCCAGAATCACAAAATTGAGGTATTTAAGATTCTCAGCTCCGAATAATTCTGCGACATAGGCAGGAGTAAAATCTGACATTTCAACACCTTTGAAAATTCTTTCTTGATTGAGAATAGTAAGACATTTCATTTAATTCCCAGAATCATAAAATTGAGGTATTTAAGATTCTCAGCATTGAGAATAGTAAGACATTTCATTTAATTCCCAGAATCACAAAATTGAGGTATTTAAGATTCTCAGCTCCGAATAATTCTGCGACATAGGCAGGAGTAAAATCTGACATTCTAAAACTTTTGACAATTCTTTCTTGATTGAGAATAGTAAGACATTTCATTTAATTCCCAGAATCATAAAATTGAGGTATTTAAGATTCTCAGCTCCGAATAATTCTGCGACATAGGCAGGAGTAAAATCTGACATTCTAAAACTTTTGACAATTCTTTCTTGATTGAGAATAGTAAGACATTTCATTTAATTTCCAGAATCATAAAATTGAGGTATTTAAGATTCTCAGCTCCGAATAATTCTGCGACATAGGCAGGAGTAAAATCTGACATTCTAAAACTTTTGAAAATTCTTTCTTGATTGAGAATAATAAGACATTTCATTTAATTCCCAGAATCACAAAATTGAGGTATTTAAGATTCTCAGCTCCGAATAATTCTGCGACATAGGCAGGAGTAAAATCTGACATTCTAAAACTTTTGACAATTCTTTCTTGATTGAGAATAGTAAGACATTTCATTTAATTCCCAGAATCATAAAATTGAGGTATTTAAGATTCTCAGCATTGAGAATAGTAAGACATTTCATTTAATTCCCAGAATCACAAAATTGAGGTATTTAAGATTCTCAGCTCCGAATAATTCTGCGACATAGGCAGGAGTAAAACCTGATATTCTAAAACTTTTGACAATTCTTTCTTGATTGAGAATAGTAAGAAATTTCATTTAATTCCATCACAAAACTTAGGTATTTACCGAATAATTAATAATTAATCATTATTAATTAAATAATTCAGGTTAAAAGCCTCCCCTTAGCTGCGCCGCGAGCTGTCGCTCTACAAGGGGAAAATAAAGAAATAATATTTCCTTATCTTCAATTCCGTAACGGTTTTAACCAGAGGTAATTATCCATTATCCATTATCCATTATCAATTAATGAAGATTCTAGGTTTAATTCTAATTCTCAAAACTATGTTGATTGGTTAAAGCTATCCAATCTTGACTATTTTTCAATTTAACATAAGCTGTTAAAACATCGTTTTTTGAGGCTTGAATATATCCTTTCCAGCCGGATAATTCATATTCACCTCCTAATAATTCTGCTACATCAGCACGAGGAAAACCTGACATTCCAAAACCTTTAACCACATTTTCTTGATTCAGAATAGCAATACATTTAATCTGAACATTCTCTTTGCTTTGGACTTTTAACTTTGGACTTTTAACTTGATTTACCCATCCATTTACTCTAGCTGTAGTAGAAGAAAATTTAGTCACAGTATCAAAATATCCCTGGAAATTTTCTGGTTGCTTTGCTGTTAATAAATCTGGGTTAATTTTTTCATCCAAATTTGCACAAAAATTATCCTTTTTATATCTCGATTAAAAGGTACTAAACCATCAGCTTTTAAAGCATCTACTAAACCTAAAAAAGCAGCAGGTCGGTTGCCTACTTTTTCTTTAATTAAAACCGGGTCAGAAATACCAAGTTGTAAAGATAATCCTACTAAAGGTTGATAAGTTGCGCGATGAGCAATTTCTCTAAAAGTTTCCGTGCCTACTCGATACATTAATATAGTTAAAACAGTCAAAACTGCCACTAATGGCATAACAAAATACCACTGTTTTTTGAGAATGGGTTGCTGTTGTTGGAGCCATAAGAAAATTAGGATAATTAGACTTAACCAAAATAGAGAAGGTAGAGTAGCATAACGAGAAGCGATCGCTTGTTCGACTCCAAACCCAGAACGACTAACTGCTGCCATTAAAGCAGTGCCTAAAGTATAAGTTATTATTGATAACCACGGTAGCCAGTCTTGAGGATAAGATGAAAATAACCAATAAGTAAAAAATAATCCTGTCAAAATTAATCCGAACCAACCTATTGTTGAAGCTACGGGGATATTATGAGTAAAAATTGCTCCTAGATAAACAGGAATATAAGCAATTATATTAATTAAATTTAGTTTAGACAAAGAGGGATGATGAGAGGGTGTTGTGTAAGTGAGGAAATAAATTCCTATTACTAAAATAGAAAAAATAATATAGGAGATAGTAAATCTTTTCGGCAGTTTAAATAAAATAGCAACGGCAGATAATATCGGCCAAATTCCCAAAGCTGTACTATAACTAATACATCCTAAAATTCCTAAGCTGATACTGACAATTAACCATTTATTTTGTGGAGATTCGACCAATCTATTTACACAAAAAATTGAGGCAATAACAAATAAATTAGCAATTACCCAATGTACACCACTATATCCACGCATCCAATTATGAGCAGCAGCAGGAGTAAAGTTAAAAATGGAGATAAATAGAATTAATAATAGAAGTATTGTCCGATCTTTTTTCAGGGTATTAGGTACTAATGCCATTAATAAAATTCCCTGAATAGAAGCCAGGAAAAATGTAGCTAGACACAATCCAATATTGGAACCTTTGGTAATAACAATATTTAGAGCATAAATTATGGCAGGAATTAAAACAAAGTGTTCATTTGCCCGAAACATCCAGTCAAAAATATTAGTGGAAAAACCATCTATAGAATAGATATTTTGAATCATCCACCAATAGTCAAAATTTAGCAGCTCTCCTGCTTTAGATATCATAAAAGTATATAGAAGGCAGGGAGTAAAATTACAATGGTGGTGAGAATTAGAAAGGTAACTTCTGACTTTTTTTTGACTAACATAAATTGGAAGGCAAGACAGGAATTTGGGCACGGATGTCAAGACAGGAATTTGGGCACGGATGTACAGATTAATTTAAAATAGGTTCATCTTTTTTACCCTACAGAAATTTGAAAATTGCCTCCATTAAAGTTTCTGGTTGTTGTAGGAAAAACATATGGCCGCCAGGAAATTCATGTAAAGCAAAATTACCAACAGTATACTTTTCCCATTCAGATAACTGTTGTAAATTTACTGCTGTATCATTTATACCTCTGAAAGCAACAATAGGAAATTGAAAAGGTGCTTCAGGAGAATAAATATATTTTTCATTGAGGGTAAAGTCTGCTCGTAAAATAGGCAAAAATAATTCCATCAGGTCTCGGTTTTCCAAGACTGCTTCAGGGGTACCACCGTATTCACGCAAGGTCGAAATTAAAGTCTGATTAGATGCTTGATGAAGTTGGTTATCAATAGGAATGTGAGGAGCGCGACGACCAGAAATAAACATATATTTAGGAGTCGGTAATTTTTTTGCTCGTAATTTACGGGCAACTTCAAAACAAATTAATCCACCAAGACTATGACCGAAAAACACAAAGGGATATTCTGTCAGAAACGGTTGCAAATCTTTAGTTAGGGAAAAAAGTAGGTCATCCCATTTAGTAATTAAAGTTTCTTTTATCCGAGTTTCTCTTCCTGGTAATTGTATGGCGCAAACCTCAATATTAGATGGTAAATGTTTTCCCCAGAGGCGAAATAAGGAAGCACCAGATGCAGAAGAGTGAAAACAGAATAAACGTAGGGTGGGTTGAGAAATTGGTTGAAATATTTTTATCCAAGGAGAGGGAGTAATAGTAGAATTCATTAGACAAATTTATTATCTGGAAATAGGTATAACAAAAAACTATAGCTGTTGAGGAGTAATTTTTTCAACACTTACCTCACTCATAGGTTTCAGATACAAAAACTATAACGTTATAGTTTTTGCTTAATATATATAGTTTCTTTGAGTCACTCTTGTGTTTATCACTCTGTGGAAAATATTTTTATCCAAGGAGAGGGAGTAATAGTAGAATTCATTAGACAAATTTACTATCTGGAAATAGGTATAACAAAAAACTATAGCTGTTGATTAGTAAGTTTTTCCATACTTATCGTACCCGTGAGTTTCAGATAAAAAACTGCAACGTTATAGTTTTTGCTTAATATATATAGCCTGTTTGAGTAACTCTTGTGTTTATCACTCTGTGGAAAATATTTTTATCTAGGGAGAGGGAGTAATAGTAGAATTCATTAGACAAATTTATTATCTGGAAATAGGTATAACAAAAAACTATAGCTGTTGATTAGTAAGTTTTTCCATACTTATCGTACCCGTGAGTTTCAGATAAAAAACTGCAACGTTATAGTTTTTGCTTACTACTACATAACATATAGTTTCTTTGAGTCACTCTTGTGTTTATCACTCTGTGGAAAATATTTTTATCCAAGGAGAGGGAGTAATAGTAGAATTCATTAGACAAATTTATTATCTGGAAATAGGTATAACAAAAAACTATAGCTGTTGATTAGTAAGTTTTTCCATACTTATCGTACCCATGAGTTTCAGATAAAAAACTGCAACGTTATAGTTTTTGCTTACTACTACATAACATATAGTTTCTTTGAGTAACTCTTGTGTTAGAGCTGATTGTTAATTGCTCAAAGCAGCTAACTGCTTTAACATTTGCCTCAAACCATCTCGCCAATATGGAGAATGTTTTCCCAAAACTTGGGAAATTTTCCCACTATTCAAAACTGAAAAAGCAGGTCGTTTTGCTGGAGTTGGATACTCAGCAGTAGTTATAGGAACTACTCGTTTTACCTCTAAAGGAAAACCCAATTGTTTTGCTTCCTCAAAAATAGTCATGGCAAAATCGTACCAACTAATAGCTCCACTATTTGTATAGTGATAAGTTCCATAGGTTTCTGAATTAAGATGAGGAATAATTTGAGCGATCGCTTCTGCTAAGTCTCCGGTCCAAGTTGGACAACCTACCTGGTCGTAAACTACTCTCAATTCTTCCCTATCTTTACCTACCCGCAACATGGTTTTGACAAAGTTACCTTTACCATAAACCCCATAAACCCAAGCTGTTCTGATAATAATATGATTAGCTTCTGTTTCTCGAATTGCCTTTTCTCCCGCTAATTTAGATTTGCCGTAGATACCGAGGGGGTTGGTAGGGTCGGTTTCTGTGTAGGGTGTACTTTGACTCCCATCAAAAACGTAGTCGGTGGAAATGTGGATTAAGGTTGCCCCTAATTTTTTGGCTTCGGTTGCCATAATTCCAGGGGCAATACCATTTACCGCATTGGCTAATTCTGGCTCATTTTCAGATTTGTCAACTGCGGTATAAGCAGCAGCATTGACAATAATTTCTGGTTTAACTTGGCTAATTAGTTGAGAGATGGCATTGGGGTCTGCAAGGTCTAAGTTTTCTCGCCCCACTGCGGTTACTTCTCCAATATTTGTGAGGAGGGGTTGTAGTTGGTGGCCAAGTTGTCCGTTAATGCCTGTTAATAAGATTTTCATTTGTGATTTTTCAATAATATTTAGATTTGATTTTTGTTTTTCTATTTGGCACTACTCCAACCTTCAATTGAAGCCATTAATATATTAACTGCTGGATGGTCTATTAATTCTTTGAATGTTTCTTTTCCTCCTGCTTTTAATGCTGTAATTATTCGAGATTTTAGAGAGGGATTTTTTTCTATTTCTTGAATTGCTTGATTAGCAATTTCTAAGTTATTGGTGGGATTTGAGGAATAGTCTGTTTTAGATAGTTGTTCTAATAATTGTTGAATTTCTTTTGCTGCCTCTTGTAAGGTTTGTCTTTGTTCGGATGAATAATTATTCTGGTTAATATTCGCTGTATATATTTTTCCTTCTCCTCCAACAATGCTGGCGATTTTACTGTCTCCGCTAATTTGAATATCGCGATTATTTTCGGTCATTTGAAAATTCTCCGTTTGGCTATTAACAAAAATATTTGTTCCATTTATTTGATATTCTGTTGTTGTTCGTTGAACAATTTTTTCGGAATTTTTATCTAAGTATTCTATCAGGTCGCTAAATCTGATTTTGATAGCTTCATATTTATTTTTCTCCTCTGTTTGTTTAACTATCTGTTCTAAAGTCGAAAATATTTTTCTAAAATAATTTGCTGATACTTCTTGAATAGGGATAATTAGTTTTTCTCGACCAGATATTTCTGTTAAGGGTGGTAATAAGACTAAACAAGGTAATTGTTCGGGAAGGATATCTAGTTGTCTAGCTATATCGTAAGATTCGTTTCTATTAAATGGTTTAGTTTCAAATAACCATCTACTTAAAGAAAACTTTTCATACAATTCTGCATAAAGAATTGACTGCCAATATTTTATGAGTGAGCCAAGGTTAGGCTCAGGTTTTTCTAAGATGTATATTTTACTCCAGTCTCCAGTTAATTTGTAAAATTCCTGAAAGTTATCTCTTGTATAATTAACTATCTCTTTGTCTACATCTGTATATAAGAAAATTCCCTTCAGTAGTTTTGACGAATCATTCTTTATATTTTGGTCAGTCGTTAAAATATCTCTAAATATGTCATCCTTATTTAAGGAAAGACAGAAAGTGTCATTGTTACCTTTGTTATCTTGATCGATCAGATTGATCAGATTGAAAATCACGCTCACACTAATTGGATCTACCATAATAATTACCTCAAATTAAGCCATACAACCAAATATAATAGAACTCTTTTGCTTTACAAAATATGCCAGATTCATATTCATAATTTTACTCTTTTTATTTTGCTTTTAACTAGATAGATAAGCAAAATAAAGCATTCTATTAAAAATAACCTCAGCTAGAAAGTTTGCCGAAATATTCTCAATTCTCTGTTCTAAGTTTTGAGTATTTTACTACTTGAGAATTTGCCGATTTTCATTCTGTCTTTGAGTAAGTAGATAGGCAAAATTTCACCCTCTCTGGAAAATAACCTCAGCTAGAAAGTTTGCCGAAATATTCTCAATTCTCTGTTCCGAGTTTTGAGTATTTTACTACTTGAGAATTTGCCGATTTTCATTCTGTCTTTAAGTAAGTAGATAGGCAAAATTTCACCCTCTCTAAAAAATTACTTCAGGGAGAAAGTTTGCCGAAATATTCTCAATTCTCTGTTCTAAGTTTTGAGTATTTTACAGCTTGAGAATTTTGCCGATTTTCATTCTTCTTTTAAGTAAGTAGATGAGGAAAATTTTACCTTCTCTGGAAATTTACTTCAGCTAGAAAGTTTGCCGAAATATTCTCAATTCTCTGTTCTAAGTTTTGAGTATTTTACTACTTGAGAATTTGCCGATTTTCATTCTGCCTTTGAGTAAGTAGATAGGCAAAATTTAAACCTCTCTAAAAAATTACTTCAGGGAGAAAGTTTGCCGAAATATTCTCAATTCTCTGTTCTAAGTTTTGAGTATTTTACTACTTGAGAATTTGCCGATTTTCATTCTGCCTTTGAGTCAGCAGATAGGCAAAATTTAAACCTCTCTAAAAAATTACTTCAGGGAGAAAGTTTGCCGAAATATTCTCAATTCTCTGTTCTGAGTTTTGAGTATTTTACAGCTTGATAATTTGCCGATTTTGATTCTGTCTTGAAGTAAGTAGATAATAAAAATTTCACTCTCTCTGAAAAGTCACTTCAACTAGAAAGTTTGCCGAAATATTCTCAATTCTCTGTTCCAAGTTTTGAGTATTTGACAGTTTGAGAATTTGCCGATTTTGATTCTGTCTTGAAGTAAGTAGATAGACAAAATTTCACTCTCTGTGAAAAATCACTTCACCTAGAAAGTTTGCCGAAATTTTCGGAATTCCCAATTCTGAGTTTTGAGTCTTTTACAGTTTGAGAATTTTGCGATTTTGATTCTGTCTTGAAGTAAGTAGATAGACAAAATTTCACTCTCTGTGAAAAATCACTTCAGCTAGAAAGTTTGCCGAAATCTCCAGAACTTTCAATTCAGAGTTTTGAGTATTTTACCACTTGATAATTTGCCGATTTTCATTATGTCTTTGAAGTAATTAGATAAGCAAAATTTCACTCTCTCTGAAAAATGACTTCAGCTAGAAAGTTTGCTCAAATCTCCTGAATTTTCTATTCTGAGTTTTGAGTATTTGGCAGCTTGAGAATTTTCCAATTTTCATTCTACCTTTAACTAAGTAGATCGGCAGAATTTTACTCTCTCCAGAAAATCACTTCAGCTAGAAAGTTTGCCGAAATCTTCTCAATTTTCAATTCCGAGTTTTGAGTATTTTACAGCTTGAGAATTTGCCGATTTTCATTCTGTCTTTAAGTAAGTAGATAGAGAAAATTACACCCTCTCTGAAAAATCACTTCAACTAGAAAGTTTGCCGAAATCTTGATAATTCCCAATTCTGAGTTTTGAGAATTTTACAGCTTGAGAATTTGCCGATTTTCATTCTGTCTTTAAGTAAGTAGATAGGCAAAATTTCAACCTCTCTGAAAAATTACTTCAACTAGAAAGTTTGCCGAAATCTTCTCAATTCTCAATTTGGAGTTTTGAGAATTTTACAGTTTGAGAATTTGCCGATTTTCATTCTGTCTTTAAGTAAGTAGATAAGAAAAATTTCACCCTCTCTGACAAATCACTTCAGCTAGAAAGTTTGTCGAAATCTTTGGAATTCTCTGTTCTGAGTTTTGAGAATTTTCAGTTTGAGAATTTGCCGATTTTCATTCTGCCTTTAAGTAAGTAGATCGGTGAAATTTTACTCTCTCTTTGCTCAAATCTTCGGAATTCTCAATTCTGATTTTTGAGTATTTTACAGTTTGAGAATTTGCCGATTTTCATTCTGCCTTTAAGTAAGTAGATCGGTGAAATTTTACTCTCTCTAAAAAATTACTTCAGCTAGAAAGTTTGCCGAAATCTTTTCAATTCCCAATTCTGAGTTTTGAGTCTTTCACAGTTTGATAATTTCCTGATTTTCTCTTCCTTTGACTAGGTAGATAAGCAAAACTAAACTACAAGCAAAATCATTCTAGCAAGTAATTTTTACAAAAATATTCTGACTCCTGACTCCTGACTCCTGACTCCTATTGTTAAAACAAATCAGCATCTTTTAAGGTTGTACCAGCTTGATCTTTTTTAGATAATTTCACCTCAATTCCTTCTAGAGGCCAAATAATACCAATTTCTGGGTCATTCCAAATAATTGAACGTTCGTATTCTGGCGCGTAATAGTCGGTAGTCTTATACAAAACATCAGCAGTTTCAGACACCACTAAAAAACCATGAGCAAAACCAGGAGGCACCCAAAGTTGTCGTTTATTTTCTGCACTTAAAAGATAACCTACCCATTTACCAAAATTAGGAGAATTTTTCCGAATATCTACAGCAACATCAAATATTTCTCCCACAACTGCTCGTAATAATTTACCTTGAGCTTGTTGAATTTGATAATGTAAACCTCGAAGTACACCTTGACTAGAACGAGAGTGATTATCTTGTACAAATTCCAGACTTACTCCTGTTTTTTCTGAAAAATTGCGTTGATTAAAACTTTCCATAAAAAAGCCTCGTTCATCTCCAAAAACTTGTGGCTCTATTAACAATATTTCGGGGATTTCTGTTTGAATTACATTCATTTTTTTTGACCTCAGTTGATTGAATTGAATAGGGAATAGTAAATATAGCACTACAATTTAGGGTGCAGACATTAGGTAAATCCCTTTTGCAGAGCATTTACATCAAATCAGCATCTTTTAAGGTTGTACCAGCTTGATCTTTTTTAGATAATTTCACCTCAATTCCTTCTAGAGGCCAAATAATACCAATTTCTGGGTCATTCCAAATAATTGAACGTTCGTATTCTGGCGCGTAATAGTCGGTAGTCTTATACAAAACATCAGCAGTTTCAGACACCACTAAAAAACCATGAGCAAAACCAGGAGGCACCCAAAGTTGTCGTTTATTTTCTGCACTTAAAAGATAACCTACCCATTTACCAAAATTAGGAGAATTTTTCCGAATATCTACAGCAACATCAAATATTTCTCCCACAACTGCTCGTAATAATTTACCTTGAGCTTGTTGAATTTGATAATGTAAACCTCGAAGTACACCTTGACTAGAACGAGAGTGATTATCTTGTACAAATTCCAGACTTACTCCTGTTTTTTCTGAAAAATTGCGTTGATTAAAACTTTCCATAAAAAAGCCACGTTCATCTCCAAAAACTTTTGGCTCTATCAGCAATACTTCTGGGATTTCTGTTTGAATTACATTCATTTATATGACCTCAATTTATTTAATAGGTAGTAGGTTTTAGGTTTTAAGTTTTAAGTCTGATTAGGTGTTAGGTGTTAGGTGTTAGGTTTTAGGTTGTAGGTTTTAGAGTGAAAATATAGCAACCGCCAAAGCGGTTAGGACATATCAAAAGCTTAAAACTCAGACAACGCAAAATTTTTCCTTCTATCCTAGATAACTAAAATCTTCTTCCTTCTTCTTTCTGCTATATTCACAGTTAAAAATTCCATAGATATAGAACTTTATCTTGTCTATTTTGTCAACCTTTTTTTCCCTCATACCAACGGTGAAAAAAGAATACTTAACTTAGGCGACATTTCAATTATTAAGTAATTAACACAGACCCATGGAACTTTTTTGATAATTAGCACCCCAGTTATTGTTAATTATTCTGATGTTTACTTCTTCCCTAGTCCTTACAAGGGTAGGTTTTTCACAAAGGGGTGAGTAATCACTTTTATTCAGTATAAAATTTCCACAAAAATGTACATTTTTATACAATAAATAAATAGTTCAAAACTTCCCTCTCTCCCCACACTCCCCCCACTCCCCCACTCCCTCACTCCCCTACTCCCCTACTCCCCTACTTTTCTTTCCCAAGCTTCTAATTCTCCTATGCATAGAGAAAAAACTAATTTATGGAGATTTAGAGTTCGAGCAATTCTCAGTAAAAAGGAGAATAAAGTTGGCTGATAATATTTGAGTCGATCGAGTATATATTCCACACTCATAGAATTATTGGTTGGCTTTGATTCTACATCAGAAAATCCTGTTTTTTCCAAGGCAAATTTCATCGTATCAAGAGAGAAATAAGTCAGATGTTCTGTTGGTTTATAGTGATACCATAAAGAACCTAATAATCTATGCCAAAATCCTCCCACATTCGGAGTAGTAATAAAAATCCATCCTCCCGGTTTCAAAAGTTGATAAGCTGCTGTTAGTTGAGCAATAGGATTTGTTGTATGTTCAATCATATCTTGCAACATAATTAAATCAAAATAATTAGGTTCAAAACTATGATTAAACAAATCTCCTTGACAGACAGATAAACCACGACTTTTAGCAAAATTTACTGCATATTCTGATACTTCTAAACCTTGAGGATTATCCCATTCTAAATCTTTTGCTTGCTCCAAACAATCACCTAAAGCACAACCTACATCTAATAATAAACCTTTACTAGAAAGTTTTTTCTCAGCCTTCAATAAACGCTCTCGAAAAGTCTGGCTATTAATTTTCATGCCTTGAAAATAATTAGAATATCCTCCTTTAGGAAAATCGTTATTATAGTAATCTTCTTGATAAATAGCAGTGGGATTTTTTGGTGGATTATTATCCCAGACCATACCACATACAGAGCATTTAGCTAATAGATAGTCATCCCCTGCTTTGTAGTAGTTAAATTTATCTGTATGACATAAGGGACAATGATTTTTTTGCATAATATTTGATTAAAATATTACCTGAGATTAAAATCCCAGGCTTATAACTGAAGTCCCTTAAAAGAGACTAAAAATTTTAAGGTGTTAGTACAGAAATTCATTTTTGTGCAGGATATCAATTTTAACCTGAATTTGTACATTTAAAATATCAAAATTAGCATGGCATTATGGCGACTTTTCTATAATTTTGTTTGGTCAACTAAACAAAGAAAACCTCTAATCATACTAAATATATAACCTCAACTTTATCATTATATTATTGGCAAAGTTAATGCTATTAATTGTATTATTCATGGGATTAATGGTACAGAAAATCATATTCATTTAGTAGTTTCAGTGTAAGCATTTCCTGCGGACTGCTGCGCAAACAGCCGTCAGCTAGCCTCCTATCGGAGGAACTGCGTTATCAGCTATCAGCTATTGCCTTTAGTTTACGATCAAAGCAATATTTAATTGTCTTACTACAAAAGGTGGTTCCCTTGACCTTAAAGTCAGTTGTTAATTTAAACACTGTTCTTAAAGAGAAAGTCTTTTTGCTGTTAACGTTTGCGTAGCATTCCGTAGGAAAGTTCCTCCGGAGGAAGCTACCTGACAGCTAATAGCTGTTAGCTCCGCATTCCGGAAGAAATGCTTACATTTGAGTCCCACCTACTTTAGCTATTTCTGATTTTGTGAAAAATATTAAAGGTAGTAGTTCTCATTATTTAAATAATTTTCTACTTCCGAAGGAAAAAAAATTTGCTTGGCAAGCAGGATATGGTGTATTTTCTTTGGGAAAAACACAACTAGAACGAGCGATCGCTTATGTAGATAATCAAAAACAACATCATTCAAAAGAAACTTTCAACGATTAATAATTAGGGTTTGCGTATGGAAAGTCTTTTTGCTGGGGTAGGAGATAGGAGACAGGAGACAGGAGAAATGGGAATTAGCCAGGAGGTAGGAGTTAAGAATTGTCTCTCAATTTTTCTGCCATAATCATCCCAAAATACTAGCTTTTTGAGCTTTTTTCACCGAAAAGTTGGTATTTTTTTCAAATATAAAACGCTCAAACCAATATCAGTCAATACTTTTAGAATTAATCAGCAAGCCCTAATTAATAATTAACAATTAATAATTAATTATTACCTCTTCTGTTCAAGGAGAGGATTGACTCAAAAGAAAAATTTTCCTTGTTTATCCTTTAAATGAGAGGCTTTAAACCTTAATTATTCGGGAAATTTTTACCTAGAACAAATGATTGATAAAGACGATTTTCCTTGAAAATTCTCTAGAGATTAAAATCCCTAACTCACAGCTCAATCAATATGCCAAGGATTAAAATGCTCACAGCTTAATTCCTCTCAAGAGGACTCCGTATTTTCAGTCCTTTTTAAGGAACTTTAGCTATAGCAATCAGGAATCAGATGTGAAAATTGAGATATTCCTTTAAAGTTTAGAATATAGCAGTTATCTTACTCATATATATTTGTTTTTTTCTTCTTCTCTATTGCCTTCCGGAGCTGTTGCCTGTTGCCTAAAAATATCCAATATATCACAACTAAAATCATATTGCTATATTAGTCTTGAAATAAATTTAAAGGTAATTTTGGCAGTTATTATTATCTTATAAACCATTTTCTACCCTGACTTTAACTTCATCATTCAATTTAATAAATTCTTGTTTATCAGAATTATAAACCCAAGCATTAATGACGGTTTCTCCCATAGGTAAAGACTTAGCTGAAAATGTGACTTTCCATCGCGCTCTACTATACTTTTTTGACTTCATAACTTTAGCAATATCATTACTCTCTAAATTAACAATAGCATTAGCAAAAAAAGATTTATTTTGCCCAGCAGAAAGTAAAACTAAATTTGGTTGTTTATTTCTATCCGGTCTAATTGCCCATCCCCTAAACTAAGAGTTTCATCCCTATTAATAATTAGAGTTTTTTCAGTTGTTTGAGGATAATCTAAATAACCATAAGTTTCTTTTGTTTCTGTAATAAATTCCAGATTTTGTGGGAATTTTCGCCATCCTAATTTTTCCATAATTTCTGCACCTTCTCTGACTAACCAGGTTTTGCCATTCATTAATACTAAACAGCTATCCTGTGATTCTTGAATAAATTCTGAATCTTCCAAATAGTTAATTATTTCTAGACACTCTTTCCGACTTTCCATGTAGGGAAAACTTGATTTTACATTAGTAACAACATACACCGAGTTAACCATCATAATTCCTGTCATTACTACAGCAAAAATTTTGTATATTGATAAATACTTTTGCTGCTCTTGCAGGAATAAACCAAACAGATAAATTAGGGAAATAATTAATAAAATTGACGTAGTTGTATACCGCGAAGAAATCATTGCATTTTCCACACCATATTCTGCCCTCCCTACAGAAATAGATAGAGCAGAAATGAGAGAAAATGTTCCTATTGTTAACCAAGGAATAGCTGCCGGAGTAAAGGTAAATTTATCAAAATAATTGGGTCTAAAACCCCACCTTTTAAGGAGAAAGATTTTTGGAGCGGAGCTTAAATCTCCGTTGCAAAAATCACTTCTGACTTCTGTACGGGCGAACGGCCGTTTGCTTCGCATAACTTCGTTAACGCCCCTACGACTTCTGACTTCATTAAACCAGGGTTTCTTGAGAAAATAAAACGTGAAAAATATAAAACTAGAAAATAATATTAATCCTGTCACAATTGCTGGAATGGAAATTCTCACTAAAGGTAAACCTAAAATAGCTAAAAAGTAATTGATGATTAAGAATGGTTGTTCTGTAAATAAAAATGGTTTTGGCTCTCGAATGGGATTATAGTTAATTGAATATATTAAACATGAAAGTATAAAGAGTAAAATCCAAATAGTGACTCTACTAATTTTTTGTTTTGGTTTACCTTCAAGCCAAAATATTGATGGTATAAGTACAAACCAAGAAAATAATCCTTGTATTAATGTAAAACTGCCAATAAAACAGGATATTGCTGCCAGAAATATTTTTGTTTTTGCTGAAAATTTATCGAATGCGTAAATAAAATAGATTGCTATGATTAAGCATAAATTTGTCAGAAACCAAAATAGGGTAAATCCCCATAACCAATTCTGATGTTGTACTAAAGAAAATAATAATAGACTGACTAATATATTTGCTATATGTAGGATATTTTTGTTTTTATTCTGAATTGAATTTCGGCTATTTTACAGATAGCAAAAAATGTGATGATGACAAAAATTACGCTACAAATTATTTCAGCTTGAGTGTTCCATTTAGTGGCAAAGGCTAAAGTGGTAATGATTAATTTTGGTATTAATATTCTGTGATGTCCGTGTACTGTGAAAAAGTCAAAAAATGTGGCGTTTCCTTCAGTAACTCGCTCAAAAATAGGGGTTAATCTCCATTGGTCCCAGTAGGGAACATTGACACTAAAATTAGCGAGAAACCAGAGGAGTAATAAGACTGGAAAAATATAGAGGGTTAGTAATAATATTCTGGTTCGGGAAAAGACTTTTAACATTATTGGGAAGTAGCGATCGCTCTAGGAAATATTACCAATATACAGACATTTTCTGGAATATTTAAAAATCAAATTTAATATCATGTCCGGTTAAATACTGAGGTGAATACTAAACACTGTTATCAGAACCTCTCGATCAGAATTGATTAAATCTAGTTATTGCGTATATAGCAATAGAGTTGAATTACATTTCTATTTCTGATTTGCACAGAACTTACACAGAGACTCTACATATAGGAGGGCGAATGGTATTCGCCCCTACAATTTGTCTGTGCATTTTTCAGCTAAAAGCTTCTATTGCAATATCCACAGATAAATCTGACTGAGCAAAAATTTTTATTGCGTATATAGCAATAGAGTTGAATTACATTTCTATTTCTGATTTGCACAGAACTTACACAGAGACTCTACATATAGGGAGGGCGAATGGTATTCGCCCCTACAATTTGTCTGTGCATTTTTCAGCTAAAAGCTTCTATTGCAATATCCACAGATAAATCTGACTGAGCAAAAATTTTTATTGCGTATATAGCAATAGAGTTGAATTACATTTCTATTTCTGATTTGCACAGAACTTACACAGAGACTCTACATATAGGGAGGGCGAATACCATTCGCCCCTACAATTTGTCTGTGCATTTTTCAGCTCAAAGCTTCTATTGCAATATCCACAGATAAATCTCACTGAGCAAAAATTCCTATTGCGTATATAGCAATAGAGTTGAATTACATTTCTATTTCTGATTTGCACAGAACTTACACAGAGACTCTACATATAGGGAGGGCGAATACCATTCGCCCCTACAATTTGTCTGTGCATTTTTCAGCTCAAAGCTTCTATTGCTAAATCCACAGATAAATCTCACTGAGCAAAAATTCCTATTGCGTATACAGCAACAGAGCTGAATTACATTTCTATTTCTGATTTGCACAGAACTTACACAGAGACTCTACATATAGGGAGGGCGAATACCATTCGCCCCTACAATTTGTCTGTGCATTTTTCAGCTAAAAGCTTCTATTGCAATATCCACAGATAAATCTCACTGAGCAAAAATTTTTATTGCGCTATAAGCTATTTCATCGCACTACCATTAAGCCTAATTTCAAACTCAATTTGTTCACTATTTCCAGTTAGAACATACAAATTATTAATCCTATGTTGCGTAAATTGTGAGAAAGAAATTATGGATAATATTATTCGTATGATAATGTCGTAGATTTTAATATCTATAATTAAAGAAACAGACATCTAAGATGAGTAAAAATAATAGTAAACCCTGGGATGAAAATTGGAAAATTATTGAAAATATTGGTGGCGGTGGTCAAGGTCAAACCTATCTAGTCGAACCTAAAAATAATTCGTTTCCAGCTAATCAATATGTTCTCAAAAAACTTAATAAACAAAATGACCCTGAAAGACGTTCAAGAATGCGTAGGGAAGTGGTTGCTTTAGAAACAATAGATTGCCCAGGAATACCAAAATTAATTGATTCAAATTCCGAGCTGTTTAAAAATTTAGATATACCTCTTTATCTAGTAACTGAATTTATACCTGGAGATACCTTATCTGATTTTATCAAAGCAGAAGTAATGAATATTTTTAGTGCTGTAAATTTGACAATCAAATTATTAGATATTCTTGAATATTGTCATCAAAGAGGAATAATACATAGAGATATTAAACCAGATAATATCATCATCAAAAATAACGATGTTAGTACTCCAGTATTAATAGATTTTGGTATTTCTTTTAATAAAGTTGATGAGTATGCTAAAGATTTAACACCAACATGGCAACAATTAGGAAATAGATTTTTTCAACTTCCAGAGCTTGGGGAAAAAAGTAATTTACAAAGAGACCCCAGGTCAGATATTACACAAATTTGTGGCATTTTGTTTTTTACTATCACAGGGAAATTTCCTCTTTATCTTTTAGATTCTGAAAATGGAAATAAGCCACATCAGAGAAAAGAAGCTAAACAAAAGTTATCAGTTTCACCTAATTTATCAGAATCTATACTATCTAAAATAAATATAGTTTTTGATAGAGCTTTTGAGACGACAATAGATTCTCGTTGGCAGTCTATTTCTGCACTTAAAGAAGCTTTGATAGATATTTTAGAATCAGAAAATCAAGAAGAAAATAAAACTGAAATTATTTTAGATAGAATTAAAAATAAACTCTCAAGTTCTTCTCATACACAAAAGAAATTATTTGAAAATATAGTTCAAAAAATTATTGAGAAAATTTATTCTATTGTTTATGATATGCCTAAAGAGTTTGGTTCAGATTTTGGAATTATCGTCGCTCCAGAAATATTTGGTTCAAGTTTTGGCGATTTTATATCTGGAAAGTCTCCAAAACTAGAAGTAAAAATAGACTGGAGTAACTCAACATTTTCACAGCGAGTTGTTGGTATACAGCACAAACCTTCAGAGAAATCATTTTTTCCTGAATTTGAAGGATACATAACAGGAAATGAAGTTGTTGTTATTTCATTTCGTGAAAGACAAGGACTTAAACCAAAATTTCATATTGGTATTGAATCGGAAATACCTAAAAATAAGGAAAAAGAAGTTGAGTTACTAAGAACTTCTTTAAGTGGTGAACCAGACTTTACTGGTTTTGCTAAACGTCTCAAAGAGTTTTATGCTGAAGGTGTAGAAAGAATAATTCCAAACTAATATAAAAAAGGCAATTTAAACCTGGACTTAACCATTCTACTTGCAGCAAGTCCAGGATTTTAAGAAATGAATTAAGTATATTTTATTAGCGGATAACTGATTGCTAAAAGCTGATACCTAATTAGGGCTTGCTGATTACCCTGAAACTATTTACAGATAGACTCTTTAGCCTTTTTATACTTACATAAAGTGCTAGCTTTTTGGGCAGAAAAAGGCAGAAAAATCAAAGGACAACTCTTACTCCTACCTCCTCTACAATTCCCATTTCTCCTAACTCCTACCCTTACTAGCTGAGTGCGAATTTAGCTAATTCTAAATTCTAAATTCTAAATTCTAAATTCTAAATTCTAAATTCTAAATTCTAAATTCTAATTAACATTAGTCAGACTCCTAAACTTGCCAGTAAATCTATTAAAGAACAACTCTAAAACAGTCCGCTTACCAACATTAATATTAGAGTTAATTGCCATACCATTCTGCAAACCAATTTCCAAATCATTCTCATTATCCAGAACAAATGTTTGCCGTTCTAAATCAATGGTAGTTTCAAAAGAAAAATAAGCTCTTCCTGCTTCTTGGTCTGGTGGAATAGCATCATCACTAATAGAAATAACCTCTCCAGTTACTGTACCAAATTCATTAGCTGGTAAAGCTTCAACTTGCACCTCTACAGGTACACATTCCACATCACTTAAACCTAATTTTTCTCGATTTTCTTTCAGTTCAGGACAAGCACATTTTTTACCCGGTTCACATTCAATAACCTCCCCACCAGCTAACTCTTGGTCGTGAAAAGGTTCTAACTTTTTCCGTTTATCATTTAAAGCCTTTAAAACCAAAGCAATATCTTTATTCTGAATATAAACTACCGCCTCTAAACCTTCATCATCATCCAATACTGTCAACAAAGGTTGAGTTTGTTGTGCTTCATAAGACGCATCTTCACATCTTTCTGGTTTAATATCCCCAGGCTTCAAAACATCATTAATTACATATTGACAAATAGGGTCAGTTTTTATATCTAGAGAAGACTCTTCTTTACTAACAGGTTGTAAATCAAATATTACCCCTGAAACGGGTGATTTTAAAACCTGATTATCACGAGTTTCTTCTAACTTTTCAATCTGAGCATTAACCTCAGTTAGTCTCTTATTGTTGTCTAGTTGTAAGCGAGTAAATTGAGAATCTATTCTAGCAATTTCCCTTCCTTCATTTTCAGCTATTCTGGCATAAAGTTCTCTTGCCCAACTATCTCTAGTATTTTTTAACTGTTCTTTAGTTCTATTAATAGACACATTTAAACGCTGTTGTTCTAACCTAGCGCGTTGTATTTCTGCTTGACGAGCTTTGACTTCTCCTTCTCTAGCATTAATATCTGATAGCCCAGAATTAATTTCAGCCTCACGAGAATTTATTTCTCCTTCCAATGTATTAATATCAGACCTGCGAGAATTTACTTCCCCTTCTCTAGCATTAATATCCGCTAACCGAGAATTTACTTCTCCCAATCTAGTATTTATTTCTCCTGCTCTTGCTTGAATTTGGTCTTGTTGCCTTAAAAGCTCACTTTCTCCCCGAAATACTTCTTGTTCCTGACGTTTTTTTTGTAGTTCAGCGATCGCTCCTTCTTCTACTAAAGGAGATATTTGTCCTAAAATTTCTTGATTAGATCCTAATACTTGTTCTGACTTACTCAACTGTCCTTTAGCCAGCTTTAATTGTTCTTGAGAATATTGCAGTTGTTCCTGAGTATTTTTCAGTTGTTCCTTAGCAAAATTCAGTTGTTTTTCTGTATTATTTAACTGCTCATTAGCAAAATTCAGTTGTTGCTTACTATTATTTAATTGTTGTTTAGCAAACCCTAATTGTTGCTTGGAATATTGCAATTGGTCTTGAGCTACTCTTAATTGTTCCCTACCTGCTTCTTCATCTTCTTCTGCTTGTTGAAGTTGTTTTTCTAGCTCTGTAATTTGCAATTCTACAGCACCTACACGAGAATTATATTCAGCTTTATAGTTTACATATAGTCCTTGCAAACTAGGTTCGATATTAACAAAACTACCTCTGTTTAAATAAAGTTCATCAATCAAAGCGCGGTATGTTTTATTTTCCGATATTCTAGTTTGTCGCTCTTGAGCTAATTTTTGTAAATCTGGAGGTAAAGCTGTCGGAACTTTACCATTTAGTACCTCTTTATAAAAGAGATTTTCTCTTTTTAGAGTATCTCTTAATTCTTTAGCAGAACCTAAATCTGCACTAGGAGCAGTAGGACTAAAAGTTAGTAATGGTTGATTTTTTTCCACGCGATCGCCATTTTCTACATGGAGTCTAACTACATTTCCACTGGTAGGAGCTTGGACATCTATGGAACCATCTTTTAATTCTAATTGCCCTGTCGCTGGTACTGCTTGGTCTATCTCAGCAAAGTAAGCCCAGATTACCGCTGAACTGGTAATTATCATAATCATCCATAGAAATAGCCTAGATAATATGGCTGGTTTCTCTAGAATGACTGGTTGTTCGTTTAATGATGTAGATTGAGTATCCATTTTGTTTTTTAATTAGGGAGTAGGGAGTAGGGAGTAGCAATTAATAATTAATAATTAATAATTAATAATTAATAATTAATAATTAGTTATTTATAGGGTGCGAACTTCGCTAGCGTAACTGAGCAAGACTCTATTGGGCAATTAATAATTAACAATTAATGATTAATAATCAGGACTTAGGCAATGGTGCTTTTGGGCAATTAACAATTAACAATTAATGATTAATAATTAATAATTAGAGCTTAGGCTGCTTTTGAATTTATAACTTTTGATTTTTGACTTTTGACTTCATTTTTGACTTTTGACTTTTGACTTTTGAATTTAATTACTGTTGAGCTTCTTGTTGTTGATAGAGACAGAAATAACGACCTTTAACAGCCATCAATTCATCATGAGTTCCCTGTTCCACCACCGAACCTTTATCCATCATAATAATAGTATTAGCATTTTTTACTGTTGTTAAACGGTGAGTAATAAAGAACACCGTTGTATTAGCAAAAGCCTCCGCTAAATTCTCACAAACTTGACGTTCCGAACTGTAATCTAACGCGCTAGTTGCCTCATCTAAAATCAACAATTTAGGATTTTGTAAAACTGTCCGAGCAATAGCAATTCTTTGCCTTTGTCCCCCTGATAAAGAAGCACCTCTTTCACCCACTATCGTGTTATAACCACTAGGCAAATTCATAATAAAATCATGGGCAACTGCTATTTTAGCCGCCCTCACAATTTCATCAGTAGTAGCATCAGGATTTGTCAAAGCAATATTATCTTGAACCGTACCATTAAATAAGAGAGTATCTTGTAAAACCACCCCAATTTGACGACGTAAAGAATATAATTCTACTTTTTGAATATCATATCCATCAATAAAAATTCGACCAGAAAGAGGAGGATATAAACGCTGTAATAACTTCATCAACGTACTCTTTCCAGAACCACTCAAACCAACAATTCCCACAAAATAACCAGCCGGAAATTCCAAATTTACATTAGCTAATTGTAAAGGTCCGCTTTGAGCAAATCGGAAAGAAATCTCCTCAAATTTAACACCCCCATTAATAGGCGGCATATCAATATTATTCCGGTCTTCCTCATCTACTTCTGCCTCCGTATCCAAAACATCTCGAAGTCGTTCAATAGACATTCCCACCTCTTGGAAACTCTGCCAAACACTCACAAAACGGAGCAACGAACCTGTCACATTACCAGCAATAATTCGGAAAGCAATTAATCCGCCTATTGATAACTGACCATCAATCACCAAATAAGCACCAACCCATAAAAGTGCCAGTCCGGAAAGTTTATTTAAAAAAGTACTAATAGAACTAGAAGTAGTCTGAGTCAAAACAGTATTAAAACTAGCAGTCATAAACTTCGCATAACGCGCCGACCATTCCCAACGAGACCGAAGTTCCAAATTCTGAGCTTTAACAGTTTGAACACCATTTAAAACCTCTACTAAATATGACTGAGAATCAGCATAACGCTCCGCCTTTTTCCGCAGTAACCTCCTAACAATTGGCGAATTAATAATAATAATTCCAGTAAAGAAAGGCACTCCTGCCAAAGCTACCATCGTCATTAACGGGTTAAGAGCCAACATCACAGCAATATAAAGTACTGAAAATACCGAATCTAAAACCACAGTTAAAGCTGTACCTGTGAGGAAGTTCCTAATATTAGCTAATTCTCCAATCCTACCCGTCAAATCACCCACCCGACGATTATCAAAATAGTTGAGTGGAAGACGGAGTAAATGGTCAATCACCTCCGAACTAAGTTTGACATCTATCCGGTTAGTAGTATCCACAAACAAGAAAGTTCGTAAACCCCCCAACAAAGCCTCAAATAGAGCCACCAATAACATCAAGATACCCAGAACATCCATAGCCTCAATGCTACGTTGCCCCATGACTTTATCGATAATAATCATCGTCATCAGGGGGTTGACCAAACCAAATATCTGTACAAAAAATGAAGAAATCAACACTTCAATAAAGACAGTGCGATGCTCCATCAAAGAAGGAACAAACCACCAAAAACTAAACTGTTCCTTTTGTTCTGATTTTGGTGCCTGGAGTAATAGAACTTGTCCAGACTCTCCCCAAATTTCCGCAAATTGGCCAGGTTTAAGGCGAGTTAATCCAAATTCTGGACTACCAACAACTATCTCTTGTTCTGTAATGCTGTAGAGTACGGCAAAATGGTCTTGCCATTGAATTAAAGCTGGTGCCTTCAGACGACTAACTGCTGCTGCCGGAACCTGTACCAGTTGACCACTTAATCCCATCATCTGAGCGATCGCTCCACAAGCTTGAAGAGACACCCTACCCGCAGTCCGAACCTGATTATCCAGTACCCGGCGAATCACATCTCGGCGAAACTTCAGCTTCAGATGTTTAGCCAGCATCTGAAAACAAGCCAAAGCAGCAGCTACTTCTCCCTTACCCCGGAAAATGGGATATTTGATTGATTGAGTATCTTGAGCAACTGTTGGTTCTGGTGGACGTGCTGGTGCTTGGGGGACTACGGATACATCTAAAGGCACAAGCTCAGTGTTTTGTGCCCCATTTTCGACGGTGGTATCTTCAAGTTCGCCTTGTTCTTGTTGTTCTGGGAGTCCTAAAATTCTTGCTCCTCTGGGTCCCTCAATTTTTAAAGACCTACCCGCTCCATCTAAGACCACTGGACTACCCGGAGCAAAATCTCCTACTACCCCACTACTTACTAGCCAGATTTTTTCCGACTCTAAGATAGATGCTAGTTCCTTAGTCTTGACATCTCCTTTAGGTAGGTTGACTACCAAAGTTTTTTCGACGACATTTTTAGCCAGTTCTTTCACATTCCCACTAACTTCAGCCCTTCTGGCAAATTCTTGAGTTAGTAGTTCAAATACTTCACTCACTGCTGGACGTTCTAAAAAGGCTGCCCCAAATTCTGGCTCTGCTTCTAATATTGCTAAGAAGTCTGCGGCGGGTAAAGTCACGGCAATTAAGTCTGTTGAAGCGAGTGCTGTTTCACAAGGCGTCCCTCGTAACAACCCAGCCCAACCAAGGACTTCTCCTGGCCCTGCTAACTGCAAACTGACATGACGTTGCGATCGCTGGTCATAACCTAATATTCGTGCCTGACCTTGATAGATAATTGCTATCTGGGTGGGCATTTTTTCTCTTTCAAATAGTGGTTGGCCACTACGGTAACCAAGCAGTTGACACTTTCCCACTAATTGAGTTTTCAGTGCATTTTCTGAAAGTTGATTAAATGGTGGTTTGTCTGCTAGAAATTCTTGTACTTGGGTTCTTGATATTGTTGAGGAAGTAGCCATGTAGAATTTAGAATTTAGAATTCAGAATTTAGAATTAGTTTTGGTTTATTTGGTAGTAAAATTTAGAATTTAGAATTCAGAATTAGTGTAAGCATTCAGGTCTTGGGGTTGCATTATTCTTGATTTTGTGAATACTCAGTGTTTCAAAACTGAAAACTGTATCTAAGAATACTAAATAGTGTATATAAATTAGACTGAAAGGTTTCTGGAAAGTGATAAATACATAGCTATGATCATTTGTCAACCCCAGCACCTGAATAGTTACCAATTAGTTTTGGTTTATTTGGTAGTATGGCGTGCTTTATTTTGATAATAAGCTTGTAGTTACCGAAAAATTGTGGCTTAAAATCTCCTCTTTTAAGAGGATAAGAGGATAAAAAGAACAATTTTCTTTTTAGTCAATCCTACTTGTTTTCAGAAGAAGTAATTATTAATTATTAATTATTAATTATTAATTATTAATATGCTTTTACGTCTGAACGTAGTGGTTTGAGGGTGCCTATTTTTCCTATTTGTTCTCTGAGCCAATTTTCAAATAGTTCATCTATTAAAGCGCGTCGCATTGAGTCATCAAGCTGTGCCGGGATAAATTTTTCTAGTCTAATAATTACTGTCCATTCTGTTAATGGACGCGGTGCCCAGAGCTGACCTGGTTGACTTACTGATAAAATTTTGCCTATAGCAGGGTGTGGTTGACTTAGGGGTACTGGACCCAATAATCCTCCCGAGCGCCCTTCTGGACCTTCAGAGTATTGACGAGCTGCATCTGCAAAGGTTTGTTCTTCTTCTACTATGCGAAAATACAGTTCGTGGGCCAGACCAGGATTTTTTGTCCTAATCAGGGAGTATACTACCTGGTCTAAACTGCTCTTACGAGTCATAAAATATCTTTCTACTTGATTAGTCCAAGTTTCTTGTTTATATTTTTCTAGTAATATTGGCCTAATTGCCATTTCTTCTAACTGTTCTTGGGTCATGTTTTGGTTTTTGAGCCATGCTTGTTTGGTTTCGGGGGAATTTAACTGATATTGGCTCTCAAATTTTTCTACCGCTGTAGTTTTTTCCGCTTCTGTGCAAGTCAAGTTAGCGATCGCTTGGTCGATTATCACCCCTCGTAAAAAATGAGGCATTAACTGATAACGTGTTAATAACGATGGGATATCTTGAGCTTGCAGTAATTTATCACCGATTTGAAACAGTCCTGTCATTTTTCATATCTCCAACTGACTTGCACTATCTCTTTTAATTTAGTCTTCTGTTATAAGTAGTGGCACATTAAGTTACCACATCATTATCATTTCTTTATATTGGTTTGTCCTTAATTTTAAAAATATATATAAAGAAGTAGGTAATTTTGACTTTTGACGGATTGCTATTTGGACCTGTTCCCTTGTTATTGGTATCTATACCGGAGTCATGGCACTACGAATATTGGTAAAAATATATACTTATTAGTCCATGATTTCACTAACTTTTTTTAACTTGGGTACGATCAGGATGAATATGCTAGTCAAAATATTTATATTAGACTTTAGTTAATCATAACATCATTATTACTAGAGTCTACAATAGCTTGAGTTCAATAATGATTATATACTCAGATAATTAATACCATAGTCGTCTTTTTTTCCCTACATTTTAAATTTTTATTTTGCTTTTTTCATCTAGGCTTTTCTGGTTCTTTTTTATTGCATTTGCTAGTTACCTCTCCTGTCTTAGTATCATTAATAATTCCGATTTTTAGGATATAAAATTCCGTTTGATTTAGGCTTTTTAAGAATTAAATTATGTTTGATTTAGATTATTTAAAATTTGACTTGATTTGCAGTCTTAATCTCAACTTTATTTGCTAACCAGAACTGAAATTATTACAATCCTTTTATACATTGTTTAGTAACAAGAACAAGAGAGTTAATTTTTGGGTGGTGGTGCATTTTTATTATTTTTGTTACGAGAACAGTGGGAGCATCTTGCTCCCGTGCCACGCATTCCTTTTTCCTGTACACCATTACGGCTGTAGGACTACCAATTTTTGTTGTCTTATAATTAAGATATAAAAAATTGTGCAAATATACGAATCTCCCCATCTCCCTATCTCCCCATCTCCCTATTCCCTGACTTCTGCAATTAGAGGCCATCTTTTGCCTAATTTGATTCCATAATTCCACCGTAAGTCTGAGCTAGTTGCTAATGCTAAACTGAGGTTCATATATTCTTTCTCAGTATGAGTAATTAATTCCGGTAATTCTAGTTATCTAAATATACATATGAATCATTCCCGATCGCTATAGATGGGGATAGGAGATAGGGAATTAGGAAAAAATTTGCACTCAAATTTAATTAATTTTACCTACCATGCCTCTTTTCATACCTCGCTCTATTACGATAAAGAGTTCATCTAGCAGTATTGTTTTAAATTGATATAATGGCAAAAGAATGAAAAATTTACCTAAACGCATCAGAAGGCTAGCACTATAATCGCTAGATTTAGTGCCTGGGTGAATGATGGGTGTATAATTTAATTTCCGTTTGTCACCGCGAAGCAAAAGATGTCATAATTATACACAAATATTAATAGTTTATCTAGTAGACATTTTGGGTAAATTTAGCTATAACAATATATGTAGTCGAGGAATTAATCATATCTTTGCTAGTAATTGAGGCCAAATTAAAGGGCAGTCAAAATCAGTACAAAGTTTTAGATGAAATGATTCTCACAGGTCAATTCATCAGAAATAGTTGTTTGCGCTATTGGATGGATAGTGCGGCCTGAACTGGTCATTTGAATTAGAACACCGAGTTCTCTAGGATTCTCCACACCTAGCCCTCACGGAAGAGACTCAACGAGTCCGGTCACATTTAAAGTAAGCAATGAAATAGATGGAATGCAGACCCCGAAAGTAGCCAAAGTTGCTAGGGATTAAGCAATCAGGAGCAAGAGGGAAAGAGTTGGAAAGATGAACACCGTCTAAGTTGCTGATTAAACTGCGTGATCAATAGAACAGCCAAATTATCCCTGACAGGCTGTAACCAAAAGGTAAGGAGGCAGGTCTAAATAGTTGTCCATTATTAAGACGTGGAGACAAAGCTCCTCCCGCAGAATAGGCAATCATCCTAACCAACACAGAAACTTCAAATGATACAACAGGATAAACCCTACAGAGTCTTATGAAAAAGGTCGATAATCTAAGTAGGTCTGAGGCAACAAAGACGGAAATCTCTGGAGGGCAGAAGATGAGAGAAAAAGCGAATGTCACCTGGTAATGGGGTGAATAGGGGTACTCTTCGAAAAGCCTAACGGCTACAAAATTTGCCCTTGACCGAAAGGAATAGCAGACTTCTCTTGGGTCTTATACGAAAGAAAACAGTACAAGTAGAAACCAAACGAGGATATAAGTTAGGTGTCAAGCACAAGCGCGATAAATGGAGTCAACGGACAATTAACGGACTGGTCACAGGTCAACTGGAAAAAAGCCCGGCAAATTGTTAGGAATTTACGTCACAGAATCTTTCGTGCCCGAAAACTTGGTCAAGGTCAGCAACTCAGAAGGTTGCAGAAATTGTTAATCAAAAGCCGAGCCAACTTATTGCTTAGTGTAAGACTTATCACTCAAGTTAACCAAGGAAAGCAAACAGCAGGAATTGACAAGGAGGTAATAAATACTCCTGCACAGCGAGTGAAACTTGTCAACGAATGGGAAATGCCATTAGCAAAACCCACAAGGCGGATATATATCCCGAAATCAAACGGCAAGAAACGTCCTCTCGGAATCCCAACCGTTAAGGATAGAGTCGCCCAAGCAATAATCAAGAACGCACGCTTATCCCGAATGGGAATCCCAATTTGAGGCCAATTCCTATGGCTTCCGACCGGGAAGAAGTTGCCATGATGCTATTGAACAATGTTTTAACAAGTTCAGGAACAATCATTCAGGAAGACATACTTGGGTTTTAGACGCTGACATAAAAGGCTTTTTTGACAATATTGCCCATGAATCCATACTCAAAAGAATTGGCTCGTTCCCGCGCGGTGAGCTAATTAGAGGATGGTTAAAAGCAGGGTTTATCGACAAAGGTGTTTTTTGCCTAACCGAAACAGGCACTCCTCAAGGTGGTGTGATAAGTCCATTGCTTGCAAATATTGGACTGCACGGGGAGCGAAGAATATATAAAAACAGTCAACCCAAAGCTAGGCATCATCAGGTATGCGGATGACTTCATAGTTACCGCTAAAGACAAGGAGTCTTTGGAACAAGTGCTTATCCTGATAAAGCAATGGTTGTCAAGTAGAGGCTTGAAAATCAGCGAGGAGAAGACAAGGATAGTACACATAAATGATGGGATCGACTTCCTGGGATTCAACTTACGCCATTACAAAGGCAAATTACTCATAAAACCCCAAAAAGAAAAAGTTCTAGCCTTCTGTAAAAAGATAGGGAAAACCCTAGCTCAAATGAAGGCCAGGACTACTGAAGAAGTCATCAAAACCCTTAATCCCCTTCTCAGAGGTTTTGCTAATTACTATAGAGGAGTGGTTAGCATGCGAAACCTTCGGATACATCCGTAATCGGGTGAAATTATACCTCTTCAGTTGGGCAAAACGTCGGCATCCCAACAAATCAAAAACATGGGCTATGAAACGCTACTTTGGTAGTTTCAAGAGGGATAATTGGACATTTATGTGCAAAGGGACTGGTAGAAAGGGAAAACAACAGTTATATGTTCTCTATGATATCAGTAGTACACCCATAACTAGGCACATAAAAGTCAAAGGAAAATAAGAGTCCTGATGACCCCTCACTCCAAGAATATTGGGAGAAACGAAGCACTAAAGCTGGGAAGAAGTATTGGGCAAGAGGTTCAAAATATGAACAAATAGCCAAATTCCAAAATTGGAAATGTCCGGTGTGCGGAAATCACCTATTTAATGGAGAGCCAATAGAAACCCATCATATAGTACCTGTTGCAGAAGGTGGTTCTGATGACCCAAAAAACCTAATGCACTTGCACAAAGCGTGTCATAAGCAGGTACATTCCAAAACCCAAATTGAAAGGCTGGAAGTAAGGCTTGAGCCGTGTGATAGGTAACTGTCACGCACGGTTCTTAGGGGAGGGGAGAGGGGTGACTCTCAAACCTTACCCGCTATAAAGATGTCAAACGCAACGACTTACAAAAGCTTTGTTCTGTGCTAGCCAAAAATGCCAATTTTCCTTGGGCTAAAAAGTTAAATTCTCAAGCAAGACAAGCATCAGCCGATAGAGCATGGCAATCAATACAACGATTCTACAAAAATTGTAGACTGAAATTACCAGGTAAAAAGGGTTATCCTAAATTCAAAAATTTACTCGTTCAATAGAGTATAAAACAACTGGTTATGTGCTATCTCCAGACAGAAAGAAAATTGAATTTAAAGATGGTTTTAAAGCAGGTGTATTTGAGTTGTGGACAAGCCGTGATTTAGTCTGGTATTCAGAACAACAAATAAGTAGAGTTAGAGTTGTTAGACGTGCAGATGGTTATTATTGTCAATTCTTAGTAAATGTAGAGAGAAAAGAAACTCATAATTTTCAAGGCAATGTCGTAGGAATAGATTTAGGTTTAAATGCTTTTTATACTGATAGTAATGGTGATGTTGTAGAAAATCCTAAGTATTTGAGGAAGTCGGAAAAACGACTAAAAAAGCTACAAAGGAGAGTATCACGTCGCCACGAGAAAGGTAAGAAACCTCAGTCAAATAACTACCACAAAGCAAGAATTCAATTAGCCAGGCAGCATCTCAAAATCAGCTTTACTGCGTAAAGACCATGCAGTAAAGACTGCACGGGCGTTAATCCAATCTAACGATTTGGTAGTATACGAGGATTTAAAGATTGCTAACCTAGTCAAGAATCATCATTTAGCTAAGTCCATATCTGATGCAAGCTGGTATCAGTTCACCGAATGGCTGGAATATTATGCTAAGTTGCATGGAATTGCTTGCATAGCAGTACCTCCACATTTCACTAGCCAAAATTGTTCAAATTGTGGTCAAGCTGTTAAGAAGTCATTATCAGTTAGAACCCACAGATGTCCCCATTGTGGCTATATTGCTGATAGAGACCACAATGCAGCAAGGAACATTTTAGCTAAAGGGTTAGAAATGTTGGGAGCAATAGTCAACAGTACCGAGGGGCACGCCTCTTACAGAGGAGCTGCGCTAACGGAATCTGGGGGAGACCCAAAAGCTACGGGAGAGTCCGACCTCTGGATTAGTAGGCTAATTTAAGTTGTCTCTGTGAGCGTAGAATCATCAATGATGAGAATCCCGATCATAATCTGTGATTTGATGCCGGGAGTATGTCAAATCGCTAATATCTAGGAGGCTAAAATGAACAATAGTGCATTTAATTTAGCTAGGGAAAAAGTGACAAAATTACTTCTGCTTTAAGAGATATTTCTGTTCTAATTGGAGAAAGAAATGAACAGTCTATAACTTTAGAAACTGGTGTAACTATAATACCGGGTTTGGGTTGTTCTGGAGATGCGAATATTTTAGTTCAAAGGGCTAATGAAATTGAACAAGGAATTTTTAATGTGCTTGTTCTTGGTGAGTTTAAGAATGGTAAAAGTACTCTGCTGAATGCCATGTTAGGGGAAGAAGTATTGCCATCAGATTTTCTTCCTTGTACCGCAATTATTACAAAAATAGTGTATGGGAATAGTGATGAGGTGTTAAACTAAGCAAGCCCATTTCCAGATTACTCCTTTATAGAGCCTGCTCGTCTTCAGAACCGTGACGTGAGACTTTCACCTCCAAATCGGCTCCTCTCTTAAACGTCCCTTGTCATGGGTACATCCCTGCCTTAATATCAACATATCTTCAACCCATAAATAACCTTCAGGTAAGTCCTGTAACTTCGGTTGTGTGTATGTCTTTTTATCTAGGGCAGTTTTAGTATCGTGGCAATGTCGGTGCAACAGTTGTTTATTCTTATATGTGTTATCACCACCTTTAGACCTTGGTATTATATGGTCAACTTCAATTAGGTCATTTGGTCTAAAGGTTAGTCCACAAGATGCGCATTTATTCTTTTGCCGTTTTAACAGCGTTGTGACCTCTTTCCTTACGCCTGGGTATTTACCAATTCTATTACTCCAATAAGTCCAATCGCCGTCATAAGGGGATTTATTACCTTTCACTTTGATGTGCCTTACGATAGGTACATCTTTGTGTTTGTTAAGTATATAATCGCCATCATTAAGTACCCAATTTCTGGTTCCTTTACATCGAGGGAAATACTTTTCCTTACCCATTTAGCCGACTTATTTGGATGCCTTCTACTTGCCCATCTCCATAGTCTTTTCCATAAGAGGCTATCTATTTTACTGAATACCTCTTTACTGACTACGAGTTGAGAAGTAGTTAGCCCATCCTCTAATTATCGGATTTAACTTAGCTATTAAAGACTTGCGTAGGAGCGGTTTTGTATTTATCACATATATCCGCTAGTTTCCGATAGTGAGTTTTTATACTCTTAGAGGATGGTTTAATCAGCGTCTTGTATCCTTGTTTGGTTGTCTTGACTTTCCATTGCCTAATGGTAAACCCTAAGAAGTCAAATCCGGCTTTATTACCTTCATGTTCCTCCAAGGTATGGGCAATTTTGGTCAATTCTAGTTTTAATTCTAGTCCTACCTGGTTTAACCATTCCTGTATTACGGCTTTTGCTTGTAGCACTACTTTGATGTCTTCGTGTAGGATAACAAAGTCGATGACTCATAGCGTATTAGAGATGAGACTGTTTCATTCTGTCTGCTTTTCCCATTATCTTCCCAGATGGGTATCTAAATCGGAAGTTTTTCGGCAAATTCCATCAGCCTTTCTTCCATACCGTGTAAGGCGATGTTTGCTAGTAGGGGTGATATTACCCCTCCCTGTGGTGTACCTTCCACAGATTTTAGGAATTGATTATTGTAAAATACCCCAGACTTTAACCATTGTTTGATTAATCGTCTATAAGGAGATTGACCAATTTTTCCTAGCAGTGCATCATGGTTAATTCGATCAAAACACTTTGATATATCAGCATCCAGCACATATTTTGGCTTTAGGTTGATGCTGGCATAAATAGCCTCAATGGCATCATGTGTGGACCGTCCTGGTCTAAAACCATAGCTATTAGGTTCAAAACGTGCCTCCCATTCTGGTTCCATACCTAATTTAACCAAGGCTTGTAACGCTCGGTCGTACATTGTAGGTATGCCTAACGGGCGTTTTTCATCCTTTCCTGGTTTTGGTATCCAGACTCTGCGGGTGGGACTTGCTTTGAGGTAACGTGATGCTTAATAAGTTCAACCAAGTTAAGTCGCTGCATGGGAGGTAGGTTTTTAATACCATCTACTCCAGCAGTTTTCTTCCCTGGTTATCCTGTGTCACGCGCCGGAAAGCTAGCAACCTAGCGTAATAACTTTTTACAGAAGTCTTTGGTATTTGCGCATCTTGCGGATTTCGCCACTCATGGATGCTCTGTAAATTAACTTTTGCAACTTAGAATACATACTTTTCTACCTTCTTCCAGTTAATATCTTTCCATTTAAGATTAGGATTGACACTGAGACTTGATGTAGGTGTATCGCTCTGTATCCCATGCCACGCTTAAAAGCGAGTGCGTAATTCTGAGGTCTCCTCAGAATGTAAGACGCACTCAAGAAATGGTTTAGGGTTTCCTAGTTTTCTTTTTAGTGTTTTAGCTTTATTCATTAGCTAGTTCGTTACTTTACATTACGCCTAACAGTGGGTACGTCTGCATTGATAGCTTTTTACCCAATCCTACTCTCCCTAAGACCTACGTCCTTTGCGTAGATTGACCTTGAATGGCTTCCTAAGTTCTCGACCTATATTCTT
>NZ_BLZO01000090.1 GCF_014132355.1 Okeania sp. KiyG1
GTGCGGTGATTCAGAAAGAATCAAAAATATATTTGGGTAATTATGAAGTTAAACGCTTACAGAATGAAACTGAAAATGGGGAAACAACTATC
The DNA here is from genome assembly GCF_014132355.1 of Okeania sp. KiyG1. Taxonomy (GTDB): domain Bacteria; phylum Cyanobacteriota; class Cyanobacteriia; order Cyanobacteriales; family Microcoleaceae; genus Okeania. The sequence continues at coordinate 93 of NZ_BLZO01000090.1, forward strand.
CTTAAACGGCAAACTTTGAGAGTAATGGATGGTGATAGTTGTGTGGCGATTTTCCATTATTGGGAGGAACCCACCCCTAACCCCTCCCAGGAGGGGAACTCAGTGGCGTTATCAACTGGATAATCACCTGGGTTCTGTTGCTTTGGAAGTGGATGATGATGCTCAGATTATTAGTTATGAGGAGTATTTTCCCTATGGGGGAACTGCGTTTATTGCTGGTAAGAGTCAGCAGGAAGTGAAGCTGAAGGAATATCGGTATAGCGGTAAGGAAAGGGATGATAGTACTGGGCTTTACTATTACGGAGCGAGGTATTATGCGCCTTGGTTGGGGAGGTGGTTGAAGCCCGATCCAGCGGGGACTGTGGATGGGTTGAATTTGTATGGGTTTGTGGGAGGTAATCCTGTGACGCATGTCGATATTGGGGGGATGATGCAGAGGGAACAAACAGCAGGAGAAGAAAAAAAGCCTGAACCCTACATAGTAGAATTGTTTAATTCTTTAAAATTACTTCGAGTAGAGGGGAGAGCTTTCGATTTTCCTATGTCAGAATCGTGTGAAACAAGAGCGAAAATAATACAAGAGGAAATACAAAAGCAAACGCGTTCATGGCATTTCCCCACGCAATTCAGTCTTAGATATCCTGATGGTAGCGGGTGGACGCAGCATGTAGCTACTGGTATTAAAGATTTTGAAGGCACATGGTGGATGCTGGATACTTCATTTACGGATAGACCTCTTACCAAAGATCAATGGGCCATTGCAATGTACAGGAACAAAAAAGAACAGCTAGATGACCATAAAATGACTACTCAACAGATGGAAGCACATGAAGCAGTAGAAGAGTTTCTATCTGTTTTACAAGATTCAGGTGACTTTAGTAAGCTGCAATATCCTGAAGGATTTGATGAAGTTTTGACTAAATATGAATTATCTGAATTAAAAGGATTCAACGAAGATAATAATGCTAAAACTCTAATGAACAAAATGAATGATTCAAAAGAATTTGAGGATTTGATATACAAGCAAGTAACAAAAATCAGAAAAGATATAGAGAGAGCGAAAGTGGATACGCAAACCTTATCTGACAGCAATGCATTAGAAAATGTTCAACAAATTTCTGGATTAATAAGTTTAAATCAGGGACTTGTAAGAAATTTGATCTTAAACATTGATAGTGTAAAGTCCCAAGCAAATCAAAACCCACCATCCTACAAGCAGAGAGGTGCGAAGAGGCAAAGGCTTACTTAATAAATAGTGCGATCGCAGTTCTTGTAGGGTGCGTTAACGACAGTGTAACGCACCGAAATCAAACCCAAACCCAACCCACCCCTAACCCCTCCCAGGAGGGGAACCGGAGGGGAATTAAGCGAACATACCAAATCAGAACAATTCAATTATTAACAAAAACCAGGAAAATAAAATGTCAACTATAAAAATATTAGACAATAACCTTAATTCCTTTTACAAGCAAAACTCCGATTTTGATATCCTTAAATTTAATTTTCGCAATGGTCAAGCTGACAATTTAAACTGGAAAAATTTAGATCGAGAAACAATTTTAGAACTATTAAAAAAATACCAGCGATTATTGCGACTCCTCTTAGTTCCCCTCCAGGGAGGGGCTAGGGGTGGGTTAGTTCCCCTCATGCTCCGGTTCCGGTTCCCCTCCTGCTCCCCTCCAGGGAGGGGTTGGGGGTGGGTTGGGCTAGGGGTGGGTTCAGCGGTGGGTAGGCTAGGGGTGGGTTAACTCCTACTCAAGCCAACAGAAAAAACATTACCATTATCACCATTATGAAAACCAAAATCATCCCCTACAACCCACTATTAAAAGAAAGAGCGAGAGAACTTCGCAAAAACATGACTCCTGGTGAAGCCACCCTTTGGAAATACCTGAAAGGTAAGCAAATGTGTGGCTATGACTTCGATCGCCAACGTCCCATCGATCAATTTATTGTTGACTTTTATTGCAAAAAACTGATGCTGGCAATTGAGATTGATGGTTATTCCCATGATAGCGAGGAAGCACAGGAAAGGGATGCAGAAAGACAAGCTCGTTTGGAGTCTTTGGGAGTGCGATTTTTGCGGTTTCAGGAAGAGGAAGTTTGTGGTGAGGTGGAGGGGGTATTAGGGGTGATTGAGGATTGGATTTTGAGCCATGCTTAACCAAACCCTAGTCTAACCCACCCCTCGCCCCTCCCAGGAGGGGAACCGGAACTGGAGCCGGAACTGGAGCCGGAGGGGAACCAAACCCTAGTCTAACCCACCCCTAACCCAACCCACCCCCAACCCCTCCCTGGAGGGGAGCAGGAGGGAGACCGGAAACGGAACAGTAAACATATAAATTAGAACAATTCAATTAACAAAAACAAGGAAACTAAAATGTCAACTATAAAAATATCAGACGATCGCCTTAATTCCTTTTACAAGCAAAACTCCGATTTTGATATCCTTAAATTTAATTTTCGCAATGGGGAAACTGACAAATTAAACTGGGACAACTTAAAGCGGGAAACAATTTTAGATCTATTAAAAAAATACCAGCGACTATTGCGACTGAATGATAACCCCGAAATTGCCAAAGCTTTACTCAATGAAGACTGGGATTCTGCTCATGCGATCGCCTCAATAACAGAAGATGAATTTATCCAGAAATTTAGTGAGTTGAGC
>NZ_BLZO01000091.1 GCF_014132355.1 Okeania sp. KiyG1
CTCAGTAATGATGTCTATTCTTCTTTCTTTCCTCCTGACTCGGTCTTCCCCCTCCCCAGGAGGAGGGCGAGGGTATTTTGACTCCTAAGTAATTAAGACTAATATCATACACGCTCTTCAGCAACGCCGAAAAATCCTTTTGAGCTGCCCATACTAACTTTATTCTATCTATGTCAAAAGCTCTATCAGCGGAAATTATACAAAAACGAATTTTCAGCTCAGAGCAATGAAACTTTTTTAGCGGACAAATCAAATACTTAAAATTCAGACAACGTCAGATTTTTTCAACTTAGGTCCTTTATTCTTCCTTCTTGCTTCTGCTATGTAGCGATCGCCTAAATTGAAATACTCCCGGCGCTGAATTAAAAATTACAGCGCGGGATTCTCATGCATCTGTGATTCGTAATACCAAGCTAACTTGACCAAAAAATATACTTAAAAACCAGAGCTACTATAACGCTCTTCTGCCCAAGGTTCACCTCTTGTGTGATAACCATTCCGCTCCCAGAAACCTAACTCTTCATCCTCAAGAAATTCTAATCCATTAATCCATTTGGCACTTTTCCAAGCATAGAGGTGAGGAACTACCAATCGCACAGGGCCACCATGATCTGCTGGTAATGGCTCACCAAATAAAGTGTGGGCAAAGAAATTTTCTTCTCTGAGAAAGTCAGTCACAGAAATATTAGTAGTGTAGCCTCCATAACAATGTTCCATAATATGGACAGCTTTAGGATCGACTTCTACATGACCCATCAAATCTGTAACTTTTACCCCTGTCCACTGAACATCTAGTTTTGACCAGCGGGTCACACAATGAAAATCTGCTGTGAAGTGGTTTTGTGGCATGGCCATTAAGTCTGGCCAAGTCAAGGTTAATGGTTTAGCCAAACCCCATACTTTCAATTCCCATGTATCTGTACTGATATTAGGAGTTTCGCCATAAGTTAGTACGGGAAATCCTTTAGCTAAGTATTGACCGGGAGGAACGCGATCGCTATTTTCTGCTTCTGGTTTGTGGAAAAATTTACCTAACATGGTGAAAAACTTTTAGTAATTTACCTTGAATAGCTGAAATTAACTACTGTAGTTGCTGCAAATGCTAATATTTCTGAATTATTTCAGGAATTCATTCGTTTAATGATGAATAAAATTGACAAGTTTCTGCTTTTACTGTTTTACTTGAAGAACTCAAATTTTACCTAAAAAATTTGATAGTTTGGAAGTCTCTGTGCTTTCACTTAGGAAGGAAAACCTCTCAGTGATTTCACTGTTATTTTCAAGTAGCCAATTCCATCAGAAATATGGTAATTGCAACTATTCTACACTTTTATTTTTGCACAAATTCTATTTTGTGCACAATCCTGAGCTAAAATTGTACTCCAAATTGAAAGGCAATAAAGCTTTTACAGTTATGGATCGTAATGGATCGAATTTCATATTCCCGATCCTGTTTCTAATCGTTAGATACTAATTCTAAAATGTGGGAATTTATTCGATCTTTAGCTATACTATTTAGCTAGATCGCTCATTATTTGTAAATCACTCATAAATACCATGAATCTGAATTATATAGTTCCCTTATGTATTTCTTGTCTGGCTATTTTTGTCAGTGTCAATTCTGATGTCAAAACTCTGGATGGGATTCCTCGCTTGCTAGCACCTTGCATCGGATTCATTGGATTAATATGGTTTTTCAACCTTATTCCTTGGTTATTGAAGGTTGGTTGTATACTAATTTTACTTTCTATTAGTAAAACTTTCCTAACCCAATAACTAGATTTTTTTACTGTTAAAGTTTTTTCGATCAAAACTACCAATACTTTCAGAATATAGTTTTACTGAATTAAGGTATAGTATTAGAACTTAAAAGGTAGTTTTCGGTTCTTAATCCTGTGAAAAATAGATATTATTTTCTACGATCGCGGATACTTGTTCATACCATTCACTCATCTTTAAAATTATCATCAAAATCAACAAATCTCAGAAAATTTTGTTAGAGTAAAGACATTCCCCTGGAATGTCTTTCTAGGTTTAAGTATAATATTACAGCACTTTTTAAGATGGGGAGGTACAGTTAAGTATTAATATCTATATGCCTCTGTTAGTGTGCTTTCCATTTCATCTAGTTTCTTACAGAGGAGTTATATCAAATCCGCCTAATTGCACATAGATCGAATAACGTAATCATCAGGGTTTTAAGCTATTGATTGTGAGGGTATTTAACCGGATTTGATATTATCAGCTATCACACCGTGCAAGGTAACACTGCCACTGCCTACTCCCAATTCCTGTGTCCCTACTGCCAAGATGTACCTCATCAACTAGGAAACTTATTTCAAAAATTAATAATTACCTCTTATTAATAAGAAAAGGACTGACTAAAAACAATTTTTTTCCCCATCACCCCATCAATAGATAAGCTTTATAGCTTAATATTTCGGTAAAAAAAGCACCCTAACAGCACAATTTATACTACCAATCTCGTGAATTTTGAGATTCATCCTGAATTGATAACCAATCTTTTCCTAACTGAATAGTCACATCTGACCTTAAATGTCCCGTACTTTCTACAAAAACTTCTCCAAAACCCAGAGACTTTTGAACTTCCTGTGCAGCTTGAATATCTCCTTTCTGAGCAACAATTCGAGTCACCTCCAAAGGTGAATTCCAAGGTTTAGCCACTTTCACATTCCAATAACCAGCATCGTTTAGGGAATTTACTAACTCATCAACAGAGTCCCAATCATCTGTACTATCTTGAATTGCTACTCTAATATAAGAAGACTCATAATTTTCTGATTGTTCGCGATCGTAGCCAAAATCAAAATGTTTAGCAATCATCGTATCTAGAGTTGTCAGATCGGGCAACCAGTAACTAGCATTATACTCCCCAGGGTTGCTAAACTCACCAGGTACCATCAACATCTGCATATTAGAGCGCTCAGTTTTAGCAGCAAAATTCATCAAAGCCACTAATTCCTCAACACTCAAATTTGTATCAATATGAGACTGAATTACCGAAAGAATTTTTGGTAGTCGTGATAAAGTTTTGACATTAACCGACTGTTCCATAAATGCCCGCATTAAAAGTTGCTGGCGTTGAACTCGCCCAATGTCCCCTAAATTATCGTAGCGGAATCTCAAAAATTGTAGAACCCGATCGCCATCGAGATGTTGTTTGCCAGCTTTGAGATTAATATACAAATGTTGACTATCATCTTGATATTTCATGTCTTTGGGCACATTAACTGTTACACCCCCAAGAGCATCTATTAATTTTTCTACTCCTTGTACATTGACTCGAATATAACGGTCAATTCCTACCCCACCAAGAAGTTCACTCACAGCTTTTGCACTTTTCGCAGGTCCACCGTAATAGTTCGCAGCATTAATCTTGGTTAAGCCTCGATCCTCTACATAAGTACGAGTATCTCTAGGAATAGAAAGCAAAGTTAACTTCTGATTTTTAGGGTCAAACCTTACCAGAAGCATCGTATCAGATAATCCCTTAAAAGAATTAACTAAAGCGTGATATCCTACATCATTATTATAGTGGGGATATTCTTCTAAATCTGACGTTAATACTTTTACTCCCAATAGCAATATATTTACAGGCCGGGTTAACTCTGGCAATCTCATATTACTTTTGGCCAGGTCTTGTTGAGAAAATACTGCTGCTTCTTCTGGAGAGAGCTTTTGTTGCATTAATGGAGTGCTTGAAAGAGATACGGCTAATAGAGCGCCTGCTGTTGCAGATATCATTGCCACTCCAGCTAAACCTAGGCCCAAACCAAACCAACGTCCTGGACCAAATTGGGTAGGTTGTCTCTGTAAATCTTCTTTTGTTGAATGTTTTCTAGAGGTTGAATGTAAAAATTTATTAGCGGGCACTGGTTTCCTCACACACTAAATATTAAGATAAGGTTTTTGTCAGAAAAATTTTACTGAAAATTAAAATCTTCAATAGTTTAATAGAAAATAGCGAGAAGTCCCGCGTTCTTCTGCAAGGGAACGTTGCATGGTAAAGCGACCATGTTATAACAGAAGAACACAGGGGGAGGACATCACCTCTGTATAAACTGCAACTCCTTTGCGGGTTGAAGAATCCTGCGTTGTCGCTCAAGGGCAACATCGGGAGTATGTCAATAGAATCTTCGACTATCATAAATGTTTACCTACCACTTTTTCTGCTATCCGGCTAATTCCTGGTAGCCATAAGGGTTGTTTTTTCCAAATACGAACCATTAGGCCGAAACTTATTATGAAGTAGCTAGTAGTTAGTAGGCTATTTATTAATAACAGTGTGATAGTCCCAGATTCCCCAACTTCAGTCCCTGGTTGTAATAAAATATTGCCCAAGATCCACATCATGGTTAAAGTAATAACTAATTTGCTGACTGCTCTATGTTGTGGACTACTGTTTTGACGAGACAAAATCCATATTGCGGGGAATAAACCTAATATTGGGGTAACTAACAAAAATAGTTGTAGACGCTTTATTTCTGAATTTTCCAGTTTCTCAGTATTTCTCATTTTTGTTGTTTAGATTATTAGTACAACTGCAATTTTTACCACTATTTCTATCATTAAAACTTGTTGGATTCCAGGAATAATTTTTTCTCAGAATAAATTTACCAAATATTGTTATACAGGGTGCATCTCAATGCGTGAATAAAGCCAAAAAATTATCGCTTTTAGGGAACAGGGAACAGGGAATAGGGAATAGGGAATATATAGAAAAAAAAGTAAAAGTATTTTTGCAAATATGAGATGCACCCGTTATACATATATTATTTATTTTCTCAAAAATACTTTTTATTAAGCTGCTACAACTATAATTATCCTGTGTAATCTGTAAATAATGAATATTTTTTTGACAACTTTAGTCAAACTGAAAACTGCCAAGATTTTTTTTATCTTCTGACAAAAATTTGGATAAAGATACTCCTCAATAAAAGTTGTTTGCTCCAATGATAACTCAATATACAGCATTTCCAGATAAAATATCTAAGAAAGTTGTCAAGGAGTTATCAATTTTTTTTATTGCCAATAACTTTAGTAAAATCGTAAAATTTTAGACTTTTTCCTATTCTTGATTTCCTTTGACATCAGACAAAATTGAAAAAATAATGTTACAAATAATAAGCAGTATGAAAATAATTTATAGGAAATATCTATTGGACGAAAAAGATAAATTTTTATATAAAAAATGGTATCAAACCTATTCATTCTGACTCGGTCTTCCTGACTTCCCCTCCTGGGAGCAGGGCTAATTCTTTGTCGTCAGAGAATATTTACAAACTTATATTTTTTGAGATCCTGTGCTTCCCACAGTCCCCACAGTCCCCACAGTCCCCGCCCCCTCCTCACCAGTATGAGAATTGCTATATCTATTTTGATAGTAAATTATTAAATTAGTGTTAAAATTTACAGCAACAGAGAATAGCAGGAGAACATTTACCCTTATGACCAGTATGAAAAAACCTATTGTTATCTCCCCATCCATATTATCAGCAGATTTTAGCCGTCTTGGAGATGAAGTACGAGCTGTAGATCAAGCTGGTGCTGACTGGATTCACGTTGATGTTATGGATGGCCGTTTTGTACCCAACATTACTATCGGTCCATTAATCGTCAAAGCACTTCGCCCTGTCACTGAGAAACCTCTTGATGTCCACTTAATGATTGTGGAGCCAGAGAAATATGTTGAAGATTTTGCTAAGGCGGGTGCAGATATTATATCTGTTCATGCTGAACATAATGCTTCACCCCATTTACACCGAACTCTAGGCCAAATTAAAGAGTTGGGTAAGCAAGCTGGTGTAGTTCTAAATCCTTCTACACCATTAGAATTGATTGAATATACTTTAGATTTGTGTGACTTGGTGTTGATTATGAGTGTCAACCCTGGTTTTGGAGGCCAGAGCTTTATTCCTGGAGTAGTATCTAAGATTCGTAAGCTTCGTGAAATGTGTGATGAACGAGGACTCGATCCTTGGATTGAAGTTGATGGTGGCCTTAAGACTAATAATACTTGGCAGGTGTTAGAAGCTGGTGCTAATGCTATTGTTGCAGGTTCTGCTGTGTTTAAAGCTGATGATTATGCAGAGGCAATTAGTGGTATTCGTAACAGTAAGCGTCCTGTTCCTGAACCTGAGTTAGTTACTGTTTAATCACAATAGAATTTAAGAAAAACTATAAAAGTTAAAAATGGATTGTATATCTATTTTTAACTTTTTGTGAAGTTATCTCCCGTTATATCAAATCCGCTTGAATACTTATTCTATAGTTGAGAGTAGGGGACCCACCCCTCGCCCCTCCCCTCCTGGGAGGGGAAGAGGGAGTAGGGGAGTAGGGGAGATGAAATAGACACCTCCAATCATAAAAAATCAAATTAATTATCCTACAGAAATTATCAATTATTTCCCTGTAGGGATGTTGCATGCAACGTCCCTACTCCTTCTTTTGGAGGAGATGTCTAATATTGAAGTAATTTAAGAAATTATCAACAGATATTATATAATTGAGTTTTATGTGGAATTAACCGGATTTGATATTAAACAATAGGAGCATCTTATTGTTAGCTACGCACTCCAATTTCCTCTTCTTCCTTCTTCTTTCTTCCTTCTTCCTTCTTCTTTATTCCTTTATTTATTCACTAACTTTAGCCAAAATTTTCTCCATATCTGACAGTTTTACTGCACCAGAAAAAGTTTCTCCATTCATCACAAAGAAAGGTGTACCAGAAGCACCAATTTCTTGAGCTAGTTGCATATCTTCTTGAATTGAATTAATTGCTTCCTGAGATTTGCGATCGCTATTAAACTTCTCTATATCTAAATTCAAATTATTAGCAATCTCTATATAGAACTCTTCACCTAATTTGTCCTGTTGTTCAAATAAAGCATCGTGATATTCCCAAAATTTACCCTGTTGTTGAGCTGCCCAAGATGCTTTAGCTGCTGGAATTGCTTGAGGATGAATTCTTACTAGAGGTAAATGTTTAAATACTAAAGTTACTCTATCTTGATGTTTATCCATAAATTCTTTCAGATTTCCTTGCACTCTGGAACAGAAAGGACATTGAAAATCTGAGAATTCAAACAGTACTATTTGTTGCTCGGTAGAACCAAAAGTTGGAGAATTACCAATTTTTGTTTGAGGATTGGTTTTAAACTGTTTTAATGTTTCTTGGTTACTAGCTTGCTGTTGTTCCAGTTGTTGTTCTTGGTAAGCTTGTACTGATTCGATAATTGCTTCTGGATTATTACGAATAATCTGTAATACTTGCTTTTCTAATTCTTCTGAATTTACTTGAGTACCAGTTGATTGAGCTGATGGAGTACAACCACTAATTGCAATAACTATACTGAATATTGCTATGAAGTATAAAACTTTCAAGTTATGTAAATTAAATCTAGTAGAATAATTACTCATAGTCCTCAATTTAACATCAAAAAAATCATTCATATAATATTATATAGTAGTCCTATTGTAGTTGGGGAGAAAATCTAGTGCAGGATGGCGGAAATAACTGGTTACAAAATCCTAAAACAATATTGAGATGCACCCTAAGATTAAACGAATAACCTAAGCTTTCAAGTATCTTCTTTCAAAAGGTAGCTTAACATCAGGAATATTCTCTTCTCTCTTGGTCTCATGGATATAGCGAGGAGACTTAGTCATCCCCCGACCGCCTTTTATTCCTTTAAAAGGGGATACTTTAGACCATAATTAATTGTTAATTGTTAATTATTAATTGTTAATTATTAATTATTAATTATTAATTATTAATTATTAATTATAGTTTGCCAAAATATTCTAAATTTTGACAAACAAACTTAATCGAGCATCTATAGAAACACTTTCTAAATTAGTAGAAAATGGTTGAATTTTAATCTAAAAAACCCATTAAACCTTCACTATCAATCTGATTAGAAGCAACTGGACGATTCATCAAAGTTTCACTAACTTCTAAATGATTAGTACCTATAGGGCGAACTCCAGAAGCAGTAATAGTACTATTAAATTCTAATCCACTAGAAACAACTGGACGAATTCCAGAAGCGGACATTGTATGATGGACTTCAAGACCTGTTGAAACTACAGGACGATTAGAAATTGTTTGACTATACTTAAGATTAGTTGTGCCAATAGGACGATTTCCAGGTAAGGCTAATTTTCCAGATACTTGAGACTCTTGTGCTTGCTTTTCTTGTACTGGTTTGGTCTCAACTTGTAAAGTGGTACGCTGTTGAGACCCTTGATCCAATTTTGTTGGCTGATTACTTTGAGTATTAGATTTACTGCTAGTATCAGTAGTTTTATTAGTTTCTGTCATATTTCCATTAGTGCTCATAATTTTACATCTCCATTATTGAAATTGATTTATCACTTGATAATTAAAACCACCAATTTTTGTTATTGGTCTTTGTTTGTTTATTTAATTGTTAAATTTTAATAAACCTTTGACTACTCCCCTGACTGAGGCCAAGGGGATTCTAAGTTGATACTACGCAACACCGATCAATCCTTGTTGCTTCGTTTGTTCTTAGCTGACCAAAGATAAACTCTTTGGGGACAAGTCAAAGCGCCCCTACACAGTCGGCTTAAGTTTAATCCTAGCTTTCTGCTTACTTTTGTGATAATATTTGCAGCCCCATTACAGTCTGCATTCACAAAACAATTATTACCACTCCTATACAAACCACGCTTTATTCTTTTTCCTGACGGTTTCCAATCATCGGGTTTTTCACCATAATTAGGTAGATAGTCACCATCTAAAAATGAAGCAATACTTGTATAACTTTCTTCAGTTTCTATAAAAATAATTCCAGATTCAAAGCACAATTGAGCTATTCTATGTTTGAGTCTAGCTGTAGGAATTGGTACAAATTCTGAGTTATTTTTATGACCTAATTTTATTTCATTTTTCTGACCTTTATTCCAACCAAAAATAATTGTACCAAGCCCATGTTCTAAACAATGATTAATGACTATTCTGGCTGCTTTATTGATACCATCACGGATTTGGCGGTTACGTTTTTCAGTAATAGCAGCTAGTTTATTTGACCAAAATCCCAAAGGTTTATTTTCTTTGATAGTTGATATCTGTTTGTTGTACCAACGATTCATTGATTTGAGATGTTTACCATCTACAATTAAGCTCGTACCGACATTAGATACACAAGTCAACCAATTATTGACACCATGGTCAATTCCTAATACATTTTCTTGATTTAATTGAGGTTTAACTACTTCTTTTTCATAGACAAATTCATAGTAAAAACATCTATTTCTTGGTAGAATTCTCAGTTCTTTAAGAGCATTAAATTCGAGATTACTAGGCTTATGAATATAAAAGCAATTCTTACCAAACCAGCGTTTACAGGTATTACCTAGTGGTACTCTAATTTGATTACCTTTGAGCTTTAATGCTTGAGCCGGATAACTAACTGTAGCTAATCCTCCTTTTCCTTTTTTTCTATAGTTAGGTATTCTAGGTCTATCTGCAATTTTTCCTTCAGTATAAGCTTTAATTAGACTATAATAAGACCTAAATGATTCAGCTACAGCCCTCAATACTTGTTGTGCTGCTTGAGAATGTAAAACTTTATAGTGGTTGTTGTTTTTGTAGACCTTTTCTAAGTCAAACTTACCAATACCTTTTTGAGACTTAAAATATAATTGCCGACCATAATATATTCCCATGTTAGTTAGCTTGTGAGACTGTTCACATAAGAATGTTAAAGTTGCAATTAATTGAGGATTTTTACCTACTAAAACTTGTTGACAACAGTACATTTCAAAAAGGCGTTGGAAAACTTATTGTCCATTACAATAGCACAGGACAACTAAAGTTGTCTAGTCTAAACAACTCCCTCGTTTTCATTAAAACACGGGGGCTTTCAGCGGAAGCTATCTGTTGACATCCTCCCCGGCCTAAAGGCACGGGGATTCCTACCGAGCCGTAACTCCTCGGCGGGTTGACGTCTCACAGGCTGTTGCACCCACCCCTCTTGCTCCCTCCCGGGAGGGGATGGGGTGGGTTACACTTGCCTCCACGTCCGTTTTTATCTCCGTTAGCGTAGCTCCTCCGGAGGAGGCATGCCCAAGGAGCGACTAATATATTTATCGCTGCGTTTTCGTCTAAGAACGTGTTTGTTGCCATAGTTTAGACACTCCCATTCTCGCACTTGAAGGTCTAACTTGCCACCTTTGAATCCACAGCTAGAGCAAGTTTGAGATGTTAGTTCCCAACGATTAATTACTCTGAAATCGCGACCATATTTTTCTGCTTTTCCTTCTAAAAAAGTCCTGAAAGTTCTCCAACCTAAATCTGATATGGCTCTGGATAATTTACCGAAAAATTGTGGTTTAAAGCCTCCCCTTTTAAGGGGATAATAAAGAAAATTTTCATTATTTAGTCAATCCTCTTCTTTCAAGGAGAGGTAATTATTCATTATTCATTATTCATTATTCATTATTAATTGTTGAAGGTTCTTGATCATACCAGAAACGTTTCCAACGGAGATGCTTCCCTACGGGATGCTACGCAAACGCAAACAAATATTCTAAAACAATTGTTTGGTTTTCACGAATTATTTTAGTAGATAATTTATGTAGAAAATCTGTTAAGCATATCTTTCAGTTTTGCATGGAATTTAGCTACTCTAACCCTGGCTTTTTCATACCTTTTAGAGCCTTTAGTTTTATGAGATAATGACAAACTTTAACTTTCTTAATTTTTTAATTCGTTTCTTAAGTGGCTTAGGAGCATCAACCTTTGTACCATCACTAAATGTAGCAAAGGTTTTGATACCTAAATCTATACCTACTGAATTATCAGTTTGAGGTAAGATTTCTGGTTGTATTTCTACTACAAAACTCAAGAAATATCTAGTAGGGGCGTTAACGATAGTTATGCGAAGCAAACGGCCGTTCGCCCCTACAATCTTTGATTACTGTTACTGATGATGGAGGAGCAGGTAACTCTCTTGACCAGACAACTTTCAGCTTTCCTATCTTAGCCAAATAAACTTTATGTTGACCAACTTTAAATCCTCACGAGTGTAAACCTAGCAGTTTGCTTTGACTTTCTACTTTTAAATTTAGGAAGTTTAACAGGTCTACCTTTCTGTTGACCTTTAGTTGATTTGAAAAAATTTTGATAAGCCTGATTTAAATCATTTAAAGATTGCTGCAATGGTATAGCAGAAACTTCTGATAACCATTCTCTGTCTTCAGTGTTTTTTGATTGAGTGATAAACTGTTTTTGTAGTTGAGAATTATTGGGTTTCTTCTCTCCTAATTTATACTTTTCACAGGCAACAAACTAGGCTATCATTCCAAACCACACGGACCGAACCAAATAGCTTTGCGCTCTCGGTATTTTTGTCCCGGTGTTGGATAGATACGATACTTAAATCTAGCTTTCATAATTCCTATCTAAACTAACAGCCATATAACATATTTATTAAAAAAACACAACTAAAAAGTCACCCGCTTATGGGCAAGGCTTTAAACCCAATTTTTTGGTAAAATCTATGTAGGGTAGGTAACAGCGATGAAACGGTCTTACTTTTAACTTTTAATTTTTAACTTTTGATTTAAGCAGCTAAATTATGCAAACAACAATTCCTACTCTTCTAGCTCTTGACTTTGATGGCGTTTTATGCAATGGACTGGTTGAATATTTTCAAACGGCCTGGCGCACCTACTGTCAAATTTGGCAACCATTAGAACAAATACCAAATAATGATTTGGCAGAACAGTTTTATCGATTACGTCCGGTAATTGAAATTGGCTGGGAAATGCCTGTTTTGATTCGGGCTTTAATATTAGGTATTGAAGAAGAAAAAATTTTACGGGAATGGCAAGCGATCGCTACAAAGATTGTGACTGAAGAGAATAAAAATTCAGCAGAAATTGGTAGTTGTCTGGATAATACTAGAGATGAATGGATAGCAAAAGATTTAGAAGGATGGTTGTCTTTGCATGAATTTTATCCAGGGGTAGTGGAAAAGTTAAAGCAGTTGATAGTATCAGAAGTTAAACCAGTTATTGTGACAACTAAAGAGGGGCGGTTTGTACGATCGCTCCTGCAAAAACAAGGTGTGAATTTACCAGAAACGGATATTATTGGCAAAGAATGTAAACGTCCTAAATATGAAACTCTCAGAATGTTATTAGCAGCATCAGGAGCAGGAACAATTATTTGGTTTGTTGAAGATAGATTGAAAACTTTACTATCTGTACAAAAACAATCGGACTTAAAAGAAGTAGAATTATTTTTAGCAGATTGGGGTTACAATACTCAGAAAGAACGAGAATCTGTAACTCAACATCCGCCTATTCATTTATTATCTTCTACTCAGTTTTGTCAGGATTTTTCCCTATGGAAAGAAGGAAGAGGGAAGAAGGAAGAAGGAAGAAGTTAAGAGGTTGTCTGAGAAGTCTCATTTGCTACATCACTCGCCCCCTCAATCCCCCAAAATTGGGGGACTTTTACCAGCTAATTGATTCTTGTTCCCCCCAGAATTGGCTTGCTCGGGGGGCAAAATTCAGTATTAAATAAGTTTTTTGCCAGAATTTTTCTAAGTGGAAAGAAGGAAGAAGGAAGAGGGAAAAAGGAAGAAGTTAAGAGGTTGTCTGAGAAGTCTCTTATGCTACATCACGCGCTCCCTAAATCCCCCAAAATTGGGGGACTTTTAGCAGCTAATGGATTCTTGTTCCCCCCAGAATTGGCAAAATAAATAATGCGATAAAAAGCTGTATCTTGTTAGATTTCTTAGATAGCTATATTGCTATATCTATTATTTTTACCTTTTTTTCTTCAATGTCACTATTGATTCTTTCCTTCTTTCTTTCTTCCCTCTTCCTTCTTCCTTCTTCCTTCTTCCTTATTAAATTACTTAATGCTCTAAAAATAGGAAATAAAAACTATGCTAGACCTAACAAAACTAGCTAAACAAATGCAAGGGATGAGCCAACATCTCACAGCAGAAGCAATGGCAGCACAAAATAGATTAGAAATAGCTCAACAATTACTAGAAGAGGCAAAAAATGAACAAGAAGAATTATTAGAATTAGAAGAAAGTTGGAGCGATCGCATACTTTTTAATCCGGCTATTCCTATAGAATCTTTAGATATTTATCCTCTAATTAATCCTCCTCCAAAAAATCATACGGTATTTGCTACGGACGGTTCTCAAATAGCGCCAAGTCACCATGAAATTGCTTATTGTTATTTGCTAAATATTGGGCGAGTAATGTTGAATTATGGTGAAAGTATTTATCCACTTTTAGATAGTATTCCAGAAATTTTTTATCAAGCAGATGACCTTTATATGTCTCGACAATGGGGAATTAAAACTGAAGAATGGATGGGTTATCGACGGACTATTTCTGAGGCTTTGGTTTTGGCAGAATTGGGTTGTGAATGGAGGAAAAATAATCCGGATAATTTAGATTCCCCAATATTAGCTATGGTTGATGGTTCTCTGATTTATTGGTTCTTAGAATCTTTGCCTTCTGAAGCACGGGATAGAATTTTAAATCCGATTTTAGATGCTTGGAATAAATTAAAGTTAGCGGGTATTCCTTTGATTGGTTATTTGAGTGCTTCTCGCAGTAGTGAAAGTTTATCTTTTTTACGTTTAAAGGCTTGTATTTATGATGAACCTGACTGTGTTAGTAATTGTCCGAATGTTGGTTTAGGAGGATTTGGTTTTACCGAAAAAGCTCCTTGTCAGTCATTTGAACCTTTGCGAGATGTGGTATTTTGGGGTTCGATATTACAACCTGGGCAAAGAAGTCCTTTATGGCAATCTTCGGCTAGAATTTTGGATTTATATGGAGATAATATTATCTATTTTTGTTATGTGAATGTGGGGACGGAAGTTGCCAGAATTGATATGCCAGAATGGGTGGCTGAGGATGAAGAAATGTTGGAGTTAGTGTTAGGAATGATGTTGGCTCAAGTGCAAAAAGGTTATGGTTATCCGGTGGTATTGGCAGAAGCTCATAATCAGGCAGTGGTTCGGGGAGGCGATCGGGCGAGCTTCTTTGCTTTATTGGAGCAGGAAATGATTAAAGCTGGTTTGAAAAATGTGGGAACTTCTTATAAGGAGACTCGGAAGCGAGGGAGTATTGCTTGATGAATTTAGAATTTAGAATTCAGAATTTAGAATTCAGAATTTAGGGGAAATTTTCTTGATTTGCTGGAAGATTAATTTTAAGCGATCGCTCCTTGACACCTTCTTGAAAACTAGACAAAGCTAGACATCTGCCATCGGTGATTGCAAATGATTCATTACTCACCCGTTTCAATGTGTACTTGCTGTGAAAGTTGATGTTCCGCCCATAAACCATGGGTTAGGATTCCCTCAAGGGCTTTCCTCCACTGAAAAAGTTGAGTCCTTCGGATACGATGTAGTTTAATAAAACTAGCAACTCGCCTCCAATGACTCCAATCATGTTTGTTGACATCCTCCGGTCTCAACAAACACTGTGGTATTTTTTCTGATAATTTTAACGCTCTACGGCCAATTACTAAAGCAGCAGAAGTGCCACTATTCAGGCCATATTTAGCCATATAATTAATCATTCCAATTACACTGGTAAAAGCTGGATTAACTTTAATTAATTCAACTCCAAATCTTCTACAACGTGACTCTAAAGTTTCTCTAAATATTCCTGTAGATAATAAGACAAGCATCTCATTATAAACTTTACTTTCTTCACTCATCTTGGCCTTTTTATTACTAAAGTTTAGAGACTCAATAGCAATAGCACATTCAAAAAATTCTGCTAATTTGACAATTTGACAAACAATATTTCTCATAGATGCTTGTCGTTGCCCTGTAGTTTGATTTTTCCATTTATACGGAATTTCTTCGGGCATATTCAATGTTACCATCCCACTTCACATAAGTAACTGAAATTGAATCAGCATTAAAGTCAATACCAAGACAACCATTTTTTCTTGTATGAACTACTGGTATTTCTGGTACATAAGTTGAAAGATGTACATACCAATTATCCTGTTTCTGCTCCCTACGAAAAATAGAAATTGTAATTGGTTTTAAACTGTTTATGGCATAATCTAAATCTGTGGCTCTATATCTTCCAATCCTATCTGAAACTGAAAATTTTAACTGTATTTTCTTACCATATTTTTCTTGTAATGGTCTAGGTAGTTGAACTTGTAATTTATATAACCCATCCTCTTGTAATGGTAAAACTTTCATCATAGTTCCACCCCCTGGCTGAGATTTTCCTACACAGAAAAACCTGCCTGAGCGTTTTTTTCTCCAATCTACATTCCATTCATCTGGGGTTTTATATCCGTTTTCTGCTAAATTGTGTTGAGCGTTAAATAATTTCTGTGAACCAAAACAAATATGTAGACGTTCTGTGTTTTTTAACTTCTTTAATTTTCGTTTCAGGTTAGCTATTTTCTGAATTTTACTTTTTAAACCCAGTAATTGATGACAAAATTTCTTTCGAGCTTGTGTGTGTGGAAAACCTTTTTTTGTTGCTAATTTTAATGTTTTTTCTAGTTTGGTGATCAGTTTTTTTGTCGCAGTTGTTTTGGCGCTTAATTGCAACTCTAATTTAGAATAATGGTTTTTTTTAGCTGTTTTTAATTGGTTTAAACATGTTCGTGCTTCAGTAGCAATTGAGTCAGCATAAGCCCATTGAATGTTAAACTTTTTCTGGAGACGCTTTTCTAGTTCAGATTCTGATAATTTCTCTGTTTGCATCCAGTTAATAGCAGAGCGTTTCCAGGATTCATATAATGCTCCGAGTTCCTCAAATACGGGATGATATTCAATTTTAGCTTCTATCCCTATTAAGGAACCGTGAGATTTGACCATTACTTACATTGAATTACTTTACTCAAGGTTAGCAGAGCTTGCCTTTTTGTGTCAATAATATTTGCTATAACTTTGACATGAACTTAAGTTTCGTGTCTGGTTCCTAATTTTTCTACCTATTTGCCATTGCGTAATATCCTAGACATTTTGTAGGTGTTTGTCTAGGATAGTCTATATTTTTTGGTGTTAGCAAGCAACAGCCAGAAAAAGTTGTTTTATTTTCAAAATGATTTTAATAGTTTTGTGTTTGGGGGCATCTTGCCCGTTCCTGATATTTTCAATCCTTGGCAGGGACAGGCAGGAAATGAAGTCAGAAGTCAGAACTCACAAGTCAGAAGTGAGGAAGAATTTTCATTTTGCTAGAAGACTAATAATGAAGCGATCGCTCCTTGACAACTAGAAAAAGTTGTTTTATTTTCAAAGTAGATAAGTATTATGGGAAAATATTGACATTTTTTTTGTAGGGGCGGGTTCCGCGTTAAGTTATTGGGGTAACAGGGGAACAGCTAAACCCGCCCCCAATTCTCGTTGTTGAAGAATAAAAATGCGAGTAATTGAGCGATCGCTCCTTGACAACTAGAAAAAGTTGTTTTATTTTCAAATTAGATAAGTATCATGGGGAAATAGTGGCTCTTTTTTTAGGGCAATGACTTTTCTGGTTTAGGAAAACGCATAATCAATTATGAAGTTGTAGATATATAGATGTAGATATAAAGAATAAAAATCAGAATGTCTGACGAGGAAAAACAAAACGACACTCAGCAACCTTCTCAACCACAAACTCCTTCTGTAGAAGCAGAACGCAAAATTGCTCAAAAATTTGTATCTGGTACAACCCAGGCTTTTATCCAGTGGGTGCCATTGGGGGGAAGTGGTGGTTTACTATTCTCCTTTTTGCTCAACCAAGAATGGCTCAATGCTTTAATTACTTTCCCTGTAACTATCGCTACTGTTGTTTGGGCAAGGTACACTGAAGGTTTTCTCACACAACTGGGAGCGGTTTATCAGGAACGAGGAAAAAATGATGCTAACTCTCTAATGACATTCCTGAACAAGTTAGATGAAACTATGCGTTGGCAGCTAGCTGGGACAAAACATCAATATTTGCAATATCAGAAAAATGACTGCCTCCATTATACGACTGAAGGTGTGGCCAAAACCTTCAAGCCATTACTCAAAGATGTTTTTGTACCGTTAGGTTTGAGCGGTGATTTTCTTCGGGGGGCTGAAGGTGAAGATTTACCTGGGCTTCCAGGTTTCAAATGGGATCAGAAGATTATTGAGAGACTTCTAAAAGATGAAGGCTTGAAAATTTGGGATATTCTTAGCAAAGGGAAAAGAAACCCTGGATACCGTCATTTAGTAATTCAAGCATGGGGAGGCTACGGAAAAACAACTCTACTACGGCACATTACCTATAGTTATACGAGCAAAACTAGAAATATTGGGAATGCCCCTGATTTAATTCCTGTTTTACTTTATTTGCGACAGTGGCAAAGCAAAATTATGCCAACTGCTGATGGTCAACGAATAGATTTGCCTACTTTAATTGAAAAGTTTCACATCCCCAATTTGCCAAAACGAAAAACTCTGAAGTTACCGCCTAAGTGGGTGAAAAATCAACTCCAGGCAGGTAAAATGCTGGTGATGCTGGATGGACTTGATGAGGTGAAGGAGGAATGGCGAGATGAGGTGATGGAGTGGATAAAAAAAGCTATCAAAGATTATGACTCATGTTTTTTTATTGTCACTTCTCGGCCTAGTGGATATCGTAATTATGCAAGAGATAGCAAACTTAATTCTCTATTTGTTAAGCCTCTGAGTGAGTCGCAACAAGAAAGATTTATTCGGAGTTGGTACTTGAGTATAGAACGTCATAAGAGTGCGGCATCGAATAACCCGTCAGTTAAGCAGGAAGCAGATCGACAAGCAAGTAATTTAGTTGCTCAGTTACAAGAAAGTTCGGAATTGAGCGATTTATCCAAAAATCCTCTATTACTTAATATTATTGTCAAGTTACACAGTTATTATTCTGGTGAAAAATTACCTAAACGTAGAATAGATTTATATGCAGAAATATGCCGGATGCAGCTTGGCGATCGCCCTCTGGTGAAAAAAATTGATATGTTGCTGGAGTCTAAGGATGGCCAAAAGGTTTTACAAGAGTTAGCTCTGTATATGGTCAAATCTAATCAGTCTCAAATTGAGAAAAAAGAGCTTCTGTCACAATTGAAGACTTATATTAGTAATTTGGGTGAGCAGACCGATCCGCAAAAGTTTTTGCAGCAAGTTGAGGAAGTGAGTGAATTATTGGTGAAGCATGACCAGGATTATGAATTTGCTCATTTGAGTTTTCAGGGATATTTAGCTGCTGTTGAAATTAAGGAAAAACAGCAGGAATATTTGTTGAAAGAAAACAGGGATAAGTCTTGGTGGCGAGAAACTATTATTCTTTATACAGCACAATTAAAGCCTTCCCATTTTAGCCAGTTTGTTGATGAGTTGTTGGAGGATGGCAGTCAAAAAGCGGGGGATCTTGCCTATAACTGCTTGAGGGAATATCCTCGGCAAGTTGATCGAGACTTGATTTCTGATATTCTAGATGTGCGCTGTAGACAACTCGAAGATTATTTAAAAAACCAACAGTGGCAAGAAGCTGATAGAGAAACCTGGCGAGTAATGTTACAAACTGTGGGAAGGGGAGAGGGTGACTTTCTGAGGGTTGAAGATATAGAAAATTTCCCTTGTGAAGACCTCCGTAAAATAGACCAACTTTGGGTAAGATATAGTAATGGTAAGTTTGGTTTTTCTGTTCAGAAGCAAATTTATCAGAGTTTGGGTGGTACGAAGGAGTATGACCATAAAGTATGGATAGCCTTCGGAGATAAAGTAGGATGGCGTAAAGGAGAGGAATGGTTGGACTATAGTAACCTGACATGGAGCATTAGTGCGCCTTATGCAGGGCACCTACCGCTTTGGCACTTCAAACTTCGCGTCCATCGTAGGGCACTAGACTTCATTATACTTCTCTTCTCTCGCGCAGAGACTTGTAGACTTTAACATCTAAGGGTTTCAGCCGTCAAGAGAAAAAAGTTTGAGGAAGCAAATTTTACGATTTTACTGAGCTTGAGGATTTTGATACCTGACACTTCCCGTGGCTGGAAAATTTTATCCGACAGTAGTTTTAGTTTTTGATAATCAATTTATCTCAGACATATCATCAAAAAATTGCATTGCCACTTCCGGGTTATAAAAATTTGCCAAAATAAACTGCCTCGCCACCTCTACCACTTCAGTTGAGGGAGCTTCCCACTCTGCCCAAGGAAGTCGCATTTGACCAGGAGAAATTTTATTTTTTCCCTTCCTTTCCACCACCTTCGGCAAAAATCTACTACCCCACCAACTACCCTTTTCCAATTTTGGTCGGGGTTTGTAGTTTTTGCAAAACCCCCTATAGTTTTTAGCACAGTCGTCAAGAGTTTTTCCCAGAGACAAAAAAGCAGAATACCATTTCAGTTATCAGTTATCAGTTATCAGTTTTTCTCCCAAAGTTGAATCAAATATATCGAGCGTTCGATATGAATATCCCACAATTCAAATTAGTCACAGCAAAAATTTAACTTCTAACTTCTGACTTCTGAGTTTTGACTTCTGACTTCAAGGCGAGCGATCGCTAAATTTAAACCTTCCTCAAAAATAGGTCAACCAATATTTTCTTACCCTACTTGTGTTGAATCAAATATATTGAGCGTTCGATATAAATATCCCACCATCTAAATATTAGTCACAGCAAAAATTTAACTTCTAACTTCTGACTTTTGAGTTGTGACTTCTGACTTCAAGGCGAGCGATCGCTAAATTTAAACCTTCCTCAAAAATAGGTCAACCAATATTTCCTTACCTCACCTCTGTTGAATCAAATATATCGAACGCTCGATATAAACTACCCACCATCCAAATTAGTCACAGCAAAAATTTAACTTCTAACTTCTGACTTTTGAGTTGTGACTTCTGACTTCAAGGCGAGCGATCGCTAAATTTAAACCTTCCTCAAAAATAGGTCAACCAATATTTCCTTACCTCACCTCTGTTGAATCAAATATATCGAGGGTTCGATATAAATATCCCACAATTAAAATTAGTCACAGCAAAAATTTAACTTCTAACTTTTGACTTTTGAGTTGTGACTTCTGACTTCAAGGCGAGCGATCGCTAAATTTAAACCTTCCTCAAAAATAGGTCAACCAATATTTTCTTACCTCACCTCTGTTGAATCAAATATATTGAGCGTTCGATATAAATATCCCACCATCTAAATATTAGTCACAGCAAAAATTTAACTTCTAACTTCTGACTTTTGACTTGTGACTTCTGACTTCAAGGCGAGCGATCGCTAAATTTAAACCTTCCTCAAAAATAGGTCAACCAATATTTCCTTACCTCACCTCTGTTGAATCAAATATATCGAGGGTTCGATATAAATATCCCACAATTAAAATTAGTCACAGCAAAAATTTAACTTCTAACTTTTGACTTTTGAGTTGTGACTTCTGACTTCAAGGCGAGCGATCGCTAAATTTAAACCTTCCTCAAAAATAGGTCAACCAATATTTCCTTACCTCACCTCTGTTGAATCAAATATATTGAGGGTTCGATATAAATATCCCACAATTCAAATTAGTCACAGCAAAAATTTAACTTCTAACTTCTGACTTCTGACTTTTGACTTCTGACTTCAAGGCAGGCGATCGCTAAATTTAAACCTTCCTCAAAAATAGGTCAACCAATATTTCCTTACCTCACCTCTGTTGAATAAAATATATCGAACGCTCGATATAAACTACCCACCATCCAAATTAGTCACAGCAAAAATTTAACTTCTAACTTTTGACTTTTGAGTTGTGACTTCTGACTTCAAGGCGAGCGATCGCTAAATTTAAACCTTCCTCAAAAATAGGTCAACCAATATTTCCTTACCTCACTTGTGTTGAATCAAATATATCGAGGGTTCGATATAAATATCCCACAATTAAAATTAGTCACAGCAAAAATTTAACTTCTAACTTCTGACTTTTGACTTCTCACTTCTGACTTCAATATCGCTCTCTATACAAATTAGATTTTCTGTAAATTCTGTAGCTGTGGCAGGGGTTTCCCCATTTGCTCATAAGCATAGACTAAATCTGCCAAAACTTCCTTCGCATTTTCCAGTGCTTCCTCATAAGATTCACCGTGAGTTTGAGCATACTTTCCCCATTCAGGCAAACTAGCAATATAGGTTTTATTCTCTTCAGACCATTGAATTAAAATACTATATTTCATTAGACATCTCCAGAGATGAATTTAGAATTTAGAATTTAGAATTCAGAATTTAGGAGAAATTTTCTTCATAAGAGTGAAAATCCTGCTTTTTGCAAGATTTGTTTTAATTCTCTAACCTTTTTGGGTATTTTTCCAGATAAAAATATTTCTAGAGTTCAATGTTAATATAATAGGACTTACGCAGATACGCTATATATAGTACTTGTAACTATTTTCCAATAGTTACTGGACTCTATACATAGTGTCTTTGCGTAAGTCCTGTATAAATAACATTAAATTATCAATCAAAATATCAAGAATATTAGGAGGTAAAAATTGAATTGGGAAATAGACGAAGCACAACAAAATTTATCAGACCTGAAATAACCAACCCAAAAACCACAAATGATTTATGAACAAGAAAAACTTGTAGCAGCTATTATCAATGCGCAAACATTTCAGGAGTTTTTAGCATGGCAAAAACAACATCAAAAACCTTCCTTAGCAGATACCTTCGGGGAATTACGCAGTTTGTGTACTCAAGCAGATTATGTACTAGAAATTCCCACTCGCCAAAATAGACCAAACCCTTAAATTATCAATCAAAATATCAACAATATATATGTCAATTACAATTAACCTAACTCCAGAATTAGAAGCACGACTCCGGGAAAAAGCAACTCAACAGGGACAAGATATTTCCCTAGTTGTCAGTGAATTACTTGCCAGAGTTTTAGACTGGGAAACTGCCGATACCGAAGAAGCTATTAAAGGTATTCAGCAAGGATTAGATGATTTTGAAAATGGTAGATTTCGTTCTTTTGATGAATTTGCTGAAGTACAACGTCAGATTCAGTTATCAGTTATCAGTTATCAGTTATCAGTTATCAGCTTTTGATAGTTGAGTAATTACCTCTTCTCGTAATTCTTCAGGAGAATAATTAAAAATAGGGATTTTATATTGTCCTAAAACTTCTATAAAAGCTGACTTAGAATATCCTGCTAATCTTGCTGCTTTTCCTAAAGAAATTTTATTAATTTCATACAATTTTATTGCTAAGAATAACTTAGCCTCATTTTCCGAAATTCCCATAGGAAGTTCACAAACTAAATTCATAATTGCTCCTTTTCAGTTATCAGTTATCATCATCTTAGGGATTATCCCAAATTGTCTCAAAAGCTGTTTCAGATAGTTTAGTAGTAGAGTAAACCAAACTTTGCTGTTGCTCTAGCTGAGACAAAAAATCCACAAAATCTATTATTTCGGCAACTTTATCTTGAGGCAAACTCCGAATTTTGGCAATAAGTATTTTTTCCGACTCAGTGTAAATGTTTGTGTGTACCATTAATTCATATCTCTTCTTGTTAACAGCGTAATATTACAAGAGGCAATTAATTTTTATAGCAAATATTCAAGGGAGAATTTATTATATTCAAAAAATCAGGTCTCATGCCTACTCTTTTAACGGGACGAAAATAATAAACTCCAGATTTGAAACACTGATAACTGATAACTGATAACTGATAACTGAAATGACTATATCACCCGAACGACTTAAAGAATTGCAAAATATAAAAGACTCTGAGATTGACACTTCAGACATTCCTGAACTTGACGAACAATTTTGGCAAAAAGCTAGAAGAGTTGAACCAATACCTCAAGAAACGGTTTTGATTAAATTAGATCCAGATATTACCAACTGGTTTAAACATCAAGGTCCAAACTATAAAACTATTATCAATCAAGTTTTGCGTGATTATATTAATCAACAAAAACCAGAATGAACTTTAACGAAGTCATATTAAGCAATAAACCAAACCAAGGATTAAAATCCTTGGCTAATAGCTTAAGTCATCTTTTAGATGACTAAATTATCTATATCGTCTTTTTTTGTCAGCAGGGGAAGTTATGAAGCGATAATTGAGCTACTGGACATAGAGTATATATGAGCGCACCTTTCCCACTATACAGATAGTACCACAAATAAATTTTAAATCAACCCTTTGCTGAATTTTTTTTTCTGGCAAATATTCATTGGAGCGATCGCCTTTTTCAGTTATCAGTAGGAATATTGGTTATTAACAAATATATTAGGCTTGTATTGGATCGCCTGGAGGTGGATATCTACCAACTTCCACATCTGCTGCACGAATGTTAATAATTCGAGTTCTATTAAGATTTAGGGTTGTTATTGTAGCGCGACCTATTGCTGTTAAAGCAATTATTAAAGTTTTATCTGTAGACCAAATAAAATGTTCTTGCCAGAGATTATTTCGAGGATTAAACAAAGGTACTTCTTTGCCAGACTGTTCATCAATAGCACTAATTTTATTAGACTTTTTTCGATTACAGTGAAAACAAGCTAAGGCTAAATTATCAATTGAGTTGCTACCTGCTTTATTGATAGGAATTATATGATCTACAGTAAATTTTACATAGTGCCATTTTTCTGATGCGTGGCAATATTCGCACAGATAATTTGCTCTTTGATGTACTTGTTCTATAGTTATTTCGGAAAGATAACGATTAGCAGACACATCTATAACAAAAATTCTTGGAATTAATTTTCTTTGAGGGTAATATTCCTTACAGTTCGATTAATAAAACTGAGGTAATCATCCAATTCTTCATAATCATCTAATTCTTTTTCTTCTGCCAAAGCCAACTCAGAATCTTTAAGTTTAGCCAGTAGATTTTCTATTCTATCCTGAACAATTTTGGAGGCACGAAATATAGGAATTCCTTCTACTAATTCCATGCTTATTCCACCTTCGAGAGGTAAATTTTTCGGTAATTGATTTAGTTTCAAGGTTGAATTATCCAAATAATATGGGTCGCGCAACCCCGCCTTTTAAGGCGCAATATTTTTGGAGAGAAGCTCAAATCCCCTATTTCCCCTCCACAGTCGGGGGAGGGGCGAGGGGTGGGTTAACTTCTGACTTCGTTAACGAGCATGATATTTGTAGCGCTTCCTTAACTGAGGCCATATAATATAGAGTATATATGAGCGCACCTTTTCCACTATATAAATAATAGCACAAATTTATTTAAAATCAACCCCTTACTCAAAATTTTTTCGTCTATTTCAAAGGTACAGCGAATAGCAAATTTTGGCATATCAGTCAGGTATATTCAGGTATAATATTCGCGGGCAAGATGCCCGCACTGAAGATTATGAAATAAGGTGTAAAGCCTTCTAATATTATGTCCGGTTGAACAGTTATAAATAAACGACGAAGGAGTCAGGAGTCAGGAGACAGGAGTCAGGAGGGTAGAAAGAAGAAGAAAGAGAAAGTTTTTTTATCACTAATTATCAGGACATGATATAATTTTAGTCGGAGGTACTGATAACTGATAACTGATAACTGATAACTGAATTTCCTAACCTCCAGTCAAAGAATTTTTAATCAATTCAATTCCACCTTTTACACCCTCATAACCAAAACGCAGAATTAGACCACTTAAAGTCGCCCCCATTGCACAAAGAACTAACCCACCCAAACTAATAACACCATCATCATCCAACAAACCAAAACCAGTAACAAAAATCCCGATCGCTGGTAAAGTATTAGTACCAGGAATTGGAATCATCATAGAAATAGCCATCAGAGCGATCGCGCAACCAATAATAACTCTACCTATAAAACTTGTGCAAATATAACTCAATCTAGGACGAGATATCAACTCAATTTTCTGTAACCACGGAATACCTTTTTTCAAAATTCCTTGCACTTGATCAAGAGAAATTGAATGATTTAACCAACTTTTAGGCAACCACGGAGTTTTAGAACCAATTATTAATTGAAGTGCTAATAAAAGTAATAAAATTCCAAATGGAATAGAGTAACCAGGAGCAGGTACAGGCAAAGCAGAAGGTAGAGACAAAATAACTAATAAAAAGCCAAAAATCCTCTCTCCTGCTAAATCAATAATGTCTCCCAAAGTCACTTGAGAAGCACATTTTTCATCAAAAAAATATCGTTGTAACTCTACAGATAATTTAGCCACAGATGTATATTATTTAAAGTTAAAATTTGAATAAGTTAGAAAGTACAAAATCACTTTAGATAAATATTTGATTAGAATATTCGACAGTAAATATCAAAAATTGACTTATGAAATTCTCATAGAGAAAATAGCACCCGAAAGAAAAATATTTAATAATACCCCAGATAAAATCAGGGCTGTTTTACCAAGATTTTACTGGGGTTATTTCAAGCAAAATAAAGCTAAGAATTATCAAAGGAATAGGAATTTAGATTAAACTAGATTCTTATTCCTTAAAAAATTAATTAGGTACCAACGGTCCAGGAATTCATATATTCGATTTGTTCTGGAGTCAAAGTATCAATACCAATACCCATTGCTTGTAATTTCAAACGAGCAATTTCCTTATCAACTTCCACAGGAATAGAATGTAAACCTGGTTCTAATTTACCTTTATTTGTAACTAAATATTCACAAGCTAATGCTTGGTTAGCAAAACTCATATCCATAACTGCACTAGGATGACCTTCAGCAGCAGCTAAGTTAATTAAGCGACCTTCACCTAATACAATTACAGACTTACCATTCTTGAGTGTGTACTGTTGAGTGAAAGGTCTAACTGTCTTGATATCAGCAGCATTTTTACCCAAAGTTTCTAGGTCAATTTCAATATCAAAGTGACCGGAGTTACAAACGATCGCTCCATCTTTCATCGCATCGAAATGTTCGCCACGGATAACGTGCTTATTACCAGTAACAGTGATGAATAGATCGCCTAGAGGAGCAGCTTCTTCCATTGGCATAACGCGGAAACCATCCATTACTGCTTCAATAGCGCGAACTGGATCGATTTCAGTTACAATTACATTTGCACCTAGACCTCTAGCACGGAGAGCTGCACCTTTACCGCACCAACCATAGCCTACAACTACGGTATTTTTACCAGCTAATAAAATATTAGTAGCACGGATGATACCGTCTAGAGTAGATTGACCTGTACCATAACGGTTATCAAAGAAGTGTTTGGTGTCCGCATCGTTAACGTTCATAGCAGGGAAAGTCAATACCCCATCATTGAACATTGCTTTTAGACGAACAATACCCGTAGTAGTTTCTTCTGTAGTACCAATGAGTTCAGGAAGTTGACTTTGTCTCTCTTTGACCATAGTTGCGACTACGTCGCTACCATCATCAATAATAATATTAGGTCTGTGGTCTAGAGCAATTTCAACATGACGCAAATAAGTTTCTGCATCCTCTCCTTTCATGGCATATACAGAAATACCATAATCTACTACGAGACTAGCAGCTACATCATCTTGAGTAGATAAAGGGTTACTGGCAATTAATACAGCATCAGCACCAGCATTTTTGAGGGCGATCGCTAAATGAGCAGTTTCGGTTGTCACATGACAGCAAGCTGCTAATTTAATTCCGCTTAATGGCTTTTCTTTGGCAAAGCGTTCTTGAATTTGGCGTAGAACAGGCATTTCTCTACCTGCCCACTCAATTCTTTGTTTTCCTAGAGGGGCGAGGGACTGGTCTTTAACTTCGTTTTTGATTTGGACTGGTGTCGCTACCATTCAACTTTTCCTTGAAATTTTATTCTTTGTCAGTATAGCTAATTTTACAAAAGTCGATCAAGAGTGTTAATACGACAAAATTTATTTTGACATTCATGCCAATATATGTTATTGTAGTTTCTTCCAGTAATCAGGACTGACGCATCGAAACAAGAGACCGAGTTTATTACCCTGATTATTATTTTTTGTGATTGTGTGAAATTTCGTCGATCAACCCTGTTTCTGCATATTGATAGTTAAAGTGATAGCAGTCGCCAGTGCAGTTATGAAATTATCAGGTCTCTCAAATTTAGTCACAGTAATTTTTAACTCAAGATTCCATCTACACCTATTGAACAATTGGTTCTTCAGTTTTTGGTATTGATGATGTTATCCCTTCAAGTGCTTGCATAATTATATGGGGTTGAGTATCTGAATTTAAAATTAACAATAGACCAAGATATTTATTCTTTCTATATGCATCTCCTTCATACTTAGAAATATAAATCGCTCTTTCACTAGATACAGAAGATACAGGTTTCCAAGCTAAATAACCAATATTCTTTGTTTTGTGAAAATCATTTAACCGATTGGCAACATTTTTGCAACGTTCTAAAGGTTCAACTAGATCTGGACTGGGAGTTTTAAATATAATAATAGGAATATTTCCCAAGTCTGACCTTGCTACTACAGTTGGATACACTGTATTTTTTGCATTAGTTGCGTCATCAATTTGATGTTTATTTTCACAGAAGTACAGTATACCTTGCTCTAAAATTTCTTGTTCTAAAATTTCTTGATTACGACCAACTTCTGTAGTTTTGCCAGTATGACTCCCTGATATCAAAACTGTTGTCACTAGCAACAGAGAACAAAAAAATCGACATCCCATTCAGTTAAAAACCCTCTAACTCTGTCTAAAATTATTTAATCTACTTCTTCAGACAATTTTCGCTATGAACAGGAAAGTCTTGATCATTACACATAAACCGGGTTGATCAAGAAAATTTCGTGATTTACAGCGCTCATTGCTATAAGTAAACTACAAAATTCTTTTGGTGCGCGGGAGTAGGGACTCACCCTTAACTCTTCCCAGGAGGTAGGGCTGTTTCATTCTCGATAGACACGGGAACGCGGAGAAACGGAGACACGGGAATGGAGGCTTTTAATTTATGATTAAAAGTTGACTTTTCACCATTTTAGATAGAATCCGGTTATATAGTATATGTTGATAATTCTATAATTACTTCAATATTTAATCTCCCCCACTCCCTTACTCCCCCACTCCCCTACTCCCCTACTCCCCTACT
This sequence comes from Okeania sp. KiyG1, assembly GCF_014132355.1. Classification (GTDB taxonomy): domain Bacteria; phylum Cyanobacteriota; class Cyanobacteriia; order Cyanobacteriales; family Microcoleaceae; genus Okeania. The sequence goes on from NZ_BLZO01000091.1 coordinate 28,046, forward strand.
CCCCCACTCCCCACTCCCTTACTCCCCACTCCCTACTCCCAACTATACAATAACTATTCAACCGAATTCTATAGAAGTCTAATGTATCAATGGCTCACCATCGCTAGATATTGAAGAAATTCCTCGAATCTCATCAAGAATCTTCTCTCCATCATCGTCTGGTTTGAGTGTAATCAACAACCGCACAAAATCAGGATTCTCTTTTGCAAGATCGGTATGATCGGCATCATACTTTGAAATACAAATTGCCTGGAAGTTTGTTCCTTCCATTTCCTCCAGGTCTAAATAACTAATAATTCTTAGTCGATGAAACTCTTGCGCTCTTTTGGCAATAGTTCGACAACGCTCCAGAGGTGTCCACTTTTTGCCAAATGTTTCTGCTTGGAATTCAATCAAACGAGCATTTCCTAAATCAGAACGAAACACTAATGTTGGGTGATTATAGGATATGCGATCGCAATAATAAACTTTTTCCTGGTCAAGAATACCTTTTTTTGAAGCTGTTTCCGTACCTGATGTCCGCCCCATTGCACTTGAAATACTAACACCAATTGTTGTAGTCAACACTGTCAATAGTGAAAATAAAGAGAAAGCTAATTTATTTTTCATTTGTTTCTTCTGATTAACTGATATAAGACGTTTCAAAATGACATATTAAAGTTTCTTTCCTAATGACCAAGAAATAAGGTCCATAGCCTCCCCTTTCAAGGGAATGAAAAAGCGGTCGTTTGCGGAGCAGTCCGTTAGGATGGGATGGCGATCTTCGGAGCGGCTCTGCCAAGAGCTAGTCCCCTCGTCATATCCAATCGACCAAGAGAAAATAAAGTTCAGTATTTCAAGCCTCTGACTTCAGGTACTGATAACTGATAACTGAAATGACAATAAGGCATCACAGAACCACCATTTATTCTAACAACTCAACAGATTTGAACATCCTATCTACTTTTGACAGATTTACATTATAATCTTCTCGGTCAGCGGTATAGGTAATAAGAATGAAATAATCTCCAGGCAATTTAGGTTCTGCAATTATTCGCTTTCTCTTCAGAAAATGCTCGCCATTATCCCCAGAATAGATAACCTCACGAACATCACTACCATTTAACTTCACCTTCTGATCGGACTCTATAGTATAAGTACCTAACTGTTTAATTCTTCCAACCTGTGCATCTGCAAATTCATCCAGTGAAAAAGGTTTATCAATCTGCTCAATTTTGACTAGGATATTCTCTTGATAAAATCCCTGACCACTATCAGGAACTAAAAACTGAAATAAATCCTTAGTTGCTCCCAAGACATTAGAGGGATAATTAATTGCTGGTTCCCTAAGTTCCCAAGATTCTGGATAACTAATATTAATGCCATAGCGGGCGCTCTTCTTTTGTATCAGCTTGTCACCTTGCGAGGACATCAAACTAAATGTTAACCCACCAATAACAGCAACTGCTGATACAGAAATCAAAATGGGAATTATGGGCAAACTAATGGATGGAGAGAGGGAGCCCACTACTTCATGTTTAAGCAGGCCACACTGTGGACAAATTCTGCCTTCAACTTCCACCTCATCATGCTGAAAATCAGCATTACCGTCTTTTGTAACACCTCTACATTTCCAAGACATTTTAGCTCAAATATATATAATAATTTTCAGCCTCACTTTTGTAGGGATGTTATCGAATAATTAATAATTAATAATTAATAATTAGGGCCTGCTGATTAAATATCAAAGCATTGACTGATATTGGTTTTAGGCAAATTATGTCTATTAAAAGTATGAGCTTTTCAGTTTCTGTAGTTAAAAAAGTGATGATTTTCACCGAAGCAAAAGCTGAAAAATCACTCTTACTATTGTTTTGGCCACTGACTCTGTAATTCTCATTTCTTTTACGTCCTAACTACTGCCTACTGCCTTTTTACCCTCCTGGGAGGAAGGGCCAGGGGTGGGTCTCTACTCCCTACAAAGAGCAAAAAGACTTTCCATAAGCAAAACCTAATTAAATAATTCTGGTTTAAAGCCGACCCTTTTAAGGGTAAAAAAGCGGTCTAGGGATGGATGGGTTTCCTAACCATATCCAATCGACCAAGAGAAGAAATAATATTTCCTTATATTCAATTCCGTAACGGTTTTAACCACAGGTAATTATCAATTATCAATTAATGAAATACAACGTCCCTACAAGGTTATCATTTTTTTTTCAGACAACTCGACACACAAAGCTCATCGTTGCCCAACTATTAATATCTAGAGCATAATCATCAGTTGATAACCCACTTGATTGAACAGCTGATTGACTAGCACTTTGTAAGTCTCGTAACAATGCTTGCGCTACATTCAAAGGATTTAATACTTCTTGAATGAGTCGATCGTCTCTCATTTGACGTACATCTCCATTAAGAGCAGCTATTGTTTCCTTGAATGGTTGATAGCTACAGATAATTAGACTTTCTGCCAAGCCTTCAGGACCAATTAGTTTCCATCCAAAAGATTCTGTATCTCTAGGAAAATTACTAATCACAGGAGGTATATTTACACTATCTTCTGGAGAAATAACTAACCCAGTTTCTGAAGACTCGTTATTATTGAGAGGTTGATTAGATGCAGCAGGATCGAGAACAAGAATGCGCCCACTACTGTCTAAACTGAATAACATAAAATAAACTGGGCGATCGCCGTCATTATACAATCGACATTGAATTCGACTACCAATTGGTAATGTGAGTAATCCATCAGAAGCTCCAAAACTACCTACACCTTCTATATTCGTTTTAAATTTCGCCTCATTACTTACCCCTAAAGTTTCCCGACGCATAACTATCTTTGCTTCTGGAGTAATAGTAGCAAAGTTGGCTCTGACTTTCATTTGAGTCGAACCTTCATTGCTGGTTAAGCGTAGTATTTTAGCTGCCAGTAAAGTTTTTAATTGGGAACTTAACCTTTGTACTGCTACCTTTACTGCTTCTCCTCCTTCCCCTCCTTCTCCTGCACTATTGGGTATAAGCACCTGGCCTAGAGAAAATAAAGCATAACGACCTTGGTACATTGAAGGTAGAGGAGCAGAGAGACTTTGAGCAATAGTTGTTTCCCCTACTCGACTAAATACATAATCTGCTGCTTGGGTATTATTTACTACTGTAACTTGTGACTCTGCGGAGAATCCACTGGTAGCATCTACCCGCTCAATTCTTGACAGTTCTGGATCCAGAGCAATAGTCAATTCAGTAGATTTTGGCAAAATACGAATTTTTTCTCGCACCATTTCTCCAGTCAAAAGTTGAGGATTAGGAGAAGATTTTTGTGTTTGACTGTTTGAATTTTCTCCATTTTCAAACTGCTGTTTTTCCTGCTCTGATAACTCTTGTGAGTTATTAGTTTCAATAATTATGGAAGCTTTAGCTGTTAAACCAGTCCGACTACGAATTTGTAATTTAAATTGGTAGTTGTTTGAGTTTAAATCTGAAGAAGGTACAGTTGTAAATAGGGAATTAGATTTAACTGCATCAAGAACATTAATTGGTAGTCCTCCTAGCCAAAGACTTGCTATTTTGCCGTTATCTTCTACTGAAGTGACTACACCACTAGCAGGGGGTGATAGGGGAGTCAAAAGATTTTGATAACGCGTAGCTATTGGAGTTATAGTAGCTTCTGGCGTAAATTGAGCTATACTTTGTTTTGTTGCTTCTTTGAGTTCCGGTTGCTGATAAGTTCCAGCTAGTTGTTCGACGAAGCTAGTGCTTTGTGCAAAACTAATTTGTAGTTTGGTTGCAGGTGTTGTATGCCATAAATTTTGGGTCAGAGCATAAGTGAATAAACCCGAACTAAAACCATTCCAGTCAGTTTCGGTAGCAAATTGGTTATCTCGACTAGCATTAAGGATCAGTCCTGGTAGTTGGCTTTGATTAATTGCCTGTTTTCTTTCTAAAGAGAGGCGATCGCGTAGCAGTGTTTGCATTGCTTTCTCTTTTTTATTAACTTGCTCCGTAGTCGAACTAGGTCGAGAGCGAACTCTGAGAACACCTTGCAAACTTTGACCGGGATATACATAGCTAGTGTCTAGTACAGTCACTACTTTTGTCGTATCAAGCGATTGCACTAATAACCATAGAGTTTCTTCTAGTATGTCATTTATTGCTCTACCTTCATTTTTTAGTGATACAGCGTCTATTGGCACTAGAGTATTTTGAAATGTTAATTTTGAGGAACTGAACTCCTCATTTTGTTCGTCCTCATCTATCATTTTGCTGACACGACTACCATAACCACTAAAGTGAAAGAGAACTAGGTCATCGGGTTTAGCTTGATTAGTTAGATGACTAATAAAAGCTGTTTCTATATTTTCTCTAGTTGCTTGTTTATTTGTGAGAGTGAGAATATCATTAGGTAAAAAACCAAACTTATGAACTAGCAATTCCTGCTGCATCTCCACATCTGTAACACACCCAGATAGAGCTGCATCCGGATATTCATTAATACCTATTAGAAGTGCTAATTTACGTCCAGTAGTTTCAGCTAGGGCAGTTGAATAACGACTTTGGAGTCGCCACCACCATGCTTCACTTATTCCCAATGCTCCCAGGGCCAAGCTAGCCCTTTGCAGAAATTCACGCCGCTTTAATCCCATGCTTTTTCCTTAAAGTCCTCACCTGAACTGAATCAATTAGGACTTTTTATAACAACATTATTATTAATTTTCTACATAATTGAAGCATTCTGCAGTTAACCGATAGGGGCGATATTCGCCAACTTTAAACACTTGCGAGTTTAGTTTACTACATTTTTCAGGTCAGCTCTTAACCAGCCATCAAGTTAATGTAAATTTAATATAGATAACTTGACCGCTCAACTAAACTTACTCAAACTTATGCGAGTTTAGTTTACTACATTTTTCAGGTCAGCTCTTAACCAGCCATCAAGTTAATGTAAATTTAATATAGATAACTTGACCGCTCAACTAAACTTACTCAAACTTAATCAAAAGCCTGAAACCTTAGTTGTTCGTAGTGGTTCGACCACCACAGGGTTAAACGGCAAACCCTTTATTCCTTGGTCCAAGACATCAGGAATTACTTTTAATTATATTAAATGACCCATTTACATCTGCATTTAATAATTTATTTTCCCTGGTTTTATACAACCCTCTTGTTACTCTTTTTCCACTAAATTTCGGTTTTTGTTCTCCATCTTTTGGTAAATCATCCCCTTAGTTTTATAGCTATAGTTATGAGTAAGTTTGATGAACTTTAGATAAGTTTTCCCCTTCTGTATTTACCCCTGTTTTGAGGGGCGGTTGAAAAGCTGACTTTTTGTATAGCTTTTTCAACCCACCTCCAAATTCTGGTACAATTATGCCTCATCATTAAGGAGTGTACCAGAAAAATTTCTGCTAATATCAGCTAGATGCTTTCATTGCCTTAGCCAACTCTTCAGCGACCTCTGGTCTTGAAAATTCTGGTGGTGGTAACTCACCCCGACGTAACATTTCTCGTACTTTTGTTCCTGATAGATGAATTCGTTCTTCTGGTAAACTTGGACTTGTTTTACTTGTGGCCATACCTTTAGTACGAGTACAGTAGAAAGCGTGTTCAAACTTCATTGGAACAATATCTAACTCTCCGGGTTCAAACTCATCAAAGATATGTTGAGCATCATAAGTACCGTAATAATCTCCTACCCCAGCATGATCTCGACCAACGATGAAATGGGTACAACCATAGTTTTTCCGCACTAAAGCATGAAAAATTGCTTCTCTTGGGCCAGCATAACGCATGGCCGAGGGGTTGATGGCCATAATTACTCGATTTTGAGGAAAGTATTTCTCAAACATAATCTCGTAGCAACGCATCCTGACATCAGCAGGAATGTCATCGGATTTTGTCGCACCTACTAAAGGATGTAGAAATAAACCATCTACTACTTCTAAAGCACATTTTTGAATATATTCATGGGCACGGTGGATGGGGTTACGAGTTTGGAAACCTACTACTGTCTTCCAACCCCTTTCTAGAAATAGTTTTCTAGATGCGGCTGGATCGATTTGGTATTTGGGAAATAATGGATGAGGATGACGTTCTAATAACCATACTGGACCTGCTAAGTTAATAGGGCCAGAATCATAGAGAACTTTTACTCCTGGATGTTTGATTTCGTCTGTGCGATAAACATTAATTGCTTCATGGGCTTTATTGTAGCGAAACTTTTGAGTTAATTCTAAAACTCCTACAAATTCTCCATCGGGAGAATCTAGACGCACCCAACTTCCTTCTTTGATTGAATCTGCTACTTCTTCTGAGACTGATAGAGTGACTGGTATACTCCAAGGCAGACCATTTTGAAGACGCATATCAGTAACTACGGTTTCATAGTCTGCCGCCTCCATAAAGCCATTGAGGGGACTAAAACCTCCTATGGCTATCATCACTAGGTCTGACAGTGCTCGTTTATCTAGTTGTATTTTTGGTAAACTTTCAGCTTTTTCCATGAACTCTTGTCGTTCTGCTGGTGTGGCAATCCGATTAATCAGATGGCCACCGTGTGCTGGTATACCATTGGGATGCTGACTCAAAGCAATTCCTCTCTTTGTTAACTACAGTAGTCGATCAAAATTAGGTTTTCTAATCTCGATCTTACATCTTTGAGGCACCTCTGTCTTCAGATTTAGTTATTAGAAGTTGACTGAGGTTAAGGTAACTATCAAAGATGCAAAGATACTTTCTTTTTTCTAACTTCTCTAGTTTTAATCAGATGACCGGACTTATTGACATCCTCCTTACGCGAAGATTACGCTATTGTTAAGGATTCCCAAACCTCACGATTTAGGTTTTTGCGGCCACTTTACATATTATCAGCATAAGTCCTAAGCAACCCATTTTTACTTACTATAGATCAGGACTTACGCACGGACACTAAATCTAGTTAGGGCGTTAGCGGAGCTTGACGTTAGTCAATGCCATTTGCTACGCAAACTACGTTAACGCTCCTAGAGATGGCGCTTTCAAGGTGAATTTGCGTAATTCCTGTAGATAATAAAGTCTGAAATTCTTACCAGTGTTTTCTGTTCTCTAATTTTTATACACACTCCCCATCTCCCCATCTCCCCATCTCTCCATCTTCCACGCTCCCCATCCCCCCATCATTACTATGCACCACCACGAAAATGGTATTGAAGCAATTCCCACACGACTCCTGACTCCCCTCCCAGGAGGGGGGGTGAGGGTGGGTTGACTCCTCAGAAATATCCTAGCTATTTGTAGCAAAAATTCATCAATTTGGTATTACGCAGTAGCGTTACATATAGTGTAAAATTTGGTCATTATTGCCGATACAACTACTGCAATTAGTGCCGTTGCCTAAGTCCCGATCGCCTTAAGGATGGGTTTTAATTAAATTAAGTATTTCTGTTTTTATCTACAGTCAAGTTTGATTAAAATTTGATTCTATGCAACTTAGAAATGAATTGGGTATTAGGACTACGAAATAGATATAAAAAAAGTCAAAATCAGAGTATGTAAATTTATGTAAATAAAATGTCGTCTTAAATGTAAATAATTTGACAAAAACTGGTTTTATAAATTAGTATTATCTAAATTAAGAAGTTTGCCAAACTACAAAATTTAACTAGGTAAACTATTAGCAATCTTTGATAATGAGTGCTAACAATACGCCATTATATTTTGAGGATAAATTCAAGGTTTTGCATCTGATTAATTATTAATTAGATGATAAGCATTTCCTAGGTCATGCTGCGCAAACAGCCGTCAGCCAGCCTCCTATGGTCGGAACTGCGAACTTCAGCTAGCCTCCTCCGGAGGAACTGCGAACTTCAGCTATTGCCTTTAGTTTACGATCAAAGCAATATTTAATTGTCTTACTACAAAAGTTGGTTCCCTTGACCTTAAAGTCAGTTGTTAATTTAAACACTGTTCTTAAAGAGAAAGTCTTTTTGCTGATAGCTGACAGCTAATAGCTGTTTGCGCAGCATTCCGGAGGAAATGCTTACATTAGATGTCAAAAAATTAGCACTCGCCTTGAAAGACTGCTAACTTGAATGTATCTAAAATATAGTTATAATATCAAAAATAATTAGAGAGGAAAAACAGAAATGCAGTATACTTTTGAGCTTTTAGGTATTTCTCCAATCTTACATTTTTTTAATCACCAACAAAAACTGCAAGTAGAAAAAAACTTAACTGTAGAATATCTCGGAAATCATCAGTGTTCTCTAGATGTGTTTATAAAGTCTGTAGAAAATGTTTCTATCAATCGTGGTTGGAGAGTAGATAAAGTTGTCGAAACAGTGATTAATTTTTGGATGAATAATGCTGATAGTATTCAGTATTGGAATTCTCGCTTAAAAGATGCTGGGGAGGAAAATCTTTTAGTGGCGAGAGTGGGAGATATTAAATCTTTAAGGCAATCCTTTGAATTCTTACTAAATAATTAGGTCGTATTGGTGCAAGTCTGGATATATTTCATCCGCCAATATAATGTCTACAAAAGACGGGCAATAAAAGTAGTATTTTCAGACTTTTTATCTATAACATTGAAATTTTGAATTTTCTTAATTCAGATAAGTTAGCAATATTGCATAAGTTAGGTAAACTCGTGATTTTTTTATCTAAGATTGTGTCCGGATAAGAGCGTGACAAAAAAACTTTCTACACCTTAAAACTCCTTCTTCTTATCTCCTGAGAGAATTACCTAAATAACACGGGAGCATGAAAGCCATCGTCTTTTAAGCGATGGATGAAAAGCGAGGAGTCGGATTTTAAGGAGATGTATTTTATTTGACCGAAAAGCAAGGTTAAAAGCCCTCATGTTTTAACCGAGGGATGAAAACAACCGAGTCGTTTAGACTAGACAACTAAAGTGGTCTTGTGCTATTATTACTCAGGGGTAAGCCATCCAACCCCCGTTTCAAATGTACTCTTGTCAGCAAGTTTTAGTAAATAAAAATTCTGAATTAATTGCTATCTTAAAATTCTTGTGCGAAGAATCTCACAAGCTAACTAACATGGGAATATATTATGGCAGACAATTATATTTTAAGTCTCACAAAACCCTGGGTAAGTATGACTTGGAAAAAGTCTATAAAAGCAACTATCATTACAAAGTTTTATATTCTCAAGTAGCACAACAAATATTGAGAACCGTATCTGAATCATTTCGCTCTTATTATGGTTTAATTAAAGCCTATAGTGAAGGAAAAATCACAAACATACCAAGGGTCCCTAACTATAGAAAAAAAGGGGGAATGGCTACAGTTAGTTACCCTAAGCAAGCATTAAAACTTAAGGGTAATAAAATTAGAGTACCACGCTTAGAATACCTGTAAACGCTGGTTTGGAGTAGATAGCTTTTTAATACATAAGCCTAGTATAAGAGCATTTTCTACTCTCAAAGAACTGAGGCTATTACCAAGAAATAGATGCTTTTATTGGGAAGCGTGTCTATGAAAAAGAAATAGCAGTTAAACCTCAATTAAATCAAGAAAATGTATTAGGAATAGACCATGGTGTCAATAATTGGCTGACCTGTGTATCTAATGTCGGTACTAGCGCGGGTTGTAGATGGGAAACAGATCAAATCAATGAATCGTTGGTACAACAAACAAGTATCAACCATTAAACAAAATAAACCGACTGGATTTTGGTCAAATAGGCTAGCTTCTATTACTGAAAAACGTAACCGCCAAATTCGATTTTGGTATAAATAAAGCAGCCAGAATAGTAATTAATCATTGCTTAAAAAATTCTATTGGTACAATTGTATTTGGTTGGAATAAAGGTCAGAAAAATCAAATAGATAATGGTCATAAAAAGAATTCAGAATTTGTACCAATTCCTACAGCTAGACTCAAAGAAAGAATAGCTCAATTATGCTATGAATATGAAATAATATTCATAGAAACTGAGGAAAGTTATACTTGTAGGGGCGAATGGCATTCGCCCCTTCATTTTTAGATGGTGACAATCTACCTAATTATGGTGAGAAACCCAATGATTGGAAACCGTCACCGAAAAGAATAAAGCGATGCAGCGCGGTCTTGGGGGTTTCCCCCATGAGCGACTGCATCAAGACAGCGTGGCTTGTATAGAACTGGTAATAATTGTTTCGTGAATGCAGATTGTAATGGGGCTGCAAATATCATCAGAAAAGTAAGCCGCAAAGCTGTAGGGGCGTTAGCGGAGCTATGCGTCAGCAAACGGCCGAAAGCTTGCGCATAACTATCGTTAACGCCCCTACTTAAGCCGACTGTGTAGGGGCACCGCGGAAATTGTCCCCAGAGAGTGTATCTTTGGTCAGCGCTCGAAGAAACGAAGCAACATGGATTTATCCTGTTGCGTAGTATCTGCGCTTGTTTCCCCGTGACTTGAGTCCGGGGAGTAGTCAATTTGATTTAGTATTTATGACGATTGGAGATTTTTTTATGTCCAATCAAATGGATTTGATATGATTTATGCAAGAGGTCTAATTAAAAAAAAATTGGTATAGCAGTTGAAGGAAACGGTGCGGACATATCAAAAACTTAAAACTCAGACAAAGCAATATTTTTCCTTCTGTCCTCTTCCTTCTGTCCTCTTCCTTCTTTCCTCTTCCTTCTTCCTTCTTATTCAAGAATTACAACTTGAGGTGCTAATAATAAATTTTCTTCGGATTTGATTAACTGCCCAATACCCAGAAATATACCTTCAATATTGTATACTCGCAGAGGATTTTCAGTTTTTTCGTCTTCTATTTCCCATTTTTTTTGATAAGGTAAACGTTGACCTTGACACCATCTTTTGGCATCCTCAATAACTAAAACTATTGCTTGTAAATGTGCTAATGCTACTTCCGGTGATAAGAGACTAAAAGTTTTTTGTTGCAGTTGAGTTTCCATCTCCTCAAAGGTAAGACTATCTTTCAAACAAAAGCCACTACTTTCTGTTCGAGTTAAAGAAGCTAAAGTTGCCCCAGTATTTAAAACTGCACCTAGATCGCGAGCGATCGCCCGAATATAAGTTCCGGCACCACAAGCGATCGCTAAATCTAGCTCTGGAAAATCTCCACTTCGCCAGTCAAGAATTTCTAAACTAGACACTTCTACAACCCGAGTTGGAATTTCAACAGTTTTTCCCTGACGAGCTAAATCATAAAGTCGCTTTCCTTCTATTTGTATTGCGCTGTAGCTAGGAGGTACTTGTTCAATTTTTCCTAAGAAATTTGGCAGCACTGCTTCTATATCAGACAATGTTAACTGTGGCGCTAGTGTAGATTTAACAATTTCTCCCTCTAAATCATCAGTAGTCGTAATAACACCAAATTTGACTGTGGCACAATAAGCTTTTTCTGAGCGTAGAAACTGTAATAATCTAGTTACCTTTCCCACAGCAATAGGTAAGACACCAGTAGCAGCAGGATCGAGAGTTCCTCCATGTCCAACACGCTTGAGACGTAGTAACTTTCTTACCTTTGCTACACAGTCATGGGAAGTCATGCCAGATGGTTTGTTAAGATTGAGAAAGCCTTGCATTATATTGTTATTTCACTCATAATTTTTCTTTGTTCTTTGGTTTTATATCAGGTCTCATTAGACATCTGGTGAAAAAGATATAGATTTTTTGCAGGAGTAGGCAACAGCTCATCTGCTCCGGAAGGCAACAGATAAGATATTTTTACGCGCGAAGGCAGGAAAAAAGATTTTTTAGGGTGAATTTTTCGTATCCTTAGCCTGCTCTAATTAAAAGATTTATTTTCTGGAGATGTCTATTAATTAGATAATTAGACGTAAGTAAATATTAATGATATTCATCAATTATCTTGAGAATCTATCAAATTTCCCCCTACTCCCTACTCCCTAATCGTTATTTGTGGGTATTTAAAAAGACATGATATTAGATAATAGTGAAGTCAAGATCGCCTTCTGCAACATTCAGCACTATTGCCAGATAATCTTCTTCATCATCCCTCAACCTAATAGCTACACCATTTTCTCCACCCACAACAGTTGTATCAAATTCTATGTCGCTACGCGCTAAACCATCAATTAATCCAATTCGATCATCTTCTTCAGGATTATAGTCTGTAATAATATCTGCATCTGATGGACTGAGACCACCTGTGTTTTCATTAATAGCAAATAAATCTTCTCCTGCTCCTCCTGTTAAAGTATCAGAGTCGCGATCGCCTACTAGAGTATCATCGCCTTCACCTCCATCTAGAGAATCATCTTCTTTACCTCCCAAGAGGCTATCATCTTCTAAACCACCAAAAAGACAGTCATTGCCTCTATTACCATAAAGTGTATCTTCATTTTCTTCACCAAATAGAGAGTCATTATTCCTACCACCCCACAATGTGTCACTACCATCACCACCTAAAATAAAATCCTGTTGTTGACCGCCGAGTAGAGAATCATTACCTGTACCTCCAAGCAAAGTATCATTATCTCCCTCTCCAAAAATTCTATCTCCCCCGCCTCTACCTTCTATAGAATCTCGGCCTTCCATTCCCATAATTAGGTCTGCCCCTGCTGTGCCGTTGATAGTATCATCTTCTTCTGTACCGAGAATTTCATTGAATTGATTTCCAGAACTCCCACTTCCATCGGTGCTTGTGCCATTAGCACCTCCATTCGGATCGTTGCCCCCTCCTGGCATTGATTCATCAATTAAAGGCCCAAAAAAATCAACTAGATCGATTACACCGTTAAAAAGGTCTTCTTCTGTTGCTGTTACCATAAAACTCTACTTAATAACTTCTTTGTAAATTATATTTACATTTAGAGCAACAGTATAGATAGGTTTGGACATAGAGCGATAACGATCTTTAAGACAGGGAAATTTTTTTCCGATTGTTCATTGTTCTCTTTTATAGCGTTTTCATCTGGGATGTGGAAACCAAGTTATATGAAAAATGTATGGAGGTATGGAGGGAATAGTCAAGGAGGAAAAACAGCATTAAATAGTAGCAAACACTAGGATATCTGGCACTCAAAACAGTGTCTTTTTTAGAAAAGAAAACCTCAATCTATGTTTACATTTCAAATAAAAACACTATATAAATAATCTGTTAATTATTTTTTATTCGCCAGTTCAGTAATAGTTAATAGGGATGATATAGCGTTTTTATCTGGAATGTGGAAACCAAGTGCTATGAAAAAGGTATTGAGGTATGGAGGTATGGAGAGAATAGTAAAGGAGGGAAAACAGCATTAAGGAGAGAAAACAGCATTAAATAGTAGCAAAAACTAGGATATAAGGTACTCAACACAGTGCTTTTTTTATACAAAAAACCTCAATCTATAATTTATATCAAATCCGGTTAAACACCCATAGAATGGTTAAGTTAGGAGGAGTCAGGTAGTAGGGGCGTTAACGATAGTTATGCGCAAGCTTTCGGCCGGAAAGCTGACGCATAGCTGACGAATGGCGCCCGTACAGGAGTCAGGAGGAGAAAGAATTACAAAGATGACCATAGTTATGACGATTGAAGATTTTTTTTATGTCCAATTAAACGGATTTGATATTACATCTCAAATAAAAACATTATATTTGACAAATACACTATTCAATTGCTTAGTGTATTTGTCAGAGCCTAATAAACCTGGTCATAATTAAAGTTAATTTTGAAGGGGTAACTAGGGTAATTTGACATCCTCCCCGGCTGTTAGGCACGGGGATTCCTACTGAGCCGTAGCTCTTCGGCGGGTTGACGCTTTGCTTCGCATAGCTGTCGCTAACACAGGGTGCTGCTTCCTTGGCGGTAGTCTGACGCTTCCCTCCACGTCCGTTTAGAGTTTCCGAGTGCCCCCCGGCAACTAATAATAGTGTAGCATATATTCAATTCACTTGCAAATAAAATAAAAAGTCGCCCTACAAGGGCGAGGCTTTAAACCCAATTTTTCGGTAAAATTGGCGAAATATCGTACTCAGGAGTCTTCAAGAATTTAGAATTTAGAATTTAGAATTTAGAATTACCTCTACTTTAAAACGCATAGGATTGACTAATCATGAAAATTTTTATTTATTATCCCCTTAAAAGGGGAGGCTTTAAACCACAATATTTCGGTAATTCTTAATTCATACAGAGATATATAGCTCTAAGACTTTCAACAAATATGGTGATTTACTGGTCTTAAGTTTGATTGCCCACTAATTTATTCTGATTCCTGTCTTGTGTCTTCTTATTCTTTCGAGTTTATACCAAATCGGATTATTTAAAGATATTTTATAGGATGCAAGATTTAACCATCTCTTCATTTACATAAAAGGAAATAGAAGTCTGAGGCATTGTTAATAGTTACTCCCTTATTTCATAGATCGAGTGTACCTATCTTATAAGTTTAAAGGACTTTTCTCAGGGTCTATTCTTATTTGTGATGAGTCTTAATGTCCCTATTTGAGAAATTATCTTGGCGAAGCCATAGATTTCTGCTACTTTTAAATTAAGTAGATAATAACAATCAAAACTAAAAAATTATTTTTGGTATTCAGACTTGCAAGTAATTAGAAAAGCTAGTCTATGAATTGACAAATTAATAGCTAATGACATAGATCGAGCTATTAGAGTAATATTTAATACTGGAGTGCAAATAAATATAATGTTAAATGCAACGGAAATATTAATAAATGCTTTCGTAAAAGAGCTACAAGCAGGCTACCATCGTACTTATGGTGGTTTTAAGCCCAACTATCCAGAAATTATTGCCTGGGCAGGAAATATGGCTCTGGAAAATATTGCTAACTGTGATGCTTTATATCACAACGTTGAGCATACAATGTTGGTTACTCTTGTTGGGCAAGAAATTTTGCGGGGTAAGCATATTCGTGAAGGTGGGGTGTCTCCCGAAGATTGGTTACATTATATTATTTCATTATTGTGCCACGATATTGGTTATGTTAAAGGAGTTTGCCGAGAGGACCAAGAATTATTAAGTTTATATGCTACAGGAATTAATGATGGAATGGTTTCTTTGGGAGATGGTGCTACTTCAGCTAGCCTTACTCCTTATCATGTAGATCGAGGTAAATTAGTAATAGATGAACGTTTTGGTGGTCATCGACTAATTGATGCAGATCAAATTAAACGTAATATTGAATTAACTCGTTTTCCTGTTCCTAAGGCAGAAACTCATCAAGATAGAAATAATTTTTCTGGGTTATCAAGAGCAGCAGATTTAATTGGTCAATTAAGTGACCCTAATTATTTGCTGAAAATTAGTGCTTTATTCTATGAATTTGAAGAAGTTGGTACTAACAAAGTTTTGGGTTATAAATCTCCGGCGGATCTAAGACGTAGCTATGCAAAATTTTATTGGGATGGAGTTTATCCTTATATTCCTGCAGCTATTAATTATTTGGAATTGACTCAAAGTGGCAAACAAATTATTGCTAACCTCTATGCAAATGTGTTTCAGGTAGAACATGAACCACAGGAAAAAAACAATGGTGTAAATTTACTAGATGCTCAGAATAACAGTTACACAAATGGAGATGTTTCAAAAATAAAATCAGTGAAGAAAAAGAAATTTAGTGAATTTTTAGGCTTGAATTTATAACTAGAAAAATAGGATTTTTACAAAAAAACTATCAATCAATATAATTAATTAATCTATGTGATTCAAATTTGAAGAAGGAAGATGGAAGAAGGAAGATGGAAGAAGAAAGATGGAAGAAGAAAGATGGAAGATGGAAGATGGAAGATGGAAGATGAGGAAAAGGAGAAAGTTTTTCGATCTATAATTATTACTAATTATCCGGACATGATTCTGATAAATTTTTCCCTGTTGCCTGTTGTCTATTCCCTATTCCCTATTCCCTAAAATTGAGAATACGATACAAAATTGGGTCTAATATCAAGTGTCATTAATTAGCCATAACAAAAAAGTTTTCCCCGCTAAATTTTTCTCTGTTGCCTTTTGCCTATTCCCTATTCCCTATTCCCTAAAATTGAGAATACGATACAAAATTGGGTCTAATATCAAGTGTCATTAATTAGCCATAACAAAAAAGTTTTCCCCGCTAAATTTTTCTCTGTTGCCTTTTGCCTATTCCCTATTCCCTATTCCCTGTTCCCTGTTCCCTAAAATTGAGAATACGATCAAAATTGGGTCTAATATCAAATGTCATTAATTAGCCATAACAAAAAAGTTTTCCCCGCTAAATTTTTCCCTATTCCCTATTCCCTATTCCCTATTCCCTGTTCTCTGTTCCCTAAAATTGAGAATACGATCAAAATTGGGTCTAATATCAAGTGTCATTAATTAGCCATAACAAAAAAGTTTTCCCCGCTAAATTTTTCTCTGTTGCCTTTTGCCTATTCCCTATTCCCTATTCCCTGTTCCCTGTTCCCTAAAATTGAGAATACGATCAAAATTGGGTCTAATATCAAATGTCATTAATTAGCCATAACAAAAAAGTTTTCCCCGCTAAATTTTTCCCTATTCCCTATTCCCTATTCCCTATTCCCTATTCCCTATTCCCTAAAATTGAGAATACGATACAAAATTGGGTCTAATATCAAATGTCATTAATTAGCCATAACAAAAAGTTTTCCCCGCTAAATTTTTCCCTATTCCCTATTCCCTATTCCCTATTCCCTGTTCTCTGTTCCCTAAAATTGAGAATACGATACAAAATTGGATCTAATATCAAGTGTCATTAATTAGCCATAACAAAAAAGTTTTCCCCGCTAAATTTTTCCCTATTCTCTATTCCCTATTCCCTATTCCCTATTCCCTATTCCCTATTCCCTGTTCTCTGTTCCCTAAAATTGAGAATACGATCAAAATTGGGTCTAATATCAAATGTCATTAATTAGCCATAACAAAAAGTTTTCCCCGCTAAATTTTTCCCTATTCCCTATTCCCTATTCCCTATTCCCTGTTCTCTGTTCCCTAAAATTGAGAATACGATCAAAATTGTGTCTAATATCAAGTGTCATTAATTAGCCATAACAAAAAAGTTTTCCCCGCTAAATTTTTCCCTATTCCCTATTCCCTATTCCCTATTCCCTAAAAAGGAGAAAAAACATGGCAAAGTTAACACCAGAATTAGAGCAGCGCGCTCAACAATTGAGGCAGAAACTTCAAGAAGCTGGCTATGCTTACTATGTTCTTGATAACCCTATTATGGAAGATGCTGTTTACGATCGCCTGATTCGAGAATTACAAGAATTAGAAACTCAATATCCTCAATTAATTGTTCCAGATAGTCCTACCCAAAGAGTAGGAGAAAAACCAGCAACTAAATTTATTTCAATTGAGCATAATATTCCTCTTTATAGTCTGGAAAATGCTTTTAATATTGAAGAATTAAAAAATTGGCAAGAACGTTGGCAACGTCAAATAACAATCGATCCCCATCCTAATACGGTAGATTATGTTTGTGAACTCAAAATAGATGGTTCTGCTTTAGCTCTAACTTATGAAAATGGTTTATTAGTAAGAGGTGCTACTCGTGGAGATGGAATTACAGGAGAAGATATTACTCAAAATGTCAAAACAATTAAAAGTATTCCCTTAAAACTAAAAATAGATAATCCACCCTCAATAATAGAAGTTCGAGGTGAGGCTTTTTTATCAATTAATGTATTTGAAAGTATCAACGCAGAAAGAGAAAAAATGGGAGAACCACCATTTGCTAATCCCCGTAATTCAGCAGCAGGTACTTTGCGACAGTTAGATTCAAAAATAGTTGCTCGACGCCGACTAGATTTTTTCGCTTATACACTTTATATACAATCTGAAATTAACTCAGAATTATCTCAACTTTCTACTCAATGGCAATATTTAGAATTACTACAAAAACTAGGTTTTAAAGTTAATCCTCATCGTCAAATTTGTTCATCTTTAAATGATGTTCAAAAATACTATCAATATTGGGATACCGAACGAAAAAATTTGCCCTATTTAACCGATGGAGTTGTAGTTAAACTTAATTCTTTGCCACTACAAAAAAAATTAGGATTTACTCAAAAATTTCCTCGGTGGGCGATCGCTCTCAAATATCCTGCCGAAGAAGTCCCGACTATTGTCGAAGCAGTCACAATTCAAGTGGGCCGAACTGGGGCACTTACCCCCGTGGCAGAATTAAAATCTGTCCAGTTAGCAGGTACAACCGTACAAAGAGCTTCCCTACATAATAGCGATCGCCTCGCGGAACTAAATTTACATATAGGGGACACAGTAATAGTCCGCAAAGCTGGAGAAATTATTCCAGAAGTGGTACGAGTTTTACCAGAACTACGTCCCACAAATGCCCAACTATTTCAAATGCCTACCCACTGTCCAGAATGCGGTCAACCTGTGGTCAAACCTACCGATGAGGCAGTAACGAGGTGTATCAATGCTTCATGTCCCGCTATTGTTCGGGGTTCCTTGGTACATTGGGCCTCTAGAGGCGCTCTGGATATTAATGGTTTAGGGGAAAAATTAGTACAGCAGTTGGTAAATAGTGGTTTAGTTGAGTCGGTGGGCGATCTATATGATTTGAATGTCGAAAGTTTGACTTCCCTCGAACGCATGGGACAAAAATCTGCTACTAAATTGGTAGATGCGATCGCTACTTCCAAGACAAAATCTTGGGCGCGGGTGCTTTATGGTTTAGGTATTCGTCATGTGGGTAGTGTAAATGCAGAGTTATTAACTCAGAAATTTTCCTGTGTAGGACAGTTGGCACAAGCAAAGGTGACAGATATTGAGGCAGTCTATGGAATTGGTCCAGAAATTGCTCAATCAATTGAACAGTGGTTTCAGGTATCAGCTAATCAAGAATTGGTGAAACGTCTGAATAATGCTGGAGTGACGATGGAGGTAAGAACAAATACAGGGAATGTGGCAAAAGAGCAAAGTGCATTTTTAGCAGGCAAAACTTTTGTGCTAACGGGAACTTTACCAACCTTGAAGCGGGATGAGGCAAAGAGTTTGATTGAAACTGCTGGTGGTAAGGTGACGAGTACGGTGAGTTCTAAGACTGATTTTGTTGTGGTAGGAAAAGATCCAGGTTCTAAGTTGCAGAAAGCTGAAAAGTTGGGGATCGAGCAGTTGAGTGAAGCGCGGTTATTGGAAATATTAGAAAGCGTTTAATAATTAATAATTAACAATTAATAATTAATAATTACCTCTTCTTATAAAGAAGAAGATTGACTAAAAGGATTTTTTGGCGTTGGTGAAAAGAGGTATGATATCTTGTCCGGATAAGAGCGCGAACAAAAAACTTTCCCCTTCTATTCCTTATTTCTTCTTTTTTCTTCCCTCCTGACTCCTGACTCCTGACTCCTGACTCCTAAATAATTAAGATTAATATCATACCCTAATTTACCAGCGCCAGGATTTTTTTTCTTTTTTCTCTATGGAATGGAGAGGCTTTATACCTTAATTTTTTGGTAATATCATGTCCGGATAATTAGTTATAAAAAAACTTTCTCTTTCAACTCCAGTTCTTCCTCTTCCTTCTTCTTTCTTCCCTCCTGACTCCTGACTCCTCCGTCATTAACAAGTAAGCAGAATAGAAATAACTTATACCAATTTACTTTAAAGATGTGACAAATAGTTGTGCTGCTTAAAATGTTAAATAATTTCCTGAAATTACTCTATCATAAAAGTTTTGAGCTTCTATAAAATCTTACTTTTGACTTTTGACTTTTGACTTATAACTTCCGTGAAACGGTATTAGTTATTCCTGTATAATATCATCTTTGACTGGCGCTTCAAACTTATAACCAACTTTATAAATAGTTTTTATATACTCAAAATCACAACCACAATTTTTAATTTTTTTGCGAATCTGACTAATATGTACATCACAAACTTTTTCGTTTCCAAACCAAGAATCATCTTCACTATTAAATACTTGATTGCACAATTCAGAGCGCTTCCAAACATAGCTTGGTTTATTAGCCATACAAAATAATAAATTAAATTGTATGTTAGTTAGAGCAACAATTTTATTCTTAAATTTTACTTCTCTAATAGTATTATTTATTACTAAATCCCCAAATACAAGCTGGTCTGATTTTCTATTAGAAGGTAATCTTTGACGTTTCAATATTGCTCTGATAAGAGCATTCAATTCTACTAAACTAAATGGTTTTGTGAGATAACCGTCTGCACCTAACTGAAAAGCTAGGACTTTAGTTGCTTCATCACATAGACTGCTCAACATAAGTACCAATACATCATTATAACTCTGCATTTCCTGACAAAGCTCAAACCCAGTAGTATCTGGTAGATTTATATCTAAAACAACTAAATCTGGTTGAAATTCTTTAAATAAAACTAAAGCTGTTTTACCATCTCCTGCAGACTCTACTTGATATTCTTGCTGAGTTAAAAAACGATGAACTAACATTCTGGTTGCCTGGTCATCATCAACTACAAGAATTTTATGAGATGCCATATTAAACATCCTCCTAATTTTTGTATAGGTACATCATCAGTTTAACTGCTACGACAATTATCGCAAAATACCCTAATAATTCCAAAAATGCAATTTTTAGATTGATAATATGGCACATCATTGATATAATGTTAGTTGAAATGCCTAATATTAAAGATCAGAAAAAGTCATTATCTGGAAATAAAAATCAAGAAGAAAACTTTTATTCTCTTTAATTTGCCGGACATCATGTCAGCAGAAGAAAAAAAGGGAAAAAATATTACTGAAAAATTGGGCTTTGCATCATCATGGGATGATTTTGATATGTATCCAGAAATTTGTTCGATCTATCAACATTTTCAGCTTATAAAAATGCGATCGTCGTCCTGCAATTATGTAATATCAAATCAGGTTAAACAGTTATAAATTGGTAGTCTTTACAAGTCATATCAAATCCGGTAGCATCGGTGTAATTAGATGGGGGATGGGGAGATGGGGAGATGGGGAGATGGGGGGATGGGGAGATGGGGGATGGGGAGATGGGGAGATGGGGGATGGGGAGATGGGGAGATGGGGGATGGGGAGATGGGGAGATGGGGGATGGGGAGATGGGGAGATTGGGAGATGGGGAGATTAAGAAATATTTGGTAATGGTTGAAGATGGAACATTTTTTACGTGCCGAATTAAACGGATTTGATATCAGGTAGCGTCCCCGTTAGTAGGGGGATGTACAGGAGTCAGAAGAAGAGAGAATCACTTTGATTTAGTTGTTATGACGGTTGTAGAGTTTTTGGTTGTCCTGAATAGTAATGATGAAGATATATATTTTTAATTTCTTACCGAAATATTGTGGGTATGCGCCTCCCCTTTTAAGGGGATAATAAATAAAAATTTTCCTGTTCGTCAATCCTATCCGTTTTCAAGGAGAGTTCATTAATGGATAATTGATAATGGATAATTGATAATTACCTCGGGTTTTAACCGAGAGGATTGAATATAAGGAAATATTATTTCTTCTCTTGGTTGATTGGATATGGCGAGGAGACCTCGCCATCCCTCAACCGCTTTTTTCCCCTTAAAAGGGGAGGCTTTAAACCAGAATTATTTAATTATCAATAATTCTAAATTCTAAATTCTAAATTCTAAATTCTAAATTCTAAATTCTAAATTCTAAATTCTAAATTCTAAATTCTAAATTCTTGAATACACTCCCACACTCCTGTTCAAAAGCAAAATGTTGGAGACTTGGTGACTACTTTAGAGCCATCAAACCCCCAACATTTAAAATACAAGTTAAAAGTCTTCTTTCTACAAAAATAGAAATATTAACCAATCAACCGTTATTATTCAGCAGCAGTAGCTAACTCTGTACTACCTGAACTACGTCTTCTAGTTAAAGTATTGAACAACAATACACCGATCGCCTTAATTAAATTACCTTCTAATTCATTGAACATTTTCATGTTCATGTCAAAAGCAGCATTAGCCTCATTAACCATTCTATCTGCCGTTGCCTGATCGATGGGTAAATCATTCATCCTCTGACGATACATATTCTTAAATGCTTTCTCATCAGAAATTTCTGGGAACTCATAGAAAGCAGTACCTTCCCCATCAGTTAAATTCATACCTCTCTGAGCAATTTTCTTAAGAATTTGACCGCCAGACAAATCTCCCAAGTAGCGAGTATAGGAGTGAGCTACTAACAACTCTGGTTCTTTTTCTGAAATTTCTCTAATTCTCTGTACATAAGCTTCACCCGCAGCAGAAGGAGCAACTTGATCGCGCCAACCAGCACCATAATAAAACTGTAGGTCTTTCTCTAGACTCTGTTTACGGTTTAGCTGTGCAAAATAAACCTGGGAAAGGATTGGATGTTCCTGGTGGCGTTGCATCTCTTCTTCCATTGCGGAATAAACAAAGTAAAGATTCTTAACTAAATTCCGGTAGGAGTTCTTTTCTACAACACCTTTTAAAAAACACTTGACAAAACCTACGTTTTCTGCATTTGTATGAGCTTTTTTGGTTCCTTCACGCAATTGAGTTGCTAGGTTTACACTCATGTTAAAATTCCCTTACGAATACTAAATTATACAATTTGGCGTATCAATTCCTACAGAAATTTAGAAATTTACTGCCTATTTCTATAGATTAAAATGAATGGATGAGAATTTACATTAAGAATGATTAAGAAGTATAAGGAAGGCAGGAGGCAGGAGGCAGGAGGCAGGAGGGAAGAAAAAGTGCTTACGAGAAAAAGTTTTTTATCACGCTCTTATCCGGACATGATATTACTTCCTCTGTTGCTAAAACTATAATTCCAATGTGGATTCTATGTAAAGCCCTCCACACTTCCCACACTTCCCACACCTCCCACACTTCCAACACCTTCAACACCTCCAACACCTCCCACACCTCCGAACATGACATTACACGGTATCTGGCTCACAAATGTTGATAGTAAAGTCCTCTATTCTAGAGATAATATTGCTGAAGCAATGGACTTTCTTGCTGAAACAGGATTTAATGTTGTATTTCCGGTGGTCTGGAATAAAGCATTTACCCTCTACCCGAGTCAACTGATGCAGACAATTTTTGGCAGAGAGATAGACCCTCTATACAAAGGTCGCGACCCCCTAGCAGAAGTAATTATGGAAGCACGGCGAGTCGGTATTAAAATTATTCCTTGGTTTGAATACGGGTTTGTCAGTTCTTACAAACAAAATGGAGGGTTACTTCTAGCAAAAAAACCGGAATGGGCGGCTCGTGACTGTAGGGGGAATTTATTGGTAAAAAATGGTTTTGAGTGGATGAATGCTTTGGATGAGCAAGTGCAGAATTTTCTGATGGATCTAGTATTGGAAGTGGTGAAAAATTATGACATTGATGGCATCCAGGGAGACGACCGAATGCCAGCATTTCCTTCTGAAGGTGGCTACGATGTTAAAACAGTGGAACGTTATCGTCAGCAATTTTCTTGTCATCCACCTCAAAATCATAAACATCACAGATGGTTACAATGGCGTGCAGATATTTTGACAAATTTTTTAACTCGTTTACATCGGGAAGTGAAAGCAATTAAGCCTGAACTTTTGGTTTCAATGGCTCCCAGTTTTTACAAGTGGAGTTTGAATGAATATTTACAAGACTACCCAACTTGGATAAATCAAGGAATTGTGGATATTATTCACCCTCAACTTTACCGTCGTGACTTTGCTAGTTACAAATCTCTTGTGCAACAGTTAGTGAAACAGCAATTTATTTGTAGTCATTTAAGTAAGGTGTTTCCAGGGATTTTAATTAAAGTTGGCTCTTATCGAATTAGTGTAGATTATCTTTTGGAGGCGATCGCCTATAACCGCTCTATAGGTATTAATGGAGAAGTGTTATTTTTCTATGAAGGTCTCAGAGAAAATAACGATGCTTTGGCTAAAGCATTGCGAACAATTCCTTACAGCGGTTTTCCTGCACGGTAGACCACAAGACGTTCCATGGAACGTCCCTACGTTGGGAAGCGATCGCCTCCCAAACTACTCCCCAAATAATCTCTCGACTGAAACCTCCAGTTCCCTAAACGCCAACGGTACAATTACCCCCTGACTCAAAATTTCTTGGGAGTTATAACCTGTATTAGTAGGAGAACGAAATACCACAACTTCCCAATTTTGCAAATTAATCACCCAATATTCTGGAATACCTACCGCAGCATAAATCTTACTTTTTACCTCCAAATCTTTACTCAAAGTAGAATTAGAATATTCTATCAACCAAAATATATTTTCTGGATAGGGGTGATGTTCGCGATAATTTCTACCTAAACGTTGTACAATTGCAATATCCGGTTCAGGTTCAGAATTACTTTGTGGTAAAGTAATAGGCTTACCTTGACGGACTTTAGCGCGTTCCCCCAACAGATATATCAAATATTCTGCTGCTTCATCACTGGTATAAGCATGAAATTCTCCCTCTGGCGTCATTTCCACAATTTCTCCATTCAATAACTCCACACAGCGTTCCACTAATATTCCTGCTGCAATCATTTGATGATATTCAGTAACTGTCCACTTGGCAATGGTCATAGTCATAGCGATCGCTCCTTTTTAATTGATAATGGATAATGGATAATGGATAATGGATAATTGATAATTGATAATTGATAATTGATAATTGATAATTGATAATTGATAATTAGAGTATTAATGGATAATTGATAATGAATAATTAGAGTATTAGTAGAGTTAGAGAGAAAACTAGAGATTTAAAAAACTCTTTCATTATCAATTGCTTATTAGTTGTTTGATTTAGCTGATTTGACAATAGTTATTAGGAGTTTTAATAATTCTATGCAGTCTTGGCTAATTGAGTTAAATCCTCTGATGTCAATGTAGTCTCCGTAATGTAATAACTCTAACCAATACAGAGTCTCATTAGCCTCTTTCAGAGCGATGGCCATTTTATGTGCGAAGTCGGCACGACTTTCAGCGTGTTCAGCTTCACGCACCAAAGCCCCTATTGCTGTACCACTACGAAGTAATTGCTTTGACAAAACATACTCATGTTTATCTTGATTAAGATACTTTGACAATTTAACAACTCGTAGTGCAAATGCAAATGATTTTTCTTTAACTACATTATTTTTCATAATTATCAATTATCAATTATCCATTATCCATTATCCATTATCCATTATCCACTATCAATTAGCTTACAATCTTTGTAAATCTTATGCCAATCAATTAGAAATAGGAGAAGGTTATTTTTTGCTAAATCCAATCATAGCTGTGACAATTACTGATTTTCTGATGTTTAAGGAAAATCAGAAAGTAATTAACAGATTTGTGTATAAAGAGGAAACAGATAATTTTGTTTATAAAGGTGCAGAACTAAAATTTGTATTTCTGGAATTGCCGAAATTTAATAAGAAATTAGAGGAATTAGAAAGTTTGGCAGATAAGTGGATTTACTTCTTGAAAGAAACTGCTAAATTAGAAATAATTCCAGAACCTTTAGGGGAAGTACCGGAAATTAAACGTGCTCTAAATATTGCTAATCAGGCTAATTTTAATAGACAAGAATTAGACAGTTTTGAACGGCGGGCAATAATGTTGTAAGATGAGAAAGGAAAAATAAGTTATGCAAAAGAAGAAGGTAAAGCAGAAGGAATAAACAATAGGTAAATTAGAAATAGTAATGTCTTTAATTAATCAACGTTTTGGAGAGGTGGATGAAGATATTAGTAGTCAGATTTCTAATTTGTCTAGTGAAGATTTAGAAAGTTTAGTTAAGGCGCTTTTTGATTTTAAGAATTTAGCAGATTTATTAAGTTGGTTGGAGAAGAGATAATTGAGGTACACCCACGCGGGCAAGATGCCCGCTATAGTATAAATTGTTTAATTCTTGATAGAGAAATTTTCTTCTCCTAATGATGGAGTATTTGTCAAAGTTGCAAACTGACCACCATTACCGAAACCTGAGCCACTACCATTGGGATTATAGAACAAATTACCATTTTCACTATTGTAGACAATTACAGCACTAGACGTTTCTGCCGATAGATTATCAGTAACTATAGCAAATTCACTCTCAATGCTAAACCCATCTCCCGCCACACTCTCGATCTTAGTGAAAGTTGTGCGATCTAAGGAAATAATATCTTCTTCGGAAAAATCAGTTATTTCATCTATACCTATCTTCTTTGCTTGAAATTTCTGATTAGTGTTAAAGCTAAAGTAGTCAGAACCGTCAGAACCTGTGAGAATATCATTACCAATACCTCCTTCTAGAGTATCGTCATCAGCTCCTCCTAATAAGGTATCATTACCAGATTTACCAAAGAGTTCGTCGTCACCATTACCTCCATTAATAATATCGTCACCTTTTGTACCATTGAGAATATTGGCTTCGTTGTCTCCGATAATGGTTTGATCTTCCTCACTGTCATTATCAAGGTTAACATTGGCTTCAGTATCATCCTCGTTTGTCTCTAACTCGGTAGAGCTAACGGTTATCCTCTCACTAGGAGTCTCCTCATTATCAACGTTAAGAACAGTTATATCCGCTAATTCTATCTTGTTATAATTTTTATCCCTACTATTTACTTTACCTGATATAGTTAAACTGATATCTCCATCCAGTTCATCATCATCTACACCTGTTACTGTAACAGTTTGGGGAATATTCCAATTTTTGGGAGTAAATCTGTATGTGCTTTTATCTAAAGCACCTTCACTCTTATCGCTGCTAGTTAATTTTACTGATACAGCTCGGGTAGGTTTACTATCTAATACCACATCAAATTCGGCTTCAGTACCATCCTCGCTTGTCGTTAATTCGGTAGAGCTAAAGGTTACCCCCTCACTAGGAGTCTCCTCATTATCAACGTTAACAACAGTTATATCCGCTAGTTCTCTCTTGTTATAATTTTTATCCTTGCTACTTAGTTTGCCTGATATAGTGAAACTGATATCTCCATCGAGTTCAGCATCATCTACACCTTTCACTTTAACAGTTTTGGGAATATTCCAATTTTTGGGAGTAAATCTGTATGTGCTTTTTTTTAAAACACCTTCACTCTTATCGCTGCTAGTAAATGTTACTGAGACAGCTCGAGTAGGTTTACTACCTAATACTACATCAAATTCGGCTTCAGTACCATCCTCGCTTGTAGTTAATTCGGTAGAGCTAATCTTTACCCCATGAAGGATTTTCTTTACAACATCACGACCGACACCACCAACAGGAAGTGGTTCTAGCACGACATCGTCTGCATCGAAATCACCTAACACGACATCACCTAACACGACATCATCTGCTCTTAGCTCTGGCAAAAAGTATTTATGAGGAGATTCTAGAGCATTGACATTTTCTGAAACCGTGTCAAAAGTTCCCATAACATCAAAGTCAGTATCCCAAACATGACCTCCATGATTAAGGAAACTAGCCGAATTGAATGACGGGTCTCCGTCCCAAAACCAAATTTCACCTCCATCAAACCCTAGCTCCTCAATAGGATCGATACTAAATATAATTTTATCCCCAGATGTCATCATGGCATCAATGTTAACTTTATTGGCATTTTGAGGTAATACACCAATAGCTTCAGCAATTTCTGCCTGAAAATACACCGGGGTAATATCTCCAGTGAACCTATTATACTCGTAGACAGCTGCATCTTGATCTCCATATACAGAGAAGCGATTAGCATCTACGGGGCCCCATAATTCTAAGCCATCTACATCAAGCGCTCCAACATCGCCTACTGGCTGCTTTTGTTGATCTATTTGATTACGGGATGCCCAAACCCCGCCAGGTCCACTAGGAGTTTCATAGTAGATTTTGTTACTAAAAGTTGTAGAAAATGCCAGGTTACTTTGATTGTTAACAACTGAATTGAAGAAAGCATCTCCCGCATTTGATATAGCATCTACCTGAGCTCCAATCCCATAATCAAATGCATTATCCGTTGAGCCAGTTCCATACCAAAGTAGATTTTGAGCAGGATCGGGTATTCCGTTAGTATCTTTATCTGCATTATTGGAATATTCTTTTCCTGTAACTGATATAGGTCTTGGTCTCCAAGGACGACGAAGCGATGTAGGAGGTGTAAAGATTTCTCCTGACTCAATTGTTTCTTTGACACGCTCAACAGCTTCAGGGACAAGAGTAAAATATTTATCTTCCAAGGAAAAGACTGTACTCTCATCTATTTCTAGATCGCCTAATATCTTATCCCGATCCGTTACCTCATGATCTTCAGTTAGTTTGGCTGTTTTTTCTTTCGTACTTTTTGTAGACATTTTAATTCACTCCTTAAGTAAGTATGGCAATACATTACAAATAGCACTCTTAAGTGATAACTTGAGTTTTATTAATAAAAAGTTTATATTTTATTTGCCTACCTGCTTCTTCCCTCTTCCTTGTGAATATTGTTAGTATTATTGTTAGTTTGATGATGTTTTTCATTGTGATTGTTTTTGGGTTGATAAAATTACAACCTACATTCTGCACTTCAATTTGTAACATTAAAATGAGTATAAAATTCTGAAGTTGTTTAAGTATTTATACTATATAAATTATCTTCATTTACCTCGATCAAGAGCCAAATTCTCAGTTAAATATTAAACATAAATACTTATTTAAATCGTTGATTCTGATTGATATCTATAATTTTCTTCTTACTTTTGACTTTTGACTGCGGAGCGATGGGGAGTGTGGGGCTGTTTCAAAGTATTGTAGATTAACGATGAGCGAGAGAACGGAAGATGAGGGGATCGTGGAAGCTGTAAAATTTACCAAAATTTGCCGATTTTGAGCGCCAATAAGCGTCCCTTTTGCTCTGACTAAAATGGTGAAAAGTCAATTTTTAATCATAAATTAAAAGCCTCAATCCCCGTGTCTGGTGTGTCTGGTGCGTCCCCGTGTCTATCGAGAATGAAACAGCCCTGCTCCCAGGAGGGGAAGATGGGGAGTGTGGGGACTCACCCCAGCCCCTCCCCAACCCAGGAGGGGAAGATGGGGAGATGGGGGAGATCAAGACACCTAGAAACAAAAATAAGAGTGCACCATTTAAGGTATGTCAGTCCAATACAAAGATTAAAAATCATATTCACAGCAAAATGTCAAGTAATTTTTTTAACAAAATTTGAACTATATATTTGCCATTTTGTCAATAAATGTAACGAAAAATTTTGAAATTCTTATCGAATTGTATCAAATCAAGACTTTACCGAATAATTAAGGTTTAAAGCCTCTCCTTTTAAGGAGAAACAAGAAAAATTTTCCTTTGATTCAATCCTCTTCCTTTTAGGGAGAGGTAATTATCAATTATCCATTATCAATTATCAATTATTGAACCTACCTTTTATTAATGTTTTCTGGTAAATATACTCATTAAGTATCAGCAATTACCCTCAAGGAGCAATACTTAATGTTCACATCTGTTAAACCTACCGTTCGCCACATTGTCCCAGAAGACTTGAAAGGGCGATCGCTCTTAAAAGTTGTATATATCGTTTTAGAAGCACAATATCAGAGTTCTCTCTCAACAGCGGTGCGCTCTATCAACAAAAAAAGCGACTAACTATAACTATAGCTAAGAGGTTTGAAAACTTGCTTTTGCCAGACTTTCCCTTATTTTTGAGCCAAAGCAATAACGAACTCAGTTCCTATTCCTAATTCTGAAGTACAAGTAATTTTACCTCCATGTTTTTCTTCTACTATTTGCCGAGAAATTGATAAACCTAATCCCGTTCCTTTTCCTACTACTTTGGTCGTAAATAAATGCTCGAATATTTTATTTTTCATCTCCTCATTTATACCCAAACCATTATCTCTAATGCGGATAATTGCCTGTTGTTTTTCATCCTCAATTTCTGTAGTAATAGTAATCTGATTTGGTGCTGCTTTTATCTCATCAAAATTTTTCCCGGAATTACTTTCTTCTAAAGCATCAATAGCATTAGCAATTAAGTTCATAAATACTTGATTTAGTTGTCCGGGATAACAGTTGATTTCTGGCAAATTTCCATAGTTTTTTACTACTTTTATTTCTGGGCGAAGTTCATTAGCTTTGAGTCGGTGTCTGAGAATTAATAAAGTGCTATCTATTCCTTGATGAATGTTAAATGGAACTTTCGCTATTGTATCGCTACGAGAAAAGGTTCTCATGGATTTGCTAATCTCGGTAATGCGATTAGTTCCTTGTCTCATTGATCGGAGCATTTCTGGCAAATCTTCTATCAGATAATCTAATTCTATCTCCTCAATTTTATCTTGAGTTGTTTCACTATTCCAATCGAATCCTTCTTGATAAAGCTGCAATAAATCAATTAAATTTTGGATGTATTTGGTGGCGCAACCTAAGTTACCAGAAATAAAGCCTATAGGATTATTGATTTCGTGAGCGACACCAGAAACTAACTGACCAATTGAAGCCATTTTTTCGCTTTGAACAAGTTGTAGTTGTGTTTGTTCTAATTTTTGAGCATAATTCTGAGATTCTTGATAGAGTCTGGCATTTTCCAGGGAAATTGCTGCTTGGGAACAAAGTAAACTTAATACTTCTACTCGTTCGCTGGTAAATGCTCCTGCTAATTGATTGTTTTCTAGGTAAAGAATGCCAATCATGTTACCGCGGTCTATTAAGGGTAGACATAACACAGACTTGGGTTGATGTTTTTGGATATAAGCATCCCCAGCATAAGCATTATTGTTAATAGCGTTATCAAGAACTAAAGACTTTTGGTTGCGCTTGACTTGGTTGACTATACTCAAGGGTATTGCATGACTGGTTGCTACAGGAACAGGGTAACAAGTAAGAGTTTCTTGGTTAGTAACAATAGCTGTCAGCATTAATACTTGGTCAGTAAACAGCATCAATGCCACAGTTTCAGCTCCGGCATTTTCTCTGACTACTTGCATTAAATTAGCTACTGCTCCTTCTAAGGATATATCTTCTGAGAGAGTCCGCGATGCTTTCATTAGAGTAGCTAAGTCTAATATTTCTCTTGCTCCTGTTGCAGTTCGGGAAATTGTTCCTTGAGTTAAATGGGTGAGAGTCGCACTGGAAAGCGAGCTAATTTTTTGGCTTTCGATAATGGGTGTGAGGAGATAAGGGTAGCGTTTTTCTAAGTCGCCAGTTTTGGCTTTCGCACCCCAACGAGCGTAGCAATAGTAGGCTTCTTGCATATAGACACAGGCAATTTTCTCTTTGCCACAGTCAAGGTAGAATTTAGCTGCGAGTTCGTTAGCAAGGGCTTCTTCTTGGATATATTCGTTTTCTTTTGCTCCGGCAATAGAGCGGTCGTATAAATCTATTGCTTCCATGTTTTGTCCGAGAAGACGATACCGTTCAGCTTCAATAAGTTGTAGTTTGTGTTCGTAATTGACTGGTGCGGAAGTCGCAAACTTGCCCAACAACTCCAAACTATTCTGAAATGACTCCCCAATAATTTCTTGGTTTTGCCCTTTTGGCAATTCTGTCGCCTTCAGTCGCAACAAGCAGTTATAGAAGTGGAAAGCAGGAGGACAGATCGTACCTCCTAGGTTGGCGATAAATTTCTCTGCTTCCTCTGCAACTTCTACACCCCGAAGCACTTCTTGAAACAGACAGCATAAACTCAACTTGTAGCCGAAAAAAGATGCAAGTCCGGTGTTATCTTCTTTTTCGTATAATTCAGGCACACTCTCTTGCTCGTTATAAAACTCTCCCATTAAATCAATACTGGCATTCGAGCTTCTCAAATTGGCAACTGTTTGTTGGAGGATGCTATAGTATTCCAGCGTAATTTCTTGTTTAGTTTGTTTGAGAAGTTCCCGATAAATTCCTAAATCCTGTTCTAAAACATCTAGCTCGACTCCAGCAAAATAGGATGTCAGAAATTGAACCAAGATACTGTTGCCAGAATACTGATATTCTCCAGTTTCTATGCCTGCCAATCCTCCCTTTAGAGCTGGCTGCAAAGATGCCCGAGCCGGATCTTTGATACTCTGAAGGTGATTGTGGAATAGATGTCGTGTCGTGCTTTTTACCGACTCCATTCCTGGTTGCTCTAGTAGATCTATGGCTAACCGTCCGAATTGGTAGCCCCGCTCTACATCCAACCAAGCCCCTGCTAAAAACATCCCGTAGAGAACGCATGCAACCGGGGTTTGGGTCGTCAAGCCCCACTGGAGCGTCAGTTGTAATTGTCGGATGGCCACCATCTGAAAGAGGAGAATTCGGACTTGAAAGGCTGGCGAAATCATACTCGCTAAAATTTCCGTGGCTGCCTTAATTTCTCGGTTCTCCATGGGAGGTAACTTGGCAATGTCAGCCACTTCGGTCCCGTTCAGGGCGGTGTCAGTATCGCGCAATCCTTGTTGAATATCCTCTTCTGTGGGATATTCGGGCAATTCTACTCCCAATTGTTGCAATACCGATAGGGCAATCTTCAAGCATTGGAGTTGTTCTCCTCGGGCTTGAGCGATTTGAATTTCGATTTCCCAAGCCTTAATTTCCTCTAAGAAATTTTCTGCTTCTTGTTTGATACTTGATACGATCGCCCTCGCCATAGCAAAATCCCCTGAGAGAAAAGCGGCTTCGGCAATATTTTCCGAGAAATAAAATGCCAATTCTCGTTGTTGCTGCCAAGGGTCGTTCCCTAGTAACGCCATTCCTCTATTGAAGTAATCGATAACGCCAGAATAAGCTGTCGATCGCTTGGCTTTTTCCCCGGCCATTTGGTTTAATTGTACGACTTGCATTTTCTCTTCTGGGGTGGTTAACAAAGAAGGTTCGACATTGAAATGTCGGACGATATCTAATACTTGCTCTCGGACTTTTTCTGGGGATAAACCACCAAGTAAGGAACGACCGATGTGGAGGTGTTTCACTCCTCGTATCTCTTCGGGAATCAAAGTATATGCTGCCTGTTGGACGCGATCGTGCAGGAAGCGATAACCTACAGTGAGGTTTTCTAAGTTTTCAATCTCGTTTTTGACTTTGAGATCCTCTCCTTGGAAGAATTTATAGATTTCGCTTTTCGGTAATACTAATCCCTCTTGCAATGCTAGCCACAAACTACTTGCAACTTCTATCTGAGACTGTTCGCTTACTACTGCCAAAGTCTCCAAATCAAACTGATTACCAATATAAGCAGCTAGTTTCAGCACATCCTGAGTTTCCCTCGGTAATTTCTGCAACCTTTGTGCCATAAACTTCACCACATCATCAGTAAGCGCTTTTTGCCTCACCTTAGTAATATCACACTCCCAATACCCCACTTCCCGATTAAAACTAATCAATTCATCTCCATACAAACCCAACAAAAACTGAGTCGTAAAAAACGGATTTCCCTTGGTCTTCTGATACACCAACTCCGTTAACGGTTTCGCCACCTCCCCATCACAACTCAGGGTATCCGCTACCAAATGATTAATATTTCTTTCAGATAAAGGTGCTAAAGTAATAGTGTTAATTGTTGCCTCTGCTTTCCCCATCTCATCTAGGGTTAACATTAACGGATGGGCAGGAAATACCTCATTATCCCGATATGCTCCTATCATTAGCAAATAAGAATTAGAAACTCCACCCATCAAAAGTTTCATTAAATTTAGAGAAGCAGAATCTGCCCATTGTAAATCATCCAGGAAAATTACTAAAGGATGTTCTTTTGTTGTAAAAACTTGAATAAACTTGCCAAACAGCAAATTAAAACGATTTTGGGCAGCACTTCCTGATAATTCTGCTACAGCAGGTTGTTTGCCAATAATTTTTTCTAATTCTGGAATTACATCAACAATTACTTGTCCATTTTCTCCCACTGCATCCAGGATTTGACTTTTCCACTGTTGCAGTTGAGCATCACTTTCACTCAATAATTGCCCCATTAAATCTCGCAGAGATTGCACTAATGCTGAGAAAGGAATATTCCGATTAAACTGGTCGAATTTCCCTTTAATGAAATAACCCCTTTGCCTAACTATAGGTTTGTGAACTTCATTAACAACTACTGTTTTTCCAATCCCAGAGAAACCTGCTACCAACATTAGCTCACTCTGGCCTGATGCTACTCTCTCAAATGCTTCTAATAACTGTTGTACTTCTGCTTCTCTCCCGTAGAGTTTTTCTGGAATCAGAAAGCGATCGCTTATATCCTTACTTCCTAACTCAAAATACCCTATTTTTCCCTTAAACTGCCATTCGGTCCGACATTTTTCCAAATCTGATTTTAAACCCAAAGCACTCTGATACCTATCTTCCGCATTTTTAGCCATCAACTTTAGGACAATATCTACCAGGACTCTCGGTAGTTGAGAGTCTTGCGTCGGAGGAGTTTTTGTAATATGACAATGCACCAATTCCATGGGGTCAGTAGTTTCAAATGGTAATCTTCCATTTAACATTTCAAACAACGTTACTCCTAAGGAATAAAAGTCGCTGCGATAGTCTATTGCTCGGTTCATCCTTCCGGTTTGTTCCGGAGAAATATAGGCTAAAGTTCCTTCTAATACACTGTAGTTTTGAATGGTTTGAGTTTCTCTTGGCAATAGGGTAGAAATACTAAAGTCAATGATTTTTACTTGTTTAGTTTGAGGATTAATTAGTATATTTGCTGGTTTAATATCTTTATGAATAATTCGGTTTCGGTGTAATTGATAGACAATTTCCGCTATTTGAATGGCAATATCTAGAAATTGGGATATGTCTTTTGTACTAGGAGAGGAACCTTGATAATATTCACCTAAAGAAATGCCACCAAAATCTGGCATAATTAAGGCATAGCCATTCTGATAATGTTGGAGAGCTAATGGTTTGACTATACCTTCAAGACACAAATTTCTAGCAACAGTGTATTGGTTGCGAAATTGAACTAATTCATGAAAGGAAGGAAATTGATTGCGCATCAGTTTAATCGCTACTGGTTGACCATCTACTTTAGACATTCCGCGATAAACAACAGTGCGATCGCTCTCATGTATTAAGTCGCCGATTTCGTAATCGGTTAAGGATGTTATAGTTAAGTTCATGGCCAGTTATATTATGTCCGGTTGATTACTTATAAATAAAATGAGGGAGGAGTCAACCCACCCCTAACCCCTCCTAGGACCTATCCCTTATAAGGAACTCCTGAAAACCTTGTGGGAGGGTGGGGAGAGGGGGAGAGAGGGAAGAGAGGGAAAAGGGAAGTAAGAATCTTGTCTGAATTTATTAAAAAATGTAGTTTTCAATACACTTTTCTCAGGAAAAAGCCTCTCAAATGCTTATCCATAACTTGTCTACGCATGTCAAATTTTATGTTAAGAAAGATGTTTATAAAGCATAGTCCTAGGAGGCAGGGCTAATTCATTGTCGTCGCCCGAATATTTACAACCCTATATTTTTTTGATATCCTGTGCTTCTCACACTTCCCACCCTCCCCACCCCCTCCTCCTTTTTTCTAGCCGTGACAATAAATAGACCCTGCTCCTAGGAGGGGAAGTCAGGAGGACCGAATCAGGAGAGAAGAAAGAAGCAAGAAATAACAGAAGGAAAAGGAGGAAGTTTTTTTGGTCGCGTAAGTGGAACGGAGTTCTATCGCTAATTATCCGGACATGATATTAATCCAAAGACTTTTTCAGAATTTTCTTTTATTCCCATTCTATCTAAAGGTACAAAAATTATGATGCATATTTATAGCAAAATGTCAAGTTATTTTTAACATAAAATAATATATACTCGCCATTTTGTCAAAAATTGTAACGAAAATTTCAAATTTCTTATCGAATTGTATCAAATCAAGACTTTACCCTACCTTTTATTAACGTTTTCTGGTAAATATACTCATTAAGTATCAGCAATTATCCTCAAGGAGCAATACTTAATGTTCACATCTGTTAAACCCACCGTTCGCCACATTGTCCCAGAAGACCTCAAAGGGCGATCGCTCTTAAAAGTCGTATATATCGTTTTAGAAGCACAATATCAGAGTTCTCTCTCAACAGCGGTGCGTTCTATTAACGAAAAAAATCCTAATTTGGCCATAGAAATAAGTGGCTATTTAATAGAAGAATTACGAGACCCACAAAATTACGAGAACTTTAAAAAAGAAGTTTCTGAAGCTAACATCTTTATCGCTTCCCTAATTTTCATTGAAGACTTGGCCGAAAAAGTAGTGGAGGCTGTCACCCCCCACCGAGATAAGCTGGACGCTGCTGTTGTTTTCCCTTCCATGCCACAAGTAATGCGCCTGAATAAAATGGGCAGTTTCTCAATGGCACAACTAGGCCAGAGTAAAAGCGCGATCGCTCAGTTTATGCGGAAGCGGAAGGAAAAATCTGGTTCTTCTTTCCAAGACGGAATGTTGAAGTTGCTGCAAACTCTGCCGAAGGTGTTGAAATATATGCCTATTGATAAGGCGCAGGATGCTAGGAACTTTATGCTTAGTTTCCAATATTGGTTAGGGGGTTCGTCGGAAAATCTGGAAAATTTCCTGCTGATGTTGGCAGATAAATATGTTTTCAAAGATAAGAAAAACAGCTCTCTCCAATATGTCGATCCAGTTGTTTATCCAGACATGGGTATCTGGCATCCCCTCGCACCAAAAATGTTTGAGGATGTTAAAGAATATCTCACCTGGTACAACAGTCGCAAAGATATTTCTGAAGATTTGAAAGACCCCCTCGCTCCCTGTGTTGGGTTGGTATTGCAGCGTACCCACTTAGTTACGGGAGACGATGCTCACTATGTTGCCATGTTGCAAGAATTGGAAGCAATGGGAGCTAGAGTTATTCCTGTATTTGCTGGAGGGTTAGATTTTTCCAAACCAGTCGATGCTTATTTCTGGGAAGTTGCAGCTAAAGGAGTTGAACCCACACCATTAGTAGATACGGTAATTTCTCTAACGGGTTTTGCACTGGTTGGTGGACCTGCTAGACAAGACCATCCGAAAGCTATTGAATCGTTGAAACGGTTGAACAGACCATATATGGTAGCTTTGCCTCTGGTTTTCCAAACTACCGAAGAATGGGAAGAAAGCGAACTTGGTCTGCATCCCATACAAGTAGCTTTGCAAATAGCTATTCCAGAATTGGATGGAGCGATCGAACCTATTATTATGTCTGGTCGTGATGGGGCAACCGGAAAAGCAATAGCTCTCCAAGACCGCATCGAAGCTGTTGCTCAACGCGCTATGAAATGGGCAAGTCTCAGACGTAAACCTAAACTCGACAAAAAAGTTGCTATTACCATTTTCAGTTTCCCACCAGATAAAGGAAATGTTGGTACTGCTGCATATTTAGATGTATTTGGTTCTATCTATGAAGTAGTAAAAGCACTCAAAGGTAACGGTTACGATATCCAAGACTTGCCAGACTCCGCAGAAGAATTGATGAAGCAAGTTATTCACGATGCTACTGCTCAATATCAAAGTCCGGAATTGAATATTGCTCACCGGATGTCGGTCGAACAATACGAACGTTTGACTCCATACTCGGAAAGGTTGCATGAAAATTGGGGACCACCTCCAGGAAATTTGAATAGCGACGGCGAAAATTTATTAATCTACGGTAAAAGTTTCGGAAACCTTTTTATCGGAGTACAACCAACATTCGGTTATGAAGGGGACCCCATGCGGTTGTTGTTCTCCCGTTCCGCAAGTCCCCATCATGGTTTTGCTGCTTACTATACCTATTTAGAACAAATTTGGAAAGCTGATGCGGTGCTGCATTTCGGTACTCATGGTTCTCTAGAATTTATGCCTGGTAAACAAATTGGAATGTCTGGAGATTGTTATCCAGATAATCTCATTGGTAGTACTCCCAACATCTATTATTATGCAGCGAATAATCCTAGTGAGGCGACTATTGCTAAACGTCGGAGTTATGCTGAGACTATTTCTTACTTGACTCCCCCTGCGGAAAATGCTGGTTTATATAAAGGTTTGCAGGAATTGAACGAATTAATCGGTTCTTATCAAACTTTGAAGGATAGCGGACGGGGTATTCCTATTGTCAACACCATCATGGATAAGTGTCGGATGGTTAACTTAGACCAAGATATTATCCTGCCAGAAAAAGATGCTCAAGAGTTGACCGCTGAAGAACGAGATAACATTGTGGGTGATGTTTACCGCAGACTGATGGAAATTGAGTCCCGGTTGTTGCCTTGTGGTTTACACATTATTGGTAAACCTCCTAGTTCTGAAGAGGCGATCGCTACTTTGGTAAATATTGCTAGTCTAGACAGAGAAGAGGAAGGGATAACTGGTTTACCTCGAATTATTGCTAATAGTCTCAACCGCGATATTGAGGAACTTTATCAAAATAATAATAAAGGTATTCTTGCCGATGTTGAGTTACTGCAAAAAATTGTTGAAGCGACTCGCAGTGCTGTAGCTGCATTAGTTCACCAACAAACTGACGCTGATGGTCGAGTTTCTATGGTGAGCAAACTCAATTTCTTCAATATGAGGAAAAAAGCACCTTGGATAGAAGCTTTGGATGAAGCTGGTTTTCCTGATGTTGATACGGAAGTTATTAAACCTCTGTTTGAATATTTGGAATTTTGCCTAGAACAGGTTTGTGCTGATAATGAATTAGGTTCTCTGTTACGAGCGTTGGAAGGGGAATATATTTTACCCGGACCTGGTGGCGACCCTATTCGGAACCCCGATGTTTTGCCTACTGGTAAAAATATGCACGCTCTAGACCCCCAGTCTATTCCTACTGCTGCTGCGGTGAAGTCGGCAAAAATTGTAGTTGACCGTTTATTGGCACGACAAATGCAGGAAAATGGTGGGCAATATCCAGAAACTATTGCTGTTGTGTTGTGGGGAACTGACAATATCAAGACTTACGGTGAATCTCTCGCTCAAGTAATGTGGATGGTAGGTGTAAAACCTGTACCTGATG
This sequence comes from Okeania sp. KiyG1, assembly GCF_014132355.1. Taxonomy (GTDB): domain Bacteria; phylum Cyanobacteriota; class Cyanobacteriia; order Cyanobacteriales; family Microcoleaceae; genus Okeania. The sequence goes on from NZ_BLZO01000091.1 coordinate 66,771, forward strand.
CTTTGGGTCGGGTGAATAAATTGGAATTAATTCCATTGGAGGAATTAGGTCGTCCTCGTGTTGACGTAGTGATTAACTGTTCCGGTGTATTCCGAGATTTATTTATCAATCAAATGAATCTTTTGGATAAAGCTGTGAAAATGGCGGCAGAAGCGGACGAACCTACAGAAATGAATTTTGTTCGGAAGCACGCTCTCAAGCAAGCAGAAGAATTAGGGGTAAATTTACGTCAAGCTGCAACGCGGGTATTTTCTAATGCTTCCGGTTCTTATGCTGCGAATGTTAATTTGGCAGTGGAGAATAGTACCTGGGAAGATGAGTCGGAATTACAGGAAATGTATTTGAAGCGTAAGTCGTTTGCTTTTAATTCTGATAACCCAGGAATGATGGAAGATAACCGGAAAGTATTTGAGTCAGCATTGAAAACTGCCGATGCTACATTCCAGAATTTAGATTCCTCGGAAATTAGTTTGACCGATGTGAGTCACTATTTTGATTCTGACCCGACAAAAATTGTAGCCACTCTCCGGGATGATGGTAAAAAACCATCTTCTTATATTGCGGATACAACAACTGCCAATGCTCAGGTGCGGTCTTTGTCTGAGACGGTACGTTTAGATGCTCGGACAAAAATGTTGAATCCAAAATGGTATGAGGGAATGTTGTCTCATGGTTATGAAGGGGTGCGGGAATTGTCAAAGCGTCTCGTGAATACTATGGGATGGAGTGCCACTGCTGGTGCCGTGGATAATTGGGTTTATGAGGATGTGAACGAGACCTTTATTAAAGATGAGCAGATGCAGCAGCGGTTGTTGAATTTGAATCCCCATTCGTTCCGGAAGATGGTGACTACATTGTTAGAAGTGAACGGTCGCGGTTATTGGGAGACCAGTGAGAGTAATTTGGATAAGTTGAGAGAGTTGTATCAGCAAGTGGAGGATAGAATTGAGGGGATAGAGTAATTAATGGATAATTGATAATGGATAATTGATAATGAAAGTTATCTCTAATTATTAATTATCTATTGGTAAGAGAGTTTTTAGGGTGGGTGAATATTTATTTGCCCGCCCTATTTTAGATTATTAGTTTCAGTAGAAGTTTTTGCTAATGCTAACTTTTCTAAAAAATCTTCACCTAATTTAGTTAGTTCACAATATTTAGTCAAGTCAATATCATCTTGTCCATCTTTACTGTCTCTTTGTAAATCAGATACATACTTATATGGTCGCTTAATTTTGATTAATCCTGAATCTCTTAAACTTCTCAATTCTGATGCTACCTGCTTAGGAACTTTAAATTTAAAGTCAGTATTCTTTTCAGTATGTTCTTTAAGCTTCTGTAGTTTTTCTGTCATTTTTTCTTCAAGAAGTCGTGGGTACATAAACATAAAATTTTGCAGTTTTTTGATATCATCAATTTGCTTTTGTTGAAAATTGTCTATTTCTTCTTGGTTTTTATTCACTTTATTTTTTAGGTCTTTGAATTCTGCCTTAAATCCTTTAGGTGATAAGTCCAAAGTTTTAAATATTTTTGATGCTTCTGGTTGAAGCAATAAGATAATAATCAGTAAAATAAGATCAGGGAAATTAGTATCAGGAATTTTTATGATATTATCTGCAATTTTTTCTTGATATTTCAAATCTGAAATAATATTTATTACTATTTGAATAACAGGAAAAATTATTAGCTTAAGAGATAAATAAATAAGTATAAATTTAGAGCTAATATCTAATTGTTTAAATTTTTTGTTTGTTGATTTTTGATGAGCAGGGCTAGCTTTTAATAATCCCTTAGTCCTAATATATACATATATTTCCTCCCAATAAATACCATAACGATCACCAGATATTTTCCATGCTTGTCGTTGTTTTGAAGTTGCTTTTAATAGACGAGGATACCAAACTAAAGGAACAGTGATGGTACGTCCATTCATCAGTTCAACACTGAAAGTATCCTTTTGTATTTTTACATTTTTAACTCGCTCATCAGCTTGATGTGTTGAAATACTCATTCCATTTCTCCAAAAAATTTTGTTGATTAAATTCCACAATTGATTGAATTTTTCTTCACTCTCTCAGAACTAAACCCAATATTTGATCGCTAGAGATACAGAAGATAACCAAAATTTGGCAGAAAAATTATCTCTATCAACATGAATATGTGGTGATTCATTTGGTTCGTGACTATAGAAGTAAAAGCGATATGCTTCAAACCTGAGAACAGTTGGCATTTTTACCACTAAAATTTACTTTATTAATAGCATATATTGTCAAGCTTGGCAAAATGTAGAAATAATTATGCAAGAATAGATAGAAACTGCTCAAAAATTAGGACGAGAAATTCCTACACCAAAAATACGGTCAATATTGACATAGATAAAACAGGCGATCGCCCTCCTAAGAAAAAGAGCGATCGCTAATCTACCAATTATCCATCAATATCCTGAGAGAAAATCATCTCCAAATCTCGATAACCGCTAATTACTCGCACTATTTGCACCCCATCATCCATTTGACGATAGAAGATGATGTAATTTTCTACTGGAAAACTTCTGAGACCGGGTTCTAACTCATCACATTTTTGCCCCATTTCGGGAAAATCAGCTAACAGTTTACACTGCTGTTTAATTCTATTAATAAGTCTCCTAGCAGCATTAGAATTAAACCTAGCAATATAGCGGTTAATTTCCTTTAATTCCTGTTTTGCCAGAGGAGAAATAATAAATCGACTCATTACTTAATTATCCCTTGTTTCATTTCAGTTTCAATGCACTTAATATCTGCCTCCAACTCTGCAAATACCTCTTCTCCATCAATTCCTTCACCGCGATCTAACTTTTCTATTCCCATTCTTATTTTTTCTTTCAACTCAACAAAATGTTTGGAGCGAATACTCTCTTTGTCCGATAAAAGTCGCAATGCTTCTCCCACTACTTCTGTAGCGGAGGAATACCTACCACTATTAACTTGTTCCTCAATAAATTTTTGCGCTTCTAGACTTAAAGATATGTTCATAAAAACGACCTAAATAATTGTCAAATTATTAAAATTATAACCCTAGTAGGAGAATATAGCAAGTTGCATAATTTACAGAATTACCAGCTTGTCTATCTGAGAGGTTTCTCTATCAGTCAGCACTGCAATTCAGGTAGAAATTAATTATGCAAGAATGGATAGAAACTGCTCAAGAATTAGGACGAGAAATTCCTACACCAAAAATTCGGTCAATATTGTCATAGATCAAACAGGCGATCGCCTTCCTCATAACAAGAGCGATCGCTCCTCTCAATAATCAATAGCTCGTTTCAGAATTTGCCCTACAACTCCATAGCGATCGCCAGTCAAAGCATCAAGTTCATGTTCGATATCCTCCAACCATCCCAGTTTACTTACCCACTTCCCATTAGCTAACTGTCTGGCAGCATGAGTTGGTATATTTTCCGAATCAACATAAAGCGCAATTTTTTCAAACCCTGCTTCTAGCTCATCGCCATCGCAAACTTCGTATCCCAGAGTTTGATAAGCTTGAATATATGCTTCTAAAGTTTCCTCTTGAGGTACACCATCCGGCCAATAAAAACGATCGCCAGGCGTTGCTTGCCACCAGCGGTCTGTCTCTCCTGCTGCATAAGCAAAACAATTATACTCTTGAGATTTAGAGCTTGTCACCCTGTAGTCAGTACCAGACAAATTAGGCCACTTAAACTCTAGTTCTGGTCTTCTGTACATTTAAACTGTGTAACCCCGCTCTTTTCCCCACTCTAACCAAGCTTCTGCCATCCGTTTAACTCGCCCTCGTTGTTCTGGTTTGATGGGATTTTCTCCTGTTATGTCCTCTAATGCTGATAACCAGTATAGAGGATTTTGCTTCAATTCTTGAAGTAACAAAGGTACTATTTGAGTTCCCATCTGGATAATTTCTTGGTAGGCAGGATGTTGAGACATTCTTGCGGTAGATGACATTCCCTCTACTTCTTTTTCCCATTGTTCGGCAAGAGTAGAAAATTTGTTAGTAAGTTCAGGATTTACTTGTACGCTTAATGTACTTTCCTCTTCTTGACTAGCAACTCTTCTCATTAGACGAAGTGTTTCTTCATCAGCTAGTTTATTGGGGATAGGTCTCACTCTATTTTTTTCGCGACTTCTATAACTTATGTTGCATTTGAAAAGCTTCTGCATAAGATAATGATGATCTAAAGAAACACCACCAATAAATAATCTTCTACCACCTCCCAATAATCCTCCACTACCCTCCCCACCCCAACCAGGGAGATGTCCTTCATTAGCTGTTTCCAGATTAAACACAAGCTCAGAGTAAGATAACCATTTTTCTCCTTGACGCCAACCTACTTTGTCGCCAAACAATTTCCATATTTCTAAATCAATATTACTAGCTGCATTACCTGCACCGCCTAAACTATGATAAATTTCTTTCTGCACTGAAAAACCAAATTTATGACTGCTGTACTTCAGCCAAAGTTGGTCAATTTTGTAGAGTTCTTGACAAGGAAAATTGTTAATTGATTGTTCATCTAACCAACCCTTCTCCTCTCGCTTTGTAATTGTCAACATACAACGGGCAGTTTCTTCATCTGCTTCTTTCCAGTTTCCTTGACTAAGTAATGTCTCTAATTTCTTGTAATCATAACCAACTTCAGATTGTGGGTTTGGTTGAACTGGAGATGTTTGAATAGCTTGTGTTGATTTGCTCTGCGCTCTAATCTCTAGACATATCTGTAATAATCTGCTCATTTCCCTATCATCATCCAAACTATCAAGAGATATAGAATGAAGCCTTTTTAGATAATTTAACTCACTAGGAAGATTATCTATACTACTTCCGGGTAAAGGTATCGGAACAATTTTAGGGTTTTTTCTACCGCTAGATACATAACGATTATATAAATAGTCTACTTCTTCGTATTGCCATTTCCCTATGCCATTTTTTCCAATAAAAAAGAAAGCCAGATTAGTTTCATCCAGAGTTTTGTAGAGTTTTGCTTGCCATTCATCTCCTCCCACAAACTGACTTTCATCAAGCCATGTTACGATACCCTCTTTTTTAAGTTTGTTAGCAATAATTCTCACACTATCTTTATCACGACTATTATGACTCAGGAAAACATCAAATTCTTCTGGTTCTGAGTCTTCAAGGGTTAATTGAAGTGGCCTTCTTCCTTTAATTCCCCAAATTAGCATCTCCAGAGGATTAGATTGAGAATCTCGAAAATCTACCCAGATATTCTCTTCTAAAAACAATGGTAATTTAGGTTTTTCAGGAGCATTAGCTAACAAAACTGGAATTACAGGACACCCTCGCTTTACAAACCGCCGTAAAAAAGGTTGAATTTCATTGTTATCCCAAGGTCCTAAAGGATTATTTCCAATAAAAACAGCCACTGCCTTAATATTTTCAATTTGTCCCTCAAGTTCTTGTTGCCAAAGTGAACCAGGCGGGACTTCCGATTTATCCCAAGAATTAATTCCTCTGGTTTTAAGTTGTTTAGCAATCTTTTCTACTTCACGCCTATCATTACTGTTGTAACAAAGAAAAACATCAAATTCTTTGATTTTAACCATTTACAAACTCCTATTTTGAATATTCAACACCAGCAATTTCAGCTAAAGCTTGAGCATATTGATTTAACTCCCCTCGCAAAATCTCCAATTCCTTTCGCGCTTCAGGTTCGTCTATCCACCGCACCTCATATTCTTTAGGACTAACATCGTCAGGTTTCTGAGCTTCCCAAACCTGTAAATTAGAATGCCACTTTGTGATAAAAGGTCTCAAACCAAGGTTTGAGAACAGCAATAGCAATGCCACCAACCGAATTATGAGATGCACCCACATCAGGACCAGCTTCTTTAAGAATTTCACGAGTAGTTTCAAACAAGCTATACAGAGAATTTAAAGTCTCTCTTAGAATACCTCGATCTTCTTCCAAAGGTTGTACCGAAATGCGCGTCACTAATTCAACATAGAGCGACCAAGCAGCATGACGCTCTGTTAGATCGGCCTCCCATTCTGCCGAACCTAGACCAAAGGGTTTTTAACAGCTTGACATAATCTATGATTATCTACTATTATCTAGTATAATCTATATTGAATTTTATGCTACTAGGATTCAAAACCGAGTTATACCCAAATAATAAACAAAAAACCTTGCTGGCTAAACACGCTGGTGTAGCTCGTCATGCTTACAATTGGGGACTATGGTTAACTAAGAACATCCTTAATCACAATTTCAATAATCCTTCAGGTAAACTTAAATTTCCTACTGCAATTGACCTGCATAAACTTTTAGTAGCAATGGTTAAACCTAACAACTATTGGTATTATGAAGTATCGATCGGGTGCGCCTCAATATGCTTTGAGGTATTTATCAGATGGTTGGAAGCGTTGCTTTAGCAAAGTCTCAGGACAACCTCAATTTAAGAAAAAAGGTAGAGATGATAGTTTTCCTGCGGAATGCTACGCAAACACTTTGGATGGTTCCATATCGGTAGGTTTTAATCGTATAAAGTTACCTCGAATTGGTTGGGTAAAAACCTTTGAAATATTGCCAGACAATGTTAGTCCAAAGTCTGTAACTATTACCAAAAAGGCAGGTAGATGGTTTATTAGTTTCAAGATAGAAACAGCTTCCATAAATACTGAGAAATCAGTAGATGTAGTTGGTGTAGATTTAGGTATAAAATCTCTAGCTACTTTATCTACTGGTGAAGTATTTGAAGGGGCTAAGTCTTATAGAAAGTTAGAATCTAAATTATCACGACTGCAATATCTCAACAGACATAAAACTAAATTCTCTAAGAACTGGAAAAAATCTCAACTTAAGATAGCTCAGTTACACAACACGATAGCCAACATCAGAAAAGATACATTGCATAAACTGACTACCTATCTAGCTAAAAACCACAGCCAGATAGTAATAGAAGACTTAAATGTATTAGGTATGATGGCGAACCATAAACTAGCTAAGGCTGCCCTAGTCTATGGGTTTTTATGAGTTCAGAAGACAGTTAGAGTACAAGTGTGAGTTATATAGTTCTGAGCTAACTGTTGTTGATAGATGGTTTCCTAGCTCTAAGACTTGCAGTAGGTGTGGAACTGTTAAAGAGTCTTTATCTTTATCTGAGAGAGTGTTTAAGTGCGAACACTGCAATTTTAGTTGTGATTGCTCCGCAACGCTAGCGCGAACGAGACTTGAATGCAGCGTTAAATTTAGCTATGGCGGTCAGTTTGCTCCGCAACGCTAGCGCGTTTCGCGTCAGCGTTGCGAAGCAAACGACCGTGACAGCCTGTGGACTGGATAACGCCGACGTTGCCAGAATGAAGCAGGAATAGAACAGATAATCATAGATTTCTATAGATTATCGTAGGTTTCTAAGAACGGAAGACTAACTGATACTTTTTTTAAAACTGCCGGGTCTCGTGTCATAGAATTTTCCTCATTTTAGAGATGGCTAGGCTTAAATAAAAAAAATTAATAGTTTCTAATAATGTAGCACAAGCATATTCTCAACTAATAAGGAATTTCCAGAAAAACTTATAAAATCAAAGAGCGATCGCTCTTTAAAGAAGCTATACTTTAGTCCAAAACCTTAACTCTAAATTGGCCACCTAGCCTAAAATTCTAAATATTCTAGCCAAAAGCCCATAAGCAAAAGCTCATCAAGTCAAACAAATTCGTGCAGTTATTATCAAATATCATCTAGAAAATTAAGCCAATGCTACACTACGAAATAATCCTCTACTGGAGTCAAGAAGACCAAGCATTTATAGCAGAAGTTCCAGAATTACCTGGTTGTATAGCTGATGGACAAACCTATCAGTCAGCACTACAAAATGTAGAAATAATTATGCAAGAATGGATAGAAACTGCTCAAGAATTAGGACGAGAAATTCCGACACCAAAAACACGCTCAATATTGGCATAATTTATGAATAATTTTTGAGCGTTTGCCGAACATAACCTAAGAATCACCAAGCATCCTCTAAAAATCGCCTCATCCAAAAAACAATCAAATTACAAAATTGAACGATGAGCAAATGCAGCAACGCCTTTTGAATTCAATATTACTTTTTGCGGTAGATTAGAAACGTTTCACCTATTAATATCAATTAATCTCAGACATATTTATAAGCTCGCCTCGCGGTCACTGGGTTAAACTGAGTATCCACAAATTGAACCGGATCGTAAGTCTCAATCCACAAATGAGCGCCACAATCTAAAGGTTGATAGGGCTTATAAACTATACGACACCGACCTTCAAGAACTATTTGATAACCTAAGTCATTACGATTTCTCTGCTTAACAGATACTACTGGCTTCAATTGATCGGGAGTCATTAGAGGATCGTGCTTAATTCTCTTGCCATTTTTTTTAATTTTCTGTTGATTGACATGAATTATCGTCGGTTTCTTTCGTTCCTGATGACACCAAATACCTTTCGGACCTCTTGTACCTGGTACGACGACAGGCATTTTCCGCTCACCATAAACAGGAATTTTCCAAAATCCTTTATGCTTATAAGCACCTCTAATTCTACCTTGAGAAAGTAGAACTCTTACTCGTTGACAACAAATACCTAATAAAAAAGCAGCTTCTCTAGTTGTAATAGTAGTCATTTGTACTATAGCACTATAGTTTTTATATAATACTAATTATAATTTTATACTTCTCAAGTATAGTCATCCAATGAAGAAAATGTGTAACGAATCTAACAGATTTTTTGATTACGATCAGATAAAGCTGATGGTAAAACCTATCAGGAAGCACTGCAAAATGTAGAAATAATTATGCAAGAATAGATTGAAACTGCTCAAGAATTAAGACGAGAAATTCCGACACCAAAAATTCGGTCAATATTGCCATAGACAAAACAGGCGATAGAACTCCGTTCCGCTTTCGCGATCGCTATGAATCTTAAATAAATGGTATTATGCTAAAATTATGCTAAATCAAAAAAGTTAAAAAAATGCCTATACAATCAGTAATTACAGAATATATTGACATCACCCCTGGTGTTTTAGGTGGCAAACCACGCATTGCTGGTCATCGCATTTCAGTTGCTCATGTAGCTGAAATGTATCTGAAAATGGGAATATCTATAGAAGAAATTGCAGGTAAATACAATCTACCTTTAGCCGCAGTTCATGCAGCAATGGCATATTATTACGATCGCCGAGAAGAAATAGACAGACATACTGCTGAAAGTCGAGCTAAGGTAGAAGAATTAAAACGAAATAGTCCTCCATCTCCACTACAAGCAAAATTAAAAGCAATTAGAGATGAGCAATAAAATTAAATTTCATTTAGACGAACACATCGACAATAGCATTGCAAATGGGTTACGTCGTTACGGTATAGATGTAACAACTACTGTAGAGACTGGGTTAAGAACTCAAAGTTATGAGTCGCACTTAGAATTTATCCGCAGTGAAAAACGAGTGATGGTGACTCACGATGAGGACTTTCTGATTATAGCTAGTCAAACAAACGAACACCCTGGAATTGCTTATTGTTCACCTAACTCTCGTTCCATTGGTGAAATTATCAGATGTCTGATTTTGATTTATGAGGTTTATAATCGAGAGGAAATGATAGGTAGAGTAGAATATATTTGAAATAGGGATATAACTAGGAGGAAAAATGGTCTCATCAAAATTAATACAACTCGAAAATTCAATCCAAAATTTATCTTTAGAAGAGAAATTATGGTTATTAGAAAAAATTGTGCAACAAGTACAAGAAGTTACTCAATATACTAATCTCCAACAGGAACAAAAATTAGTAGATATTGAATACGAGAACCAGGCAAAACCAATATGGGAAATAACTGTAGAAATAGGAAAAAAATCCCCGATAAAGAATGGGAAAAAGTACCAACAGACCTCTAAAAAAACTTTGATTTTTATCAAGGTTTAGGTGGGGAAAAAAGAAACGAGTTAACGAGTTTTTGCCAATACTGGGTATTGGGTAGCCTTACTTAATCCACGAGACCAACTACATCAAAAAGCACAATAGTTATCAAAAAAAATCGACTCCCTTTATATTTTTACCAGTGAATATGAGTTCAGAGAGTAATCTAAAATTATTTCCCCCTATTTCCTATTCCCTTATCTATTATTCTTCCTACTACAATTATTAATCCACAAACTAATACTATTGGCACCACGGGTAAAAATCCTAAAGTAAAACTTTGAGGAATCAAACCTATCTGAAAACCAATAACTGCTATTTCCCCAAAAATAATCGAAACTATACAGCTAATAGGTGAAATATTTTTTCCATATAAAGCAGCAATAACTGTGGGAAATAATACTGCTAAACCTGTAAAAGATTGAGTGGCGATCGCTGCAATTGTAGCTGGGGGGTTTGCTGCAAGAGTTAAACCTATTATTGCTAAAATAACAATTAATATTTTACCGACAAAAGTTTGTTCTGGAAGAGTAGCTTGGGGACGAATATAAACAATATAAATATCTCTTGTAATCATGGAGCTTAATGCTAAAAGTTGTGAATCAAGGGTTGACATAAATGCTGCTAAAGCACCTACCATTACTAATGAAGCAATGCCAGTAGATGTATATTCTCCTAACATCATGGGAAAAATTCGATCTGCTTCTTTTCCTACTAGGTCGGGAAAGTTAATATGACCCCACATTCCGATTAAAACAGGGCAAATAAATATTAAGGCGGTAATTAAAGGATATAAACTAGCAGAAATTTTTAGAGAATTAGCAGTTTTAGGAGTATAAAATCGCATAAACATTTGCGGAAACATCGGCACACTTAAACCCCAAAGCAACATATAACTAAACCATTTATGGGGAGTGAAAAAATTATTCATTCCAGAGCGAGAAAAAATTTCTGGTTTTAGTTGATAGACAGTGCGGTTAGCTTCAGAAAAACCTCCTAGACTTTGAGCGATCGCTACTACTGCAACTATCATCAAAACTAACATTAAAATCCCTTGTAAAACATCGGTTAAAGCTACGCTTCTCATCCCTCCTAAAAATACATATAGTACAATAATAAAGGTTAAAAAAGTTGCTCCCCAAAAATAAGGAATTTGTCCGTTAGTTAAATTTTCAATAATATAACCTCCACCGATTGGTTGTAGGGTTAAGTAAGGTATGGTAAAAATTATCATTACGGCTAAAAATAATAATTTTAGTGGTTGGCTAGGGAGGCGATTTTCAATTAATTCTGACGGGGTGATGAAGCCTTTTTCTTTTCCTAAAAGCCAAACTTTATAACCGATAAAATAAAATGTTATTCCTACGAGGGCTGTACCAAATCCCATCATCGGATAATAGCTCATACCAATGCGATAACCAGCACCAGAAAATCCTAAGAAGGTAAAAGCACTAAAATTTGTGGCAATGAGAGTAAAAAATAGAACTATGGAGTTAATTTTTCTATCTGCGAGAAAGTAATCTTCTGGGGTATTTTCTTGGCTGCGATAACTGATTATTCCAATGGCGAGAGTTGAGAGTAAATAGATACTAATGATTAAGTAGGGAATTAGGTTTTCTATCAAGATTTATTCTCCTTTTTAGACTCAGTTTTCCAGAATGTTTGAGAGAAAACAAAAATAGCACAAGCGAGAATAATTTGTAAAGCAATAAAATAGAAAACCCAAGTTGGTAGATGGAGAATTGAAAAGGAAATTGTTTGTTTCCATGACCAAAAATCTAGGGATAGAAGAAAAATTACAGTAAAGCAGAAATACCAGAAATAGGCAGAATTGAAAATGTTTAAATTTTTCATATAGTAATCTTAATTTGAGTTGTGAGATTTTAGTGATAGTTAGGAGTCAGGAGTCAGAATTTACTTATGTTTTCAGTTGAAATTAGCTACTATAAAAATTGTCACAACCTATTTAGAACCAATATAGTAATCTTAAATAGGTTGTGATATTATTTAGACAGTGCAAAGTTCTAGGAATAACTATTGCTAGCTAAGGCTTTCAGCTATCTAAAGGTTAGAAACTTTCTATTCAGACTTGTAGGTGCTGTAAGCCTTTTCCAGTAATACTTTTAGTCTTGAAAGCTAATCATTCTTTAGAAGAACTTTGTACTCTCCAGATATTATATCAAATCCGTTTAATTGGACATAAAAAAATTCTCCAATCGCCATAACTACGCTCATCTTGCCTTATCTTTCTTCTCCTGACTCCTGACTCCTGACTTCCCCTCCCCTCCACGGTCGGGGTTAGGGGTGGGTTGGGAGGGGAGGGGCGAGGGGTGGGTTGACTCCTAAACAGTTAACCTATCTATAACTGTTTAAGCGGATTTAATATTACAGCAGATTTTAGGTAAATCAGGTAAACATAAGAATGGTAAAGTATTTCCAATGCGAGCATCTTGCCCGCTATAGCATCTTGCCCGCTACTGGTGTACCTTACTAATATGAAATAAACTGTATATCAGGAGTCAGGATATTAAGTTAGAGAATAGGGGAAAAAGTATAGAAAAATGGGTAGTCCTGCTTGCGTAATGGTATACAAGAACAAGAAATACTTGGCACGGGAGCAAGATGCTCCCACTATTCTCGAAACAAAAGTAAAGAAAAATTTTCATGATTAGTCAATCCTCTCCTTGAAAAGAAGAGGTAATTATTAATTATTAATTATTAATTATTAATTGTTGAACAACTGCTTGACTTCTCCAGTCAAACTAAAAGGACGTACTTCAGTAATTTTCACCTTGACTAACTTACCCTTCAACTCATTAATATCCCCCTCAAAAAATGTCAGACGGTTGCCACGGGTACGACCCATAACTTGAGCAGCATTTTTGTGGTTAGTATCTTCAACCAAAATTTCTTCAGTACGACCCATATAACGAAGCGATCGCTCTGCAGCTTTCACACCCACTAAATGATTCAACCGTTGCAGTCTATCCGCTTTCACCTCCTCACTCACTTGATTTTCCCATAAAGCTGCTGGAGTTCCCGGTCTGGGAGAATAAGCAGCAGTATTCAACTGGTCGAACCCAATATCCTCCACCAATTTTAGAGTATTCTCAAATTGTGCCTCAGTTTCTCCGGGAAAACCTACTATTGCGTCAGCACTAATAGAAGCATCTGGCATTAGTTCTCGAATTTTATCAATAATTCGGCGATATTTCTCATGGGTATAACCTCTTGCCATTGCCTTCAATAATTGATTATCCCCAGACTGAAAGGGAATGTGGAAATGTTCGCAAACCTTGGGCAACTCTGCACAGGCTCTAATTAAACGTTCTGTGAAATAGCGGGGGTGACTTGTGGCAAAGCGAATACGTTCAACACCTGGTACATCATGCACATAGTAAAGTAAATCTGTGAATGTGTGTTTATTGCGTCCTTCTGCTGTTACTCCCGGTAAGTCCCGTCCATAAGCATCAATATTTTGCCCTAACAATGTTATTTCTGGATAACCTTGTCGCCCCAACTCTTCCATTTCAGCACGAATAGCTTCAGGATAGCGAGACTGTTCTCTACCTCTGACACCAGGAACAACACAATAGGTGCAATGTTCGTTGCAACCATAAATTATATTTACCCAAGCAGTGACTTTGCTATCCCGTCTGGGTTTGGTGATATCTTCGACAATATGAATGGGTTCAGTAGCGACTACTTGGTTGCCATTGAATACTTGTTCTAATAAATCTTGGAGACGGTTAGCGTGTTGAGGTCCCATAACTAAGTCTAGTTCGGGTACTCGTCGCAGGAGTGCTTCTCCTTCCTGTTGAGCAACACATCCAGCAACAATGAGGGTGAGGTCTGGTTGTTGGTGTTTGCGTTTTGCTTGTCTACCGAGATAAGAGTAGACTTTTTGTTCCGCATTATCGCGAATGGTGCAGGTGTTGTATAGAATGATGTTGGCATCGTTGGGGTCATCTGAGGATATGAGGCCCATATTATCTAGGATACCTGCCATGCGTTCGGAGTCAGCTTTGTTCATTTGACAGCCGAAAGTGGTAATGTGATAGCGACGGGGAGTTGTGGTCATAGTAAGCTATAGTAATAGTTATAGAATAATTTAATATTGTATCATAAGTTGTTGCTTTTTGTGTTTTTGCGATCGCTTTTCTCTTTTTCTTTTCCTATCGCATTTAGCAAAGTTACTGTTTTTACTACATCTGTTTTTCGATCGCTCTCATTCCACTTACCGAACAAAACTCCAACGTTATAGTTTTGAGATTTTAGATACAGTTCTAGGAAGGCGATCGCCACGATTAATTTTTCAGAATAACTATAACGTTACACCTTCTTGAAAACTAGACAAAGCTAGACATTTGCCATCGGTGAGTGCAAATGATTCATTACTCACCCGTTTCAATGTGTACTTGCTGTGAAAGTTGATGTTCCGCCCTGAACGAAGTCAGAAGTCCCCAAGTCAGAAGTCAGAAGTTGTTTTTGCCACGGGTTTTTGAGCAAGCCTACAAAAACCTGATCGGCATTTCCCGGTGGGGTAGCGCGACCCTTAACAAAGTCAGAAGTCAGAAGTTGTTGAGGATACCTTAAGCGGGCTTTCCGACCTTGAAAAAGTTGAGTCCTCCGGATACGATGTAGTTTAATAAAACTAGCAACTCGCCTCCAATGACTCCAATCATGTTTGTTGACATCCTCCGGTCTCAACAAACACTGTGGTATTTTTTCTGATAATTTTAACGCTCTACGGCCAATTACTAAAGCAGCAGCAGTACCACTATTAAGGCCATATTTAGCCATATAATTAATCATTCCTATCACGCTTGTAAAAGCCGGATTAACTTTAATTAATTCAACTCCAAATCTTCTACAACGCGACTCTAAAGTTTCTCTAAATATTCCTGTAGCCAATAAGACAAGCATTTCATTGTAAACTTTACTTTCCTCACTCATCTTGGACTTTTTCTTACTAAAGTTTAGAGATTCAATGGCAATAGCACATTCAAAAAATTCTGCTAAGAAAACAATTTGAGAAACAATATTTCTCATGGATGCAAGCCGTTGTCCTGTAGTTTGATTTTTCCATTTATACGGAATTTCTTCTAAATCTTCAATATTTCCATCCCACTTCACATAAGTAACTGAAATTAATTCCGCATTAAAATCAATACCTATACAGCCATTTTTTCTTGTATGAACTACTGGTATTTCTGGTACATAAGTTGAAAGATGTATATACCAATTATCCTGTTTATGTTCTCTACGAAAAATAGAAATTGTAATTGGTTTTAAACTATTTATGGCATAATCTAAATCTGTTGCTCTATATCTGCCATTCCTATCTGAAACACTAAATTCTAACAGTATTTTCTGACCATATTTATCCTGTAATGGTCTAGGTAGTTGAATTTGTAGTTGATATTTACCATCCTCTTGTAATGGGAAAACTTTGAGCATAGTTCCACCCCCTGGCTGAGATTTTCCTATACATAAAAACCTGCCTGACCGTTTTTTTCTCCAATCAACACTCCATTCCTGTCTGGTTTTATATCCATTTTCGGCTAAATTATGTTGAGCATTAAATAATTTACTGGAACCAAAACAAATGTGTAAACGTTCTGTATTTTTTAATTGCTTTAATTTTTGTTTCAGACTAGCTATTTTCTGAACTTTACTCTTTAAACCTAGCAATTGATGACAAAATTTATTTCGAGCTTGTATATGTGGAAAACCTTTTTTGTTGCTAATTTTAAAGTTTTTTCTAGTTTAGTGATGATTTTTTTTGTAGCAGTGATTTTGGCGCTTAATTGTAACTCTAATTGAGTGATATAGTTATTTTTAGCTGTTTTTAATTGGTTCAAACATTGAGCTGCTTCAGTGGCAATTGAATCAGCATAAGCCCACTGAATGTTAAACTTTTTCATCAGACGCTTTTCTACTGAGGACTCTGATAATTTCTCAGTTTGCATCCAGTTAACAGCAGAGCGTTTCCAGGATTCATACAATGCTCCTAGTTCCTCAAATGCAGGATGATATTCAATTTTGGCTTCTATCCCTGTTAAGGAACCGTGAGATTTGACCATTACTTACATTGATAGGACTTACGCAGATACGCTATATATAGCGCTCAAAACTATTGTCCAACAGTTACTTTAATCTATAAATAGTGCCTTTGCGTAAGTCCTGATTGAATTACTTTACTCAAGGTTAGCAGAGCAAGTCTTTAGGGTGTCAATAATATTTGCTATAGCTTTGACATGAACTCAAGTTTCGTGTTTGGTTCCTAATTTTTCTACCTATTTGCCATTAGACATCTCCAGAAAATAAATCTTTTAATTAGAGCAGGCTAAGGATACGAAAAATTCACCCTAAAAAATCTTTTTTTGTGCCTTTGCGCGTAAAAATATCTTCCCAGATGAGCTGTTGCCTGTTGCCTGTTGCCTACTCCTGCAAAAAACCTATATCTTTTTCACCAGATGTCTATTGTGTCATATCCAGCGATATTTTGTAGATATAAGTCTTGAATAGTCTATATTTTTTGGTGTTAGCAAGCAACAGTAAAAGCAGCCCAGTAACGAGGATGAGAGAAAGGATGTTCATTTTTGATACCGACTATTTCGCTATAGATTAAAGTATACCGATAATACTCGCGATCCCATTCCTGATACTTCGGTGAATCTTCTTGATATTGCTTTCGCTTAACCTTAGCTTGCTCTCGTTTTTCTTTAACTTCCTGTTTTGTCATTTCCCGTAACTTCATCTGCGCTTCCCATAAAGCTTGAGGGCGACTTTTACCAAGTTTCCGTTCCTCATAATAAAATATTGAAACCAACGCCGTCGCCAAGTCATCCACAGACCACAAAGTATTAATTACACTCCTCGCACCCGCACATAAAAACCCAGTTGCCAAGGTGAGAATATCATCTGTTATTTGTGGAGTACCTAAACCAGTCTCGCAGCAAGAAAGAAAAACATCAGACAAATTTGGCAAACGCCACCCCGGACTCATCAACTGCCCCAAAGTAATATTCCCGTCGCTCAACTTTAATACTGACTCCAGAGGGTTATCTAGACGAGATTCCGCATGATGACAGGAATGGAGAAGTTGAACTGTACTTGCTAACTGCTGGTAATTGGAGCGAGTTGCTTGAGTTTTGCCTCGGAGGCGGTTAGTTTCGGGGATATTAAAAAGTTGGGAAATTTGCTCTCCCTCAAAACCTGCAAAGGGGAGATTATCTTCTGCATTTTCAACGGTGCCATATTGCCATGTTGCGGTTTCCACTTCTCCTCGTTGATGACAAAATTCTAGAATTTGGCAACTGGGGGCGTAGCGAATGAGAAATTTATCTCCCAGTAGAGACGTTCCATCCAGGGTTTGTGGGGATGTGCCATCCATGTACATGGTTTGTAGGGACGTTGCATGCAACGTCCGTGCGGAAATGGGAATAGCTGCAAAGGGAATTAGATGTAGAAATAGATGGGGAATGAGAATTAGTTCTTGGATACCGTTGAGATGTTGGGTAATGAGGCGATCGAGTTGGAGTCTTTCCCCCAGTTCTGCCAATATAGAATTCATCTGTTCATACCATTTCGACTCTCTTTCTTCTTTTTGTTGTTTAGTTTCATTCTCGCCGGGTAGGTAAGGCAATAACCAACTTTCATAAATCCAACGTTGCAATATTTCCATACCTTGTTGGGGACAGGTATGAATAGAAATTTGGTTTTGGCGCAAGACAAATATATAGGTATTATCGGCAGTGTTGTAAAAACTGAGAATGGCAGTAGTAGGTTGGTCGATAAGTTTCTGCATGGCGGTTATATCTGGAGCGCTCACCTGAATTTCTCCTGCTAAAACTGGGTCTAGGTCGGGTCGTCTGAGTTTTTCCCAGACTTCTTGTTTTTTAAATTCTAGGTAAGCAACTTTTTCGTTGTAGGCGTTGAGAGATGCTCTTTGATTACTTCTACTTCTCACTTCTGTTATGGTTCGGTGATTATCAGAACTCTTTTGATGGTATTCTTGGTCGATTTGTTGTTGCAAGTCGTTATACTGCTGTAGTAACTCCTGAACTTCTGGAGAAATTTCGCCACCTTGACTGAGGTCGTTACTTGCCATCAAGTCTACCAGACGTTTTGACTTAGAACGTTCAGCATATTCGAGGGCTTTTTCTAAGTTGCCTGTGTTAATGCAAGCTTGCACCATCTGAAAATAAACATCAATGACGTTTTCCATTATTTTTTGGCGACGAAATTCGGAAACTGTCCAACTACGACCAATTTCTACTGCTTCAATGGCAACCTCATAAGCTTTCATTGCCTCTTCCCACCGCATCCTGTGAAATTCTAAATCTCCTAAATTACCCCCAGAGTAGAAGCAATCTTCTGGAAAGGCGTTAGGTGTAAAAATTTCCAGTGACAAATTAAAACAGTTAACTGCTTCTGTCATAGCTCCCAATCTAATATAGGCAAGACCGAGATTGTATTGGGTCTTTGCCCAATCTTGGGGAAATGTCTCGCGAGTCCAGACTTCTAGGGATAGTTGCAAGTGTCGAATTTCTGCTTCAGTTTCCCATAGTTTGGCGTAGCAAAGACCGATGTTATTTTGCAAACTTGCCCACTGTTGAGGATATGCTCTGGGAGTATAAACTTGTAAGGCAGTTTCATAGTGGTTGATTTCGTTTTTGATGTTAGATATTTCGTCTCCTTGACGGCGATCGCTAAAAACTACACCTAAATTAAGATGAAGCATGGCCCATTCCATAGGCATTTCTTCTATAGTAGCTACTTCTAGTGCAGTTTGATGACATTGAATAGCTAGCTCTATACTTTCTGGAGAATTGATAGTTTTGTAGACGATGCCAAGGTGGGATAAAGTTCTCGCCCACTCTTTGGGAAAGTCTTCCCTGGTGTGAACTTTTAGTGCAGCTTGGCAATATTTCATTGCTTGTTTGAGGTTATCTAAATTATCTCCTTTAATCCTATTGTGGTAAGCTATGGCTAAATTTTCTTGAATATCACCCCAATCTGTGGGAAATTCCTCAAAAGTTAAGACTTGAGCTGCTTGTTTATAGTAAGAAATAGCTTTCTCTATGTTCTCGATTGGATTTCCGCTAACTTTTTCTCGATAAATTACACCTAGATTTCTCATTGCATTCCCCCACTGTTGGGGAAATCTGTCGCGGGAACATACTTTTAATACTTCTTGGCAATAACTAATGGCTTTTTCTTGGTTTTCGGAGCGATCGCCTTTGATCCGGTCGGAGTAGTAAGTCGCTAGATTGGTTTGCACTAATCCCCAACCTTTGAGGTCTGATTCTGGGGTCAGGATTTGTAAGGCATTTTGACAATAGGCAATGGCTTTTTCTAAGTTATATTCGCGATCGCCACGAAATCTATTGTTGTATGCAATACTTAGGTCTCCTTGAAATACTGCCCAATGCAGGGAAGATACTTCGCGGGTAAAGATATTTTCCAATGCCTCATAACCAACAATAGCAATCTCAATGTTTGTACTTCTGTTACCCTTGGTAAACTCCAAAATCAGTAGACTAAAAATCTGCAAACCCAGCAATATCCTTATTGAGGAATCCATTAATAATTTTTGCTCTGTTTCTAGTAAAGATTCCGGTGTCTTCAAACAGTTGCGCTCTCCTAGCTCCCGCAAAACTCTCCCAAAATTAGATAGTTGAGCAACTTGCTCTGGTTTGATTTGAGATTTAATACGCTTTCCTAGCTCTGACAAAACCATCGCAAATTTATCATCAAGTTTGTCTAAGTTTGCTTCTAGGAAAGGATACAATACTTCATCGCCTTCACAACTTGTTGTTAATGCCTGAATACAAAAATCTACAGTCTCTATATCCAACTCTAAATCTTGGTCATTCTTGGCAAATTTATTAACCAGGCGAACCGAACCCGAACGAGCTGCATATTCCTTTGCCAAATCTAGCTCACCATTTTTAACACAAGCAGTTACTAACTTTTCATATACATCAATAGCTTCTGCTTGAATCTCCTGACGGCGAGCTTCTGACTCTGCCCAATCAAGAGTTTGTTCGATCGCTTCAACAGCAGCAACAAATCCTTCTATTGCCTCTGGCCATAATTCAGCAACAAAGGCCGCGTAACCCATATTGCAGCCATTTCTAAAACAGTCTTGGGGAAAATTAGTAGGGGTAAATATTTCAAATGCTGCTCGATAACAAGCAAAAGCTTCATTTATTTTGCTTTCTCTATAAGCATTACCCAAATTCATTTTTGCCATTGCCCACTTCTCGGGAAATCTATTTTTAGTAATGACTTGCAAAGCATTTTTATAGGAGGCAATAGCTAAGTTTAAATTCTCTGATTTGTCACCTACAATTCGGTGAAGGTAAACATTACCTAAATTGAGATGAACTTCACCCCAGTTAACAGCAAATTTTTGAGGATTATATATCTGTAAAGCTGCTTGATTTGCTGTTATTGCTAGTTCTAAATTTTCTGCTTTATTGCCCTTTATACGGTGGCGATAAGCAACTGCTAAATTGACTTGAGTCTGTGCCCATTCTTTAGGTTCTTCGTCACGAGTGCGAACTTGTAAAGCATTTTTATAATAGGCTATTGCTAACTCTAAATTTTCTGTTTTATCTCCCCAAATTCTATCTGTGTAGGCAATACCTAAACTGTTGTGAATTTGCCCCCAAAGTTCGGCTTCAGTTTCACGAGTAATTAACTGCAATGCTTCTTCAAATTTACCTATTGCTAACTCTATATTTTCAGCTTCATCTCCTCTAATTCTCTCACAGTAAGCAATGGCTAATAAATGTAATGTTGTAGGTTTTAATCCTCCTGTGAAGTCAGCCGATTCATATTCTTCTGCAATTGACAAAGCCACCTCAAAACAAGCGATCGCTGTTTCTAAATTATCGGCAATATTACCCAAAGGAAATCCAGAGATTCCATTTCCCAAAAAAGTAAAAACACTAGCATAACCTATAGCTTCTTCCGGAGTTGCCTCTGACATTTTTTCCATTATCCAACGGCAAAACTTGGGAATAAAATCCTGGTCTTGCTCTAGATAAGTTTGTAAAATTGGGTGTGTAGCTTTGGGGTCAGCATTGCTTGCTACAGTCATTGACAACATCTGAACTAAAAACTTCTTAAAATACTCTTTTTCTGCCATACCAGAGATATTTTTTGTAGCGCTACTGGAATTGAAAAAATCCTTTGATAATTCTAATTCTTCATATAAATACTTAGCAATACCCATTAAAAAATTGGCAGATTTTATCTCTCCTTCTTCAGCAAATTTCATAGCTATTATTGTCATTGTCTTAACTAAACCAGCATCTATTAAATGTTGATTATCCATTAAAACTTTTTGCTCTTTACCGCTCGGACAACTAAGCAATTCTCCAATCAACTTTAAATAAGCTTTTTGCCGTTTAGATACCTTTTTACCCTTTGGCACCCCAAACCCTTTTGCCATAATTTTTGATAAACTTATAGTTGAATAAAATAGTAAATTTTTAGCATTTTAACACAGAAATTGATATTAACAGTGCTTTTCAGAGCGATCGTCTCACGTCCTAACCAAAACCCTATAGAGGGCGAATAGCCATTCGCCCCTACATAAGGACTTAATATTACTCGTCGGGGTTAATACCCAGTTCTCGCAAACGTTGAGCCAAGCGTTCCGCTCGTTCTCGTTCTTGTTGCACTTGTGATTGAGCCTCTTGGGCTTGAGATTGAGCCTCTTGGACTTGCGATTGAGCTTCTTGGACTTGTGATTGAGCCTCTTGAACTAGCAATTGTTCTTCTATCGCTGCTTCCTGGGGAGTTGGCACTCGTTGGCCGTTAGCAGTGAAGTAACGCAATTGACCTCCATCTACTCCTAAGTATAATTCTAATTCTTCACTCCAACGCCAACCTTGGTTATTCGGTTGAATTTCTTGATAGCGATTTTTGTCTAAACGAAATCCCATAAATTCCATGGTTTCGGGGTCGAACCAAAAATATTCTGGGGTGCGGAAGTTATCTTGATATAAATTTTTTTTAAAGTTGCGATCGACTCTAGCAGTAGAATCAGATAATAACTCGATAATTAAGTTGGGATATTTACCGTTTTCTTCCCAAACTACCCAGGACTTCCGAGGTCGCTTTTCAGTTTGTTTAACCAAGAAAAAGTCAGGACCACGAAAATCCTTAGTTTTTAGGTACTGGCGACTATAAAAAATAGTCAAATTAGCACCAATAAAATAATCATCTTGATCGCGCCACAACCATTCCAGACAAGAAACTAGCAACATCAGTTGCATATAATGTTGAGAACTTTCCATTTCGGGTTCGTCGCTTTCTAATTGAGTGGCATCAGGCATTATTGCCTCTAATTGTTGGGCAGTTAAAACCATTGTGCTTTACCTTATAACTAATAAGTATGATTAGAATTATAGCACGATATTATTGTTAGTTTATAGCACAAAAATCGCTCGTTGTTGACTATAGAAAACTAGGTTTAACTGCTGTATTTTGGATTCCTTAGTTTAGAGAGTTTTTTAGCAAGCTGTTCTCCAAAATGAGTTTTCTGAGACTGATAACGAGGTTCCGCTTGACTATCAATAGCACCAATTAAATCTGCTGTTAGCTCCGACAAAAGTGTTTCTGCTGTTGGCGTAGCATTCGGCTGAACTCGCTGTTTAGATAATTGGGCAGCAATCCAATTTTCAGGAGTTAAACCTTGTTCTCTAGCAACCTCCAAGAGAACTTTGTAAGTTTCTTCGGGCAGAATCATAGTATGGTTGGCCATAAGTTTACAAGTAATTTTTTAGTATCAGGACTTACGCAAATTGACCTTTGAAGCACCATCTGTAGGGGCGTTTGCGGAGCATGACCTTAGGAAATGGCATTCGCCCTTTTTTTATCCTATTCTAAAGTAAGAATACCAGCCTTTTTATCTACTACTAACCGTCTATCTTCCAGCCAAGACAAACCAATTAAAATCTCTGGTATTCCATCACCAACAACAACAGGAATATTCATTTCTTGACCGTCAAAAATTACGTTTCCCTCATAAACATCGAACTGAAATTCACCTCTAGCTGTTTTCATTTCTCATTTTTTGATATACCGCTATCCCAAACTTTCTACATCTTGAATATCTATTGCTAACCAGTCAGTAAAGCCAGTATCTAACAACACATCAACTGTTATTATTGAACCATCAGCAGTAATTAGCTCTATTTCAAAAAACAGTTCTCCCTTGCTACCAAAAAATCCTTGAGTCATATCCTACCGCAAGTTCCCGTTTCATTCAAACGCATTGCCATAATATCTGAGGTGGGATGTTGTTGACGAGCCTTTTGAAAACTGACATTTTCATCGACATCAATAAAATAATCTCTACTATCAGGTTCGATATGAATAAATCAGTCGTAATGTTCTTTCACCAAGTCTGGATAAACTTGCCAAAAAATCTCCCGACACCGACTGGCAAAGGCTTCCTGTTCTGCTTTCCGTCTGGCTCTTTCTTCTGGGGAAAGAAGGGGGCGATCGCTGAATAATGGTGTACCTCTAGGTACTTTTCTGGGTTTTGTTTGGGTCATATTGAATACTCCTTATATTCATCAGATGTATTATATCTAGTATAGGCAAAATATTTTTGGAGCTTTGCTCAAATCCCCTAGTTCCCCTCCTTGGAGGGGTTAGGGGTGGGTTAACTTCTGACTTCTGACTTCTGACTTCGTTATTCCTGTTCCTCAAAAATCTTATCTAATTTCTCTAGCAATTCTTCAGCTAATTCCAAAAGTTCAATTCCATCATCTTTATTCTTATTACTTATATCTCGGTTACTACTAGCCACACTAACACCACCAGCTAATAAATTTTTTACAGCAAAACGACGGTCATCCTCGTCAGAAATTTGCCACATTTTTTCTAACTCTGAAGCAATTTCAGATAAAGATTTATTGGCTAATTTAATTCTGACTTTTACTGCTACTTCATCATCACTTTCAATAAATTCTCTAACGGAAACTTTCTTTTGTGAAAAATTCTGAATAGCTGCCAAGATATACTCACGCAAACTCATTTTTTCCACTTCTGCTAAATCTTCTATTTCCTCTGGCAAATCTATTAATATCATTCCATCATTATCGCTCACCTGAATTAGTTCATCCTCCTGTTTAACTGCTACTAATAAATCAGCATTTAGTTTATGCAAATAATCTAGCACTGATTCTAGTTTATGGTCTTTTAATGATGACTCTAGTTTAGAAACTGCAGCTTGTTGTACTCCTAGTTTTTCTGCTAGTTGGTCTTGAGTTAATCCTGCTTTTTCTCGTAGCGATCGCATGGCATCAGTTAAATATAGTCGTAGGTATTCTAACTTACCTGCTAATATTACTTCTGGCTCATCGCTTATGTCTGTTTTTAACCATTCTTGAAAGTTATATTTCATTGTTTTTACCTATTTCTTAAATTCTCTAATCTTTGTCTGGCAATTAGTTTATCTTTTTCTTTAATTGCACCATTATTTTTATTTTTAAAAGCGTGTAAAATCACAAATCTTTGAGGAGTTAACGTTGTGAGTATAAATCTAGGATTATGTTTACTTTTGGTGAGCTTAAATTCATACAAATCATCCTCCAGTTTATCAAAATTATCCCTGCTCAAAGATGCTAGACCTTTATCGCAGAGATATTTAAGATTAACCTGAAGTCGCTTAGTTTCTGCTTCTGTTAGCTTTGGTTTTGGTAAATCTGGAGATTTCTCTTCCTCTGGTATCAGTCTCACAAAAAAAGCTAATAAATCTTTTGGTATTTTTTCTGTTTCATCTAGATACAATTCCCAATTCCACGTCATTTAGCTACTTAATTACAAACATATATCTATCCTAATATTCCTTTAACGGAATGTCAAGCTTAATATTCCTTGAGAAGAATATTGTTTGACTATCGTTATTAATGGTGCATGATGAAACAATCCACTACTGGACTGACACACCTTAAATGGTGCATTAGGGAGTAGGGGAGTGGGGGAGTAGGGAGTGGAGAAGTGGGGAGTGGAGAAGTGGGGGAGTAGGGAAGTGTGGGAGTAGGGGAGTAGGGAAGTGTGGGAGATCAAGACACCTAGTGGACTGACACACCTTAAATGGTGCATTAGGGAGTAGGGAGTAGGGGAGTGGGGGAGTGGGGGAGTAGGGGAGATCAAGACACCTAGAAATAAAAATAAGAGTGCACAGTTTTAGCTATGTCAGTCTACTAGAAATAAAAATAAGAGTGCGCAGTTTTAGCTGTGTCAGTCTACTACTGGACTGATTAATAAGTATAATTGCGATTATAGCAGGAGTAGCAGGAACCAATAGGTGCATCTCATATTTATTTGCAAAAATACTTTTTTCCTATATATTCTCTGTTGCCTGTTGCCTGTTGCCTAAAAGTGATAAATTTTTGGCTTTATTCACGCATTGAGATGCACCCGAACCAATAAAAGATGTGGTCAAGTTTCCAATGGATAATTGATAGTTAGAGATAGTTTTTATTATTCATTATCAATTATTCCTGTTATTCAAAAATATTATCTAATTTCTCTAGCAATTCTTCAGCTAACTCCAAAAGTTCAATTCCATCATCTTCATTTTTATCGCTTATATCTCGGTTATTACTACCCACACTAAAACCACCAGCTAATAAATTTTTTACAGCAAAGATACGTTCATGCTCATCAGAAATTTGCCACATTTTTTCTAATTCTGAAGCTATTTCTGATGTTGATTTTTCTCTTAATCTTTCCCTCACTCTTACTGATACTAAATCATCACTTTCGAGAAGAATAATTATAGAGTCAACATAAGTATTATCATCCCAATTTTCTAACCAATCTCCATCAATATCTTCCACATAAAAGTCTGCTGCATCTAAGCCATAATTTAAAATATCAGCTTGTAATTTTCGAGATGATTCTAATAGATTAGTCAACTCTGCTAATTTTTCTTCGGGAGAATTTTTTTGGTTTGTCGTCATATTATTAATATTTTTCCTCAGTCGATCTACATTCAGTTACAAATTACACTTTAAATAATTACCTTTCTGGAGATTGTCGCTGTTATCTAATATGGTTTTGACCAATTCATTTTGAAAATATTTTCTACCTGGATTATAGCTTAAAAAAAGTCCTCTGTCAATTTCCCAAAATACTAGAGTATCTTGCCACTCTTCTGCTTTATCTTTAGCAAATTTTTTAGATAAACTTGTAAGTTGAATACATAAGGGTTTCTCTTGACTACCACTAACAATAATATCTGTTGCCATTGACAAATCAACAATATAGCGTTGTAAAGCTGTGCCTTGATTAAGTTCAATTTGATTAGCGATCGCCTGAATTATTTCCCTATCTTCCTGAGTAAACTTTCCTGACATTAGTTTTTGTTTCCAAATATAAAATTTAGGGTCTTTTTCTTGTAGCCATTTTGGGAATAATTCTTTATGCCAATATTGTTCTGTCGGGGTCATTTTCTGATAGTAAAATTCTCGCTCAATTTCCTTTGGGATAGATTTAAGAATTAGGAAAATTTTAGAATCTTGAATAAGCTGTTTCAAAAAAAGCATCACAAACTTTTTAGCTGTCAAAGTACCAGGTTTTAAATGTTTAATCCATTGATTTACTTCATTTAATCTTTTTGCAAAATCTGAATCTACTGAAGATGCTTCCTGAATCAAAGATTTTAATTGTGCCTTTATCTCCTTAGCTTGCAAAATAGAGATTCCCTCCATAGATTATTATTGATTAACTGTTAAGGTATAATTCAACAATTAATAATTAATAATTAATAATTAATAATTACCTCTCCTTGAAAAAAAGAGGATTGACTCAAAGGAAAAAATTTTTTTTCTCTTGGTCGATTGGATATAGCGACGAAACTTCGCCATCCCACCCTTCGGGAAGCTGCGCTAACGACCGCTTTATCCCCTTGAAAGGGGAGGCTTTATACCACAATTTTTCGGTAATAGTAGGAAACTTACCCACTAAGTACCTAAATTTTAATAATAGGTAGTATAAATGTAAGCATTTCCTAGGTCATGCTGCGTAAACAGCCGTCAGTTATCAGTCAGCCTCCTACGGAGGAACTGCGTTAACAGCTATTACTTCTTTTTAGTTCTAGATAAAAGCTTTACTAATTGAGTGAGAATTAAATTTTACTATAAAAGCTGACTGAAACAGTCTATATATTAAAATCCTCTCATAAGAGCTGAGATCTGACAGCTAATAGCTGTTTGCTTAGGTATAAATTAAGTAATAAATTATCATACTATCATATAATTTTAAATAATTACAGCACTTGGAATCAGAAGAAACCATTATGAATTTTTTTGACAAACTGCTAAATAGTATAGAACGTAATCAAAGTTTACTTTATCTAGAATTAGACCCAGACCCAGAAAGTTTACCTAAAGAAGCTGCCCAGCACAATATTCCAGTAAAATCTTTATTTGCTAACCCTCCAGAAAAAGATAATCAAGAATTAATTCAATATTGGCGGGAATGGCTCTATTTTTTAATAACTCAAACAGAAAAATATGTATGTGCTTATAAACTTTCTCTAGGCTATTATCAATCTTTAGGGATACCAGGTTTAGAACTACTTCAGCAAACCATAAAAACTATTCCTTCTGAAATTCCAATTATTTTAGATGCGAAACACGGCGACCTCAATACAAGTACGGTATTTGCGAGGACTATTTTTCAAGATTTACAAGTAGATGCTTGTACAATTTCACCTTACACTGGTCTCGATTTAGTTACACCTTTTTTACTTTATCCAGGCAAAACAGTTTTCCTACTTTGTGCTACAGCAAATTCTTCAGCAGCAGTATTACAAGAATACCCAAATCAAGAGGAACCTCTTTATTTCAAATTAGTAGAAGAAGCTCAAAGTTGGGGAACTATTGAACAGCTAGGTTTAGAAGTAGGAGTAATGCCGGATATTCTCGCTATAATCAGAAAAATTGCTCCAGAAAGACTAATACTAATTCAGGGAGATATAGCGGAAGAAAATGATATTGCTAACCCTGAAGAATTAGCTCAACTTTTAGCTGCTGGTTTGAATATTAATGGTGAAGGATTATTATTACCAATCCCACCAAAATTATTTGGCGCAGTACATCCTAATCAAGAAATTGAATCCTTAAGAGATAGGATTAATGAACAACGTCTACAGGTAGTTGAAGGTAGTCCGACCTGTGAATTGTGGTTGCCAGATGTTTGTTTTTTAAAGCATGAACCACACCGGGATTTAATCTTACAACTTTACGATATTGGCTGTATTATTTTTGGCGACCATGTACAAGCATCGGGGGCGACTTTTCCTTATTATATAGACTTACGAAAAATCATTTCTATTCCTCAAATATTCCATAAAATTGTCACTGCTTATGCAGAGATTCTCAAAGAGTTAGAATTTGATAGAATTGCAGGTATTCCTTATGGTTCATTACCTACTGCAACAGGTTTAGCTTTACGTCTAGAACGTCCGATGATATTTCCTCGGAAAGAGGTGAAAGCTCATGGCACTGGTCGATTAATTGAGGGACATTTTCAGCCAGGGGAAAAAATTGTTGTTGTGGATGATATTATGATTAGCGGTAATAGTGTAATGAAGGGAGCAGATAAACTTAAATCAGTGGGATTAAATGTAGAAGATATTGTTGTTTTTATTGACCATGAACGGGGTGTGAAAGATAAGTTACAAGCAAATGGATATAAGAGTTATTCAGTATTGACTTTGACAGAAATTGCTCAAACTTTATATGAGTCTAACAAGATTAATTCCGAACAATTTGATATTCTGAAAAAGTAAGCATTTAGCTATTAGCATTTCCTAGGTCATGCTCCGCAAACAGCTATTCCTAGGTCATGCTGCGCAAACAGCTTTTTAATGAATGAAGCAAGCATTTGCTTAACTTATACTACATTTTTAAACAAAGAATTGAAGCACAAAAACAACGAGCTAAAATTGTTCACTAATACCAGTTTTATATGAGGTTGCATAGAATTATGAAATTCATTAAATTGATCTATCTCTATCTACTCCTTTCTGCGGTCAATTATGCTTTAAATATTATTCTATGCAGCGTCATTTCAATTTTTTATAAAGATAATAAAGCTGATAGCTGTTAACGTTTGCGTAGCATGACCTAGGAAAGTTCCGACCATAGGAGGCTAGCTGACTGCTGTTTGCGCAGCATTCCGCAGGAAATGCTTACCTGAAAAATAATCATTAATATAGCCAATATTTTAGATCATCACTATGAAAAACTTTGTTTTAGCAGTATTTATTAGTAGTTTTGTCTCTGTCTTTCATATACAATTCCAGCCTGCTCTAGCTAATCGAATTACCAGAGCTGATTATAACAATTTAAAAATTGGTATGACCTATCAAGAAGTTAAGCAAATATTGGGAAGAGGAGGTGAAGTTTATACAGAATATAATAGTCCGACAATTGAAGAATTTGGTGTAGCATATCGCTGGCTAAATAATGATAATACAGGTATAGTTGCCATATTTAATTCAGAGAATAAACTGATTAAACTATCTGCTCAAAATTTGAACGCGACTAACTTCGGAGTTAATCGAAAACCTCCTGTAGTTACCAGTACAGATTTTGAAAATATTAAAGTTGGGATGACTTACGATGAAGTGAGAGAAATTATTGGTAATGAAGGAATAAAACAACCAACAAGAGATAATCCTTTAACTAATGCTAATACTGTTACATATAATTGGGTTAATCCAGATGGTACAAGCATGAATATAATTTTTGATTCTAATCAGAAAGTGGTTACTATTCGGACTAAAAATATGAATACTTATAATTTTGGTAATCCTTTCTGGAATCAACCTAAACCAGTTTATTCAATTACCCGACAAAAATATGAAAGATTGCAGTTAGGGATGACATACCGAGAAATAAGAAATATTCTTGGAGCAGAGGGAGAAATAGACCCCGAATTTGACTCAGAAGCTTTTGTACAATCAAGAGAAGCAAGGGAAATGCAAATTAATAATACTCTTGGTAGAGAACAAGAAGTTACATCAGATGAGACACAAGCAGAAAATCAAATTAAGGGTGCTTATGAATGGAAAAATCCTGATGATACAGGTATAAAAGTAGTCTTTAATATGCAAGACCGAGCAGTTGCCATATATACTTCTGGTTTAGATGTAGGACTTCCTTACAAATAGACATCTCCAGCAAAAGAGGGAGTAGGGACGTTGCATGCAACGTCCGTACAGGGAAATAATTGATAATTTGTTTGGGATAATTGATTTTATTCTTTATTAATTAGAGATGTCTAATACTGAAAAATTAACCGAAAAATTGTGGTTTAAAGCCTCCCCCTTTTAAGGAGATAATAAAGAAAAATTTTCATGATTAGTCAATCCTCTTCTTTTAAAGGATAGGTAATTGTTAATTATTAATTATTAATTATTAATTCTGTAAGCATTCAGCTATTAGCATTTCCTAAGTCATGCTCCGCAAACAGCTTTTCCTGCGGAATGCTACGCAAACAGATTTTGAACCTAATAACTTACTAAAGTTAGCTAATGACCTTTTTATTTCCTGCGGAATGCTACGCAAACATAAGTTTTAATTCTCTTTGGAGACTAATTTATCCTTCGGTGTAATAGTAAGTTCATAACTCATAGCTGTTAACGAAGTTCCGACCATAGGAGGCTAGCTGATAGCTGATGGCTGAATGCTTACTTAATTATTAATTGTTGAATAGATTTCTATATGTCTGAAAATCAAGAATGGCTCGGTTTAATGATTGGAAATACCCGGTTACACTGGGGATATTTTGTAGGTGCAATACTTCAGAAAACCTGGGATATAGACCGTATTCAAGAATTGGAAAATCAGGGAAATATTAATGAAGAAACAGAAGTAATAAAACTACTCAAAAGTACATTAGAAACTCAGAATATAAAATTAAATCATCAGATGCCTTTATTAATAGCATCAGTAGTTCCTCAACAAACAACACTTTGGCAAACTTATCCTTGGTCTGATATGATTACTTTAGAAAAACTGCCACTGCAAGGACTTTATCCTACCTTGGGAATAGATAGAGCTTTAGCAGTTTTAGGTGCAGGCAC
Organism: Okeania sp. KiyG1; assembly: GCF_014132355.1. GTDB lineage: Bacteria > Cyanobacteriota > Cyanobacteriia > Cyanobacteriales > Microcoleaceae > Okeania. The sequence continues at coordinate 97,832 of NZ_BLZO01000091.1, forward strand.
AAAGTTTGGTTGGCCTGTGCTAGTAATAGATGTTGGTACAGCAATTACTTTTACTGGTGCTGATGTCCAAAAAAAAATAGTGGGAGGGTCTATTTTACCAGGGTTAAGGTTGCAATTATCATCTTTGATAACAGGAACAGCTATGTTACCTTTGGTTGAGATACCAGTAGAGTTACCTCCACGGTGGGCAACAGAAACAACAACAGCCATTCAAAGTGGGGTAATATATACAGTATTGGCAGGAATGCAAAATTATATTGTCGCCTGGCAAGAAGAATTTCCTGAAGGAAAAATAGCGTTGACAGGAGGCGATCGCACCTTATTATTAACTCATTTCACAAAACTTTTTCCTGAGTTAGGTGCAACTATCATTGATGCACCGGAAGTAATTTTTTGGGGTATGGCAAAAATTTGGCATCAAATATCTCAAGTCAAAATATAAAAATAAATATAATTAATTGCCCCCGGACTCAAGTCACGGGGATTATAAGTAGATACTACGCAACAGGATAAATCCGTGTTGCTTCGTTTATTCGAGCGCTGACCAAAGATATATTCTTCGGGGACAATTTCCGCGGTGCCCCTACACAGTCGGCTAAGGCCAATACCTAGGGTTCTGCTTACTTTTTATTGATAAAAATAGCACAGGACAACTAAAGTTGTCTAGTTTAAACGACTCCCTTGTTTTCATCCCCCGGTTAAAACACCTATGCTTTCAACGTCGCTTTTCGGTAATTTGCTTGGTAAAGTAATATATTAAGAATAGATTAAGGTAATTCTGTCCTTACTTTCTCATTAGCCAGAGAATATTTTAGTCCACTTATCAAATCACAAATCAAAGGAATAAACAGAATATGACAAGTTCGGAAACCCTAGATTCTCAGTTAAACATCAAGGCCGATAATTATAAATCTCCACCATCCAGTCCTGGCATCTTATCATTTTTGAGAATACTTGAATATCTATCTTTTGCCACGGCTATTGGCTCAGGAATTGGTATTTTTTTATTTTCAGATCAGATAAAATTGCCGATAGTTTTAGTAGTTTCTATTGCTCTGTTTATTTTTTTGTATCTCCTAAATCAGCAATTACAAATCAACTACACTAAAAAATAAAGGATTCTAATCTACTTAAAAAAGCAACCTTATACGGTAATGTTTTACAACTAGAAAATTCTCCAGAAAATATTCAGATAACTCAAGAAGTAGAAAAAGCTTTACGTTATACTCAAGAGTTAATAGACGATTACAAAAAGACCAGACAAAAAGCTAGAAATATCTACTATATTTTGCAGTTAGGCACAATAATTTTTTCGGGAGTTACCCCAATTTTAGTCCTTGTTGATAAATTAGAAACTGGTCAGGCTTGGTTAAAATGGTTACCTGTAATTTGTCCAGCGATCGCTTCTATAGTTGCTAGTGTTGTAACTTCATTTCCTTTCCAAGAAAATTGGATTTCTGCTAATCGAGTTGTGGAACTCCTAGAAGCAGAACAGGAGAAATTTATCTTAGGGGCAAATGTATCTTATAGAATTTATGATGTAGAAGATACAACTGAACGTGGCAAAAAAGCTAGAAATTCTATAGCTAATTTTATTACCAAGGTAAATACTATTCATCTCAAACAAGTAGAAGGACAGGAATCATCACAACAAGAAGAGAAAAAGGAAGAAAAAAACAACTTATCTGCTGAACAGGCAAAATCCTTGTTAAAGAATACCTGAAAAATATAGTTTTGAGAAATCTTGGGAGGAAACAAAAACCTCCCTGAAAAATAGCAACTAAATTTATATTAATGAATATGTTATTAAATAGACCTTCTATATTTACCAGCTTAACTATTTGTTTATTAATGTCAGTCAGTGCTTGTGCAAATAATCCCGCAAGTAAAGAGCTAGAAAAAGTTTTTGCAGCAGACCCCCAGTTAAAAAATAACCCTCCTTTTAACCAATTAATTCAAACCCCCACTCAAAACAACCAACAACCCCAACAACCAACACAAATTCCGGCTAATTTTCCCTCAGAAATATCTCCATATCCCAACTCCCAATTAATTGAAAAATCCGAACAAGAGCAAAAAACAGTTTGGAGTAGCTCAGACCCTACTAACGTAGTCCAAAACTTTTATCAAAAAGAATTTCGAGACAAGAATTGGGAAATTATTAGCAAACCTACCGAAGAGGGTAGTGGATCTCTGGTAGCAGAAAAAAATGATTTGCAAGTAGAGATATCCCTTAAACCAAGCCAAGCACCAGGAATAGCAACAGAATATGAGATAGACTATCAACCCAAGAATGAAGAAACGACTAATGTCCCCTCGCCCCCTGTTATCCCAGTCGATCCATCAACTACCCAGCTAGAAACTCAGCCATCTCCCAATTTCCCAACATCACCCCAAGCATTACCTATTTCTGAGCCATCTCCAACTGCATCATTACCGACACCTTTGCCCACTCCCGGAGTAGCCGCATTACCGACTCCCACACAATTCCCCCCCGGTGGCATACCCCCAGTGCCCACCCCAACTTATCCAGAGTCCCCTGTCTTGAAAAAAGCTCTCAGAGATGTGCCTTCAGGATTACGCAAATACATAGCAGATTTGTCCAAACTGGGAGTATTTCAGCAGCCACAGCCCCAAAATCAAGATAATCCAGATGCTACTACTCTTTTAGTCGATCCTCAGAATATTGTCACTAGGCGGGAATATGTTCGGTGGTTGGTGAATACTAATAATAAGATTTTTACTAATAATTCTGCCAAACAAATTCGATTAGCAGGGGTCAATGAAGTGCCAATTTTTGAAGATGTCCCGAAAACTGACCCAGACTTTGCGATAATTCAAGGTTTGGCAGAAGCTGGTTTAATTCCTAGTCCTTTGTCTGGAGATATTAATGTAGTTAAATTTCGTCCAAATGATTTTTTAACCCGTGAGGATTTGATTCTTTGGAAAGTACCTCTAGATTTTCGCAAGTCATTGCCAGAGGCTACAGTAGAGAAAGTTAAAGAAGCTTGGGATTTTCAAGATGCTTCTAGGATTGATCCTGCTGCTTTGAGAGCTATATTGGCAGATGCTGAGAATGATTTTTCTAATATTAGGCGGGTTTTTGGTTATACTAGGTTATTTAGGCCAGATAAAACAGTGAGTCGGGCTGAGGCTGCTGCTGTTTTATGGTATTTTGGAGATGCCAAAGAAGGGATATCGGCCCAGATGGCTTTACCTTAAATTTGGTAAGTTGCACAGTGGCGAATGATTTGAGATTTTTGATGAACAGGATTTTGGATTTGAGAATTGCTAGAATGATTAATATTAGGTTTTTTTTTAGTCAAAATCTAAACCAATTTTTTGCAGTATCATTCGATAATGTGCAACCCCGAAAATTTTTTTTCATACCCCTTGACATTTATTGAGGAATTCGCTAAGTTAGTAAGAGTGAAAAGAGACAAGCAAGCCCCCATCGTCTAGAGGCCTAGGACACCTCCCTTTCACGGAGGCGACAGGGATTCGAATTCCCTTGGGGGTATTTTCAATAATTAATAACTAATAATTAATAATTAATAATTAGGGCTTGGTGATTAAATCTGAAAGTATTGACTGATAAAAGGTCAAGCCATTGTATGTGTTCTAACAGTGCCAGTTTTTTACCCTCAATAGCTCATGCATGTCAGGATTTTGGCAGACAACAGCGGAACAATTGGGGGACAATTGTTCCAACTACATCTTCTGTAATCCACCATTTCTCCTGACTACTGACTACTACGAAGAGCAAAAAGACTTTTGAGCGCAAACCCTAATTAGGGCTTGGTGATTAAATCTAAAAGTATTGGCAGATAAAGGTTGAGCGCATTTTTTGGTCTAAAAAAGTGCCAGCTTTTCAGCTCAAAAAGCTCATGCATGCTAGTATTTTGGGACAATTATGGCAGAAAAATCATTCTTACAATTCTTACTCCTACCTCTTCGCTCATTCCCATTTCTTCCCCTCCTGGGAGGAGGGGCGAGGGGTGGGTTGTCTCCTACCCTCACCCATAAGACTTTTTGCTGCAAACCCTAATTATTAATTATTAATTGTTGAAAGCTCCCTATTCCCGATTTAAGTAGCGCTATATTAATGATTAGATGGTCTATTTTTTTGCGATCGAATAATCCAGAAACTAATGGATAGAGAAATAATAGCAAATCCTAATCCGATTAAATCTTCTCCTGTTTTTATCAATATCAAAAATAATAATTTTCCTAGCTACAGCAATTAAAGAAGTAGCAATTACTAACTCTACTTGAAAGGTATGCTTGCGGAGATAAGCAGTAACATTTTCTAAAATTTCTAGGGCAATTAAAATATTTAAAAATAGTCCAAATATTTCAAATAATGTATCTTTAAATAAAGGATTAGATGTAAAAACAAGTCGTTGATAGATAAAAACTACTACGTCAAAGACAGCAAAAAGAATTACACCTATCAATGCTAAAGATAAAATTTTAGATACTATGACTTCTATACTTTCAATTAATGTCAAAAAAATCTCTTCTTTTTCAGGAAGAAAAATATTCTTGAGAGTTTTCAGTAAATTCTTCATTTTTATATTTAATTATACTATTGAAATCAATTTTGGCTAAAAATTAGTATTCTTTATTCCCAATTTCCGACCGTTACAGTTTGGCAAGATTATTCGATAAATGGGTCTGAGGAGCTTGAGTTCGGATTTGAAAACTGAGAGAATGTTATTTTTTGTTTTTAACTTTTTGAGTATGGAACATTCTCTTTTCCTTCTGTTGTTTGAATATCATTAACATTGTTTTGACTAGCAGCAATAATCAAAGAACTTACTCCAACAAAAACTATTATTCCTACCAAGGCAGCGATTGATAATTTTTTGATTAAAGGAGGTAATTCGGAGGTATTAGGTACTCCTGAATCTTGTTCTGGTAAATTATCAGAATTAAATGGCATATTTTCACTCTAGATTTTAGTTTTGCCTAATTAGAATAAGATTATATCAAGTTGGTAATTAGTTATATAGCAGTGGAAGAAAAGAGTACGGACATATCAACAACTTGCAGAGTATTCGGTGGTTTATGAAGTACGGTAGGAAGCAGGGACCTTGCATGCAAGGTCCCTACAGAGTAGGGATTAGGAAAGAATATAGTTTTTCCAAAAAAAAACCATATCTACTCCCCTACTCCCCTACTCCCTACTCCCCTACTCCCCTACTCCCCTACTCCCTACTCCCCTACTCCCCTACTCCCTACTCCCCTACTCCCCTACTCCCCTACTCCCCAGCTCCCCTACTCCCCAGCTCAAGATAGGGGTTGAAAAGTTTTTGATAAATGGTATTAGCTACGATCGCCACTTTCGGTATCCCCTATTCCGTAGTTTTGAGAGTCATGGGTACAGAGATAGAAACTTTAGTACCTTGATTTTTTCCAGCACTTTCTAAAGTAATATTACCTCCCATCAATTCCATCAAACTACGAGAAATTGATAACCCCAAACCACAACCATTATAGGAACGAGTAGTCGAACCATCTACCATTACAAAAGATTGAAATAGTTTATACTGTTCGCTTGGTTCTACCCCAATTCCTGTATCTTTAATAGTTACTACTACAATGGGTACTTGGTCTATATCATAAGTATTAAGACTTGGTTTAATCTTAGCGTCAATAGTAATACTACCAGTTTCTGTAAATTTAATTGCATTATCAAGAATATTTAAGAATACTTGCTTCAGCTTATTGGGGTCAGCTTCTACAGATATGGATTTAGAGATATTGGATGTATATAGTTGCAGATTTTTTTGTTGAATTATAGATTGCTGAGAATCAATGATTTCATTTAAACAATCAGACAAATTTACTGACTTTTTGTTGACCGGAAATTTGCCTTGTTTAATTTGCACCAAATCTAAAAGTTCATTAATTAGATTTAGTAAATGAATAGCAGATTTATCTGCTTGATTTAATAATTCTATTTCTTCTTCTTGACTATCACAAAAGCCATCAAGAATTAATTTTATAGAACAAATGATACTATTGAGTGGAGTCCTCAGTTCATGGGAAATATTTTTCATAAATTCATCCTTAAACCGATCTGCCTGTTGTAAAGCAGAATTTTTGTTCTCCAATTCAACAAATGATTTTTGTAATTGTTCGGTCATTTGATTAAATGCCTGAGCTAATATTGCTAGTTCTTCAATAGGAACTTCTTTGACTCTTTGTTCCCATTTTCCAATAGAGACAGAAGTTGCTGCTTGCTTTAATTTTTTTACTGGTTTAATAATCAGTTCACAACTGAATAAACCAAAAATAATTGCTATTATTAATGCGATCGAACATAGAGCAATAGTAATTCGAGTATTTGCATGAATACGTTCTGTAAAATCTGCTTCGGGAATTACTACCAAAATCAACCAATCTAAGCCATATTTATCGCTAAAAGGTACAACTTGTAAAAATTGTTGTTGACCATTAATATCAAAGTTCAGTAATAAATTGCTTTAGATTTGATTGAGGTCCTCAAACCTGTCTTTCAGATGTTGGCTGGCGGAATTAACTAAAGGATCGTTACTGTTGAAAGCGTCAATTAATTCTAGATTCCCATTGTTTTTAATAAAAGATTCAGAAGTGGCGGAACTAGCTATTAATTGTCCATAACGATTTAAAATGAAAGCTTCCCCAGATTTACTAATTTTCAGCTGTTTGAGAAAGTCATGAAGTTGAGAAAGAGTGAGAGTAGCAGAGACTAAGGCGATCGCATTATTATCATTATTAACGACAGGTTGAGTTGCCATAATTTCTACTCTTTCATCAATGAGGGATTTAAACATCTCACCCCAACCTGCTTTACCTGTAGCTATGCCATCTTGATACCATGGTCGCAGACGAAAGTCGTATTCTGGAACTACTTTTGTAAGATTAGTCCGCACCCCTTGAGCGTTGGTAGCATATTCCTGTAGTTCTCCTTCTGTAGATTCGTCTGTAATGATGATATTAAATTTATTATTATCTTGGCGACTGACTGCGATCATAGATCCTGATGTAGATGTAATACCAATGACACCAATGGAATCAAAAGATTGAATTTGTTGCCATAAATGACGCTCTACATCATTAATTTCTTGAAGATTAAGTTGATTAAGACGAATAGCATTTACATTCAGTTGATTAACCAAGTGAGGAGTATCTAGAAAAATATTCAGTTTCTGCTGAATACGAGCTGTAATTTCGTCTTGTAACTGATTAGCTAGGTCCTTGATAGCGCGCTTACCATTTGTAAATGAAAGATATCCCACTAATCCTACTGTTGCTATGATTTGCAGCACAAATGGGACAATTACTATGAATCGTAAGGGGAGTTTTGGTGAGGGTTGGCAAAATAAAGGGTTTAGTGGTAACTTTGGCATGATAGCGATCGCTAATTTCTTCAATTATACAGATACAATTTGCTCAAGTTTTTGATTATTGGGCGTTGGTGATTTGAGGTATGATATCATGTCTGGATTAGAGAGAGATAGAACTCCGTTCCGCTTACAGGTTTTAGGTGCGGAATGCTGCGCTTGACCTGTGGCGCAGCGTTAACGTGCGTTGTGCGCCAGTTAAACAAAAAATTTATCCTGACTATTCCTCTTTTTTCTTCTTTCTTCCCTCCAGGGAGAGGTTAGGGGTGGGTTGACTTCCCTTCCCCTCCACGGTCGGGGGAGGGGCGAGGGGTGGGTTGACTGCTAAGTAATGCGCGATTAATATCATACACGCTATTGAGCAACGCCGATTATTTTTGATTCCAGATTGTAACTCCTTGCCAGTTTGTAGGTATACCCTCTGATAAAAAATTATTAACTCGTTCTAAATAAATTTCCGCCACTTTATCATTTGGATTTACTGTTAATACTTTCTGGAAATATTCCTTTGCCATGGTAAATTCTTGTTGTTGATAATGTAAAACTCCTTGGGAAAAATTGAGTTGAACTTTTCTTTTCAAGTTTAGCAAATATTCGGTTTCTCCATCCATAACTTCATAAATTTTAATGGGATGATTCCGCCCTTTTACCTGGACTAGATCTAAAAATCTAATTTGATATTGATTTGCATCTACTAAATTATCAAATACTGCTTCACTAATAATGATAGAAACGCCATAAATTTTTGTTAATCCTTCTAAACGAGAAGCTAAGTTTACACTATCTGAAAAAGCATCACCTTGCATTCTTGCTTCTTCTCCTACTATACCTACCATCATTTGTCCAAAGTGAATACCGATGCCAATGGAAATGGGTTTATAACCTTGATTTTTCCTAATAATATTGTATTCTGCAACTTCTTTGATTTTAGCAATACCTGCCTTGACACCATCATCTGCTCCATTGGGAAATACAGCCATCATTCCATCTCCTAAATATTTAACTATAAATCCAGAATTATCTCTAATTTTTGGACTGACACGCCCTAAATATGAATTAACAAAGTTAAAGTTTTCTTGGGGTGTCATTGTTTCTGAAAGAGCGGTAAAGGAGCGAATATCAGAAAACATTACTGCCATTTTTTTACTGACATGATTACCTAATTCCACGTCAATTATAGAGTCTTTTTTGAGGAACTTGAGAAATTCGTAAGGCACAAATCTACTATAAGAACTGTTGATTTGAGATAGTCTCAAATGAGTTTTTAGTCTAGCATTTAGTTCATTTTTAGAAATTGGTTTAGTCAGATAATCATTAGCACCAACATTTAATCCTTCTACTAAATCGTAAACTTGATTTTTAGCAGTTAACATTAGAATTGGTAGCTCACTAGGCAAGAAATTTTGTCGTAATTTTTGTGTAACTTCATAACCAGTCATTTTTGGCATCATTACGTCTAATAAAACTAGATCGGGCTGAAAACCTTGTTCAATTATTTTCAAAGCCTCTATACCATTTATTGCTTGAACTATGGAATAATTTTCGAGGGATAAAATATTGACGAGTACCTGTAAATTTACTGGTTCATCATCGACAATCATAATTTTAAACTTTTTGTCGGTTTCTAGTGATTTGATAGCATCATCTTTTGACTCTTCTTGAATCACAATTTCTTCTTCTGTTTCTTCAGTTATAGCTAGATTATTAGCATCTGTAAATTTTGATATATAGGAATTATTACTAATAGCAATTTCTGTAGATATTGGCAGAGTAAAAGTAAATTGAGAACCTATGTCAATTTGAGATTTAACCCAAATATTTCCTCCGTGTAATTCCACCAGTTTTTTAGTAACTGCTAAACCTAAACCAGTACCTCCATATTCACGAGCTGTAGAACCATCAGCTTGTTCAAATGATTCAAATATTCTGTCTAGTTTATCTTCTGCAATACCAATACCAGTATCAGAAATAGTAATTGCTAATTGTTGGTTTTGGAGGATTGGATGCTGACTATTGAACTGCGAATTTTGTTGTCGGTCGATAATCTCTACCGATATCTCTACTTTTCCAGTATCTGTAAATTTAATCCCATTACCAATCAGGTTATATAAAATTTGATGCAGGCGATTTTCATCAGCATAAACCGCAGGTAAATCAACAGGAATAGAATTAATTAACTCTAAATTTTTAGAACCTATTAAAGATTGACAAAGAGTGACAACTACTTCTGTTATTTCTCTGATGCCTACAGGTTTTAACTGCAACTCCAGATTTTGATGTTTTAATTTAGAAAAATCAAGAATATCATTGACCAAATCTGTAAGTCTATGACCACTTTGAGCAATCATTAATAAGTTTTTTTGCTGTGTTTTTGATAATTTTCCTGTTGCTCCATCTAACATTGATTCAGCAATTCCAATCATTCCATTCAGAGGAGTACGAAGTTCGTGAGATGTATTTGCCAAAAATTCATCTTTAAGTTTATCTAATCTTTGTAAATCAGAATTTTTAGCTTCTAAGGTACTAAATGATTCTTGTAATTGCACAGCCATTGTATTAAATGAATTGGCTAATTCTCCTAGTTCGTCAGAGTGTTTAATATCTACTTTTTGTTGCCAATTTCCTTCAGCAAAATTCTTAGCTGCTTTGTTTAAACTAATAATTGGTATAATTACCCATCTAGAGGTTAAAATTCCACCAAGTATTGCTAATCCTAAAGCTACTAACCATAATAAAATTGTATTGCGTCTTTGAATATTAATTTCCTCCATAAAATCTGCTTCTGGAACTACTACTACAATAATCCAGTCAATACCTAAACCGTATGTTACAGGTTTGATTTCTAGGAAGTGACGTTGATTATTAAATTCAAAACTTAGCTGTTGACTTTGATTTATTTTAGTCAGGCCAAAGAAGGTTTTTTGTAAGTATTGAGCTGAAGCTTGAATTATAGGTACACTACTTTCTAATGCTGGCAGTCGTTGTAAATTTTGTTCATTATCTGTAGTCATAAATAGCTCTTCTGAAGTGGATGTGGCTACTATTAATCCAGAGCGTTCGACAATAAATACTTTTCCTGATTTACCTATTTTTAGCTTGCTTAAAAATTGACTGATTTTATCAAGAGTTAAATGTACATTAAGTATACCTTGACGAATACCTTTTTCATCATAATAAGGTAACCCATTAGAAATACCAAAATTTACAGTGGAACCATTTCCATCTATCCAAGGATAAATTTTACTCCAGGTAGGATTTCCTGCTTCAATAACAGCTTGATACCAAGGTCTATTTCTGGGGTCGTATGGAAAACTTTTAATTGGTGGTTGGATAATATTTCCCTGTTGATTGATAGTATATTGTTCTATATTTCCTGCTGTTAAATAATCGCTAATTCCTAATTGTAAGCTTCGATCTTCTAATCTAAATAACCATACTGTTTCTCCTTTTGTAGAGCCAAAACTAATACTACTAATATTTGGAAATAGTTGCATTTGTTTGACTAAATATGGTTGCCAATCCCAGAGATTTTCTACATCTAAATTCTTGAGACGAATAGCATCTCTATTAACTTGATTAATCAAAGGAGAAATTGCTAGGTAGTTTTCTAAATGTTCATCAACACGAGTTGTCACTCCATTTAGTAATTGACTAGCAACATTATTGACTGCTTTTTGTCCGTTGCGTAATGAAAGCCATCCGGTCAAACCTACAGCAAACATTATTTGCAGCACAATAGGTAATACAAAAACTTTGCGTAGGGAAGCTTTTCGATATTTATTTTTATTTGAATTATCTAAATATTGAGTAGACATAAGTAAATTAACCCTGAGATTGCTATGACTTTTAAATTGTCGAAACAAAAATTAAAATGCTATACTTAGAATAGCAATTTTTAAATTAATTTGATACGTTTATAGATAATTTCATTGAATTGCCTTTAATCATTTTGAAGAAGGAAGAATTCAAGAATTAAGAATTTAAAGTTAAGAATTTAGAATTACCTCTTCTTATAAACTTAAGAGGATTGGATAAAAGGATTTTTTCTTCTCTTGGTCGATTGGATATGGCGAGGAAACCCGCTCTTATCAGAGCCGCTCCGCTGTTAGCGTTTGCGGTAGCATTCCGGAACGGAAAGCTTTGCGGTAGCAAACGCCATCCCACCCTACGGGAAGCTCCGCTAACGACCGCTTTTTCTCCATGAATGGAGAGGCTTTATACCTGAATTTTTCGGTAACAAGTAAGAAGGAAGAATAAAAAAGTGGATGGGGTGGGTTTGTAGACAGGAAGTGCCTGGTCGTTGACTATCCCCAACCAATTGTAGGCACCGCAAGTGACGGTGGGGTATTAAACCCATAAAGAAAAAGATAAATATGAATTTATAACTCTAGTTATAGGTTCTTCCATTTTCCATCCTCCCTATTCCTTAAAATTTAATATAGCAATATGATTTTAGTTGTGAGATATTGGATACTGTTGTTTTAGGTATGGAGGGAATAGGGAATAGAGAACAGGGAAGAAACGAATACATAAGAATTAAGATAACTGCTATATTCTATGCTTGAAAGTAATACCTCAATTCTCATATCTGATTCCTGATTGCTATATTTATCTGGAATTTCAGTATTATTAGACATCTCCTCCAAAACAGAGAGTAGGGACCCACCCTCGCCCCTCCCCTCCCAGGAGACAGGACTGTTTCAAAGTATTGTAGATTAAGGATGAGCGGGAGAATGGGAGTAATGGAGATAGTGGAACAGTGAAATTTGCCAAAATTTGCCGATTTTGAGCGCCAATAAGCGTCTTTAAGCTCTAAGAGAATATTTGGTTCAACGCCGCTTAAAAGCCTTCATCCCCGTGTCTGGTGTGTCTGGTGTGTCCCCGTGTCTATCAAGAATGAAACAGCCCTACTCCCAGGAGGGGAAAAGGGGGTAGGGGGTAAGGGGAAATAATTGATAATTTATGTGGGATAATTGATTTGATTTTTTATTATTGGAGATGTCTCTTGGCTTAAACGTTTTGAGGGATTTAATCAAGTTATATCATGTCCGGTAGCATCGGTATTGTATAGTGAAGCAAGGAAGAAAGAAGAAAGAAGAGGGAAGAGGGAAGAAGGCTTAAAAGTGTGAAAAAACGTAAATTTCCTGTAGATATTCACCCTTGATTTTACACAAACGCGCCCCAGCGGACATGATATTAAAACATCAAAAATCAAGGTTGTTTATGTCCCTAAAACTAATCATGGAATTTAATTTTTGACTTTTGGTTTAGTAAATGGGTATGATGAAATAATTTAGTTGTTGGCGAACAAGAGGAAAAATGCGAATACTGATTATGGGTGGGACTCGATTTATTGGAGTCTATTTAACTAAAATTCTAGTAGAACAAGGACATGAAGTGGTACTATTTAACCGTGGTAATAAACCAAGTCCAGTGCCAGAAGTTAAAGAAATTCATGGCGATCGCACGGATGCTACTCAACTTAAAGAAAAATTAGCATCGGAAAAATTTGATGCTATTTTTGATAATAACGGACGAAAATTAACTGATACAAAACCTTTAGCTGAAATCTTCAAAGACCAGGTACAACATTTCATTTATATGAGTTCTGCGGGGGTTTATTTAAAGTCTGACCAAATGCCTCATATTGAAGGAGATGCTATAGACCCAAAAAGTCGTCATTTAGGTAAATATGAAACAGAAACAGAATTAACAAATCAAGGTTTACCCTGGACTTCAATTCGCCCTACTTATATTTATGGACCACAAAACTATAACGATCTAGAAGCATGGTTTTTTGACAGAATTGTACGCGATCGCCCGATTCCTATTCCGGGAAATGGACTTCATATTACTCAATTAGGTCATGTCAAAGATTTAGCAATGGCAATGGCAAATGTATTAGGAAATGACAAAGCAATTGGACAAATTTATAATGTTTCTGGAGAGCGTTATGTCACTTTTGATGGTTTAGCTCGTGCTTGTGCTGAAGCTGCGGGAAAATCTCCTGATTCTATTAAGTTAGTACATTACGACCCGAAACAATTTGACTTTGGAAAAAAGAAAGCCTTTCCATTACGAACTCAACATTTCTTTGCCAGTATAAATAAGGCAATGACAGAATTAAATTGGCAGCCAAAATTTGATTTAGTTTCTGGGTTAAAAGATTCATTTGAAAATGATTTTATCGCCTCTGGTCGTGACAAAAAAGAAGTAGATTTTTCAATTGATGATGAAATTTTATAGTGTGTAGCGCTAGGGAATAGGGAACAGTTTTCATTAATGGATAATGGATAATTACCTCTGCTTAAAACCGTTACGGAATTGAATATAAGGAAGTATTATTTCTTCTCTTGGTCGATTGGTTGATTGGATATGGCGAGGTCTTCTTGCCATCCCTCGACCGCTTTTTTCCCCTTGAAAGGGGAGGCTATTAACGAAGTCAGAAGTTAGAAGTCAGAAGTCAGAAGTTATTTTTGTAACGGGGATTTAAGCCCCGCTCCAAAAATATTACACCTTAAAAGGCGGGGTTTTAGACCCATGTTATTTTGATAAAGCTGAATTATTTAATTAATAATTATTAATTATTCGGTAAAAACATTTCCGGATTTGGTGAATCAACATAAGAATTAAGATACAGCACATTCCATTTTTAGGTAACCCATCGCGGACAAGATGCCCGCACTACATACATTACAGAGGATAAATTCAATGAACTTTGATATTTTTGAGGAGGAATATTATCTACAACAATATCCAGGTATTAATGCAGCAATTACTCAAGGTTTAGTAACATCAGGATTAGATCATTTTCAACGTTATGGTTTAACAGAAGGACGCACAAAAGTTTCCCATTACTATGACGAAACAACCTACTTAGAAAATAATCCTGATGTAGCCAATATTCTACAAACAAACATATTCGCGTCAGGACTAGAACATTTCATTAATTATGGTTATGAAGAGGGACGCAACAATACAAGTCCTGACTATGATGAAACTTTTTACCTACAAAAATATAATGATGTAGCATCACAGATATAAACAGGTACTTATGTAAGTGGATTTTCTCATTTTATCCAAGTTGGTAGTATAGAAAATTTGCAGACTACCAGTTTTGTAGATTCATTCTATTTGGGACAAAATTCTGGTGTAGCTGAGGCAGTTAATAACGGTGTTTTTCCCACAGGTCAAGCTCACTATAGAGAATATGGGCAATTTGAACAACGCTCTGCACGTTTTACTGGTACTCCCGGTAGCGATGTAATTTTGGGATATGGGGAAGGAGAGAAAGACATTTATGGCGTTGGTGTAACTCCCAGACCCAGTTTTTTAAGTTTGCCAGGTCCTGACTTCAATAATGACGACGTTAATGGTAGTATATGCGATAATTAGAAAGAAATTCCCAGAGGCATTTACTGCCGAGGGAATAGTGAGCTGCGCCGAGAGCGCCAGTATTGGTTAATCCAATATCAAGATATTAAGCTCAGATCGATTTTCTACAGTTTAGTTCGTACGGTGAAGGATTTGCGTTAATTCAAAATTTCGATCCATCTGATGGAGATACAATAAAACTTATCATAGGTAGTTCTGATTTTGATTTGGTAGTGGACTGACACAGCTAAAACTATGCATTAGATTATTGGTGCGGGGGCGGGTTTACCAGGTCCTGGGTAAAACCATTAACTTAACGCGGAACCCGCCCCTACTACTGTACATTAGATTATTGATGCGGGGGCGGGTTTACCAGGTCCTGGGTAAAACCATTAACTTAACGCGGAACCCGCCCCTACTATTGCACCATTTTAGGCGTGTCACGCCAGTAGGGTGTGTTAGCGGCAGCGTAACTGAGTAAGTTATGATAATATCTGTTGAGAATTTTTAAAATTACTTCAACAGGACTTACACAGAACTAGCATATCTAGTAGGGGGAAATGGCATTTGCCCTCTACAGATTATCCGGACATAATATAAGTCCTGTATTTATCAATCTCCATTCCCTAAACCACCGCAGTTTCTAACATTTTAATCGTACCGCGATCGCTATCTATCTCCACTTCTACTCCCAATGGTACTGTAAATTTATCCCGAATATGACCGATCGCCGTACCATACCAAGCAGGAATACCTAGAGGT
Organism: Okeania sp. KiyG1; assembly: GCF_014132355.1. Taxonomy (GTDB): domain Bacteria; phylum Cyanobacteriota; class Cyanobacteriia; order Cyanobacteriales; family Microcoleaceae; genus Okeania. Next base: position 113,359 of record NZ_BLZO01000091.1, read on the forward strand.
CGAATACGGTCTACCAAAACTTGCCATAAAGTTAACGTGGGAAAATTATCCTCCTCATCCAGACATCTAGTACATTGCGCAAATACAAAACCCTCCAACTGCTGCAAAATGCCAGCTAAACTCAAATGAGTCAACATCCGGTCTACCCGATAAATATCTTCTCTTATTTCCTCCACAAACAAAATTTTCCCTCGCCAGTCTGGCAAAAAATTAGACCCCACCATCGCTGTTAATACAGACAAGTTTCCCCCCACAAGTTGCCCCTGTGCTTTTCCACTCGTAATAGTTTCCACAATATTCGTGGGAGGTTGCAAGGTCATCGCCTTTCCTTCAAACAGTATACTTTTGAGATAACCCACAGAAAATTTATTCCAGTAAGATGTACCAAAGGGACCGTGAAATGTCACCAGACCACTGCGTGCGTATATTGCCAATAACAGAGCAGTAATATCACTGTAACCAATGATAATTTTGGGATTTTTCCGAATTAAGTCATAGTCTAATAATGGCAAGATGCGACTACTACCCCAACCACCTGTAGTTGTTACTAATGCTTTTACTTCGTCATCCGCAAACATAGCATTAATATCTGCTGCGCGGTCTATATCTTTACCTGCTAAATATCCATAGCGATCGAGAACGTGGGTGCCAACTTTTACTTTTAATTTTTGTTGCCCTAAAACCAAATTGACGTATTTGAGTTGATTTTTATAAATCATAGTGGCAGGACTAACTACTGCTACGGTATCGCCTACTTTGAGACGGGGTGGTTTGAGGATAGGTTGGGGGGATACTGCTGAAGCAACCCGGAGCGATCGCTTATTTATCGCAGCGAGTTGAGTTGTCAATAAACTTAGACCTAGAAATTTTAAAAAGTAACGGCGATCGCTCATAAATATTGCAGCAGGAATAAAAAACATAATTTTCTTGATGATATTCTATAGTAATATCCTGTTTGCTTAATTAGCGAAGTAGATGGTAGGTTTCATTAATGGATAATGGATCATGGATAATGGATAATGGATAATTACTTCTGGTTAAAACCGTTACGGAATTGAATATAAGGAAATATGGCGTTGCTGAAATGTAATGGTAAGTAGCTGAAGGTAAAATTGAAAAACTTATGTTTTGCGTTGATACTTAATCTAAAAATCATTACCATTCAGCAACGCCGGAAATATTATTTCTTTTTTTTCCCTTGTAGAGCGACAGCTCGCGGCGCAGCCAAGGGTCAGCAGAGTAAGCTGAATTATTTAATTAATAATTATTAATTATTAATTATTCGGTAAATTGAAGAGGGAACACTGGAAACTGAACAGAAATTTGGGATATTTCTTCAACATTGAGAGGAGAACATTCCCACTCCCCCACTCCCCCACTCCCTGTACGGACGTTGCATGCAACGTCCCTACTGACCTATCCGTGTATCCGTGCCATAATCCGTGTGAGCCACTCCCCCACTCCCCCAATCCCTTGTCACCCAGTGAACTACCCAGGTTTAAACCACTCATAACAAATTAACTGAATATCTTCTGCTTTTATCATTTCCAGAGGATTTGATTTTTCTTCTTCTTCAAGTTGATAATAAAGGTCTGAATCAACAAAAAGTTCATCTAAGTCAGAGACTAACCTATTTAAGTCATAACTATCAACATATTTCTGCCAAATAGGCTTAATCTCTCGTTCAATATTGCGCAGGTTTTCTGTGGTAATTACTTGCAAAATCCGCTTTTTAACTGTTTGAGATTCTAAGTCTAATACATCAGTATTTTGTTGTGTCAAAACATAGTGAATTTTCTTCAATAATGTACTTAATTTAGGCTTCAACTTACTGTTAGTTTGCTGCCGTTTAAAATCTTTAAGTAAATTATCCACTGCCTTTTCCAAAACTTCAAAAATAGCATCATCAAATGGTACTGGTTTCATTTGGTCTGGGTGGGGAAAATCTTCAGCTTTACATTTGAGCAAATTAAAGATTTTTCGCTTCTCACTAATCCGATGTTCCAATTTAGTAGAAATAGTTCCATTTATCCTCGGATAAAAATGCCAAAAATGTTGTTCTACAGTACGAAAAGCTAGAAATATTCCATCTAATTCTTGAGGAATATCCGTGCGAGTGCTGTGAATACCCAAAGGAATTTCTTCCACAGCTTCTGCCCCTACTTGTTGCAAAAACTCCACCAAAGGAAATCTCATTTCGTCTAGAGAAATCAAATCTGCTGCTAACTCTAATTCTTCTAAAATAGCAGCTTTTTCTGCCTCTGTTTCTGCTTGCTTAAGTCGTCGCAATTCCTCTAAAGATTTATCAGAAATAACTTCTCCTAAAACACTACCGTCTAACCCCACCGTTTCATCAATATCTGCAATTCGTTTCTGTAATCTTTCAACTAATCCTAATAAATCTTCTAAACCTTCTTCTGGGAAACAATTATAAATAAATAATTCTTGATAATTAGTACCTAAACGGTCAATCCTTCCGGCTCTTTGAATCATCCGCACTGGGTTCCAATGCAGGTCGTAATTAATTAAAACTCCAGCATCCTGTAAATTTTGTCCTTCTGATAAGACATCGGTACAAATAAGAATGTCAATTTCTTGTTTTTTAAATTCTGCTATTTCCTCCTCATTTTCACAATTAGATAGAGGTGCAAATTTCTTGACTTTTTCTTGTCGCTGTTGACTTTTTGTATCCCCTGTCAATAAATCAATATTTATAGTTCGATTTACCTGCATTGAATTTAACCATTGCTCATCTTTTAATAATTCAGCGTATAAATATTTCGCCGTATCTTTAAAATAGCTAAAAACTAGAAATTTTTGTCCTACTAACTGAGTTTGAAGCAGTTCCTTGAATGCTTGTAACTTGCGGTCATAATCTCTAGCGCTCTCAACTACTTTTTTAATCTGTTGGAGGATATTTTTGAGAGTTTTTAAGTCTGAATTAATGTCAGTTTTTAACTCATCAATACGATATTGTTTGGGGTCAACTTCGTTTAAAGATGAAATAATTTCATCAACTGTGATATTTTCCGTTTCATCTGTTTCTACTGTCAAGATTTTGCGGAATTTTTTGCTTTCTAACAATTTACCTTTTTCCAGATATTCAGAAAATCTCTGTTGAAATTTACTTTGGTAATTGAGACTATTTTCAAAAGCAATTAATGAACTTTCCAATCTTTTTAAATATAGGGTTTTCATCAGAGCAACTAAGGCTTGATTCCGCTTGACTCTAGCTTGGTCTTGTTGGTCTTTCCTTTTCTTAAATGCCCGGATATTATAAGGTGCTAAATGTAGTTGGTCAATTTGATTAGCAATACCTGCATAAAGTCCTTTAAAACTGTCTTCAAAGTTATAAGTGAAATTTTCTAACTGGCGTTTGGGAAAATTAATTTCTTTTCCTCCTATTTCAATTTTTTCTCCAGCTTCCTGACGCTTAATTACATCTCGACGACTCCGACGTACCATTGTTTCTAACAACAATTCAGTAATATCTAAACGACCTTTATCTACAAGTTGAAAATAACTTTTCAGGTTAGGAATGCCCCAATCACGATAATAATTTTCACTGTTGCGGGTTAATAATAGCATCTGATGATAGAGGTCATAAATACTATTATTGATAGGAGTTGCTGTTAATAATACTACTCGTTTATTCCGCTTACCACTGCCGATTAATTTTTGGAGAGTGCCATAGCGATTTGTATTAGAATTGTGGAAATTATGAGATTCATCTACTACTATAATGTCGTGTTTTGTGTAGCGACGAACATTAAAATCTTGGCGACTAATTTCTTCTTGAGAAACAACATCCGCTTTAATCCCAAATTCATCTAATTTCTTACGCCATACTAAATCTCGTAGTTGAGCAGGACAAATAACTATGGCGCGGGGAACATAACCAAGACGTTTATCTTTGGCCAGATAATGTTCCAGCAGTCGCAAAGCGATGTAAGTTTTGCCCAGACCTACAGAGTCTGCCACCATTACTGCTTGATGACGTTCTAATAATTTGACCGCTCGTTCATATCCTTCCTGTTGGAAACTTGCTAAGTCCAGAGCTGTGCGATCGCCTCCTTCTCCAATAGTATCTTCTTTAAAGAATTCATACAAAGTCTTGACAAATATCTGATAAGGTGTATATGGTTTGCTACCAAATTTTGACCGTTCTAGGGTGTCGATAAGTTTGGCTTTGTAGTCTCGGTCAACACTGGGATGATTCCAAAATGTATCGAACCAGTTTTGGCGGAGGTCGCGAGCGATCGCCTGTTGTTTATTCAAAACATTTAGCTCTGTATTACCGCCTAAACCGGATTTTGATTTATCTATTGGACAATAGTTACAGCAGTTTCCGCGCGTTATTGTTGTACATATGCGGAACAAGTGCGGCAGCTATATCGCTACCTTCATGCAACAAAGCCATCTATAAATATCAATCAGGACTTACGCAATTTCTTAAACAACACGCTATTCTTAGGGGGCGAATGCCATTCGCCCCTACAGATGGTGTATATTTTCTTATGTTGCGTAAGTCCTGTTAATTTTCTATTGCCTGCAAGATACGTCCCACCACGGGGTCAACTCGCCAGTAGTTTTTACAATCATTTTTACTACCGACTGGGGTAGCAAGACTGAGTAAATCTGCCCACTGGAGAGTTTGATTAACAATTTCAGGGGAAATGTCCTCAACAAGAACAATTAAATCCTCAACCGATGCTTCATTTTCCCAATTAGCTAAAGCTTTTAATACCTGTTGTCGTTGAGGTTGGGAATCATCAAATCCCATTAATAGATATACTTCCCTGACAAATTCAGGAGTTTGTAACTGCTGTTCCAAATTATTTAAAGCCTCTTCCCATTGACTAGGTTCAGAATTAGTTAGTTGATAGAATTGTTGCAGCAGAAATGACCAATTTCCGGTGACATTAGTAATCTTTTCCCTGATTGTAGGTTCGCTGTCAAAGTGACAATCATCTAACCAATGTCGCAATGCTGCATCGCTCCAAGGTTTAAGAGTAAAAGTTGTAAGTTCTCTTTCTTTCAAGTTATAGCTAATCGACTGCCATGCTTGTACAAAATTGCCCATAAAAACAATCTTGGCAAATGAAGTCTTGGCTTTCAATCTCTTAACTTTCTCCCTAGCTTCATCAATCCATTTTTCATCCCAAGGACAAGTCGGTGAGACAACAAACAATGATGTGCCATTTTTTTCTCGTTGCTTAAGGTCATGCAAGCGGACGCTAAACTCATCAAAAGAGGAAAGACTATCTAGACAAATTAAGAATTTATCACCAACTGCCGCCTTAAGAAATTCTGACAAATCCTCTAGTCCCGCAGCAGAGCAACCAAAGACAAGGGCAACATCATTTGTTTGACTCTCAAGAGTGGATTTCTGTTGATCTGTTAGTGGACTGCGCCGGAAATCATCTTCGTTCAGAGCAGATCGAAAAGTAGCAGGTTCATATTCAAGGGGAATCTCGCGGTCTTCTCTGAGGAGTTCTGCCTCAATCTCTTGTTGGCTTCCCATCAGTAAAGTTACATTAGGACTTCTCAAAGTGAAATAGCCTTCACTAACAACTCGCAAAACTCCCAGTCCAACCATTTCTTCTAATAAAGCACGAATATCATCTAAAGATGAGCTTCTTTGGAACCCTTTTGGCCACCAATCCAGTGCTTGTTCCTGAATCCAAGATACTCCGAAGCCATCCGTAATACCTCTTTTTGACTCCAAAGCTCCATAAGCAATAGCGTAGGCAATAACCTCATACCGTCTATCCAGCCTTAGTGTCAACTTAAAGCGATCGCGAATTGCTTGTCGCAGTTTTTGATTTTCATAAGCTTCTTTAACACGCTCGGAAGCAATTGCATAGGGAGGGCTAGTTTTGGGATCGAAACTTTTAAAATCAGGGTTATTAATATGTTCGAGCAACTGTTTACAGTAGAGTTGAATCAAACTGGGATAATAATTAGTCTGGGAGAGAATGCGAAAAATCAAATCTGGGGACTCAAAGCGATAGCCAAGATTTGCTAACGGACGCTCAATTAAAGCCGTTGCTGCCCGCATTTCACCATTATTCAATAATGGACCGATACAAATAGGCTGTCCAAAGTGAGCTAATGGATGATTAGATTGTCTAGTCGTGCGCTGGACGTTATGCAGTCCTGCAAATACAACTTTAAAACGTCTTTCTGTCTCCAGCATTAACTTCCTCAACCGATCACAACGTGGAAAATCTTCTTTGGCATCTCCTTCCAGGAAATTATCTGCTTCATCTAACAGCAGTAAGATTCGCCGTTGGTTATTCTTATTTAACCAGCTTTTAACTAAGTTTCTGAAATCCTCTTCAGATTTAGCATCTTGAGAATTTGTAACCTTTAGCTTCTCCAGTTCTACTCCCATAATGTCCCAAATATCATCCAGAGGTTGCTTGCGACCGACTTCTTTAATATCTATAAACTGGGCTTTCCAGTCGCGATTCTTATCATTAAAGTCACGCTCAACGTAGCGCAGCAGAACAGTTTTGCCTAACTGGCGACCGCCATAAATCAAACAAGACCCCATTTTGTCCTGAATAGATTCTCGTTCTCGCTCGCGTCCATAAAACATCTCAGGTGGAACTAACCCTGCTTCTGTGCTATAGGGTTCTATGAAAGTAAATGGTAAGGTACATTCAAACAATATTGGTAGGCGATCGCCTAGTATCGTACACAGATATAGCATTAATATATCATCAATGACTATAAATTGACGATATCGCTCCCGACATAAATCTGCTAACTTCCGTCGTGCTTGTTTTGAACCGATTCTGCCAAAGTAAAATACCAGGACTGGGTTGGTTTGAGAGTTTGACTCAACAGCATTGAGTAAGTTTTCCAAATTAGGTCTATCCCACACACAGAAAATATGGTATTTCCCTTTAGTTTGTGAGCCATAGACTGGAACAGGACAGCGATTTTTATCTTGCAGTAGTTCAGTTGTGACATCAAACGAAATATATTCTTCTCTTTCTCCAGCATTTCTCATCTGAGCTATTACAGAGTGAAAACCGAGAAATATCAAAATTTGACTGACATCTGTTGCTGTGAGTCTTCGCTTTTTCCCTCCTACCGAAAACCACATTTCAAGTATTTCGCCTGCTCCTTTAGCGTTCTTTCCCTGTAGCATTCTCATAGACTTAATAATAGTTTTACCTTTTCTAATGTCCTCAATCAGTTGATCCTTTTTATTTTTAGAAGCATAAGTGGGGACTAAGATATCTTCAATGTCAGTATATTTTTGGTCAAAAAAATCAAGGAAATAATCTCTTTTGTTTTCAGGAACGAGAATTGGTCGTCCCTGTTTCACCATGTCTATATACTCATTAGCAGTTAAGATATCTCCCTTCTCCAAGACAGTGTTAATTCTGTCAAAATCAGGATGATTACTTTCTATTCCTTGTTCTTTTAGTTCATTGCGCATTCGATCGACTTCTTCATATTGTTTATTACTAATTGCCTGCTCTATACTATGAAGTTGCTGAATTTTTGCAGAAAAACGCAGAACTGTTTCTATCTCATTTGCGACCGCTTCAATTTGACTTGCATAATCAAGTCGCTCTGTTTCTCTGAGTAAACCAAAAGCTACTGCTTCTTCAACTGTATTGCTCGTTTTTTTGATTTTATCTAGCAAGTAGGTGCAACAGTCATTGATGGCATGATTTCGCTTCAGTTCTAGTTGCTCAATATTAATTGATTCCGAACTGCGTTCCCGAAGATACTCAATAATTCTTTTTGTCGCTTCGTGGTCTCGTTGCTGGCAACGCTCTTCAAATGCTTGTGACCAAGTTTTATCCCCATTAGCAACCGTTTGGATAATGCCATTGATTATTTCTTCTTGGTTAGAAACATCTGGTTCCCACTGTTCGTTCATTGGTAGAGATGAAATTTTTAACAGTGGAGCGTGGATGATATGTTCTGGGTTCCCCTTGACTCTGGGTAAGGGTTCGTCTGGGTCGAATAAAGCACGGATATCTTCGATCGCTTTTCGGCAGCAAGAGATACCAGCTAAAACAAATAATGGAGGCTTTTCCTTTTCGTAGTCGTTAAGTTCGGCGATCGCCTTATCCTGAACGCCAGAAATTTTTTGTCCTAACTGCTCTGCTTGCTGCTGAATATTGTAGTTCTTTTCGTTAGCTTCTAGTTCTTCTTGTTGTAATTCGACCCACTCTTTTGCTAAATCTAAGGCTTCATCAGTGAACTTGCAAAGGCGATCGATCATCTTTTCTGGAATAGGTTTGCCTCGTCGTGCAGTACGAACTTGACTTTCTGTACGTCGTGCTTCTTCTTTGATTTTTGATTTATCTAAAAGCTTGTTAACTTGCCTTTCTACAGTTGCCGATGCACTGCTATCCTTAGTTCTAATTGGATTTAGCAAACAATAGACTAACCCATCAGTTTTTAGCCAATGTTCCCAAACTATTCTCGCCACTCCATGCTTCATATCATAAGTTGTTTGTGCTAGAGACCACCAATGCTCAACCTTTTGATATAACTGCTCTAAAGATTTTTGTCGTTCTGCTGGAGATGTGGCTTTTTTCAGCATTTTCGGTGCTAATGGTAAATGTTGTTTTCCATATTCAGAAATGACTTGGCAATATTTGTAAAGTTGATTGAGTTGAGCAACACCAAAAGGCAGTCGCTGAAGAATATTATAAGCACCTGTATCGGGTGCTAGTAATGCAGGAGGTAGTGATGCCGCAGCTAATATCAACATAACTGCATAGTTGTTTTCATTTTTTCCAGAGATTTCGGTCTCGGTATAGTTAGCTAAATCATCTTTAAGACGATAGGCAATTTTACTATCACTTGATTGCAAGTGCTGACTTAAGGCTAATGCTCGAATTAACCAGGATGGCAGATTTTCTTCTAGATTAGGATATTGCTGCTCCACAGCATAAACCAAATTATAAGCAAAGCTGAGTTGCTGTTCGCGGATTAATTGCCAAATTAAATCCTGCAAAGCTATAGGGTATTCTTTCTTGATATCATTTTTGATGAATTTAGCGATCGCTTGTGCAGTATTTTCTGACGAGTAGTTGTAAATAGCTGGTTCGGCTTCTTTTTCCTCTACTATTTCTGGGCTTGGTAATGGTGTTATTATCTCTACTAGAGTTTCCTCTTCTCTTGATGGTACTGCTTCTTGAGGAGAATTTATATTGACAAAATTCTCATTTTCTGATAGATATTCAACATTTTGTTTTTGCTGTTCTTTGGAATCTTCTATTGGAGTTGGAGCGATCGCCTCTTTTGTTAATTCTGTAAGTTTTCCTGTAAATGCGGCTGTAGCCAAGTCTTCACCAAACCACTTGGCCACAGCAAACAATCGATTCATATGCTCCGGTTCGTCTGTACCTGAAATTAGCTTCAACAGTTCCGAAAAAGGATGTATTTTATCAGTCAAAGTTTGAGTTTCTATATCTACTTCACCTTCCAAAACTTGTTGTTTAAGTTCTTGGGCTTTTTTCTGACACTCTAGTAAAGGCTGAAAATTATTATTATCTTGATGAGACAGTCTTAAAACATCTTCCAAAACTGTTAATGCTTTCTGTCTAATTTCCATTCTGAGCTTCTGTTTTTCTTTTGCTTTCTCAACAGTTTCCAGTAAAGATTTAAGTTGAGAAATAGAGACAATCTCATCCGGTGGTTGTTGAGGCGGTACGCTGAAAGATTCAGCTACTTTAAGCAGTTTATTTCGGAACTCAAAAAAGCTCTTTGTAAAGATTCAAATTATTTTTGTAAATCAGTTAAATTATTATTTGACATAGTTTGATTATTTCCTAGAAAATTACTTTTTTCTTGTTCATTATATATCTGGTTTATTTTTCCAGCATTGAATAGATTTTCATTGTTGTTAACTCGAACATTAATTGATGAAGTGAGGCAGTCTTGATTTTTATTCAAAGGTTTTTATTGTGAAATATCTCTGTTCATCAATTGATAATGGATAATGAATAATGGATAATTACCTCTGGTTAAAACCGCTCTTGATTGAATATAAGGAAATCAGATTTCTTCTCTTGGTCGATTAGATATGGCGAGGAGACCTCGCCATCTCTCGACCGCTTTTTTCTCCTTAAAAGGAGAGGCTTTAAACCGAATTGATTAATTATCAATTATCAATTGTCAATTATCCATTGTAATTAAATCTCCTTTTGAGTTGATTTTTTCAATGCGTAAGTCCTAAATTGAAAATTAACCTAATAAGGAAGAAGTCTAAAACTTCCTTATATATTGACAATTTGGAATGCCATGCCTAAGTATTTGGCAAACTGAAAATTAGATAGTCCTAAATGTTGTCTGAGAGTTGTGATGAGAAATGGAATATCTACTGAAGTAGTTAGAATCATGGGAGTTATTACAAAAGTCTAGTATAATCCTAGCCGATCTAACTTTTGATAGACAATAGTAATATTACGGTTGTTAATTATTTTAAAATATTTTTGTCATCAATTAAACTTCAAGGACTACTTGAAATTTGGATTAATTGAGTAACATTATTTTTGTTCATATTCCCATCAATTTATACCGCAATAATATGCGATAAATTAACACTTATTTTTTATATATACATAATATAATTTTACATACAATATTTCAGTATCATGAAGCAATTACAAGTAAACTATATTTCATAAGATACCTTTGGCAAAACTGAATGTTCAATAAATTACTATCCAAAAATAATCAATTTATCTGACTTTTAATTTTTTACTGAATAATTAATAATTCAATAATTCAATAATTCAATAATTCAGGTTTAAAGCCTCCCCTTTCAAGGGGAAAAAAGCGGTCGTAGCGCAGCTTCCCGTAGGGTGGGATGGCGTTTTGCTCCCCAACATATAAAGCGGAGCGGCTCTGATAAGAGCGGGTTTCCTCGCCATATCCAATAGACCAAGAGAATAAATTTTTTCCTTTTATTCAATCCTATCCGTTTTAGGGAGAGGTAATTATCAATTATCCATTATCAATTATCAATTATTGAATATCTTGCCTAATATTTCTTGCACCTTGTCTATATTAGGGGAGCTTAGTTTAACAACCTAGTGTGTTAACAATTTTAATTTTTGACTTACTCCTACAAAAAATCTAATCTCTCTTTGAGCTGGTGATAAGATAGTAATATCATGTCCGTTTTATAGTGTGATAAAAAACTTTCTTCTTCTCTTCCTTCTTTTTTTCTCCTGTACGTCGCCCTAATGACGGCTCCCCTACCTTACTCCTCCGTCGTTATTTATAAGTATTCAACCGGACATGATATAACTGGCTAAGTCATTTAATAAATTCAACTCAAAATCACAAATAAAAATGTCTGAAAATAATTCTTTAATTGGTCAAACTCTCAGACAACATTACAAAATTGTAGAACAATTAGGTTGTGGAGGCGGGTTTGGAGAAACTTATATTGCTGAAGATATAGATATACCAGAAAATCCTAAACCTCAGCGTGTTGTTAAACGACTAAAACCGACTATTAAGTATCAACAAGTCCAAAGATTATTCGAGCAAGAAGGTCAAATTCTCAACCGACTTAGTAGATACGATAAAATTCCTACTTTGTATGCTTATTTTGAGCATAATCAAGAATTTTATCTAGTTCAAGAACTAATAATAGGTCATGATTTAACCACAGAAATGAGTCAGCCTTGGAGTGAAGCTAAGGTGCTAAATTTTTTGTCAGAAATTTTAGAAGTTTTAGCTTTTGTACATCAAAATGGGGTAATTCATCGAGATATTAAACCAGGGAATATTATGCGACGAGACCGCGACCAAAAATTAATGTTAATTGACTTTGGTGCGGTTAAAGAAGTAAGTAATATTGTAGTTAATTCTCAGGGAAAATCTAGTAGTACAATTGCAGTAGGTACTCCTGGTTATATGCCTGTGGAACAAGCACAAGGAAGACCACAATTTGCTAGTGATATTTATGCTGTTGGTATTACTGCAATTCAAGCTTTGACAGGAGTTACACCCAGGAATTTTATCCAAGATGAATTAGGTGAAATAGACTTGCAAAAATTAGCTCCTAATATTAGTGAAAAGCTGGCTAATTTTTTAACAAAAATGGTTATGGTTAATTGGAGACAGCGTTACTCGGATGCTGCTGTTGCTTTACGAGGATTACAGGGTAATATTGAACCGATTTCTGGAATATTAAATTGGATTTTATTAAAGATAACTATTGGTTTGATTTGTCAGTATAAAAATTGCGATTTTAGTATTTTTCAAAACTGTCTACAATTATTTGTAGACCGCCTTCAGCAAAATAGCAATTCTGTGAATTATGAGTTTTACAAAACTGTCAGTATGTCGCTATTAAAGGCACAGGAAAAAATTGCTATTGAATATAGAAATCAGATTGGTGGTTCTTTTCCGACAATAGTTCAATATTCACCATTTCATTCTGAGCAAAAACGAGAAAATTTGGGTTGGGTGAATCGTAAAATATCTCAGTTGAGAAGTGAATTAAAAAAATCAATCAAACAGAATATATTAGAAGTTTTCCAGAAGATATTAGTTGTTTGTTAATTCCTTTGCCTCCTGTAGATGAAATTAAGAATTTATGCCAAAGTTTTATTCGGGTTTTACTCCAGGGAGATGAACCAGATGGATATTTAGAAAAGCTGCAAAGAGATGTGGGAGGGTTATTAAATTTAGTAGCTGTTAATTTTATGCAACAAATGCGTCAGAATCAATTAGTAGAAGAAATTTTTGAATGTGACTTTTTAGAGGTCATTAATCAACAACTATCAGAGGATAAATTGACTCTAGAAGATTTAGAGAAGTCTCTCCAAAAAGTTAGATTAGAATTAACTGAATTAAGCATTCAGCAGGAAAAATCAAAAACAGCGATTATTTCACAACCTCTTAATTTTGATGTTACACAACCAGGTAATTCACAAATTGAAGAAGGAAGAAGGAAGAAGGAAGAAGGAAGAAGGAAAAAGTGGATGGGGACTCAAACCCCAATCAATTTCCAACACAATGAAAAGGAGCTATTTGAAGAAGGAAGAAGGAAGAAGGAAGAAGGAAGAAGGAAGAAGGAAGAAGAAGGGGGGAAGAAGAAGTGGATGGGGACTCAAACCCCAATCAATTTCCAACACAATGAAAAGGAGCTATTACTGGATACTCCCTCTGGTCAAGTAGCACTTTATTCTCCCTTTTATATAGAGCGATCGCCCATAGAGTCAGAGTGTTATGAAACTATTATGAATCCGGGAGCTTTGATTAGAGTTAAAGCACCTCGACAGATGGGAAAAACTTCTTTAATGAGTAGAATTTTGAATTATGCTGAACAGCAAGGATATTGTAAAGCTTGTTTAAATTTTCAGTCAGCAGATGAGGACTTTTTGACTAATCTTGATTTATTTTTAAAGTGGTTTTGTGCCAGTATTACTAATGAACTGAATCTAGAAGAAAAATTATCGGAATATTGGCAAGGAGTATTAGGAAGTAAAAATAAATGTACAAATTATTTTCAAAGATATCTACTTTCAGAAATTTCTACTCCTTTAGTTTTAGGGTTAGATGAAGTAGACCAAGTTTTTCAACACCCAGAAATTGCTACTTCCTTTTTTGCTTTGCTCAGGACTTGGCATGAACGTGGTAAAAATGAAGTAGTTTGGCAAAAATTAAGGTTAGTAATTGTACATTCAAAAGAAGTTTATATTCCTCTAAATATTAATCAGTCACCTTTTAATGTCGGTTTGCCCATAGAGTTACGAGAACTCAACTGGGAAGAAGTAGAAAATTTAGTAAAATTACATCATTTAGAATTGTCTTCAGAACAGATAAAAGAATTAATGGCAATGGTAGGAGGACATCCTTATTTAGTACGTCAAGCTCTCTATCAAATTGCTCGGGGAAGAATAACATTAGAAAAGCTATTACAGGTTGCTCCGACAGAAGAAGGCCCCTATTGTGACCACCTACGTCGCCACTTAAATAATCTGGAAGAAAATCCAGAGTTATTAACAGCAATTAAACAAATTATTACTATAGATTACCCTATACCTATAGGCACAAAAGAAGGATTCAAATTACGCAGTATGGGATTAGTAAAGTTTCAAGGTAATTTAGTCATGCCTCTATGTGAATTGTATCGGAGATATTTTAGTTATCGACTGTGAAGCAATTTCAGTTATAGCGCTACGCGCTAGGGAATAGGGAATAGGGAATAGGCAACAGGTAAGAAGGTTTGCTGGACTTTTTACTATTAGTAAATAACCAATTCTTGTTTAAAATCTCATTTGAAAACGCTATATCAGTCAAAGTATCAAAATCCTAAATTTACATCTATGAATTTGTTTAAAAATATTATATTTTCACCATTTTATCCTGTAGCCAGTCTATAAACAATGTATTAAAGAAGCAGTCAGCGGTCAGCAGTCAGCAATCAGCAGACTTTTTTGAGAAGCCCTCTTTTGTGGAGTATTCCCTTAGGAAAGAAGATTTCAACTCCTCCTTTTTTGTGATTTTTTTCGATCTAATTGGTATAAGAAAATGTTTATAAATCATTAGACATCTCCATAAAAGAGGGAGTAGGGAGTAGCCGGAAATAATTAATGTATATAGTACGGGAATTAATTTTATTTTTTATTATTGGAGATTCTATTATTATCTTAGCTCTTGACAATGTACTATCTAAATAAGATATTATGTAAACATTTCCTACGGAATGCTCCGCTAATAGCTAAATGCTTACGAGATTATTGTTTATATAACTAAAATACCATAATTAAAAGTGCATCAAATGTGTTTATTTGCTCCTAATAAAACCCTAGTTATCATCCTGTAAATATGCTTTCAATTAACAAATATTTATCCTCGCTAAACAATCAGCGAAAATTCGCAAGATTACTCAGAAGTATACTGAGATTTATCTATAGTTTATTAGAAATTGCTACTATTTTACTCACCGTTATTTTGTTGATTTTAGGGATTATTTATATTGAAAATACCATAGAACAAAAAACAGAGTGGGGTAAAGCTTTTCTAGAATCCCTTGAAGACTCAGAAATTCTAGGAACTATTGAAAATATTAGCGTTGTCACAGCATTAGTGATTTACGTTAGGTGGGGAAAAAAGAAATCCCATTATCAAGCTTGGCAGGTCATTGACTCTGCCCAAGGATTACAAATTAGCTATGCTAGAATCAAAGCGCTAGAAGAACTTGTAAAAGGAGGTGTTTGTTTAAAAGGTTTATCTTTACCTAAAACCAATTTAGACCAAGTTAATTTAGTAGATGTAGATTTTAAAGAAGCAAATCTTCAAGGGGCAAAACTTTTAGAAGCCAACCTTCAAGGAGGTAAATTTGAATTAACTCAATTACAAGGAGCTTTTCTGTGGGGAGCAAATCTTCAAGATACTTTCTTTCTCTTAACTCAACTTCAAAAAGCAAATCTTTGTTCAGCAAATCTAAAAAATGCCGATCTTGAGGGAGTTAATCTCTTAGAAGCAAATTTACAAAAAGCGAATTTGGAGGGAGCTTATATACTAGGAAATCTTCAAGGTGTTGACTTACAAGAAGCAAATTTAAAAGGTGCAAATTTGCAAGGTTGTTATCTGAAAAATGCTAATTTTCAAAGTGCAAATTTGAAAGGAGTAAACTTACAAGAAGCGAATTTACAAGGAGCAAATTTTCAAGATGCTAATCTACAAGATACCAACCTACAAAAAGTAAAAGGACTGAATCCATTACAGATTAAATCTGCTAATAACTGGCAACAAGCTAAATATTCTAAAGAATTTTATTCTCAGCTAAATTTACCAGAGAAATGAAGGAAGAAGGAAGAAGGAAGAAGGAAGAAGGAAGAAGGAAGAAGGCAGAAGGAAGAAGGCAGAAAGAAGAAGGAAGAAGGCAGAAGGGTAAATTGCTTAATTCCCTTTCCTAGGGAATGCTGCACAAAGAGCATAAGTACCTTTTGACCTCTGCCTTTGAGGTAATAATTATTAATTATTAATTATTAATTATTAATTGTTGAACTGTTCCCTAAAATCTACAATATCTCATAACTCAAATAAGATTGCTAAATAATATGAACAAAAGTCACATTCGGCTCAACAAAACCACAAAGGAAGAAGGAAGAAGGAAGAAGGAAGAAGGAAGAAGGAAGAAGGAAGAAGGAAGAAGGAAGAAGGCAGAAGGGTAAATTGCTTAATTCCCTTTCCTAGGGAATGCTGCACAAAGAGCATAAGTACCTTTTGACCTCTGCCTTTGAGGTAATAATTATTAATTATTAATTATTAATTATTAATTATTAATTGTTGAACTGTTCCCTAAAATCTACAATATCTCATAAGTCAAATAAGATTGCTAAATAATATGAACAAAAGTCACATTCGGCTCAACAAAACCACAAAGGAAGAAGGAAGAAGGAAGAAGGAAGAAGGAAGAAGGCAGAAGGGTAAATTGCTTAATTCCCTTTCCTAGGGAATGCTGCACAAAGAGCATAAGTACCTTTTGACCTCTGCCTTTGAGGTAATAATTATTAATTATTAATTATTAATTATTAATTGTTGAACTGTTCCCTAAAATCTACAATATCTCATAAGTCAAATAAGATTGCTAAATAATATGAACAAAAGTCACATTCGGCTCAACAAAACCACAAGAGAATGGGTTATTTATGCGCCAAACCGAGGCAAACGTCCCCAGGATTTTCAACAAGAAAATATAGTACAAGAAAAAGTAGAAAGTCACTCTCCAAATTGCCCTTTTTGTACTGGTAATGAAGAGCGTCTAGGAGGTATTTTATTCGAGAAACGAAACCCAGAAAATACTAACTGGCAAGTGCGGGTAGTTCCTAATAGATTTCCCGCTTTAACCCCTGAAGAAAATACCGATCGAAAATTAGAAGGAATTTATCTGACCATGCCTGGTTATGGTAGACATGAAGTAATTATTGAAAGTCCCGACCATAGCAAAGATATTCCCACAATGTCTATCCAAGAAGTAGAGGCAATAATTGATACTTACTATCAACGTTACATCGAGCTTATGGAAATAGATGAAAGTATGATGGTCATTATATTTAGAAATCATGGTAAAAAAGCAGGTGCTTCTTTACGTCATCCTCATTCTCAAATTATTGCTACTAGCATTGTTCCCCAACATCGGCGCTGGCAAGAAGAGGAAGCTCAAAGATATTATGATGAATTTGGGAGCTGTTTATACTGTGATATATTAGCATTTGAAAAACAAAATAAAACGCGAGTAATTGAGGAAAATTCATCATTTTTAGCTTTTATTCCTTTTGCTGCTAAAGCACCTTTTGAAATCTGGATTATGCCAAAAGAACATCAAGGTGATTTTGGTAGTATTTCAGAGCAAGAAAAATCTGATTTTGCATTAATTCTCAAAAATATTCTAACTAAATTATCAGAAAAATTAAATGACCCAGATTATAATTATGTAATTAATACTGCTGCTCGTTATAAAGCAGAAGAACCTCAAGTTCATTGGTATTGTTTAATTGAACCTCGACTTACCACACCGGCAGGTTTTGAAATTGCTTCTGGTATTAGAATTAATCCCTCCCTTCCAGAATTAGATGCAGAATTTTTAACTACTTAGGGTTTGCTGAAAAAGTCTTTTTGTGAAGGTAGGGAGTAGGGAGTAGGGAGTAGGGAGTAGTTAAGAGTAAGGATTTAGAGGAGTTACAAAGGAAGTAATTGAAAAAATAGTTTCTGAATTTGTCTGTCTTAGTTAATGTAAAATGCTAAGTTTTTCAACCTGAGCAGCCTAAAAACTTGCACTTTTTCAGACCCTAAAAATACTGAAATATTTATCTATAAATGCTTTTATGTTTAATCAGCAAGCCCTACTTAATAACAGGGAATATTCAACAATTAATAATGAATAATTAATAATTAACAATTACCGAATAATTAATAATGAATAATTAAATAATTCACGCCTTGAAGCCTCCCCTTTTAAGGGCAAAAAAGAGGTCGTTTGCTTTGCAACGCTGGCGCGAAAAGCGCAGCTTCCCGAAGGGTGGGATGGCGTTTGCTACCGCAAAGCTTTCCGTTCCGGAATGCTACCGCAAACGCTAACAGCGGAGCGGCTCTGTCAAGAGCGGGTCTCGGAGCCATATCCAATGGACTAAGAGAAGAAATAATATTTCCTTATATTCAATTCTGTAACAGTTTTAACCAGAGGTAATTATCAATTATCAATTATCCATTATCCATTAATGAACTCCCCTTAAAAGAGGAGGTTTTAAAGCACAATTTTTCGGTAAGGAAAACATTCTTCCTTCTTCCTTCTTCCCTCTTCCTTCTGCCTTCTGCCTTCTAAATTGATGCAGCAAGAGCAATAGCTCCCACAATAATTTGATGTTCTTGTATTTGAATTCTTTTGTGCAAAGTTTCTGGTGTATCGTCAGGCAAAATTGGTACAGCCGCCTGCATTAAAATTGGACCATTATCTACTTCTACATCTACTAAATGTACCGTACAACCAGTTATTTTTACTCCAGCTTCTAATGCTTGTTCGATTGCTTTAATACCTCGAAAACTAGGTAATAAACTGGGATGAATATTGATAACTTGATTGGGAAAAGCATCTATTAAAACTTTAGTAACAATTCGCATCCAACCAGCCATAATCACCCACTCTACATCATATTCTTTTAGAGTTTCAACAATTTTGCCGTCAAATTTTTCTCTATTTTTGCATTCTCGATGATTTAATAATATTGTCGGCACGCCCCATTTTTCTGCTCTTGTTTTAACCTTTGCTCCAGGATTGTTATAAATCATTACCTGAACTTGAGCATTTAATTTTTGATTATTTATAGCCTCCATAATAGCCTCAAAATTACTACCACTTCCAGAGGCGAGAATTCCTAATTTTAAAGGAGGATTTTTTGCCGAAAAATTATCGGGGATAGCTGGAGAAATTAGAAAAGAATTAGAATTGAGTTGTTGAGCTTCTGTTGTCATTTTTTTAAGTTAAATAGTGGGAATTGTTTAGATTATATAGCAGAAGGAAGAAGGAATACCGTTTCACGGAAGTTATAAGTCATAAGTCAAAAGTCAAAAGTTAAGATTTTATAGCCTCAAAACTTTGATACTACAGTAATTTACGGAAGTTATTTAACATTTAAAGGAGCGAAACTATTTGTGACATCTTGAAAGTGAATTGGTATAAGAAGTAAGAAAGCTTTTGTTATTTTAGGAGAGAAGGTTAATGTTTCATCGGAGCGCCATTGCCAAATATTCTTCAATCTCCTTACCGAATAACTAGGGTTTAAAGCCTCTCTTTTAAAAAAGAAAAAATAGACAAGAAAAAATTTTCCTTTGAGTTAATCCTATCCGCTTTCAAGGAGAGGTAATTATTAATTATTAATTATTAATTATTAATTATTAATTGTTGAAACTCCCCATCTCCCCACGATACAATATATCAAACAACTCCCAAATCAATCTGGAGGTAATTATGTCAGAAAAATTAACAGTTCTGCCCCATGAATATCCAGACACCAGTCACATGATTCTGGAGGATGATACTCCCTTGGATAGTTTTATTAATGAAAAACAACAACGCTTGCTCACAACTGTATTTTATAGCGGTGCGGAAATACCAATAAATGTTCCTTTTATTGTTGCTGCTAATGTGGGTTTATTTTCTCATCTCCGAGATTCAGGAATTGTACCTGATGTGTTTTTAAGCTTAAATATTGTTGGTGAAAAAGAATGGTGGGAACGTAATGTTCGTTCTTATTTATTCTGGGAATTTGGCAAACCACCAGATGTAGTAATTGAAATTGTTTCTCCCACTCCCGGCAATGAATTAGGAAGTAAATTAACAGACTACGCAGAGTTACGAATTCCTTATTATGTTGTCTACGATCCATTGCAAAAACTAAGTGAAACTGTACTGCAAGTATTTCAACTTCAATTTAATTCTTACATCCCTAAAAATGATGCTTGGTTTCCTGATGTGAATCTGGGATTAACTCTGTGGAGTGGTACTTTTGAAAATCTGAATGGTACTTGGTTGCGTTGGTGCAATGTCGATGGAAATGTAATTCAAACAGGAGATGAAATAGCAGTAGAAAAAAAAGCTGAAATATCTCAAAAGGATGTTGAAATATTCCAAAAGAATGCTGAAATATCTCAAAAGGATGCTCAAATATTCCAAAAGAATGCTGAAATATCTCAAAAGGATGTTGAAATATTCCAAAAGAATGCTGAAATATCTCAAAAGGATGCTGAAATATCCCAAAAGGATGCTGAAATTAAACAGGCGTTATTATTGGCAATTGAAATGGGATTAAAACTCAAGTTTGGTGATGAATTCGTAGGGATATTATCCGAGATTTCAGAAATTAATGATGTGAAATTGTTAGAGAGAATTGTTTCTCAAATTCCCCTGATTTCTTCAGCGGATGAATTACGAAAACTATATACTGAATAGAATAATATCATGTGCGCTTGGGTAGCACAATAAAACTTCGTTCGGTATTAAAGATAAGAGTCTATATTGTAGGGGCGAATGGCCATTCGCCCTTACCGATTGTATGACGATCGACGCAATTATATTACTCCGAAGCCAACGGATTTGATATTACTCTCTAATAACAAAATCATCAACTTCAAGCAATGCTCCATTACTCAAAGTCGCAAACCGAGCGCCATCACCAAAACCACCAGCACTACCATTAGTATTGTAGAATAAACCACCATTATTACTGTTGTAAACAATAACAGCATCAGAAGTTGCAGCACCTCCTGTAACAGTAGCAAAATCTACCTCTATATCGTTAATAGCAGTAAATGTAGTTCGATCCAAAAGAATTTTATCTCGACCAACAACAAAATCAGTAATTTCATCCACACCAATATCATCAGCATCAAATTCCTGACTTGTAGCAAAGATAAAACGGTCAATACTAGCACCACCAGTCATAGTGTCATCTCCACTTCCACCGTTGAGGCGATCGCGACCGATACCGCCATTCATCTCATCGTTGCCATACCCACCAAAGAGAAAGTCAATACCAGGACGACCTTCTAAAACATCATCGCCATCCTGACCATAGAGAGAGTCATTACCACCACTGCCAATAATTGAGTCATCGCCACCACTACCTGCTAGGGTATCATTGCCTGCTAAACCTGTGATGGTATCGTTACCAGTACCGCCACTGAGCGCTTCTGCTTGAGAAGTACCTGGAATAGACTGGTCTGGGTCAGGAGTTGGAAAAGTGACTTCTTCTATGGTTGTGACGATCGTATTATTTGATTTGTCAGTTTCAGGGACATCGTCGAAGAAATTAATAACCATCCCAATCTGATAATCTGTATTTTCATCAAAAGTAAACTCATCTTCAGTAGGCAGCAAAATAGTTTGGGTAAACTCATCGGTACTGCTGTTACCAGGCAAATCTTGTATCCAGGTAAAATCAAGTAGGAAGTCTTCTTCTCGGTCAATATTAGCATCCTCGGATAACAAGAAATCTACCCAGAATCCAGTAGCATCGTCGCTACCAGTGTTGTCTACAGAAAAGTCAACATCAATAAACTCACCAGGACTAACCTCTTCTGTAGTTATTTCCAGAAGTTGACTAGATAGATCGATATCATTCTCAAAGGTGGAAAGAAACACTTCCAGATTAATATTACCAACTTCACCATTGAACCCATCCACTGCGATGTTGTAACTTTCCCCTGCAACCACATCAAAAGTAATCTCACTTTGGATACCAAAATCCACACTATCATCACTGCTCGCTACTTCAGTTAATTCAGAAAGGGTAGAACCAGTGTAAGCTGCTAATACTGTATCAAAATCACTACCATCAGTGTTGATAGTTACAGCACCAGATTCGGGAGCAGTATAAGTCCACCACAGAGATGCAGCAGCATCATTTCCTGCATGAGATGGTTCTCCTGGTTCGCTAGTAGCACCCTCATTCCTACCCATGAAAACATCAGTATCATTTAAAGAAATTCTGTTGGCAAAGTCATCGTTGGCGAGAAGATCCGTCTGTAACGATAAAGCTAACTCAACATCTCCTGCTGCTCCATTGAACCCGTCCACTGCAATTTTATAGTTAGTTCCAGCTTCTACTTCAAACATGATTTCACTTTGCACATCGAATCCAGCATCGTCATTGCTGGCAACTTCGGTTAAGTCCTGGAGAGAGGAACCTGTGTAAGCGGCTAAAACTGTGTCGAAACTACTATCAAAAGTATCAATACTCACTAATCCCGAACTGGGAGCTGTCCAATTCCACCAGATAGAACTACCACCATCGTTTTCTGCATGGTTAGGTTCGTCTGCTTCTTTGGAAGCGTTGAGGTTACTGGTAGCTGCACTATCAGAAGTACCAGTGAGAGTAGCACTGTCAGCAAAATTATCGTTTGGTATCGATGTAGTTTGCTGGACTAAATCTAAAACAATATTGCCCTGTTCGCCCAAAAATCCATCGACGGCAATCTTATAATTTGTGCCCTCAACAGCGTCAAACATTACCAGACTTTCTACTGCATCACCACCATTATCATCACTGACAACTTCAGTTAGGTCTGAGACAGAATCACCTGTATAAATTCCCAATACAGTGTCGAAATCACTACCATTAGTTGTTATAGTGACTGAGCCAGATGTAGGTGCTGTCCAATTCCACCAAACGGAACTACCTTCATTCCCCTCAAGCTCATTTTCAGCATGAAGAGGTTCTCCATCTTCACTGGTAGCATCAAAGTTGAAGGCTTCAACGTTAGCAGAGGAACCAGTCAATGGAGAACTGTTTGAGAAGTTATCGTTTCCTACCTCTGTTGTTGTTTGCAAAAGGTTGAGGACAATATTGCCTGTCCGGTTAGAAACTCCATCCACTACAAAATGGTATGTTGTTTCTTCTACAGCATCAAAAACAATTTCACTTTGAGGAGGGTTAGAAGTGCTGTTGTCGTTGCTAGTAATTTCAGTCAACTCTGAGACAGAATCACCTGTATATGCAGCTAATACAGTATTAAAGTTACTGCCGAAAGTATCTACAGTTACCTCTCCAGAAGTTGGAGCAGTCCAACTCCACCATACAGAATTATTCTCTCCTGTCTCAGAAACGCTAGCTGGTTCTCCTTGCTCAGAAGTTGCATTATTGTTTGTACCATTGACCGTGCTTGATATACCAGAAATAGAGTTACTATTTTGGAAATTATCATTTTCCACTCGAGGAGATTCCAGTTCTAATGCTGCAGCTAGGTCAAGTCTGGGTGTGGTAATTCCATTCCGGTGGTCTGTAATAGGTTTGCCAGTATCGAGCAACCGTTGCATAATTTGGTCAGGAGTGTCATTTGGAAAAGCTTCACTCAAGACAGCAACCGCACCTGCAACATGAGGCGCGGCCATGGAAGTACCATCGAAATTCTCTAATCCTCCAGCAGTGATATACGCTCCTGGTGCTAATATGTCTAGAAATTGGGCGCTGTTGGAAAAAATTGCTACTCGATCTGGTTCAGCAGTATCCTCATTATTGTTATAGGAACCTCTAAAGTCATACACCGCACCAACAGATACTGCACTTTCAAAAGCTGCGGGGTTTCCAATTGCGTCTGTAAAGTATTCATTCCCAGAAGCAACAATACTCAGAATTCCTGCTTCTTTTGCATTAGCAATTGCTTGACCCAGAGGATCGCTATTGTCAGCAACTGGACTTTCTAACTTTTCCTCACCAAGACTCATATTGATGGCTTTGATATTGAACCGCTCTTTGTTATCAATTGCCCAGTTAATCGCACTGATAATGTCTGGATCGGCGGCACCACCTTTATCAAAAACGTCTAGTGCCAAAATATCAGCACCTGGTGCAACTCCAGCAGCTATAGCACTAACATTGGTTCCATGATTACTACTGTCATCCTCAACGCCATCATCAGGAGCAAAGTCCCGGGAAAATGCTACTCGTCCTTCTAGTCCTGGAGCATTTGTTCTTGCACCTGAATCCAAAACAGCAATAGCTGTACCTTCTCCAGTAAATCCGTTTGCTACTGCTTGGGGTTGATTGATTAGGGGTAGACTTTGTTGTAGCAACGGTTGATATGTTTCTGGAACTGATGCTTGTAAAACATTAGGATTTGCTACCAGTTGCTCTAAAGGTATTTCTGAATCAAACCGGATGAATGAAATTGGTAGGTTTTGATAGTCATCTATGACTTCAAATCCTGTTGGTAAACTAGAGAGTACTTCTGATTTTAGTTCAGTTAGCAATTGTGCTTTGTATTCTAAATGTACATCGCTACCTGCCTCAAATTCTCCCTGTTGTATTAGAGTTTGTACCAGTGCATCTATTTCAGCACTATCGAATGAAACAAGAAGTTCTTGGGGTTTTTCATTTGCTAAGGCTCTCACTACATCTTCTGATATGGTGGTATTAGTGGAATTTTTCTCTGCAGTTTGATTCATTAGTCTAAGAAAAAATATACAAACTTTTCTAGTATATCATATTTTATTGATATTGACACATATAAATACATAAAGCGCTTTTTAGATTGATCAACTATTAGGGTTTGCTGAAAAAAGCAGAGTGTGGGAAGTGTGGGGAAGGAGGGAAGAGAGATTCATTAATTGATAATGGATAATTACCTCTGGTTAAAACCGCTACGGAATTGAATATAAGGAAATATTATTTCTTCTCTTGGTTGATTGGATATGGTTAGGAAATCCATCCATCTATCGACCGCTTTTTTCCCCTTAAAAGGGGAGGCTTTAAACCTGAATTATTTAATTATTAATTATTAATTATTAATTATCCATTGGTAAGTTCTATTTTTATTGAACTGCAAATTCCGTATAAGGGCGAATATGTTCCGGGTTAAAAGCAAGTAAAATTTGATTTTTAGGAATACCTGCTGCTAATAAGTCGGTGGTGATACCTTCTTCTATTCCGTCTCTTTGTATCCAGATTTTATTATCTATAATTTGCAGATGAACTAAGCAACCATGTACTCTTTCTCTGTTTTCCCATCCCTCTAAAAGAATGAGATAATTATCAGAATCTTGATCTATTATTAGGACTCGATTAACTTCCCCTGTTGCATAGCGTAAGTTAGCATAATAAGTGAGAGATTCAATAATAATTTTTCTGATATTGTCTAGGTTATCCATTTTAATATTACCTCCTGAAGTTGGTCGAAAACTAATAATTTCAATTGAAAATTAGAAGTGATTGTTGAGAATATTCTCCCAAGAGGTACGTATCATATTTGCAGGAATCGACACCTCTAAGTTTTTTTTATTAGCGATAACAAAAGGTCTATTTGCAACAGAAAGAATACCTGCATCATTTCCTTGAGGATCATCGCCGTATGCAGATTCTACATAACTAGAAAGATCATTGATTTGAATTCCTAAAGCTTTAGAAATACCAACAATCTTATCCTGGCCCATATTGAAATGCAAAAGCGATTGTGTTTCCCAGTTAATAATAGAACCAGAAACAAAAATTTTACTTTGATGCTCAGTTGAAAGCAAATTATGATTTACTAATTCCTCTAGAAAAGCTTCTGCTCCCTCATTATAATTTGTGGTTGATAAGACAATCTGAAAACCAGTATCTATGGATTTTCTGATATGGCTGATTGCAGCTAAGTAATAATTTTTGTTCTCAATAATACTCTTAGATAATTCTTTTGCTCGTTTTTTTATATTGTTTGTCTTACAATCCCCATCTATACACTTAATACCTTTTTGCATCATTACCTTAGACGATTCATAAGGGCAGTCCCCTCTCCTCAAACTATCTTTCCATAATTCAATATGTTGATCAAATTTATCAGGGTTGGAAGACAACGAACGAGTAGTTAAGTACCATAAATCATTACCTGGGATTGTTATAGTTCCATCTATGTCATAGATGCGCAATAAATTTATATCATTTTTGCTCATATACTAACTCATCAGCTACAGATTCTGGAATAATAAATCTTACCATACTAATCTCCCCAATAAAATATTCTTGAATCTGAACTTCCTCTTCTGGGCGATCATTTCTAGATTTTTCTCAGGGGGAAGTTCAGTTTTATGGTTCAATCCAACCTTCAATAGCTGCGACGAAAATATTAGCAATTGGATTATCTATAGCTTCTTTTAATGCTTCAGTTCCTGCTGATTTTAATACTCCTATTACCCGCTGTTTTAATGTGGGGTTATTTTCTACAATTTCAATTGCTTGAGTAACAACTGCCATTTGACTTGCTGTAGTTTCTGTAGGGTTTGATTCTTCTAATTGTTTGAGTAACTCCTGAATTTCTTTAGCAGCTTCAGCCAAGTTTCGTTTTGTTTCGGGGTTAGTGGAATAGTTGTATTGATTTCCACTTATTTGGTCTCTACCAGCAAGACCTCCTCCAAATTTTTGGTCTCTACCAGCAAAACCTCCTCCAAACGTTGGATTATTAAATTCATTTTTAATTTTTTCTTGTTCTGCCATTATTTTTACAATCTCCATTATTATATTTTTGTAGTGTTCTATTTGTTGATTTAAAAGCTTAATTTTCTGATTTTTAGCTTTTAACTTTGGTTTATATTTTTCCCAGAATTTACGCTCATATTCTGCTTCGTCAACTTGATCGGGAACTTTGACCCGAATCACAAAAGCACCGTCGCCTTTATTTTCTATTGTTTGGAGGACTGGTAATTCTCCTGTTTGACTTTCTACTCGAAGTTCTTCAAAAGTTTTCAGAAAAGCCTGCCAGTCAATACCATCTTTGAAAATTAAATCGACGGTGTTGGGAATTTTCTGAACCAGTTTAGCAAATTCACCAGGTTCAAAATCTTTTTCTGGATCGGCAGGACGACGTTGAGGGTCGGGAGCTAACTTAGTAGGTAATTTTAGGAAAATATAATCGCAATTAATTTCAATTAGTTTAGTCGTATTGCTGATTCCCCAATCTTCGATATATGCTCCTGTTAAAGTTGCTCTAGTTAAATCAGCTCCTTCTAGTAAAGTTTGAACTAACTTAGCTCTTGATAAATTAGCATTTTGTAAGTTGGCACGGTTTAAGTATGTACCGATGAAGCTAGCATCTTGCAGGTTTGCTTCCTTTAAATTAATCCCTCTAAGGTCAAGGCGGTTAAAATTTTTATCTTGCCCTTCTCCTGTTGTGACTAACTCTCTGACTTTAGCATCTTTTAGATAAGTTTCCCCTGGTCGTATGCGGTCTAGTTTAACAGTATCTCTCCAACAAGTACGAGTTATGTTAGCACCTCTAAAATCTGTGCTTTTGAGTCTGGCTTCTGTAAAGTTAGCATCAGTCAAGTTAGCGTCGCTAAAGCTAGTGCCTCCTGTTGCTGCAAAGGCCATAGCAATTTTCCGAACTCGGCTGTGCTTCTCATCTTCACTATTAGCTTGCCAACCAATGTAACTTCCTAGCAATACTGCTGCCACAGCTACACCACCAGCTATTGCTCTACTCTCCCAGGAGTCAACAGCATTCAGAGCATCAAGCATAGACCCTTCGAGCTTTTTATCTACAGTGCTAGCTGTAGCCATAGCTGCTACCGTTACACCTACAACAGCAACAAACGCCCCAGACATGACTGTAGCTACAAAAATAGTCAAGGTTATTATTACAGCCAAAGCCCCAACTAAAACGATAAAAATAGCTACAGCCGCTGATCCTGTTCCAATTCCCGCCATTGTTCCATAAAAAATTCCAGCTATAGCTACAGCTGTAGCCAGAGACAAACCTACGGTAATTATAGCAGGCATATATCCTTGTTTAATACTAAAAATAAAGAAAGCAGCTAATGATACAAAGACAATCACACCTAGAGCAATAGGATATTTTTGAATGAATGCAGGCTGTAGCATACCAGAAGCAATAAGACTAGCAAACCCAGATGCTTCTCCTAATAGCACCGACACTAAAAGTGACACCGCTACCAAGAGAACTGCCCAACGTTTCTGTAATCCTGCCTTAGCTCCACAAAACTTAGCACCCGTTAGATTTGCCCAACGAAAATTAGTACCTCGAATATCCGCCCCACTAAAATCTACTCCAGACAAATTTTTTCCCTTAAAAGATAAACCCCGAAGACTCTCTCCTCGAAAATTTCGTCTACCTTTGTCATATTCCTGCAATATTTCATGTACTCTCATCATTAGTACTCCTGGAAAATTGAGAATTTAAGGCCACTTAGTCAGCTACAGATTTTGGAAGATAAATTTTACCATACAAATAGTTTACAGTAAAATATGGCTTTGTTGCATGAAAGTAGCGTTCTTAACATCCATTCCGCAGCTATATCGCTCTGTTTCTATAGAACCCATTTGAAATCTATATAATTATGGTAGTCAAGTCTTTTCGCGCATCAATTTTGAGGAAAAATCATCAGCAAGGAGTGTTTTTTGTATTATTTATCCCCACATCTTCCCTTTTCCCTCCAGTATAGCTGTCTCCTCGCTAAAAAAACGCGCATATTTATGAAGATACGCTTAGGGGTTCTATAGATTGATAATCAATTTAACTATTGTCCAATAGTTATGACTCTGCTGAGATAACGATCGCTATATTTGGCGATGATTAATAATCAATTTAACTATTGTCCAATAGTTATGACTCTGCTGAGATAACGATCGCTATATTTGGCGATGATTAATAATCAATTTAACTATTGTCCAATAGTTATGACTCTGCTGAGATAACGATCGCTATATTTGGCGATGATTAATAATCAATTTAACTATTGTCCAATAGTTATGACTCTGCTGAGATAACGATCGCTATATTTGGCGATGATTAATAATCAATTTAACTATTGTCCAATAGTTATGACTCTGCTGAGAAAGCGATCGCTATATTTGGCGATGATTAATAATCAATTTAACTATTGTCCAATAGTTATGACTCTGCTGAGAAAGCGATCGCTGTATTTGGCGATGATTAATATTCTATTTAACTATTGTCCAATAGTTATGACTCTGCTGAGAAAGCGATCGCTATATTTGGCAATGATTAATATTCTATTTAACTATTGTCCAATAGTTATTGCTCTGCACTGGCAAGCGATCGCTATATTTGGCAATGATTAATAATCAATTTAACTATTGTCCAATAGTTATGACTCTGCTGAGAAAGCGATCGCTATATTTGGCAATGATTAATATTCTATTTAACTATTGTCCAATAGTTATGACTCTGCTGAGAAAGCGATCGCTATATTTGGCAATGATTAATATTCTATTTAACTATTGTCCAATAGTTATGACTCTGCTGAGAAAGCGATCGCTGTGTTTTTTGATGATTAATATTCTATTTAACTATTGTCCAATAGTTATGACTCTGCAGTGCCAAGCGTTGGCGGAGGATGGTGGCGGCAACTATATCGCTGTGTTTAGCGATGATTAATATCCTATTTAACTATTGTCCAATAGTTATGACTCTGCTGATTAAACATCAAAGCTTTTACAGGTAAAAGTTTCAGCCTTTTTCACCTCAAACATTGATCGTCAATTTAACTATTGGACAATAGTTACAGCAGTTTCCGCGCATTATGAAGTACATATGCACAAGCAAGTGCGGCAGCTATATACTTTCATGCAACAAAGCCTTCAACAATTAATAATGAATAATGAATAATGAATAATTACCTCTCCTTGAAAGAAGAGGATTGACAAAGAGATGAAAATTTTTCTTCTCTTGGTCGATTGGATATGGCGCAGGTTTCCTCGCCATCCCATCCTAACGGACTGCTCCGCAAACGACCGCTTATTATCCCCTTAAAAGGGGAGGCGCATACCCACAATTTTTCGGTAAAATATTATAATCATATTGATCGAGAGAAAAGAAGATTCCATATTTCAAGCCTCCTTATACCACGAGGTACTGATAACTGATAACTGATAACTGATAACTGAAATCACCATGCCATCACCCTTTCCTGGAGTAAATCCTTATTTAGAAAATTCAGCCTATTGGTCAAGTATACATCACTGGCTAATTACTGAAATTGCTCGATTATTAAACCAAAAATTAGCGCCTAAATATGTTGTTGCGGTAGAAGTGCGAATCTATGAAACCAGTGGAGAAAAATCTACACTTATTGGTATTCCTGACAATATAATCGCCAAAAGTTATGAAAATACTATCAAATCTCCTGAGTCTAATGTAGTCGTTGCAACCTCTTCTATTCAACCTTTAACCATCGAACTTTCTCTTCCAGAAACAATTAAACAAGGATATTTAGAAGTTAGGAGAGTTGGCACGGGAGAAGTTATTACGGTCATTGAAATTATTTCACCTATCAATAAAAATCCAGGAGAAGGTAGGAGAAAATACGAAAAAAAACGCCTGGATATTTTAAATAGCTATACAAATTTTGTAGAAATAGATTTGCTACGTCAAGGTAATTCAATGATTACTTTAAATCAGAAGATAAACCATGACTATTGCATTTTAGTTAGTCCTAATCATCAACGTCCTCAAGCATATCTCTATGCTTTTAAGATTCAAGATATGATTCCTATTTTTACTTTGCCTCTACTTCCAGAAGATGCAGAAGTTACTGTAGATTTACAAAGTATTTTACATCAAGTTTATGACCAAGGACGGTATGATTTAATAATTGACTATCAACAAAAAATAGTTCCTGCTTTATCAAAAAATAATGCAACTTGGGCAGAAAACATTCTGAAAAAACAAGGATTAAGATAAATTTGTACTAATGGTAATTAGACAAAGAGTAGGGGCGAATGGCATTTGCGTTCCGCAAAGCTCCGAATTGCGCCCTTATAGGGTTTTGGTTATGACGATGTGGTTCATAAATCTGAAAAGCTCTGTAATGGTAACTAGACAATTAGAGCATATTTACAGTAGTTTTGATTTCAGTAGACCACAGTAGGGGCGTTAACGATAGTTATGCGAAGCAAATGGCATTTGCGTTCCGCAAAGCTCCGAATTGCGCCCTTATAGGGTTTTGGTTATGACGATGTGGTTCATAAATCTGAAAAGCCTTGTAAAACTGAAGCGATCGCTTATTTCAAGATGTCTTAAATTATTCAGGACTTACGCAAACTCTTGGACAATACGCTACCTCTAGAGGGCAAATGCCATTTGCCCCTACAAGATATGGTGGTTCTGTGTAAGTCCTGTTATTAAAATTTCAGTTCATTTGGACAATACGCTACCTCTAGAGGGCAAATACCATTTGCCCCTACAAGATATGGTGGTTCTGTGTAAGTCCTGTTATTAAAATTTCAGTTCATTTGGACAATACGCTACCTCTAGAGGGCAAATGCCATTTGCCCCTACAAGATATGGTGCTTCTGCGTAAGTCCTGTTCCAGTAGGGCGTATTAATGAAATGTAATGCACCGCCTATCCTTAATATTTCGCTCAGTTACGCTCCGCTAACACACCCTACTGGACTTCTCCCCCCTTTGAAAGGGGGGTAGGGGGGGATACTACCCTCTGATAACAAAGTCTTCAACTTCAAGCAATGCTCCATTACTCAAAGTCGCAAACCGACCACCATTACCAAAACCATTAGCGCTACCATTAGGATTATAGAACAACCCACCATTATTACTGTTGTAAACAATTACAGCATCAGAAGTTGCAGCACCACCTGTAATAACAGCAAAATCTGTTGCGATACTGTTAATAGCAGTAAATGTAGTTCGATCCAAAAGAATTTTATCTTGACCAACAACAAAATCAGTAATTTCATCCACACCAATATCATCAGCATCAAATTCCTGATTCGTCGCAAAGATAAAACGGTCAATACTAGCACCACCAGATAGAGTGTCGTTTCCACTTCCACCGTTGAGGCGATCGCGACCTATACCACCATTCATTTCATCGTTGCCATCCCCACCAAAGAGAAAGTCAAAACCAGGACGACCTTCTAAAACATCATCCCCATCTTGACCATAGAGGAAGTCATTACCACCACTGCCAATAATTTCGTCATCTCCACCACGACCAACGAGAGTGTCATTTCCTGCCAGACCTGTAATGGTATCATTTCCAAAGTTGCCTCGTTGAGTGTCATTTTCAGGAGTACCAATAATTTCTTGAGGAGTTGCATCAACAATAGTGACTTGAGCAACTTGATTTTCTGTATCAACAAGATAGTCTTCTGTTGCTACCAATTCAATCGTTGTGGTTTCATCATCCTCTACTTCATCATCCGGAATAGTTGTCCAGGTAACAGTTGCGGTAGTTGCTCCTTCCTCAATGGTAATAGCGGAACGTGCGAGTTCATCCCCTACTGGTTCGAGTTCTTCTAGGTTAGAAGCATTAGTTAACTCAGGAGGAAAGTCAATATCGCCAAAAGCATCATCAGTATCTGTTTCTGACCAAACTACCCGTAAACCTCCTTCTGGAGCAGCTTCACTTAAATTGAAAGTTAGGCTGTATTGACCTCCATTTTCACTAACAGTTTCCGGTTCAACGTTAATACTTACTGTCGGGATATTGACAGTTATTTGCCGAGGGTTATAACTGAAAGGGTCAATTTCTAGAGGTTCTTCAAAAGCATTAGCAACATTTTCCCAGGGGATAAATTTAAAGTTGGTATTGAAGTTTTGAATTTCTCCATCTTCTGGGTCTTGTAGAACTACTTCTGGTTCATTTGCACCGTCTTGAACTACCAATAAACCGTTGGGGAAATTGTTACCTAAAGGTACGTTAATTACATCAGCACCATCAGATTCTTCTGCTCCATCAATATTGGCAAAATCTCCTATAAAGAAGTTACCAATATATTCGTTATTACCTTGGCGATCGTAAACAGCAAAAGTATTATCTCCCTGACTAGAAGCTAATAAATAACCATTACTATTATCCGCATAATAAATAGTTAAACCTTCTACATCTGCTTGAATATTTTCACCAATTTCATCAACTATAGTTCCGTCTGTACTACCATCAACTTCTGCATCAAATCTCCAGATACCGAAGTTTTCTTGACCAACATAAAGAACTCCTGATTCTCGGTCTACAACCATTCCTTCTACTTGAGCATCATCAAGTTCTCCACCATCTGGAATAGGTACAGTTAGACGACGAACTTCTGTGGCACTGACTGTTCCATTTTCGTTAGTTGTTAACTCTAATTGAGCAATTTGGTCGCCATCTGCCTGACTAATATAAGCGTAAGTTGCTCCAGTATTAGGATTAGTATAAGTTGCTAATCCATAAGCAGTTTGTTCCCCATCATCTATGCCAAAAATTGAAGTTGCGGGGTTGCTAAGTTCGGCAGCAGTAATGTTAGTAAGTTGACGAGTTTGAGGGTCAATACTCCAAATTGCTAAAGTATCATTTGCCCGGTCAGTTGCTACTGCTAAATCTACTGTTTCATCTCCTATTTGGAAGTTATAAACAATATCGACATTATTGAAACGAATATCCCCAGGAGTATCAGGAGAAATTTCTTGTAAAACTTCACCGTCTAAGTCGTAAACTGCTAAACCAGCGTCTTTTAATGTACTAATAACTAAACTTTGGTTTGGGTTATTAGGATGAACATAAATTGCTGGATCATCTGAATCAATACCTGTTTCAATTCTGTTCGTATCTGGAGTTTCAACAGTAGGATAAACAACAGGAATACTATCAATATCTAGGGAGAAACCTAAGAATTGAGTAACTTGAGGTTCACCAAAGTTATTATCACTAACTACCACTAAAGATTGAGACCCATCTGGCAAAACAGGTCCGAATGTCATCCCTTCATCGTTATCTAAAGTAATGCCTAATTCTGCAAAATCTAGTAATAATCGTTTTTCTGCAACAGCATCAACATCAAATAATCCTCCATCGGGGTCATCTGGATTAATTAAACTATCAAAATCTTGGATATTTGTTGTATTTTGTAACTGAACTTCGTAGAGACGAATATTATTACCAACTCCAACAGAAAAAGACCTTTCTAAAGCCAGTAAAGTGTCACTATTATCTAGAGCGAGTAATTCAACTAAACCATTAACAGCAAAATCATCTGCTGGTACTGGAGCATCAGAAATAGGGTCAACAATATAGAGAAACTCTTTAACAGCTTCCCCAGTTTCTAAATCGTATTTAATAATCCGAGAAGTACCCTCATTTTCCAGAGTAGAAATTTCACCATCTTGCACTAAAGCATCTTCGGTTGCTGTGTAGATATAACGTTGATTAGGAGTAATTGTTAAACTCTCAAAAGCCAGATTATTTCTGACACCTTGAGTACCCTCATCATTAGGTAAAAACTTATCTGGAATTGTCAACTCATTTAATTGTTCTCCTGTGAGAGAAAATTCATTAACAAATGGGTCGATACCCTCATTAACATTTCCTTCCGAAGATATGAATAAATTCTCACCATTAAAAACAATTCCTTCTGGGTCAACTCCATTTTGTGGAAAAGCTACTCCATCACCATTTAATAGAGTAGTAAAATCTGTAAATTCAACATCTCCATCATCAAGAGTACCATCACTTAAATCAATATCAACAGTGTAAAAGCGGGCATCATTAAATTCACTCCGGTCATCAGAAACAGCATAATAAATTCCTGAATTTCTGTCGTAACTAATACCAGAAATACCGCCTACTTCTGTCTCTTCAAAAGTAAATCCAGTCTCAAATTCTACATCACCAATAAATTCAATATTAGTGACAGTTTTACGATTTTCATTAGTAACATCTGCCCAAACTAAACGATGGTCTGAACTAGGAAAAGGAAAGTCTCCCACTAATGGAAATAAATCATCATTTTCCTCCGGCCAAAAAACAGCAGCATCAACTATTTCTTGGTCTATTGAAGGCAAAACATAATCAACTCGTAAATTTCCAGCAGAACCTTCTGCATCATTAAAATCTGCCGTATCAAAAGCAGGGTTTCCTGAGTGATTTGCACTTTCTCCACCTTGACGGTTTGTAGCATCAACTCCCCCTTCACTATCAGGAGTTATTGAAGTATTCACCAGCGGATTTTCTAATAATTGATTAATGGCATTATTGAAACTATCTCCATCAACTGGGTCAGCATTTTGGTCTCCCATAATCACAAAAGAATTACCAGGATTTAAACCACCAAAATTACCTGCATCATCATAAATATAATCTCCTTCTCCAGGAGTAACATAATCTGCCCAAAACCGAATTTCATCGTGATTTGTTAGACCATTTCTATCTTCCTCCCCATCAAAAACTGGTGGAGTAGGATGACTAACTAAAACATGAACTATTTCCCCATTCACATTTATCGGCACATCCCAATGACTCTTAGAAGAAAGACGAAATACTTCTAATTCTTCCTCCGAATACCAATCATTAGGTTCAGGTGTATCAAGATTATCTGGTAATAATGCTCCTGGCATATCTTTCCAGAGAAAATTTTGAAAAGTTCTTACTTCCTCTTCAACAATAGGATATTTTGAATATAAAACCATTCCGAATTGACCGGGAAAATTACCAAAACCAAAAGCATCATTCCCATAACCATTTTCACCTGATGTTGTGACTATTTCCTCATTATTATCTAGGTCAAAACCAGAAGAAATACCTGTATTAGAAGGAGCAAAATATACGAAAGGATATTCTACAGGGTCTACCCCACTTTGACTGATTCCTAAATAGTTTTCTTGAAATAATTCGGCAGCTTCTCCTTGCTCATCAAAGTCAAATTCATTAACTAATAAAACATCAGGATTTACTCTTTGAATAATTTCTGCTACTGTCTGTGCTTGCTGGTTTTGTTGTGTAGAAAGGTCTGTGATTAATTGACCTTCTTCGCCACGGTTTAGAGATGCGTTGAAGCTAGCAAAGCGGATTGGATTTGGCATAAACTAGAAACCCTTGAAATTAATTATAGTCATAACCGTACTGGGATTTTATAGGTTCTAATTTAAGTTTTGTTTATCTTGAGGTTAAGTTTGGTTTATTGGTATAGTCTAAAAAGATTCAAATCTAGATAGTTGACTGTATTTTTTTATTGTGGTTATTCAATTAGTTATAATAAAATTTTTGGTAAGCATTCAGCTATTAGCAGTCAGCTCTCAGCTTTTTAATGAATAAACCAAGTATTTGCTTAACTTCTACTACATTTTTCAACAAAGAATTGAAGCACAAGAAAAATGAGCCTAAATTGTTCACTATAAGGTAATAAAGCTGATAGCTGATAGCTGACTGCTGAATGCTTACAATTTTTGTTTGTAGTTTTGTTCTAACTCCTTATACCAACACGGCACAGAGAATAGGGAATAGGGAATAGGGAATAGGGAAAGAAAAACAGAAATATTAAAGAGGAAAAAAGGTTGAATTGTTAGAATTTATGGGATTTATATTTTTGGCGTTGCTGAATCAAGGGATGAATCTTTTTTAAACAGGTAAATTTCATCCTTAATACTTCTTTTTTGTCCCAGCATACAATTCATCCCACAAATATGCAACGCCTCTCCTTCTATTCCTCTTTCTTCCCTCCTGAGGAGGTCCGACTGACTTCCCCTCCTGGGAGGGGCGAGGGGTGGGTTGACTCCCGAGTAATTAAGGTTAATATCATACACGCTATTCAACAACGCCATATTTTTTTATTGTAGGAATAAATCACACCCCTAAGATGTAACTACCTTTGCGTGAATTTGGTATTAAATACTTAAATCGTAGGAAAAGATTTGGGTTAAAGTTTAATTTGATATAGCAATTCCTATACTGGTAAGGTACAAAATTCGTTTTTTCTCCTGACTTCTAACTGCATTAAAATGAGGTTAATTAACGGCTTTGTTGATTTACTAATATTTATCTCAACGTTGGTTGAAGACCCGCGCTCTCCCGAAGGGGAGCGTCGGGATGTTTGCGCAGCATTCCGCAGGAAAAACCAATCAATTTTGCGGCGCATGTCAATAGTGTGTTAGACTTAGAAGTATGGCTGCTGGGCTAGCAGTGTCAGTCTGTGAAGCGACCGTAAGACCGAAAAGAGGCTCGACCTTGGAGGCTGGTGCATTGAAGCAGAAAGATCTAATCAGCGATGGTTAGGAATCCCGCGCTGTCTCGTAGAGCAGCGTCGGGAGGATGTCAAAAACATAAGTTCATATATATTGATACAGCTATACCGATCTAGTTGTATAGATTATGCTAAAATCTAGCAAACAGAGTAGTTTGTGGTGCAAAACCAGACCACTAAGTAACCGCTATCCTGATAAGTTGCCGCTAGCATGGTTAAGTAATTAAAACTTCTGTTGAGCCGATAACCAAGGCGACGTAAGTAATTCATTTGCGTCTACAGGTTTTCTTGTAGACATTGGGAGATACTCCCTCAGCAGGTTAATCTTGCTGTGCATTGTTAGCAAATGTTAACAAATGTCAACAAAACAGTATCGGAATAGTATTCAAGAAAATGAATCCAACAATAGAACTTTTTTGCTTTCAAGGTAGTCTTTTTGCTTGGCGAGTACACCTGGCCTTAGTAATTCATAATGTTGATTATGTCTCTCATTATTTAGACCCATCAATAGGAGAACATAAACAACCTGAGTATCTAGCTTTAAATCCTCGTGGTAAAGTGCCATTACTAAAACATGGGGAATTATTTGTGCGTGAATCTATAGCAATTTTAGTATATTTAGATTCTCTCTATCCTGAGTGGCAACTTTTTGGTAATACTAGCCAAGAAAAAGCAATAATTTGGCAACAGGTATGTGAAGTTGAAAATGTAATTGTGCCCTCTTTACTTCAGCTTATCCCTCCAATTTTCTTTGGGGGTTTAGCCGAGAAAGAGAAGGAAGTTGTTGAAAATTTCCAGAAATTAAAAGAAGAATTTACCATACTCAATGACGAGGTTTTAGCAGATAAAAATTGGTTGGCAGGCGATAAATTATCTGCTGCGGATATTGCTATTTATCCTATTTTTAAATTTGTCGAAAAATTAGCAGCTCAGGAAGATGTAAGTAAATTAAACATAGACATCTTACCTATAGAGAAAAAATATCCAAAATTAGGAGATTTGCTACAAAAGATTGATGAAATGCCTAATGTTGATAGTCTTTATCCTCCTGACTGGCGATAACAATGAATAATGAATAATGAATAATGAATAATTAGGGCTTGCTGAATAAGTTTTATGGGTGAGGGTAGGAGTCAGAATTCAGAATTCAAGAGGAATTACGGATTTTGAGCAAAATAATTGGCTCTCCCAACCCCGCCTTAGGTTGGCGAAATATTTTTGGAGCCTTGCTCAAATCCCCTACTTCCCCTCCTGGGAGGGGTTAGGGGTGGGTTAACTTCTAACTTTTGATTTTTGACTTTTGACTTTATTACTGCCATTCACCCTGCAAAGTAAACGCTGCCCAATATTCAGGGTCTTGCCATTCCGCTGAATTTAACATCTCAATTTGCGCCGCCCTCAATGCTTCTACTGGCTTCTTTTTTTCTACTAACATTTTCTGATAAAATAAGCTCATTAATTCCGCAGTTGCTTCATCATCTACTTTCCACAAACTAACAACAACCCTCGGAGTTCCTGCATACATAAATCCACGAGTTAAACCTACTATTCCTTCTCCTTTTACTTCTTCTCCTAATCCCGTTTCACAAGCACTCAATACTACTAATTCTGCTGATAATTTCAAATTAAATACATCTTGTAAATATAAAAATCCATTTTTTTGGTTGCCATTTTCATCTACTAAAGACATGACTATTCCCGATAATTCTGGTTGAGTACCATTGAAGAAACCGTGGGTGGCAAAATGTACAAATTGGTATTCGTTTAATTCTGGATTAGTAGCTTTTTCTTTATTAGCTTCAAAGTCTAAAGCATAACTGCGTTGCTGAGGATCGGGAACTTGAGCAATTATTGCTTCTGCTTCAATTCTGGTGCATGGCAGTCGCTCCCAGTTACCACTACCATGTCTAGCAGCTCTGGTCATTCGCTGACCTCGTAATAAGTCTACTGTTTCTGGGGAATTATTACTTTGAGCTATTGTTGCAACAGTCTTTTCATCAGGAGTCAAAACTGGTTCTGCTGTAATTCCACCTCTTCCCCTAGTTTGACAATCATTTTCTTTAGCTATTCCTGTAACGCGCTCGTCATCAGGAGAAAAAACAGGGTCGGCTAATATAGTTATTGTTTTTGCTGCTGTCTGACGGTTGGCTGTTTGATTGCGGTTAATAGCAATAGTAGAAGCTGAGGGAGCGTTGACAATTTTACTATTGGCCAATAGTAAGGTGTTTTTTCCTGGTGCTGGTAATGCTGCAAAGGGAATGTATTGTAAGATGCCATCACTTACTATCAACAACTGTTGGTTTTCTAACTGTGACGCTACAGGTTGTAAGATAATTTCACTCAGAGCTTGAGCAGCGTTGGGTAAGTCTTGGGGACTACTTCTGAGGTCTGATGCGGTGAGCAGATCTATAAATTGTTGCGCAGCGGTTTCTATTTCTGCTTGGGGGGGAAGTTCGTAACTGGTGATGCTATTTTTGCTTACTGCCCAAAGATAGCTGCGGTCTTTTCCGAGGGAATATTCTAAGAGTATGGTGTTGTCGTCGAGTACCTGTTGTTGAATTTGTTTGAGGTTAAGGGGTTGTGGATATTTGAGAGCTGCGTAACTGGGGCTGGTTTGTTTGATTTGGTTTTGCAGTTGTTGGTATTGTGTTTGGAGAGTGGCTAATTCTTGTTTGATTTTTTCTAGTTGTTCTGGTTTGTAGTCGCTTTTGACTAATTCTAAGCGACGTTTTTCGGTGGCATCAAATTTTTGGAGTATGGTTTGTTCTTGGTTTAATAGGTTTGGGTTGACGCCTTCACGAATGTTGGCGTTAGCTTCGGTGAGGAGTTCGAGGAGGGAGCGGGCACGACTGCGTTCGCTGGCGTGGAGTGCTTTGGCGTCAAAACCTTGGTCTGGGTTTTGTTTGTGGAGTTGCATTAAAATATCAATGTACAGTTGATAGTAATTTTGAACTGTAGAAAAGTAGGATTTTCTCAAGTCCTGACTAATAATTTTAGTCCGGAGTTCTTCCACAATCTTAATTGCTGTCTCGATTTCTGCTTGAGCAACAGAAAGGTTATTTTGTTGTCGCTTTAAAGTAGCTTGGTTGTAGAGAATGCTCGCTTCTTCACTTTTGTAACCCAGGTCCCTAGATAAGAGTAAAGCTTGATTGTAATAGTCTAAGGCAGTGGACTCCTCACCTAATGCAGCCTGTACTTTTCCAAATTGCTTGAGGATTATGGTTTCTTTGCCTTCATCCTTAAGGAAGCGGGATATCTTCAAAGCTTGCTTGTAAGCTTTCAGAGCAGTTGACCATTCTTGTAAAGCAATATAGACGTTCCCAATACCCATTAAACTAACTGCTTCTGCGTTTTGCTCGCCTCCAGTTTGGGAGAGGTTTATAGCCTGGTTATAGGATTTTAGAGCATCTTGATGTTTTCCTGTAACAGCATTAATGTCACCAATGTTGTTCAGAGTGATAGCTGCACCACCCTTGTCATTGAGCTGATATAGCAATGGTAAAGCTTGGTTATGGTAATTAAGAGCAGTGTCCGATTCGGCTAAATTATTGTAGAGTTCACCCAAAGCATTAAGAATTTTTGCTTCTACTGCTATCGCTCCTGCTTCCTGCGATAAGGTTAATCCTCGATTATAAGAATCGAGAGCCTTTTGAAACTCTCCTAACTTGGCTTGAGTATTGCCCACCCCTAGTAATGTTACCGCTGTTTGTTGATTATTATTTTCAGATGAGTTTTGTCGTGCTGCTAATTGCTCTGCTTGATTTGTAACTGCTCCCGATATATCCCACAGACGGGCAGTATTATCCTGACTTACACTAAGAATCTGGCCACCATCAGGGTTAAATTTTGCACTTGTGACAACACTGTTATGCCCCCGGAAAATAGCCAACAGCTTGCCTTCCCTATCCCAAAGACGAACAGTTAGATCGTCGCTAGTTGTGAAAATTTGATTCCCATCAGGGCTAAATTTTGCACTTTTGACCTTATCTTTATCCTCATCGTCATCTTCATCTTTATGGTCAAAAGAAACAGGAAGGAGATTACCTTGAGAATCCCAGAGACTGGCAGTATTATCCAAATTAACGGTGAGAATGTATTTCCCATCAGGGCTAAATTCTGCGCTCGAAACTCTACCTAACCGAGATATACGGCGAGAATTATTGTCTATGTTCCATAAATCGGCCTGTGGATAAAGACTTCCCATAACTGGCTCAGTTCTTGGGTAGCTAAAAATAAGAAGGTGTTTCCCATCAGGACTAAACTCTACATTTGTCACCTCTCCTTCATGCTGGAACTCAGCTAAGAGATTACCTTTTTTATTCCAGAGGTAAGCAACCTTATCATAGCTAGCAGTGAAAATTTGCTCCCCATCAGGACTAAATCTGGGATTGTGGACGCGATGCTGATGACCTTCCAACTCAGCAACAAGATTACCTTTGCGATTCCAGAGGTAGGCAATTTTGTCCGCAGTCGTAATAATAAACTTTCCATCAAGGCTAAATTCTGCACCCCGTCCTTTGAACTCAGCTACAAGATTACCTTGCTTATCCAACAGGTAGTAGGATAGAGATGAAAAATGTCCTGATATAAGAATGTGTTCTCCATCAGGACTGAATTGTGCCACAACGGGTAAATTCTTATCCATATCAAAAACAGTAAAGGAATTGCCATTTCTATCCCAGAGGCGAACCGTTCCATCTAAAGCAGTCGTGAGAATCTCGCGACTATTCGGGTTAAATTCACCACTCTGGACAGACTGTTTATGTCCTTTGAACTCAGCTACAAGATTACCTTCTCGATCCCATAAACGCGGCTGCCTACCATTAAGAGTTCTCGTAAGGATAAGAGTTCCATTGGGGCTGAATATAGCAATCTCAACATCATCTTCCTCCTCCATGCGTGTCAGTTGAGAATTTTGTTGCGCTACCCCTTCTTCAAAGGTTTCTAATGCTTCTGTTTGTTCGGATTGCACAGCTATTAGCTCTGATAAATTCCTTAAGCGGGCGATATTATCTCCCCAACTCAGAATCTGGCTGCCATCAGAGCTAAATTCAACACCAGCAATTCGATCCTCATATCGAAAAACCTTAAGGATATTACCTTTCCTATCCCAGAGTTGGGTTGTCTTTTCCTCCCAACTATCCCAACTTGTAGTGATAATTTGGTTGCCATCAGGGCTAAATTTTGCACTCTGGACGTTGTGCTGATGCTCAAAAATAGTTAACAGATTACCTTTATTATCCCAGAGACGAGCAGTTTTATCATAACTGGCGGTAAGAATGCGACTACCATCCCGACTAAATTCTACACTATTGATATCATCCTCATGTCCTTTAAGAATACTAATAGAGTTGCCTTCTCTATCCCAAAGGCGAATAATTCGATCGCTAGAAGTAAGAATGAGTCTACCATCCGGACTAAACTTAGCATCATTGAGTGGGGGATGTCCATGACCATAAAAAGAATCCTTCATATTAGCCAAGAGATTACCCTTTCTATCCCATAAATAAGCATCTCTAACAGCAGTCGTCAGAATGTGGCTGCCATCAGGGCTAAATTCTACACTCATAAGACGACTCTCGTGCTGGAGAGTCGTAAGTAGATTACCTTTCTGATCCCAGAGACGGGCAGTTCCATCCTTACTAGCTGTGAGAATAAGCTTACCATCGGGACTAAATGTAGCTTTCTCAATATCTGCTTCATGCTGCAACTTAGCCAAGAGATTGCCGTTGCTATCCCAAAGACGAGCAATTTCATCTCCAGACTGAGTCGTGAGAATAAGGTTGCCATCAGAGCTAAATTTTGAGGTTCGTGTTCCACCTCTAAGATTTGCTAAGAGATTACCTTTCTTATCCCAGAGATAAATACCGACATAACTAACTGTGATAATCTGATTTCCGTTAGGACTAAATTTAGCATCCTTTACTTTATGATCGTGCTGAAGAGTAGCTAAAGGATTGCCTTCCCGATCCCATAAACGAGCAGTTTTATCGTCACTAGCTGTCAGAATATAGTTGCCATCGGGGCTAAATTTGACACTATTAATATCATCTTGATGACCAACAAATATTGCTAGTTGTCCGCCCAATCCTTGCCCAGGTTGTGTATCCTCTAATTCAGAATTGTTTTCTGGGTTAGATACCTGAGCCATTACTATCGTGCTATGTTGAGCAATGATAGGAATAGGAATGCTGCTAGCAAATAATAGTCCTATAAAGAAAGTTAAAGCGCGATCGCCTTTTGGTAATTTATCTAGAATCATAACTGTTTTTCTGCCTACTTTTTCCAAACTACAATTATCATTATTCATTTGACTATTCTGAACTTTTACTCGCTCCATAATTCCACCTTATGCTATAGTATTTTCTAAAAAAATATCCCAAAATCAAATGACTTGGCAAACTTATATAGCAAAC
The DNA here is from genome assembly GCF_014132355.1 of Okeania sp. KiyG1. Lineage (GTDB taxonomy): Bacteria > Cyanobacteriota > Cyanobacteriia > Cyanobacteriales > Microcoleaceae > Okeania. The sequence continues at coordinate 156,747 of NZ_BLZO01000091.1, forward strand.
TTAACAACTATTTTATTTTTAACTACTAACCCCTTTCTCTTAGTAGAAAATACTCAATACAAACCCCAAGAAGATTTAGAATCACCACCCACAACTAAAGCAGGCAAAACTCGCGATTCTAAAAAGTGCCCTCAAGACGATGATTATCCCAATGGTTTATCTTTAACTGCTTTAATCCCCAATCCAGAAATAGATAAAAATAAGGTGCAATTAACAGTAGCAAAATCTCCTCAAATTTTTATGTATGTTCCTCCCACTTCAGCAGAATTAATGCAGATTTTGATTAAAAAGGAAGATGGTGTAACAGATATTTACCGCACAGAACCTATAAATATTCCAGCTAAATCTGGTGTAATAGCTATTAGTATTCCAGAGGCAGAAGCAAAGTTAGAAATTGGTAAAAATTATCGTTGGATTATTAGAGTTATTTGTAATCCCAAGAAAAGAAGAGATGATTTAGTTGCTAGTGGTTGGCTGAGGCGAATTGAGCCTAATTCCAATCTGGCAGATCGACTAAAAAATGCTGAAAAAAATGAATATCCAAGTATCTATGCTAGTAATGGAATTTGGTTAGATGCAGTGAAAAATTTAGCTGAATTACGTTTAGCTGAACCCGATAATTTAGAGTTAGAAAATGATTGGCAAGAATTATTAGAATCAGCAGGATTAAATGATTTAGTTGAAGCACCATTATTAGGAGAGTAGCTCACACGGATTATGCCACGGATATACGAATTAAGAGGTATAATGTAGGGTGCGTTAGGCGTTAGCCGTAACGCACCAATATATATTTTCCAAATCACACAAAGTTAATTATTAAGTAATGCACCAATATATATTTCCCAAATTACACAAAGTTAATTATTAAGTAATGCACCAATATATATTTCCCAAATTACACAAAGTTAATTATTAAGTAATGCACCAATATATATTTCCCAAATTACACAAAGTTAATTATTAAGTAACGCACCAATATATATTTTCCAAATTACACAAAGTATAACGTAGGGTGCGTTAGGCGTTAGCCGTAACGCACCAATATATATTTCTCAAATTACACAAAGTTAATTATTAAGTAATGCACCAATATATATTTTCCAAATTACACAAAGTTAATTATTAAGTAACGCACCAATATATATTTTCCAAATTACACAAAGTTAATTATTAAGTAACGCACCAATATATATTTTCCAAATTACACAAAGTATAACGTAGGGTGCGTTAGGCGTTAGCCGTAACGCACCAATATATATTTCTCAAATTACACAAAGTTAATTATTAAGTAATGCACCAATATATATTTCCCAAATTACACAAAGTTAATTATTAAGTAATGCACCAATATATATTTCTCAAATTACACAAAGTTAATTATTAAGTAATGCACTAATATATATTTTCCAAATTACACAAAGTTAATTATTAAGTAATCTTTGAGGTGCGTTACGCTTTCCTGAAAAATGGTGCGTTACGCTTTCCTGCGGAATGCTGCGCAAACGCTAACACACCCTACTACTACTTCCCTCTTCCTTCTTCATCAAAACCCATTACCAATTAAAATAAATGGCGCCCAATAATAGGGATGATTAAACTCACTATTAATCATAGAAATTTGTGCTTTTTGCACTGCCTCAACTTTGCTTACTCCATTCTTTAAAGCTGCATAAAAATAATTCATAAATTCAGAAGTACCCTGGTCATCAACTTGCCATAAAGTTGCCAAACTTGCTGCTGCACCAGCTACTTGCATTTGATAACCAAAACCCAGAATTTCTGCCCCATTTCCTAACTCTTTCCCTAAACCAGTTTGACAAGCACTCAAAACTACTAATTCTACACCCTTTAAATTCCAATCTTTTACTTCTCGTAAATTAGTGAGATTACCATCTCCAAATAGAATAAAAGATTCTTCTGGATGACCACTGACAAAAGCAGAATGAGTAGCAAAATGTACGATATTATAGCTACCCATATTTGACTCCATAGCTTCTTTAGTAAAAGCATTTCCTAATAATTTTTTAGTTTCAGGAAAAATTTCAGCTAACTTTTCTACCTCTACTCCAGCAAAGGGTAATTTGTCAAAATCAAACTTTCTTTCGGCAACTATAAATTTATAATTACCTTCAGTCAAAGCACCTGCCAAAATCTGAGGATTAATCTCTTCCCTGGGGATAAATTTTATTAAACTAGCAGCAGTAATATTATTAATTTTAAATCTCTCTACCAACCATTTTTCTCCATCATATAACGCTCCTAAAGGAATATAACGTAACTGACCATCCGGTGCATAAATAATAGTTTTCGCACCAGAATTTTTTAGATGAGACTCTATAGGTTTAATCAACCAATTATAGAATTTTAATCCTGCCTTCATAGCTCTATAATCAGAGCGATTTTTATTTCCAACTTTTCTGGTGCTAGTTAATCCCAGTCTAAATTCTAAAAGTGCCTGCTTAAATTCTTCCTGCTTGACTAAAACAGTACGATGTAATGGAGGAGAATTAGGACTTACTAATATTAATTCGATGCGGTCTTCTAAAAGCAAAGGATATAAAACTACTGTATTTTCTTGCTTATGATTTTTTAGTTCAGACTGCAAAGAAGCTAATATCTCAACATTCAGTTTTTGACTACTCGCATTTTTCTTTAACTCCAATACAATATTTGTTACTTCCGGACTATCAATCAAACTCTGAATATCAACCAATTCTGCTGATAAAATATCTGGATTTTTATCCCGATTTTGACCTACAGTATCTATAAATTGGTTATACTTTTTCCATAACTTTTTTTCCATTTCCAGCAGTGGAACTTCCGTAGATTTATACTTATCAGATTCTAAACTTCTAATATACTCAAATATTTCTTGCACCTTCAATAAATCTAGAATTTGATAGGCTTCCATAACACGTTTTTGTTGAAGTAATAAGTCAGCCAAACTACGATATATTTCCGCAACACTTTCTACATAAGACTCCTGCTGCTCTACTGGTAAAACCTTTAAATCCTGACGAATATCTTCAGTAACATTAACCGATTGTTTATAAAAAATTATGGCTAATTCAGGTCGTTCTTTTGCTAATAACTTACCTATATTTCCCAGAGTAATTCTTTCCCCATCCCTGTTTCCCAGTTGTCGATCAATAATTAAAGCATGAGTTAAAAATTGTAATGCTTCAGCATAGCTCCCTGACTCTCGATAAACTATACCAATATTATGAAGAGTAGCCGCTTTACCTTCGCGATCGCCTAATTTTTCTCTTATCTCTAATGCTTGTTGATGAGACTCTAAAGCTAGAGAATATTTACCTTGTTCTCGATAAATTACACCAATATTATCAAGGGTTGTAGCTATGGCAAAACGGTCTTGATTTTCCTGATGAATTTGTAAAGCTTCTTGATAAAATTTTAAAGCTTTCGGAAACTCTTTTAACCGACGATAAACAGCACCAATATTATTTAAAATAATACCTTTTGTTGGAGGGTTAGTCTCTAAAACTTGCCCATAAAAATCAATAGCTTTTTCATATTGACCCAACTGAGAATAGACCAACCCCATATTACTTAAAATTGCCCTAATACTTGCATTATCTTTTTCCTGTTGAGCAATTTCTAAAGCTTCTTGATAAAACTCTAAAGCTTTCAGATACCTACTCTGAGTATCGTAAACAACAGCAATTTCATTTAAAGTGCGACCAACAGCAGCACTATCCTCAAGTTGCCGACGTATTACCAGTGCTTGATTTAAAGATACCAATGCTTCGGGATATCGACTAAGGTGATGATAAACTGTGCCAATATTGTGTAGGGTAGCAGCAATTCGTTCGCGGAGCGGAACAGATGTTCTATCTTGGTCTCCTAACTGTTGACGAATTTCCAGTGCTTGCTGATAATACTCCAACGCTTGCTGATATTCCTGTAATTGCTTATAAACGGTTGCTATACTGTAGAGAGTACTACTAATGTTAAAGCGATATAACTCCGTTCCGCTATCGCGATCGCCTTGTTGCTTACGAATATCTAACACCTGTTGCAAAGTTTCTAAAGCTGCTTCATATTCAGCATTTTGAAATTGTTGTGTAGCTTTCTGGTAAAGTTGTTGTGCTTTTATTTCTAAATTTTCTGGGAGCGAGCGATCGCGCCAGCGAAACGTAGTTTTATCGCTATATTTTGTAGTCTCTTGTATAACTGCTTTTGCATTTATATGCACCTTTTCTGTGACTACAGATAAAGGCAAAAGAAAAAAAATCCCGTACCTATAATTAATCTAAAATATTTCCAATTTATCATTTTATATTGTCTCTATAAATTGATATCTACACTTAACTTATAATATTTCATAACTTATAATATAGCATTTCTCATAAAGATAAGGTACATTTACGATCCCCCATTATCCCCCTTTTTAAGGAGAACGAGTGAAACCTCCCCCCTTTTTAAGTGGTTCCCCCCTTATTAAGGGGGTTAGGGGGGATCTAAAACTGTATCTCACCAATTTGAGAAACGCTATATTTCAACTTTATGCTTCCTTCAAAAACCATTGCCAATTAAAATAAATAGTGCCCAATAATCAGGATGACTATACTCACTATTAATCATCCAAATTTACACCTTTTGCACATCTATAACCTGATTTATTCCCTTTATTAATGCTGTATAAAAATTACTCATAAATTCATAAGTACCCTGGTCATCTACTGGTAAGAGGAGGAGTCAGAAGTCAGGATAAATGGAAATTATAGAAGAGATAGCAGGAATAATCATCCGTTGATTTTTCTGCCCAACTCTTGACCAAAATCCTAAATTTTTGAACCATTACTACCTAAAAACTTATACTTTTTGATACTTAGAAAGGCACTTACCTTTATCTGTAAAGACTTTTAGATTAGATGGGTCTCCCCTAATTATTAATTATTAATTATTAATTATTAATTTTTGAACTTCCTTCTTCCTCAAAAACCATTGCCAATTAAAATAAATGGTGTTCAATAATCAGGATTATTCTACTCACTATTAATCATCCCTATTTGCATCTTTTGCACATCTATAACCTGATTTACTCCCTTTCTTAATGCTGTATAAACATTACTCATGAATTCATAAGTACCCTGGTCATCTACCCTTCTTTCTTTTTCCTTCTTTCTTCCCGAAAAATTGTGGGTATGCGCCTCCCCTTTTAAGGGGATAAAAAAGAAAATATTTTTTATATCAAGGCTCCTTATTGCAGAGGTACTGATAACTGAAGTCCGCAGTTACGACCATAGAAGGCTAACTGAAGGGCGCAGTTCCTCCGGAGGAGGCTAGCTGATAGCGTAGCTCCTCCGCCAGGAGGCTAACTGAAATGACCCCCTCAAAAACCATTGCCAATTAAAATAAATAGTGCCCAATAATCAGGATGACTATACTCACTATTAATCATCCAAATTTACACCTTTTGCACATCTATAACCTGATTTATTCCCTTTATTAATGCTGTATAAAAATTACTCATAAATTCATAAGTACCCTGGTCATCTACTGGTAAGAGGAGGAGTCAGAAGTCAGGATAAATGGAAATTATAGAAGAGATAGCAGGAATAATCATCCGTTGATTTTTCTGCCCAACTCTTGACCAAAATCCTAAATTTTTGAACCATTACTACCTAAAAACTTATACTTTTTGATACTTAGAAAGGCACTTACCTTTATCTGTAAAGACTTTTAGATTAGATCGGTCTCCCTAATTATTAATTATTAATTATTAATTATTAATTTTTGAACTTCCTTCCTCCTCAAAAACCATTGTCAATTAAAATAAATGGTGTTCAATAATCAGGATTATTCTACTCACTATTAATCATCCCTATTTGCACATTTTGCACATCTATAACCTTATTTATTCCCTTTCTTAATGCTGTATAAACATTACTCATGAATTCATAAGTACCCTGGTCATCTACCCTTCTTTCTTTTTCCTTCTTCCTTCCCGAAAAATTGTGGGTATGCGCCTCCCCTTTTAAGGGGATAAAAAAGAAAATATTTTTTATATCAAGGCTCCTTATTGCAGAGGTACTGATAACTGATAACTGAAATGACCCCCTCAAAAACCATTGCCAATTAAAATAAATGGTGTCCAATAATCAGGATTATTCTACTCACTATTAATCATCCCTATTTGCATCTTTTGCACATCTATAACCTGATTTACTCCCTTTCTTAATGCTGTATAAAAATTACTCATAAATTCAGAAGTACCCTGGTCATCTACCCTTCTTTTTTTTCCTTCTTTCTTCCCGAAAAATTGTGGGTATGCGCCTCCCCTTTTAAGGGGATAAAAAAGAAAATATTTTTTATATCAAGGCTCCTTATTGCAGAGGTACTGATAACTGATAACTGAAATGACCCCCTCAAAAACCATTGCCAATTAAAATAAATGGTGTCCAATAATCAGGATTATTCTACTCACTATTAATCATCCCTATTTGCATCTTTTGCACATCTATAACCTGATTTACTCCCTTTCTTAATGCTGTATAAAAATTACTCATAAATTCAGAAGTACCCTGGTCATCTACCCTTCTTTCTTTTTCCTTCTTCCTTCCCGAAAAATTGTGGGTATGCGCCTCCCCTTTTAAGGGGATAAAAAGAAAATATTTTTATATCAATGCTCCTTATTGCAGAGGTACTGATAACTGATAACTGAAATGACCCCCTCAAAAACCATTGCCAATTAAAATAAATGGTGTCCAATAATCAGGATTATTCTACTCACTATTAATCATCCCTATTTGCATCTTTTGCACATCTATAACCTGATTTACTCCCTTTCTTAATGCTGTATAAAAATTACTCATAAATTCAGAAGTACCCTGGTCATCTACCCTTCTTTCTTTTTCCTTCTTCCTTCCCGAAAAATTGTGGGTATGCGCCTCCCCTTTTAAGGGGATAAAAAGAAAATATTTTTATATCAATGCTCCTTATTGCAGAGGTACTGATAACTGATAACTGAAATGACCCCCTCAAAAACCATTGCCAATTAAAATAAATGGTGTTCAATAATCAGGATTATTCTACTCACTATTAATCATCCCTATTTGCATCTTTTGCACATCTATAACCTGATTTACTCCCTTTCTTAATGCTGTATAAAAATTACTCATAAATTCAGAAGTACCCTGGTCATCTACCCTTCTTTTTTTTCCTTCTTTCTTCCCGAAAAATTGTGGGTATGCGCCTCCCCTTTTAAGGGGATAAAAAAGAAAATATTTTTTATATCAAGGCTCCTTATTGCAGAGGTACTGATAACTGAAGTCCGCAGTTACGACCATAGAAGGCTAACTGAAGGGCGCAGTTCCTCCGGAGGAGGCTAACTGATAGCGTAGCTCCTCCGCCAGGAGGCTAACTGAAATGACCCCCTCAAAAACCATTGCCAATTAAAATAAATAGTGCCCAATAATCAGGATGACTATACTCACTATTAATCATCCAAATTTACACCTTTTGCACATCTATAACCTGATTTATTCCCTTTATTAATGCTGTATAAAAATTACTCATAAATTCATAAGTACCCTGGTCATCTACTGGTAAGAGGAGGAGTCAGAAGTCAGGATAAATGGAAATTATAGAAGAGATAGCAGGAATAATCATCCGTTGATTTTTCTGCCCAACTCTTGACCAAAATCCTAAATTTTTGAACCATTACTACCTAAAAACTTATACTTTTTGATACTTAGAAAGGCACTTACCTTTATCTGTAAAGACTTTTAGATTAGATGGGTCTCCCTAATTATTAATTATTAATTATTAATTATTAATTTTTGAACTTCCTTCTTCCTCAAAAACCATTGCCAATTAAAATAAATGGTGTTCAATAATCAGGATTATTCTACTCACTATTAATCATCCCTATTTGCATCTTTTGCACATCTATAACCTGATTTACTCCCTTTCTTAATGCTGTATAAAAATTACTCATAAATTCAGAAGTACCCTGGTCATCTACCCTTCTTTCTTTTTCCTTCTTTCTTCCCGAAAAATTGTGGGTATGCGCCTCCCCTTTTAAGGGGATAAAAAAGAAAATATTTTTTATATCAAGGCTCCTTATTGCAGAGGTACTGATAACTGAAGTCCGCAGTTACGACCATAGAAGGCTAACTGAAGGGCGCAGTTCCTCCGGAGGAGGCTAACTGATAGCGTAGCTCCTCCGCCAGGAGGCTAACTGAAATGACCCCCTCAAAAACCATTGCCAATTAAAATAAATAGTGCCCAATAATCAGGATGACTATACTCACTATTAATCATCCAAATTTACACCTTTTGCACATCTATAACCTGATTTATTCCCTTTATTAATGCTGTATAAAAATTACTCATAAATTCATAAGTACCCTGGTCATCTACTGGTAAGAGGAGGAGTCAGAAGTCAGGATAAATGGAAATTATAGAAGAGATAGCAGGAATAATCATCCGTTGATTTTTCTGCCCAACTCTTGACCAAAATCCTAAATTTTTGAACCATTACTACCTAAAAACTTATACTTTTTGATACTTAGAAAGGCACTTACCTTTATCTGTAAAGACTTTTAGATTAGATGGGTCTCCCTAATTATTAATTATTAATTATTAATTATTAATTTTTGAACTTCCTTCCTCCTCAAAAACCATTGTCAATTAAAATAAATCCTGTCCAATAATAAGGATAATTATACTCATTATTAATCATCCCTATTGGGTGCATCTTATATTTAGAAAAATACTTTTTTCCTATATATTCTCTATTCCCTGTTCCCTGTTGCCTAAAAGCGATAAATTTTTGGCTTTATTCACGCATTGAGATGCACTCTCTTCCTTCTTTCTTCTTCCCTCTTCCTTCTTTCTTCAAAAACCATTGCCAATTAAAATAAATCCTGTCCAATAATAAGGATAATTATACTCATTATTAATCATCCCTATTGGGTGCATCTTATATTTGAAAAAATACTTTTTTCCTATATATTCCCTATTCCCTGTTCCCTGTTCCCTGTTCCCTGTTCCCTAAAAGCGATAAATTTTTGGCTTTATTCACGCATTGAGATGCACTCTCTTCCTTCTTCCCTCTTCCCTCTTCCTTCTTCCCTCTTCCTTCTTTCTTCTTCCTTCAAAACCCATTACCAATTAAAATAAATGGTGCCCAATAATAAGGATGATTATACTCACTATTAATCATCGCAATTTGTGCTTTTTGTATAGACCCAGCCTTATTTTTCCCACTGCTTAAAGCTGTATAAAAATTATTCATAAATTCAGAAGTAGCCCGGTCATCTACTCGCCATAAAGTTGCTAAACTTGCTGCTGCACCTGCAACTTGCATTTGATAACCAAAACCCAGAATTTCTGAACCATCTCCTAGCAGTTTTCCTTTACCAGTATCACAGGCACTCAAAACCACTAATTCTACACCATATAAATTCCACTTTTCTACTTCTCGTAAACTAGCGAGTTCCCCATCTCCATATAATATAAAAGAGTCTTCTGGACTACCACTAACAAAAGCAGAATGAGTAGCAAAATGTATTAAACTATGACTACCCATCCTTAATTCCATAAATTGTTTAGTAAAATCATCTCCTAATAATTTCTTGGTTTGAGGAAAAATACTCCCTAGCTTTTCTACCTCTACTTTCGCAAAAGGCAAACCTTCAAATTCAAACTTTCTTCTGCCAATTGCAAAGCTATAATTTCCTTCAGTTAAAGCACCTGCCAAAATTCGGATATTTCTATTTCTCCTTGGACTTAAATCCATAATACTTGCAGCAGTAATATTATTGATTTTAAACCTCTCTGTCAGCCATCTTTCCCCATCATATAAAGCTGCTATAGGAATATAACGAAGCTTGCCATCTGGTGCATAAATAATAGTTTTCACTCTCTTAGTTTTGAGGTCATTTTCTATTGGCTTAATTAACCATTTATAAAGTTTTAATCCAGCTTTCGCAACTCGAGAATCAAAGGTATTATTAACCTTTCTTCTATCAACTAATCCTACTCTAAATGCAAAAACCATCCGCTCGAATTCTTCCCGATTAACTAACACTGTACGATGAACTGGGGGAGAATTAGCAGTAACTAAGATTAATTCTAGGCGATCTTCTAAAATCAAAGGATATAAGACTGCTGCATTTTCTTTTTTATGTTCCTTGAGTTCACGCTGTAACAAAACCAGCATCTCAGGGGTAAGTTTTTGACTCTTAGCTTTCTTCTTTATTTCTGACCTAATTTCTGTTATTTCTTCACTACGAATAAAATCGTGAATAGCAACTAATTTTTCTAATGAAATATTCTGAGTTTTCTCGTCAGTTTTGCCTATTTTATCTAAGAAATTAGTATATTTTTCTATAAAAATATTTTCCTGTTTTAGCATAATAACTTCATTAGATTTATTATCATTAGGGTTGATGCCTCCCAGATACTCAAATACTTCTTGTACCTTCAATAAATCTAGGATTTGATGTGATTCTATGGCTCGTTTTTGCTCTAGCAATAAATTAGCTAAATCCCGATATATTTCAGTAACAGTACCGTCTAAATAATCCCTTTGTTCCTCTACTGGTAAAACCTGTAAATCTGGGCGGATTTTTTCTGTAATATTAATTGATTTTTATAAAATATTATTGCTAATTCTGGTCGATCATTTTTTGCTAATAATTTTCCTATATCAGCAAGAGTAATTCTTTCTCTATTTTGGTTTTCAAGTTGTCGATCAAGAATTAAAGTATGAGTCAAAAATTCTAGAGATTCAGAATACTTACCGGACTCTCGATACACTATACCAATATTATGAAGAGAGGCAGATTTACCTTCCCGATCGCCTAACTCTTTCCAAATAATTAACGCTTGTTGATGATATTCTAATGCTTGGGAATATTTTTCCTGTTCTCGATAAATTATACCTATATTATCTATAGTTATTGCTATATTCAAGCGGTCTTGATTTTCTTCATAAATTTCTAAAGCTTGTTCGTAAAACTTTAAAGCTTTAGAAAACTCTTCTAAGTGGCGATAAATTGCTCCAATATATGTTAAAAACTTGGCTTTGTTTGAGGGATTATTCTGTAAAATTTTCTGATAAAAATCTATAGCTTGCTTATAGCGACCTAACCTTGAATTAACTAAGCCAAGATTACTTGAAATTGCAGTAAGATTGACATTATCTTTTTCCCTTTTAGCCATTTCTAAAGCTTCTTCATAAAACTCTATAGCTTTTGGATATTTACCTTGGCGATCGTAGATAACACCTATTTTATTTAAAGTACTACTAATAGCAGTAGTATCGCGCAGTTGCCTACGCATTTTCAGTGCTTTATTTAATGATGCTAATGCTTGTGGATATTGACTCAGCTGAGAATAAACTGTACCAATATTATGTAGGATGGCAGCAACTTGCTCTGTATCGCCTAACTGTTGACTAATTTCCAAAGCTTGCTCATAATTCTCTAAAGCTTTCTGATACTGCTGTAGTTGCCGCTCGATGCTGGCCATATTGTAGAGGGTGCTGCCGATCTTGAGGCGATAGAACTCTGTTCCGCTATCGCGAACACCCTGTTGAGTATGAATATCTAGGAGTTGCTGCAAAGTTTCTAAGGCCGTTTCTAATTCCCCATTTTCAAGTTGTTGTTTAGCTTTCTTATCCAGTTGCTGTGCTTGAGTTTGTAGGTTTTCTTGAGTCAGGCGATCGCTATATTTTTTAGTCTCTTCTGCAACTGCTTTTGAATATATCTGCACTTTCTCTATTTTCTCTGTTACTAGAGATGGAGGCAAAATCAAGAAAAATACAGTACCGATAATTAATCTCAAATATTTCCAATTTGTCATTTTCTACCAAATTCATAAAATTTTGCTACATTGAATTTTTTGAGTAGGTGCTAGGTTTAGTTAGGTAAACTCTTATCTTTCTTCCCTTTTACCTAAAACCTAAAATTTTGTACCTCACGCTTTTTGGAAATTGGGCATTGATGATTTCGGCTATGATTGTACTTTAATGGCGATGACCTAGCTATTAACTGGAAACCATTTTATCCCACATTCGGAACTTCAAGAGCGTATCATTAAAAGTAGTATATAAATCTGTAGCTTGGTAGATATTTATACTATGCAAATCATCTCAATTACTTTTTTCGTCGATCAAATTCCTATTAATTATGACTTCTGACTTCTATTGATACCAAAAATCAAAAAAGCCTGATAAATCTTAAAATTTACCAGACTCTTTTTTAGATTATTAACTTTTATGGCGGGAGGCGGATTTGAACCACCGACCTTCGGGTTATGCTTACCACCACAGCTTTCACTGCCTTAATTCTCAACTCTAAGAATTAGTTTGTGGTCTGGACTGTCCCTTTACCCTCAGCTTCTATCAAACTAGAACTGCTAGGGTACTTGCCAACCAGTCTCTACACCTTCTCCTTTTATTTGGAGCTTGGCTCGGGATTACCCCGCTAACGGTTTCCCCGAATTTGACAAGTAATCACATACAAATTTCTTCGTATGCCGCCCCTTACAAGGTATAACTTCAAGCTTAGTGACTAGCGGTGTCTATTTGTGCTTGATTTTGTTTGTCTTACCTTATAACTTGAGCCCGACGAGCTACCAGACTGCTCTATCCCGCGTCGTCTTTAATTAGTATAACCATAACCTCATAAAAATTGCAACCCCTTACTCAAAATATTTTCCAAATTTTTTTCAGGGCCGTCCAATTATATCAAATCCGGTTGAATACTTATCATATAGTTGGGGGAGTAGGGGAGTAGGGGAGTAGGGGAGTAGGGGAGTAGGGGAGTAGGGGAGTAGGGGAGTAGGGGAGTAGGGGAGATTGAAGCATAGTTATAAACATATAGTATATAACCGGATTTTATATTACCGAATAATTAAGGCTTAAAGCCTCTCCTTTAAAGGAGAAACAAGCGGTAGAGGGATTGCGAGGAAACCTGCGCCATATCCATGAGACCAAGAGAAGAAAAAATTGGTAGTGCGTCAAGGAAGTGTGGGGAGGATGGGAAGTTGGTTCCTGTGGGAAGACCCTCGAAAGTAGGAGGAATAATTGTACCTGTATCTTTTTGGGAAGTGTCTCTCACCCGTCCTAACTTTTTAGTCTTAAAGGCTGAAAAATTTGCACCCCATTCGCGACAAAAATGCGCTAAGGCTTTATATCTCAGTGCTTTTAGATTATATTGGCCAGCCCTACTTACTTATCCCACACTTTACGCTCTGCACAACCAAAAAATTTTCATTATTAGTCAATCCTATCCGTTTTCAAGGAGAGGTAATTATTAATTATTAATTATTAATTATTAATTATTAAACTATACCATACACATTTCTCCCATTACTTCCAAACGCTTGACATTACTGAGAGACATATAGTTGTCCGCTAGAGTTTCAGCAATAGTTGGACTTATCCAACCCATCTGAGTTAACAAGTGAATAGCCACTGCATATTTCGCTCGTTTAGCACCATCATTAACCTTTATGGCCAAACCCATCCCTTCACCTACCCGACCAATACATTGCACTCCCTCAGCCCCAGACTTACTAACAATTTCTCCAGCCGTCAAGCGCATCAACTCTGTATCAAAACTTCCCTCTCCCCCAACCATTTCTGGATGATAAGTCATCGCCCTGACAATTCGTTCTAGATCCAAACTATCACCAGAAGCCAGTTTGGCGTACAAAGTTGCCATTTGACTCAATTGCAGCAGATAAGTTGGGGCACCACAGTCATCACGAGCGCCAATAAATTCTACAGCAGGCATTGCCAGTAACTCAGCGACTTTACTAATAATCAACTGCTGAACTGGATGCTTCATCTGTAGGTAAGACTCCATCGGCCAATTTCTTTGTTGACAAACAGCCAGCATACCTGCGTGCTTACCAGAACAATTATATTGCAAAGGACTATTTTTATTGGCAGGAGTTGGACATTGGAGCTTTGATGGGTCAATATCACAACGCCATAAAACGTTAAATACCTGTCTTGCTTGCTCTATTGTACCTTGATGGGAACTACAGATAATGGCCAAATCTAAGTCAGTTAAGTCATAACGTTCTAGAGTACCTGTAGTAGTAACTGCTAAAGCTTGAAATGGTTTGAGAGCTGAACGGACAAATGTGGCAGTATCTGCATTTCCGGCCACAGATAACACTCGACCTCTATGGTCGCACACAGTGGCCTGAACTTGGTGAATTGATTCAACGATACCTTCTCGGAGTAGTCTGACTTCTAGTTGCGAAGTTTGTGTTCTTTTTCCCCTTGTCATTTCAGTTATCAGTTATCAGTTATCAGTTATCAGTTATCAGTACCTCTTCAATAAGGAGGCTTGAAATCTGGAATATTTTCTAATCAAAATTACTATAGCAATCCTATTTTATTTGTGTATAAAAATCTTACCGCTTTTAGGGAACAGGTAACAGGTGGAAGTTTCAGTTTTTTTTTATCTACTTTTTGATTACCCGCAACTTATTTAGGATTGCTGTATAACTTTTTTTCAGCAATTAACAATTAATAATTACCTCTCCTTAAAAGAGAGAGGATTGACATAATTGGAAAAAATTTTATTTTTTTCCCTTTAAAATGGGAAGCTAATAAAGCTGAATTCTTTAATTATTAATTATTAATTATTAATTATTAATTATTAATTATTCGGTAACTATTTTGGGTAAGTTTTAGATCGAAACCCAGATTATTACACCGATACAAATCATTAAGAGCAAACTATAAAAAGTTTTGTGTAATCTTTTGAGAAGTGGCTGAACTTGATAGTTAACTATTAACTTATCCTTTGTAATTTCCTCTGATGTTTTCAGCCATGTTTGTCCGTCATACCAACCAGACTCTTCATAAAAAACAGTGGTACTAGCAAGACGCGATCGTACATAATTCCAACCTAAATAAATTCGCAATAATACCAAAATTAGAATAAAGCTTGCACCTGCTGACCCACTCAGTAAAAACTCGATCGGATATTTCTCTGGAAAAAAACTTGCTGCTGCTACTGGGCCTGATACTAACCAACTCCAGAGCCAAACCCAGACTAACTTCTTTATATACTGAGGTCTTTCTAATGTTACCCAACAAAATAACCAGGAATTTTTGAGTTCTTCGTATTCGTTGACTGGTTGTTGTTCTGGCGGAACTGGAGATCTAGATATTATCTGTCTAGTCATAAATCAATTTTTCCTCACTTCATATTTTATGCCAATCAAATAAGTAGTTCATATTGACAGCTTGCTCCTAATTGAGCAATGATAAAATATCTACTTTTTCTGCATGACTCCAAAATGCTTCTAAATTGTAGAATTCTCGTTCTTCGGGCTTCAAGATGTGGACTATAACATCACCATAATCCATTAATATCCAAGAACTTTCACTTTGGCCTTCTACTCCTAGAGGATAAAGTTCTCTATCTTGTTCCACTTTTTGGGCGATCGCCTGATATATAGCTCTTACTTGAACATTAGAGTAACCTGTGATAATTATGAAGTAGTCTGCTAAATAAGATACTTCTGTTACTTTAATTACAACAATGTTATCTCCTTTACGGTCCAATGCTGCATTAACTATTGTCAATGTCAATTCTAAGGTTCGATCAGGTTCTGAATTTGTCTGACTTAATTCGGTTGACAAGGACTGAATATGAGGGTAATTCGACATCAAATTATCTATTTCCTTTTCCTGATTTTTATTGTATTCGATCTTTGCTATTGACTAAATTTTGAGCCTTTGTGTTATTCATCATCTTGTTGATTTTATTGCTGCTTCATTTTTTGTTCATCCTAGGTTTTTTTGGGCCATTTTCTGACACCAATTTTTAGTTAATATAATTTTTAATCGAACAATTTAGTAGCTAGCAAGTGCTTTATAGTATAATTGCAGTTTAACCAAACTGCTTGGTAGATATTTTCCTTACTAAGTTGTCTCAAATGCTATAACTCTTGATTGTCACCTCTACCAGGTTTCAAAGTATCTGCGAGAAAAATTATCCAACTCAGCAGATTCATAGCTCGCTCTTCTAAATATATGATTAGTTATCGCTGCTAAAATCTCCTTGTTCTTGATGCCCCACCCTTTTTTGATTATCAGTGTATTTGGCCACAATTACACTGAAATTTGCATTAAGCAAATGAGGATAGACTTATGATACTAAATCTATTTCTCAACCCTCTGAGTGAGCAATTAATTTGTAATAATACATGAGGAGAAAAATATTTAGCTAGGGCGTGTCATCAATACTGCCAGTTGAGCTTTTTCCTGGTTTATGTCATAATATTGTGCTAGCTTCTGTGCTATTTTTTCTACTCTCAAGAATATGTTTGACCAAAAAATAGGGTCTCAAGCCTTCCCTTTTAAGGGGATGAGAAAGCGGTCGTAGCGCAGCTTCCCGGAGGGTGGGATGGCGAGGTTTCCTTGCTATATCCAATCGACTAAGAGAAAATCAAGTTCAATATTTCAATCCCGATGCTTTCCTAGGTCATGCTGCGCAAACAGACAGACAGAGGTACTGATAACTGATAACTGATAACTGAAATGACCCTAGGGACTCGAACATGAACTGAAAACCATGTCGATAGCTTGTCTTGAACTTGAAGCAAATCTAATTTTTCTGATGAATAGAATTGAAAATTATTCATGTTTCATAAAAAATGATTTTGACTTCACACTGATGATTTTGATAACAGTTTGTGATTTTATTTAAAGTATAAACTTATCCGATATTTACCTAACGGACAACAAAAGGGTGGGAGAAAAAATTATAATGTTTCCACAGGTTTTAGTATTTTTTTGGTAAAATCATCAAAATCAACCGACTTATCAACCCCCAGTTATCCAAATTGACAAGTTATAATTTTTTGAATATATATTTACTTAATTTACTAATCTGCTATTTATTATAGCTTAATTATACAGAGATATTAATAAAGGCTAATAGTTATAAAAGTCTAACAATAACATTTTTCCAAATAAATAATAAAAATTTTATGATTGTCAAGTATTGCTTTCTAGACTAAATTACATATTTATATATATACTAGCAACCATTAGTACTTGATTTTGCTAGAATAATCTCAATTGATAGTTAAGAATTTCTTAACAGATTCGTATTAACCGCAAGTCTGAAACACAGAAATATGCAGTCTTCAGAGCACTCAGCCCCAATATCACAATCTGAGGAGATAGATACTCAGTCAGCCTCCTTGCAAACCAAGTTTGTAGTTGAATTCTGGGGTGTACGAGGTAGTATACCTACCCCTGGTAGTAGTACAGTTCGCTATGGTGGTAATACCTCCTGTGTAGAAATGCGCGTAGGGGAAAAGCGTTTGATTTTTGATGGAGGTACAGGTTTAAGAGTATTGGGTTTAAGCCTAATGAAGCAAATGCCAGTGGAAGCTCATATATTCTTTAGTCATACTCACTGGGACCATATTCAAGGATTCCCATTTTTTGTTCCTGCATTTGTGCCAGTCAATAAGTTTCACATACATGGGGCCATAGCACCTGATGGGACTACAATTAAGGAATGTTTATCCGATCAAATGGTCAATCCTAACTTTCCTATTCCTTTACAGGTAATGGGTTCTGAGATGAAGTTTTATGACTTTAGCACTGGAGATGTAATTAGGATTGATGATATTGAGATTGAAACAGCTCCTCTAAATCATCCTAATTTTGCCATTGGATATAGAATTTGTTGGCAGGGTAAAACTGTAGTTTATTGTCCAGATACAGAACATTATGAAGATCGTTTTGATGAAAATGTACTTCATCTAGCTCGTAAAGCTGATTTACTTATTTATGATGCTACCTACACAAATGAGGAATATTATAATCCTCAATCCCCTAAAATTGGTTGGGGACATTCTACTTGGGAAGTAGGTGTGGAAATAGCAAAAAAAGCAGGAGTTAAACAAATAGTTATGTTTCAACATGACCCTTCTCATAATGACAATTTATTGGATGAAGTTCAAGTTGCTCTCCAGTCAGTATTTCCCAATGGGTTAGTAGCAAAAGAAGGTATGACAATTCCAATTCTTTAGAAAGCGTTTAGCACCTCAGCAGTTCAGGGGTCAGCTTTGCGCGGAAAGCGGAGCATTCCGGAACGGGAAGGGAATGAATAACCCAAGCTTTGAGATACCATTATCTATACACTACCTTTTTAGCCTGATAGCTGATAGCTAGTTAAAGTAACAAAAAATAATGAAGTATTTAGCACAGAGATTATATTAATGCCAATATCTAATCTCAGAAATAAAGGTAGACGACGACCATCTATTTTTTTACTCTTACTACTCATATTTTTATGCAGTGCAAGTTGTGGTTTGGTTATGGCAAAAGTTTCTACTGCAACAAATATTTCACAAATTGAGCCTCAAATAATGAGTAATGTTGATGTGGTTCCCAAACGTCACCAATTAGGACTGTCATTATATTTAGAAAATTGTACTACTTGTCATATTCCAGTGCCACCTCAAGTCCTTCCCACAGAAAGTTGGAAAATAATTCTAGAGGATTATCAACATTACGGTATACAACTCCCTACTCTTGTAGATCCACCTCGTCAACTTATTTGGAATTACCTACAAGTATCTTCTCGTGCCAAATCACAGCAAGAGGAAAGAATACCTTACAGAATTTCTGGTTCTCGTTATTTCAAAGCACTTCATCCCAGAGTAGAATTTCCTCAAAATGTGAATATTAAGGGTTGTGTTTCTTGTCATCCTAGCGCTCCAAAATTTGACTTTCGGACTTTAAGTTCAGAATGGCCTGAATGAAGTCAAAAGTCAAAAGTCAAAAGTCAAAAGTTAGAAGTTTGAATTCAGAAGTCATATTTTAGGTACTTCAAACGTCTACGATACAGCAATTTTAGCTTATTATTTTACTTTATCAGTTACCTACTATTTATGACATTTTTTAAGTGAATTGGTATTAAATACCCAACTTCTAGCTTGTCGTTTAATTGTAGGAGGGAGCGATATTAAAGGAGTCAGGAGTCAGGATAAGAGGGAATCACAAAGATGAGCGTAGTTATGACGATTGAATAATTTTTTGATGTCCAATTCAACGGATTTGATATTAGGGCATCTATAAATCCTCAAAGTAAGTCAGGGATTACTTTATAACTTTATATAGCTAGTGCGTTAGCGGCAGGTCTGCGGAGCGCAAATGCCATTCGCCCCTACAGATAACTTTTGACTTTTGACTTCTGACTTGTGACTGTATATCGCCAATCTGACTGCTCCCTTATGCGCGTAGCGCTATGAGGTGATGTATTCCCTACCTAGAACACAACAAAAATGTAGTTAGGATAATTATAAACTCAAAATTAAAAGTCAAAAATAATGGAATTAGGGATTAGTTGAAAAATAATATGAAAGCCACTGGCGCGAAATAAAATATAAAATAATTCATACCCATTTTTTAACAACCAAATAGTTCTAAATAAAGATATAGCAATGTGCGCTGGCTTATGTACAAATTACAATAACTGTCCAATAGCTAAAAGCCTTATATTATCGGTTTTTTATTCCCCCTGTTGCCTATTGCCTGTTGCCTGTTGCCAGATGAGCTGCGCACAGCGCTATATTTTGACAAAATTTATAAAAAATGGTATATAAAATGACCATTTTGGCAATTCATCATTGGAATTTAACTTAAATAACAACTATGTTCAAAAAACTTCTCGGAGACCCCAACGCACGCAAACTCAAGAAATTTCAACCTTGGGTGACAGAGATTAATATTCTCGAAGAAGATATTCAACAACTTTCAGATGAAGAGCTAAGGGCTAAAACAGGAGAATTTAGACAAGCTCTAGAAAAAGCAACATCTAAGGATGAAGAAAAAGAAATATTACAAGAAATTCTACCTGAAGCTTTTGCAGTAGTCCGAGAAGCAGGAAAGCGAGTGCTAGGTATGCGACACTTTGATGTCCAACTTTTGGGGGGCATCATTTTGCATCAAGGCCAAATCGCAGAAATGAAAACAGGGGAGGGTAAAACTCTTGTATCGACTCTACCAGCATATTTAAATGGCCTAGCAGGTAAAGGCGTCCATGTAATTACGGTTAATGACTACTTAGCTAGACGAGATGCGGAATGGATGGGACAAGTGCATAGGTTTCTGGGTTTAACTGTGGGGTTAATTCAACAGGGAATGAATCCAGAAGAACGGAAAAGAAATTATGCTTGTGATATTACTTATGCGACTAACAGTGAAGTTGGATTTGACTACTTGCGCGATAATATGGCAACTAGCATGGATGAGGTAGTACAACGTCCATTTAATTTTTGCACTATTGATGAAGTTGACTCAGTATTAGTAGATGAAGCACGGACTCCTCTGATTATTTCTGGGCAGGTAGAAAGACCTAGTGAAAAGTATATTAAAGCGGCAGAAATTGCAGCAGCTTTGGATAAAGAAAAAGAACATTATGAAGTAGATGAAAAAGCTCGTAATGTGTTGTTGAGCGATGAGGGTTTTGCTCAAGCAGAAGAGTTGTTGGGAGTACAAGATTTATATAACCCGGAAGATCCTTGGGCACATTTTGTATTTAATGCTTTGAAGGCAAAAGAGTTATTTATCAAAGATGTTAACTATATTGTTCGTGATGAGGAAGTAGTTATTGTTGATGAATTTACAGGAAGAGTAATGCCAGGACGACGTTGGAGTGATGGTTTGCATCAGGCGATCGAGGCTAAAGAAAGGGTGGATATTCAACCAGAAACTCAAACGTTGGCAACTATTACTTATCAAAATTTCTTCTTACTTTATCCGAAATTATCGGGGATGACGGGAACGGCAAAAACAGAGGAAACGGAATTTGAGAAGATTTATAATCTACAAGTGACAATTGTTCCGACTAATAGACCAACTGGTAGAGCAGATTTATCTGATGTGGTTTATAAAACAGAAAAAGGGAAATGGCAAGCGATCGCTAATGAATGTGCGGAAATGCACACCGCAGGTCGCCCAGTTTTGGTGGGTACAACCAGTGTGGAAAAATCAGAGTTACTGTCTAGGTTACTTGCTCAACTGAAAATTCCCCACCAACTGCTGAATGCGAAACCAGAAAATGTGGAGCGAGAGTCAGAAATTGTGGCACAAGCAGGGGGTAAGGGTACAGTCACTATTGCTACTAATATGGCAGGTCGAGGTACTGATATTATTTTGGGCGGAAATGCTGAGTATATGGCAAGGTTGAAAGTACGGGAGTATTTGATGCCGAGGGTTGTTAAACCTGAAGAAGATGATGGTATGGGTATGATGCGGGTACAAGGAGCTAAAAAGCAAAATTCAGCTAAAGGTTTTGGCGAACAGAAGAAGGTGAAAACCTGGAAAGTGTCGCCAGAAATTTTTCCAGTTAAGTTGTCGCCACAAACTGAAAAGATGTTGAAGGAGACGGTAAGTTTTGCGGTGCAAGAGTGGGGAGAGAGAGCGCTACCTGAGTTGGTGGTGGAAGATAAAGTGGCGATCGCTGCGGAAAAAGCTCCTATTCAAGACCCGGTAATTCAAAAGTTACGGGAGGTGTACAATTTGATTCGCAAAGAATATGAAGGCTATACAGATAAGGAACATGATAATGTAATAAGTCTGGGTGGGTTGCACGTTATTGGTACTGAGCGTCACGAGTCAAGGCGTATTGATAATCAGTTGCGAGGTAGAGCGGGACGACAAGGAGACCCTGGTTCGACTAGATTTTTCTTGAGTTTGGACGATAATTTATTACGGATTTTTGGTGGCGATCGTGTTGCTGGAATGATGCAAGCGTTTGGGGTTGAGGAAGATATGCCAATTGAATCTGGGTTATTGACTCGTTCGTTGGAAGGCGCTCAGAAGAAGGTGGAAACTTATTATTATGATATGCGGAAGCAGGTGTTTGAGTATGACGAGGTGATGAATAATCAACGTCGGGCAATTTATGCGGAACGCCGACGGGTATTGGAAGGTAGGGATTTGAAGGAACAGGTGATTAAGTATGCGGAGCAAACTATGGATGATATTGTGGAGGCGTATATTAATCCTGAGTTGCCTTCGGAAGAGTGGGAGTTGGATAAGTTGGTAAGTAAGGTGAAGGAGTTTGTGTATTTGTTGGCAGATTTAACTCCGGAACAGTTGTTTGATTTGTCGATGGATGATATTAAGACTTTTATGCACGAGCAGGTGAGGAATGCTTATGATATTAAGGAGGCGCAGGTTAATCAGATTCGTGGTGGTTTGATGCGAGATGCGGAACGTTTCTTTATTTTGCAGCAGATTGATACTTTGTGGCGGGAGCATTTGCAGCAGATGGATGCGTTGCGGGAGTCTGTTGGTTTGCGGGGTTATGGTCAGAAAGATCCGTTGATTGAGTATAAGAGTGAGGGTTATGAGTTGTTTTTGGATATGATGACGGATATTCGGAGGAATGTGGTTTATTCTATGTTCCAGTTCCAGCCGCAACCTGCAGTGCAGACTACTGCGGCGGAGACTGTGTGAAAAAACCTAACCCCCTAGTCCAGTAGGGTGTGTTAGCGCCAGCGTAACGCACCAAAGACATAATAGGTGGTGCGTTACATTTCATTAACGCACCCTACCAAAGCTAAATTGAAGACTTTTTGCATTCAAAAAGTTTGCTTGTTACTCAAAGTTTAAAATTTTCATCATTATCCATTATCAATTTGTTGAGCGAATAACAGATTAGCGATCGCGAGATTAAGAGTTCTGGAAAAGGTTCTTTGAATATACCACAAAAGGTTCGTTTTTCCAGAGCATCGGGTGGAGGTCTCAGACATTATTATATTAATGGAGAACCTTATGATCCAGAATCCAAAGACTATATTCTGGAGCTGAGTTCAGAACCAAATACCCGAAAATTCAGGATAAGTAGACGAACATTTTTAGGAACTGGAATAGCTGCTGCTACTGCTACCTTGATTTCCCTTGATCAAGCGATCGCCAGATTAACCACCTCTAAATTTCCTGCACCTCAACCCTATAAATACACTGAATTTCGTAATCCCATAGAATTTGCTGGAAAAGACTTTTGGCATTCAAAAAATTTGCTTGTTACTCACAGTTTAAAGCTTTAATCGTTAAATTAATAAACACAATCAATTATAAAATCTATAAAAAATAAAATAAAGATAGAGAAAAATTAGTTTAAAGAAAAAAGTTTATAGTAGATAGTGTTCTTTGTATTGGGAAAAAACAAATGAAAAGATTAGTTGCTGGATTGTTCTGTATGTTACTGGCTGTGGCTGTGGTATTAGGGGTTCCTACTCAAGCTTTTGCTGGTGGTTCGCCTGAAGGTGCCATTGCGTGCTGGGAAAGTAAGGCTATTGTAGTATTTGAGTATAAACCCAGGTTTTTCGCTTACGAGTTGGGTCAATACCAGGAATTTGTGGAATGTTGTGGAAATAATGGTGGTTATAATGATTTGGAAAATAAACAATGTCTATTTCGTTATTAAACGAAAAAAAGTCGTTGTATGAGGTAATATAGATTTGAAAGGGATTTGAAAGGGAGAAATAAAATATTGGCATCATCCCAATACAAGTCGTCAACCCATCATCGCCGCCCCATTTGCTGTAATGAATGTATGAGCAGCCTTTGAGCCAAACCAACTTCCCAACGGGTCTACCTGGTACACCTCCTGATACCCCTCTAGGTCTAAGTTCAACTGTCCAGGAACCCCTTCCCTACCCTTTGGTTTGGCCTTATAACCCTTAGTCATTTTGTCCAAAAAGCAATTCCCCCAATTACGGCGAGGAGTTGTTTTTTTCTTTTTAGGAGTATACCGCTTAATTCAGTTATCAGTTATCAGTTATCAGTTATCAGTATCTCATTGTGTTATAATCATCAAAATAATATTGTAATTTATTTCCCATATCACAACAATCATAATGGTTTCATCTAAATGGCTATTGCTAGAAAATGCCATTAATAACTTATCTTTGGAAGATAAAATATGGCTAATGGAAAAAATCATAGCTCAAATGAAAGAGCAAACAAAATCTGCTAATTATCAATCCCAACCTGATTTAGAATTTAGCCATCAAAATAGGAACTTAGAAACCGAACCTTTAATTGGTTTATTTGCTGCTTCCCCAGATTTAGCAACTAATTCTGAGGAAATTTTACAAGGAGAAATTAGGGAAAAATCAGGATGGTTTTATTCAGTTATCAGTTATCAGTTATCAGTTATCAGTACCTTGCAGCAGAATATTTGGAAATTACGAAAGTCTTGACTTTGGATCGAAGAGACTTTCAGCTATTTCGACCTAAGCATTGTCAATTTTTTGAGATTATGCCGTAATTTTTTAATAAGCAATAATGCAAATCCAAGACTACTTCAATTTCCTAGCGCCTGATGATATCCGCATCAAAGGTAGCCGCATTGGTATCGAAAGTGTTCTCTATGAATACATTTATCGTGCTAAAACTCCCGAAGAAATTGCTGAACAATTTGAGACTATTACCCTGGAAGATGTCTACGCCACCATCCTCTACTATTTACACAACAAAGAGGAAGTCAGAATTTACTTAGCTGACTGGCTAGAATTTTGTCGCCAACAACGGGAAGAGCAAATGCGTAATCCTTCCCCTGCACGGCAGAGATTTCGCAAATTAAAAGCAGAAGCAGATGTTCAGCAAGAGTACACTGAGTCAGGGAACACTGTATGACAATTCAAGATTTGCTTGATGAGCATATCGCCCCCCTGTACCGAACCCAACCAGTCAAGCACCCGGTCTTGTTGTCAGAATGATTGGCGATCCAGACGCTCCTCCAAAAGAAACTCTCGATCCAGAGATTTTAATTTGGTGTGAGACTCATAATTTCATCTTAGTGACAAACAATCGAAAATCTATGCCTAAACATCTGGCAGATCATCTGGCAGAAGGTCGTCATATACCTGGAATTTTTATCATCGATCCATCCAAAAATATTGGTGAAATTCTCACAGAATTAATTATTATTGCAGGTGCTTCCTTTGTCAATGAATATCAAGATCGGTTTGAATACTTACCATTGAGTAAATAAGTGGTGCGTTACGGGAAGTAGGGTTCAACAGTCTTGAATAAAAGGCGATTTTGCATCCGCAACGCTGCGCGGTCGCTCTTAAAATATCGTTTGTTTGGGAAGGGGCGATCGCTCTTGTTTAAGAGAGGTACAATTTTCATAGTTCCCCTGTAATTATTTTCGACCTTTGCTCTTCTCGTTCGGTTCTAACTTCCGCAACCAGATCGCCCGAATAGATACCATGAGTTTGTTGTATTTCTGCTCGGAGAGAATTTAAACGTTCTAAAGCTTTTTGAGATTGGCGATCGCCTTCATCAGAAGTTCCATCGCCTCTTTGTTTCAGGGTTTCTAATCCCAGACGCACTACTTCCACAGCTACTTCAGAGAGTGTCTGATGTTTTTGAGTCGCTAATTGGAGTAGGGTGTTGTACTGTTCCGGTTCTAAAACCAGTGGGGGATATGGATATTTTGTCATATTATTCTCTGAACATAAATGTTTTGGGAATGCTTCCTATTGTATCATTATTTTGAGTAAATGGAGAAATGCTCACTCACTTGCCTTATTTTTGCAGGGCGATCGCTTTCAACCAAAATATAATGCTGACTTTAGATTTATAGCAGTCGCCACTATAGTTAGGACATCCAGTAATTATGATGATTTATGACGCGAGCAAGATATGACGAGCAAGACGCGAGCAAGATGCTCGCACTAATTGTCGCGTGCCGCCTTAGCGGTTGCTAGATCAAATTTTTTTTAACTATGTTCGCATTTATCAAGCATAGTGTGTTATTATGTAAGCATGGGAAAAAGTACGCGCAGATAGGGTCGCTTTTCAAACTATAAAAACTATGTCGAGAGCAATAATATGACTAATATATCCGTTCAACATGAACCACAACTGCCAGCAAAGGAAACTTTGCCTACCATGTATGACTTACCAAGCGAAAACCCGGAGGAACCTGGTTTGCCAGACGAATTTCATGACTTTCAACCTGAACTTTTGCGCGAAACTTTCCAACCGCGCAACTGGTATCCCGATAAATTGTTTTGTGGCACCGATATGAATCTCTACTACGATGTCAAACATCCTAAATGGTACAAACGTCCAGACTGGTTTGCAGTTGTGGGAGTGCCAAGGTGGTATAAACAATCGGATATGCGCTTAAGTTATGTAGTTTGGGACGAAAAAATTAACCCGTTGGTAGTAGTCGAGTTATTATCTCCAGGTACAGAAGATGAAGACTTAGGAGAGACAATAGGAGAACCGGGAAAACCTCCGACTAAGTGGGAAGTTTACGAGAGTATTCTGAAAGTTCCTTATTATGTTACCTTCAGTCGCTATACAAATGAAATGCAGGCCTTTCATTTAGTGGGCGATCGCTACCAAAGGGCAGAGTTGAATGAGGGACGTTTGTTGCTTCCGGAGGTAGAACTCAGTCTGGGTTTGTGGCAGGGAAGTTACAAGGATAGAGATAGACTCTGGTTGCGGTGGATGACCCCAGAAGGAGATTTGATACCAACTTTAGAAGAGAAGGAAGCAGCAGCTAAAGAGGAAGCAGCAGTAGCTAAAGAGGAGGCAGCAGTAGCTAAACAACAAGCTACCAATGCTGAACAACGAGCTACCAATGCCGAACAAGAGGCAGCAGCAGCTAAACAACAAGCTACCAATGCTGAACAGGAGGTAGCAGCAGTTAAAGAAGAGTTAGCAGCAGCTAAAAAACAAAGCGATCGCTTACTAGCGAAACTGCGAGAGTTGGGTATCATTCCTGACGATTTCAGTTAAATAGTTTTAGTTTTTTTTGTAGGTTGGGTGAGGTAGTACCCTACTCAACCTCAAATTAGGAATATTCATTAATTGATAAAATTGATAATTACCTCTGGTTAAAACCGTTACGGAATTGAATATCAGGAAATATTATTTCTTCTCTTGGTCGATTGGATATGGCGAGGTCTCTTCGCCATCCCTCGACCGCTTTTTTTCCCCTTAAAAGGAGAGGTTTTATATCATGTTCGGTTGAATACTTATAAATAACTCTTGTGAGGAGTCAGGAGTCAGGAGTCAGGAGTCAGGAGGGAAGAAAGGAGAAAAAGAGGAAATATTGGGGAAAAGTAAAGATAATTTCAGTATTTCTTTGGTACTGTCGGTATTGTCAGTCCTTAAATTTGATTTATAACTAATTATCCGAACATGATATTATACCAAATTTCAAAAAGGTAGTTACATCTTAATTTGTGATTTATTCCTACAATAAAAAAATATAAATGCTATAAAATATAAAAATTAAACCCTTTTTTCATCTTTTTCTTATGTTTTTATTTCCCTGTTCCCAGCTCCGGTGTTCCCTGTTCCCTGTGTCATGACTGTAGCAGTATTTTATGAAATTGGTATTAAACCCGCTGTGATTTCTGTTATCGTCAAATGTTAGCGAAAGAAGGTCGTTTATCTTATGTCCATCACATCACGAAGTTTGCAAAAGCTCCTCCGGGAGAATATATCGGGGGAAAAACCCCTTAATGTTGACCCCGAACAAGCCCGAGAACTGGCGGAAGAGTTGTTGGCCAGAGTTGAGTCTCTCGCTGGCGTTAAGCGGAATGATAACTGTCATCATTATAGTCGTTTCCAAGGGGGGGCAAATGGAGACAAGCCTCCCAGCAACACTCTCTGTTGTTCTATTCTGCTGGAAGAATCAAGCGATCGCTGGTATCGAGATCATACCCATTTACATTTGCTCAGGAGTCCGGAGCAACAGCTATGGGTAGAGTTGGGCAGAGAGCGATCGCCCGCCCCCGTTTCAGACATTGGTGAGGTGGTTGCTCTAGTCCAAGCATTTTTGCAGCGGGTTGATCGGCAAAAAGCACAGGCTGCCAAGCGCCAAAAACAGAAAGACTTGAAAGTGCAAGCTATCTTGGCTCAGGTGCGTAAAATTGCCAAGGAAGATGGATTTGACTTTGCCACCGAAGTCGATAGTATTAAGCTGAAGCTGATTATTCGTCTGTCTGACAACGATTACTTTGCTATTTTGATTCCCTTTAACCAGTTCAAGGAGGTGCTGCCCAAATTGCGCACTGCAATTCAGGCTCTCCGCGAAACTTACAACAGCGGTGTTCGCTTTAAAACCCATCTCAAGCGGGGTTATCGCCGTTCTGACTGGGTTCGTCATCAGGATTTGTAGTTATATCAATGAACAATTAATATCATGTTCGGTTGAATACTTATAAATAACTGTTGTGAGGAGTCAGGAGTCAACCCACCCTCGCCCCTCCTCCCTGGAGGAGGGGAAGTCAGGAGTCAACCCACCCCTCGCCCCTCCCAGGAGGGGAAGAAAGGAGAAAAAGAGGAAATATTGGGTAATAGTATTGATAATTTCAGTATTTCTTTGGTACAGTCGGTATTGTCAGTCCTTAAATTTTATTTATAACTGATTATCCGAACATGATATAACAATGTACAATGAAGAATTGGATGGCTAGCAAGCGATGAAGCTTGCATTTTTAAATCACCAAGTATTAGTTGTTAATTGTTAATTATTAATTATTAATTATTAATTATTAATTGTTAAATGATTCGTATTGATGCCCGCGAACTCTATCAAGTTCTGGAACTGACCCCACCGGAGCAAAATATCCTCCTGGTGGGCAAGCATGGTATTGGCAAATCAGAAATTATTAGCCATTTCTACCGTCAGCGTCAGAAACTGCCTGTAATCCCATTCTTTTTGGGTCAGATGAGCGATCCTGGGGATTTGATTGGCTTGTTGCATAAAGATGAGAAAACAGGTCGTTCCGTTTTTTTACCCCCCTACTGGTGGCCTGACCCCGATCGCCCGGTGGTACTTTTTCTGGACGAACTTAACCGGGCTCGCCCTGAAATTTTGCAGGCGGTTCAAGACCTGACGCTCAACAAAACCTTGGCTGGTAAACCCCTACCCCCTGGCAGTATTGTGATTGCTGCAGTGAATGCGGGGGAAGAATATCAACTGACCGAACTCGATCCGGCTCTGGTGTCACGGTTCAATCTCTACGAGTTTGTGCCGACGGTGGAAGATTGGCTGCTTTGGGCTTCCGGGCAGGATATCGATTCACGGGTGCTGACATTTATCCAACAGCATCCGGAGTATCTTGATGGTGACAACCCGGATGCGGATGTGGCGATCGCTACCGCAGGCTTAATCAAAACCCCCGATCGCCGCGCTTGGGTCAAAGTTGCGGATTTTGTTCGCAACCATACAAAACTGGAGGATATTCACTTCAAACTGATTGCCGGCATGGTGGGGAGTCGGGCTAGTATAGCCTTTCGTCAAAGCCTCGCTACCCAACGGGGTCTGGGGCCTGAGCAACTCCTGTTGCAATATTCTAAGTATTCCAAACAGCTCAAAGACTTGGATATTCAGGACTTTGCCAGTTTGAACGAACGGGTGTTACTCTGGCTCAATACCGGGCATTGCCCGGAAACAAAAGCAGATAATGCCCGCAAAAATCTGTTAAAATATCTCCAGTATCTCCGTAAGGCTAAACAACAGGAGGCGATCGCCCATTTTTCCTCCCTAGTTCAGGGTCCTAAATTTAGCGATGCCATGGGGTTTGTCGCTGAATCGATGGATTTGATTGACTTTTTATCGGAGTATTTGGAGGCGATCGAGGTATGAACCAAAATCCTTCTCTATATCCCCAAACCCTCTCTTGTCTTAATCTTTCGTACTGAATAACTATGATTGCAACTTTAACAACACCCGTATCATTCGATGAATTTGTTGACTGGTATCCGGAAAACTCGACCGATAAATATGAACTACACAATGGAGCAATTGTCAAAATACCTTTAGGAACTGGAGAACATTCTGCCATTATCGGTTTTTTAATCGGAAAACTGGGAATTCACATCAAGCGTTACGAATTACCTTTCGCAATTCCAGGCGATTGCTTGCTGAAACCGATCCATGACGAATCAGGTTACCAACCTGACATTATTGTCCTCAATAAAGCGCAACTGGCAGAGGAACCCCGTTGGCAGAAAGAATCAATTATTACCAAGGGAAATTCCGTGGGATTGGCGATAGAGGTTGTCAGTACAAACTGGCAAGATGATTATCTAAGGAAAGTCGGGGAATACGAACTGATGGGTATACCCGAATACTGGATTGTGGATTATCTGGGTTTAGGCGGTCGGCGGTTTATCGGCAATCCCAAACAACCGACTCTCTCTGTTTACCAACTGGTGGATGGGGAGTATCAGGTAACGCTGTTTACCGGAAACGACAGGATTGAGTCTTTGGCTTTCCCGGAATTGCAACTGAGCGCTGCAGATATTTTTGCAGCAAAAACTATATGAGAAAGGTGTTGATAACTATAACTAAATTTGCTAGTTATGAATTCGATCCCCCCAGCCCCCCTTAATAAGCTATCCCTTATAAGGAACTCCTGAAAACCTTGTGTGACCCACCCCTAACCCCTCCGGTGGAGGGGAAGGGGAGTAGGGAGCAGGGGAGAAGGGAGAAAGAATCAATATGGAATAGGAAAAACTACTTAAGTTATCAAAAAAATCTACTTTTTAATCCACTTTTTCTCTGGCAAAAATCTTTGAAAGGCTAGTACATAACTTGTCGATTGTGTCAAATTTTATGTTAAGAAAGATGTTTATTAAGCTATGCTTAATAAGGGGGGAGAATCCGGAAGTCCCCCTTATTAAGGGGGATTTAGGGGGATCAAAACTGCTATATTTATAACTAGCAACTCAAATTAACCATATTAAATGCGATATGAGAACGAAACCGATCGCCCGTCACCGCATTGCTCGGATTGTGGAAAAGTGGCTGCTCATTGAGCCACTGTTGCTAGCCACCTGGACGAGTCATGCTTTAGTTTCTGAGCCACGCATTCAAACGATTCGCGTTCAACGGGGCCGAATTGAGTACAATCCAGATTTTATTGAGCAGTTGAGCGATCGCCACCTGGAAGCTACCCTGCGCTTTGAAGCACTACGGATTCTTCTGAAACACCCCTACAGTCGTCGCCAAGCTCACTCCGCGATTAGCTATGCTGCCAGCAATTTAACGCTCCAGGAATATTTGCAAACTGAGCTGCCGTTTCCTCGGGCGCGGGATGTCTTTGGAAATCGCAGCTACGATCAACAATTCTTCGAGTTTTACTACCACAAGCTGCTTGACCAACAGCCCCCCAGTCCGGAGGAAGCAGTCTCTGGAGAATCGGGAGCAGGAAAGGGGGGAACTGATGCCGCACCTGGATCTGGATCATCTGGTTCTGCTCAATCTGAATCATTTGAACCAGAATTGGCAGAGGATTCTGAGCCGACTTCAGAATCCAACGATAGCCCTCCGGATCTCCTCTCAGTCTATACCGATCCAAACCTTAGCGGTGTTGAAAATACTAACCAGTGGGATCGAGATGAATTGTTGAGCGATCGCCTGGATGATCTGGTGAGAATGGCTCAAGTGAATGACAGTTGGGGCAGCATTGGGGGCAAGTTGCGGGAACAGATTTTGGCGAATCTGCACCCCAAGCTGGACTATCGGGCGGTTTTGCGCAAGTTTCGCACCTCTATCCTCAGCCAACAGCGGCGACTAACCCGGATGAAACCAAATCGTCGCTATGGGTTTGCTTATATGGGCAGTCGTCGTGACTTTACTACCCGTTTGCTGTTTGCCATTGATGTTAGTGGCTCGATGGGGACGGAGGAGCTACGGCAGGGGTTTTCGGTGGTGAATCGCTTTTTTAATTATGGCGTGGAGGCGATCGATGTGATTCAATTTGATGCTGAGATTACAACTGATGTGATGACGTTCCGTCGCGCCCAGCGGGAGATTCAGTTAACGGGACGAGGTGGGACGAATTTTAGCCCGGTTTTGGCGTATCTGGAGGAACACCGGGATTATGATGGTCTGATTATTTACACTGATGGTTATGCTCCTTGCCCTGCACCGCCGCAGAATCGGCGGACTCGTATTATGTGGTTGTTTGTGAGTGAGGCGCATTACCGGAGTTGTTATCCCAAGTTACAGCATTTGGGGCAAGGGGCTTATCTTAAAACTAATGTGGCGACTCCTGCGCCAGTGTAAGTTAAGATTGCTCGAAGCAACAATTGAATAATGAAGCGATCGCTTAGAATTTAGATTGAGCTGTTTTCACCTTGCTGGCCCACTACGCCTAGAAAAAGGAATTTAAGTCAAAAAAAAAAATAAGTCAAAGAAGTCAGAAATTCTTCTGGGAAATCGTCTTATTTACACAAGCAGTTTACAGGCAAGCTACTCAATCAGCAGATTGTCCAGTATTTGCACAATCACACGGCCAAATTTGGTGTTATACCACAAGTGCTAGACCATAAGCTGCTCAAAGGAGTTATCCTGGACACGCTGTCTCAACGTCTAATCAAATTAGAACAAAAAAATAAGTCAAACAAGTCAGAAATTCTTGTTGGAAATCGTCTTATTTAGACAAGCAGTTTACAGGGGAGCTACTCAATAAGCAGATGATCCAGTATTTGCACAATCACACCCCAAAATTCGGTGTAGGACTACAAGTGCTAGATAATATGCTGCTCAAAGGAGTTATCCTGGACATGCTGTCTCAACGTCTAGTCAAAACTAATTCAACCCTATCTTAGGAAACCCAAAAATATGCTTTTACGTTTTTTTCGGCTTTGTTAGCGTCTGTTATCGCTTTTTCCTGTCTTTTCCCCTCTGTTGCGGCAGCAGATACCAACTGGGAGTTCATCGGTCAGATACGAGACTATAAGAAAGATAACAATATCGATATCAATAAATCTGTGGCTGATAAATTGAACTATGCTGGAGTTGGTGTCGGAGCATCTGTAGAGCTAAGTAGCTCACTAAAAGATCTTATTATTTTTGGAAACAGCAGTAGCATAACTAAGCCTGGTTATACTTGGAAATACTTAAATACGCTCCAACCTAGCAAATTTTCTAATCCTGTAGATATATATAAAAGGATAGCAATAATAGCAAACGAGCAAGGTGCTGCGAGCGCAACAGTAACAATAGACTCAGATGCCAACTGGATTATCTGGGGCTACACTAATTGACTTCTCCAAAAATAAGTATTTGGGAAGGGTAGCGTAAGGGTATCAGAACCTTTTCTGGAGAGGTATAATCAATAAGCAGATTGTCCGATATTTGCACAATCACACGCATAAATTCGGTGTAGGACTACAAGTGCTAGATAATATGCTGCTCAAAGGAGTTATCCTGAACATGCTTTCTAAACGTCTAATCAAAACTAATTCAACCCTATCTTAGGAGACCAAAAAATATGTTTTTACGTTTTTTTTCGGCTTTGTTAGCGTCTGTTATCGCTTTTTCCTGTCTTTTCCCCTCTGTTGCAATGGCAGCGGATACTAACTGGGTGTTAATCGGTAATTTCTACGGAAATGACCTTGTGGCTGAGGCATTGAACCAAGCTAAAGTTGGTGTCGGAGCATCTGTAGGTCTGAATATCGAAGGGACTCAGTTCACTGTTTTAGGGGACAACAAGAGCGTAGTCTTTCCAGGCTATAAGTGGAAGTCTATCGGTACCGGTGATACCTCAGAAAGTGACTTAGCGAATGTGGCAAATGATGCTGGTGCTGTGAGCACCGCAGAAACAGTAAACGCCAATGGCGACTGGGTTATCTGGGGCTACGTTCCGGATTAATTAGTTGGCAGACGGTCTACGCGAATGTTTGGTGCTAGAGGTAGCACTAGACATTCATCCGTTGTATGTCTTTTTTGGCTTTTCAAGAGTGTGAGCAGTGATCGTGTAGTGGATTGTTTCAGCTAAAATGTACATGCGGTCTAATACATAGTGTGTAAACAAGAGTTAAGGAGAAATGACATGGCTTACAATTTTCGTCAGGCAGAAAATGCAATGATAATTAAAGAGATGGAATATGGAACAGGTGAAAGAATTCAATTTTCACCATTTTCATCTTGTCTAGGTGTGGTTGGGCGTACTGGAACTAATGTAACGGGTATACATTTAGTGGAGTATGATCGCGAGGGAGTACGTTTTAATGAGGAAATGGCAACTGCAGTCAAAACTAAACTGAACGGTTGTGCAGAATGGATATTCATGGGTTTTGTAGATGATTGGTTAAGAATTTTTCCAAATGAGATGAAGATCATTGAATCAATCCCAAATCAAAAAAAACTCAGTAAAAGGAGCTGATGGTGTGTATGGAGCAAAAGCAGAATTTAGTGAATTTGCCTATTTAAAAGCACCAAAGTACATAAAGGTTACCTGAGTACGATCACTGATAACTTAGGGTGCGTTAGCAGAGATTATCTATTAATAAATAGATAATCTCTGTTCCTGCGTAGAGCGCCAAAACCCTTTGCGGAACCAATCAAGTGACAGCAGTAAGGTGTGTTAACAAAGCGCAAACGTACCACAGGATTAACTCAACTCATCCTTGAACGTTTCCCTGTCTAGCCCTATGCTAAACCGAATAGCTTGGCGATCGTTATCCACACGAAATTACTTTTTGATGAAAATCTATCGCCTAAAATATAAACATATTGTTTGGGTAATATGCCATGAAGCAAGATACTGCCAGAGTTGTCCCCCACTTAACACCACAGGAATATTTGGAATGGGAAGTCCAACAACCACTACGCTACGAATATTTTAATGGGGAAGCTTTTGCGATGGCAGGGGGAACTTTGCCCCATGCAGACATTGCCCTAAATTTGGCAAGCCTGTTACGAGAACCGTTACGGGGGCGCTGCAAGGTGCGTAACTCTGATGCCAAGGTGGGCATTACTGACGAGGGACCGTTTACCTATCCAGACCTTAGTATTAGCTGCGATGAGCGCGATCGTACCGCCCGACAATTTATCCGCTATCCCTGTGTCATTATTGAGGTGCTTTCTCCCAGTACGGAGGCTTACGATTCTCCTTCGGAGACGCTACGCGATCGCGGTGGTAAGTTTGCCCTGTACCGTCGTCTCTCAACCCTACAAGAATATGTTTTAGTGAGTTCTGAAACCAAAACGGTTGAGATTTTTCGGCGGGATGCTGTTGGAGAGTGGCGATTCATTCCTTACAGTGAAGGTGATACGATTGAGTTGATGAGTTTGGGAATTACCTTATCGCTAAATGCTATTTATGAAGATGTTGTTTTAGAGTGGGAGGATGAAGGGGGTGAAAAAAGGTAGCAATGCTTATCAGCATAAATATATTGGGGGGTGAAGGTAGTGTGATGACACTACAGCGTTTCAGTATTCAAAGGTAAGAGTCTATATTAGACATCTCCAAAATAGAAAATAAGGTAAAATTATCAAAACCATTTATGTATACAGTCTCCCAAATGAATCCAACTTTAGAATATATTTATAATCATCCACTCATAAACAAAAAGAATTATTGGTATTACTTATGAACAGCTAATAAAATTAATAGAAAATGCCCAAAGAATAGAATCAGAAAAAAAGGAGGCGATGTAGCTGCCGCACTTGCTCCGCCAACGCCAAAACAGAAAAAAGATTAATTAAAGCAGGTGGAGGAAGAAAAAAGAATTTAACAAAGGAAGAAGAAATAATTTTAACGTGATTTTATTTACATCAAGTACCAACTTGTCAAACATTAGGAATTAACTTTGGTATAAGTGAATCAAGTGCTAATAATATTTTTCGCGCTCTGGATAGATATTCTCAGAGAATTACTGCCAGCAAGTTTATTAGAACAAGTAAAAAAAAAGTTTTAGGTATTGGAATGGGTAAAGGAGATATTAACAGAATTAGAATTAATTGTAGATAGTACAGAACAAGGTAGAGAAAGACCAAGTGAATATAAAAACCAAGAAAAATATTACTCAGGAAACAAGAAAAATCATAATGAGTAAAAATCAAATAATAACGACACCAAAAGGAACAGAAATAGTGGATGTAATAGTAGGAGAAAAAGGTCCAGTAAGTGATGTAAAAATATTAAGAAAACAACAGGATAAATTTGATAAAAAACAAAAATTCCAATATCCAATAGAACATCAATCTCAACAGAGCGATCGCCAATTAGTAGAGCAATAACTATTGTCCAATAGAACATCAATCTCAACAGAGCGATCGCCAATTAGTAGAGCAATAACTATTGTCCAATAGAACATCAATCTCAACAGAGCGATCGTCAATTAGCAGAGCAATAACTATTGTCCAATAGAACATCAATCTCAACAGAGCGATCATCAATTACCAGAGCAATAACTATTGTCCAATAGAACATCAATCTCAACAGAGCGATCATCAATTAGCAGAGCAATAACTATTGTCCAATAGAACATCAATCTCAACAGAGCGATCGCCAATTAGTAGAGCAATAACTATTGTCCAATAGAACATCAATCTCAACAGAGCGATCATCAATTACCAGAGCAATAACTATTGTCCAATAGAACATCAATCTCAACAGAGCGATCGCCAATTACCAGAGCAATAACTATTGTCCAATAGAACATCAATCTCAACAGAGCGATCATCAATTACCAGAGCAATAACTATTGTCCAATAGAACATCAATCTCAACAGAGCGATCGCCAATTACCAGAGCAATAACTATTGTCCAATAGAACATCAATCTCAACAGAGC
Source organism: Okeania sp. KiyG1 (assembly GCF_014132355.1). Classification (GTDB taxonomy): domain Bacteria; phylum Cyanobacteriota; class Cyanobacteriia; order Cyanobacteriales; family Microcoleaceae; genus Okeania. The sequence goes on from NZ_BLZO01000091.1 coordinate 193,356, forward strand.
GATCGCCAATTACCAGAGCAATAACTATTGTCCAATAGAACATCAATCTCAACAGAGCGATCATCAATTACCAGAGCAATAACTATTGTCCAATAGAACATCAATCTCAACAGAGCGATCATCAATTACCAGAGCAATAACTATTGTCCAATAGAACATCAATCTCAACAGAGCGATCATCAATTAGCAGAGCAATAACTATTGTCCAATAGAACATCAATCTCAACAGAGCGATCATCAATTAGTAGAGCAATAACTATTGTCCAATAGAACATCAATCTCAACAGAGCGATCATCAATTACCAGAGCAATAACTATTGTCCAATAGAACATCAATCTCAACAGAGCGATCATCAATTAGTAGAGCAATAACTATTGTCCAATAGAACATCAATCTCAACAGAGCGATCATCAATTACCAGAGCAATAACTATTGTCCAATAGAACATCAATCTCAACAGAGCGATCATCAATTACCAGAGCAATAACTATTGTCCAATAGAACATCAATCTCAACAGAGCGATCATCAATTACCAGAGCAATAACTATTGTCCAATAGAACATCAATCTCAACAGAGCGATCATCAATTACCAGAGCAATAACTATTGTCCAATAGAACATCAATCTCAACAGAGCGATCATCAATTACCAGAGCAATAACTATTGTCCAATAGATCGATAGAACATCAATCTAAATAGAGCGATATAACTGCGGAATGGATGTTAAGAACGCTACTTTCATGCAACAAAGCCATTAGGGAGTCGTAAGGGCGTTAACGATAGTTATGCGAAGCAAATGGCATTTGCGCTCCGCAAAGCTGCACTTTATATGTTGCGCAGCAAAACGCCTGTATAGGAGTTAGAGCGGAGAAGAGGAATAAAAATAGGGTATTACAAGGAAAAATTTTTTTATCCCTAATTAAGCGGACATGATATTATGCAAATTATGAAATAATACGCTATCTGTAGAGGGCAAATGCCATTTGCCCCTACCAAATATGGTGGTTCTGCGTAAGTCCTGATAAAATAGGGGTTATTCATGGCTTTTAGTGATTATAAAACTATTGCTCAAGTTCAAGAAGAGTATAAGATCAAGTATTTGGAAGCAGACTTTATTGAAATTACCGATTTAAAACCTTCCGATCTGTTTGTTAAGGAATTGAAATTCAGCGAACAGAACATGGATATATACACATCTGAATACTCAAGATGCGAAAATATTATTTATCCAATTTTAAGGGAAGTTTATAAAACTTTTGTTGATAAATATACTCTTTGGAGCCACAAGTCCATAACATACGATGCTAAACTAAATGGAGCACCTGATTACTTGTTCTCAACAAAATCAGAATTAGGTAAAACCGTTTTGGGTTTTCCGATCGTCGTTGTTGTTGAAGCAAAAAAGAATGATTTTAGTGAGGGATGGGGGCAATGTCTAGCTGAGTTGATTGCCGTGCAAAAATTAAATAAAGCCGAGGAACTTCCCGTGTATGGGATAGTAACGGATGGAGAATTATGGCAATTTGGAAAATTAGTATCCGATGAATTCACAAAAAGCAAGTTGAGAATTACTATTAGCGATTTAGATAAAATTTTTGGAACAATAAGTTTTCTATTGTCAAGCAAAAGGGAAGCAGATTGAAATTAAACTCGGTTTTTTCTTGCCTTCAATACCAAGGTTTCATAGCCGTTATTTACCGAAAAATTGGGTTTAAAGCCTCGCCCTTGTAGGGCGACTTTTTATTTTATTTGCAAGTGAATTGAATATATGCTACACTATTATTAGTTGCCGAGGGGCACTCGGAAACTCTAAACGGACGTGGAGGGAAGCGTCAGACTACCGCCAAGGAAGCAGCACCCTGTGTTAGCGACAGCTATGCGAAGCAAAGCGTCAACCCGCCGAAGAGCTACGGCTCAGTAGGAATCCCCGTGCCTTTAGGCCGGGGAGGATGTCAACCCCCATGTCCTTTATTGAAACAGGACTTACGCAAAATATTAGACCAGACACTATCTGTAGGGGCGAACGGCCGTTCGCCCCTACCACAACTGGTGTTTGCGTAAGTCGTGTTGAAAATCAAATAGGGAGTCTCTCTCATCCCCTCTACAATCCAAGATTTGAAGAGGGGAAATCCCACTCCATTGTTAAATTTGGGCGAAATCAGCGGGATTTTGGTCGCGCCGATCGCGCACCGGAATGGGTATTCCTTGGCGATCGCCAGATAGAGCTGCCGTGGTTTCTAATGCTTCTCTCAGTCGTTTGGCGGCATAGATGGACATATCTCTCGGTACACTAATACGATCGCGCAGGTAGCGCAGGGCTGGATCGGAAGCTGATGGTGGCGGACAGAGTTCTCCTGTCATCATGTAAGTCAGAGCGCAACGCAAGGCTTCATCAAAAAGGCGATCGTCCGCTGGATTAACGCGAATGATATTATGACGATGCTTGATCGTCCGGTGCAGAGCTTCTGTTCGAGACGTTTCTGGTTCTGGATACATAACATCTGGTAATCCGAACCAAGGACCGCAATCAACTCGTTTTTGATTAATCTCAGTTTGAGATTCTTGGTTAGCATAGCATCCGCCCATTTGCGGTGGTAAATCGTGGGCATGGGTATGAAAATCGCTTTGTGTCCCTCGATAGGTGGATCGGGTTTCCATAGCATCAAACCAATCAGAGAACTTTGGGTTTTCTTCCCGCAATGAATAGCCTTTGTAATAGTAGAGGCTGGCATTCATCCGCTCGACATAGGGAGTAAAAACCACATCAACTATACCAAATTCTTCCAGAAAATAAGGTCCTGGAGTACTGGCTAGAGCCGCTTCAACTTGAGCCACTATGGTGGTAAATTGATCTCGACTGCGTTGTTCCTCCCTTTGCGATCGCGTGGGGTAGCACAACCAAGTACACCAGCCACGAAACAGTAGGCGTTCTAGCTGGCGCAGAGGCAGCGCTTGGCTATCGCCCATTCCTATCTGATTTAATGGGCCAAATGCGTTTTCTAATGCTAATAAGATATCATCACTTTCTGTAATTAACTGACCGTCAAGTTCTAGTGCAGGAAGCATTCCTGATCGCACCTTTTGCTTATACCACTTTTCTTTCGTTCCATAACAGAACATAGTGACTTTCTCTATACGGTACGGAATCTGCTTTTCCTCTAACCACAGCCACACTTTTTGGCAATAAGGACACCAAGCATGATGATCGCGATAAAGAGTAACTCGCACATCTGATTCAGCTTGTCCAAACAGCCGCAATCTTGCTTGGGAATTAGTTGGTCCGTTCACCGTATCTCGCTCAAATGTGGCGAGTTGTTGTAGTTCTTCCCAACTCAAAGGCAAAGATTTGGTCGATATCATAAGTTACTGCTCCATAAAACTGATACAAAGTGTCACATAACGCAACAACTTGATGTTTACTTCCTGCTTCTACTGAGGCCGTCGGCGGTTTCTCATCCACAGGCATTAACGGTCAAGCCGACCGCATGTCTCAAATTTATACTAGCATTTAAATCTCTATCTATTGACAAGCCACACTCTGGGCAATCATAAGTCCTCAAATGCAATGGCATATCTTGAACATGACCACAATTCGAGCAAGTTTTTGAGGACGGGAAAAACCTATCAGCTACTACTAACTCAGAACCGTACCACTGAGTTTTATATTCTAACTGCCTACGAAATTCATAAAACCACTATCTGCTAACTGATTTAGCTAGCTTATGATTAGCCATCATTCCAGAGACATTAAGGTCTTCAATAACAACATGGCCGTGGTTCTTGGCTAAATGTGTTGTCAATTTATGAAGTGCATCTTTGCGGATGTTAGCTACTCGTCTGTGCTGTCTAGCTAGCTTGATTACAGCGTTGTGCCAGTTATTTGAATGTTTTACTTTCCTGCTCAGTTCGCGTTGCAATTTTGCTAGTTTATCTTGAGCTGTACGGTAAGGTTTAATGCTTGGGAAAGCTTGACCAGTACTTAGTGTTGCTAGCGTTTTTACCCCTAAATCAACACCTACAACATCAGTAATTTTTGGTGTGGGAGTTGCACTAAATTCATAGCTCAAACTTAAGTACCAATTGCCCGCTTGTCTACTAATGGTTATTTTTTGAGTAGTCGCCTCAATTGGCTCATAAGTCTTAACCCAACCAATAAAAGGTAATTTATGACTCCATCCGTTTAATTCCACTGGCTTTCCACAATTATCAATTGTGAAAGAATCTGATCTGCCTTTCTTCTTAAACCGTGGACGTTTACCCAACCCTTGAAAAAACCTTTTAAATGCTTCACCCAAGTTTCGGAAAGCATATTGGTAAACTTTAGATGACAGGTTTTTCATCCAGGGATAAAGAGGTTTTGTGTGATTGGTAAAAACCTCTCTCAGTTTACGCGCGTTGGGCTTATAACCATCCTTGTAAGCAGCATTCCATAAACTTAAACCCCAGTTATAAACCCACCTTGAATAACCTGCGTGTTGGGCTAAGAACGTTTTTTGCTTATTATTTAGTTTAAGTTTGGTTTTGATTGACTTGTACATACTTCATGGTCGCTTTCTATTTGAGTTTTATATTTTCTCAAGCCATATAGCCGACTTGAAAAACAATAGAGTATTGCCAAAATATCCTCAAGCATTTCTGCTTCTGGAGATAAATCATCGAGTATAGCTTGGCTCTAGAATTTCCTAATAATAGCATAAACCGGAAAGTGACAAAAGAGAGATAGAAGTTATTCATAGCTTTTAGTGATTATAAAACTATTGCTCAAGTTCAACAAGAGTATAATATCAAGTATTTGGAAGAATACTTTATTGAAATTACCGATCTAAAACCTTCTGATTTTTTTGTTAAGAATTAAGGCTGCACTAGGAAAGATTGTAAAATATAAGTCCTAATAAAATCAGAGGCGCTATAAATGTCTAAATCTAGTCAAGTTTTAATTAATGCTTTTCTCACTGAGCGTAATACACCAAATCCTCTCGGTGACCGTAGTCCTACCTGGGGTCGTCATGTAGACGAGCTTTCTCTGGTCGATCCTGGAGAAATTGCAGAAAGTGTTGTAGTTATTGAACCCTGGGAGCATGTTGGCGAACGACCCAAGGATAAGGTTGGGGTCATTGCATCAGAGAACGTGGCCTATATTGTCGATCAAATCCTGGGTTTACCCACCCTTATTGTGCCCGCTTGGAAGCATGGTATTTCTGACCTAAAGCGCTTTGCTGCCCTGGCAAGCGTAGCCAAACTTATAGTATTGGAAGGAGGCGAACCCGATGTTCATGTAAAAGATACTTTTTCGCCAGCATTTCCTCGTTCAGATGCTACGCAACTGATTGTTGAATTCCTCTTAAAACAGGTACCTTTCATTGGCATTTGTCTCTCTCATCAGCTTACGGCGCAGGCTCATGTAGAATTAATCCGTGAATCTGTGGATCGTCTAGAAAAATCACAACAACCAGCGTTTGTTGCTGTCAGTCGTCGCATTGCCGAGATGGCAAATCGCCTAAAGGTCGAAAAGAGTTATGGTACTGTTGCCCAATCTTGGAACGATGAATCGTTTGCCGTTGCTAAGAATGAAGAAATTAGTCATTCTAATACACGGTTATACCCCTACCGGGATATCGATATTCCTCATGTTCCAACTGAAATCACAGAGACATATCGTGTAGTAGCAAAACGTTTTGATGCCATCATTGATGTAGCACTCCAGTACGAGAACGATTTGCACATTCAGGCATTTCATGGCAATGAAGTATCAGAAGAATCAATGCGGTTCGTATGTTGGGCTTATCAGCAAATTCACCATGCGATAACTGCTTACAGCCTTGAAGCGGCCTCAATACTCGACCTACAAAGCCTAATGTCTGCACCCATTGGTGTCGAAATTTTAGCTTCAACACATACTCAGAGTGGCGATCCGCTATGTGAGGTGGCAGCAACCGGTATTTATTGGGATAACGGCCGGAAAGCACTAACTACCCAGTTTCACCCAGAACTTGATGAATCTTTAATAACAGCATCTGAAGGTTGGGCACTTTCCTGGGAAGATATGAAAAATTCTGATGGAATTCGTTTGTTAGCACGTATCCTTCAGTCAGTTCTCTAAAAATGAGTGACAAACCGCTTCCCTCTGACCACTTATATCAAATCCGGTTGAATACTTATTATATGAGATGGGGAGATGGGGAGATGGGGGGATGAGGAGATTTAAGGCGAGAAAGTGTGGATAGAGTTATAAACATATACTGTATAACCGGATTGTATATTATCCTAAACACAATAATTTTCTTCAAGTGCGATAGTCCGATTTTGTAGTAATGAGCGATCGCCGAACGTTTAGGGTGAGCTAGCAGGAGAGCAATCTATCAATAAATGGATGCTCTCCGTCGCCATTCCCTTGAGAAGTTAAAAGTTAAAAGTCAAAAGTCAAAAGTAAGATTTGAGAGGTTTCAAACCTCAACCGAGCTGATAACTGATATAGAATCCGGTTATATAGTATATGTTGATAATTCTATAATTACTTCAAGCCTTTAATCTCCCCCACTCCCCCACTCCCCTACTGCAAACTATACAATAACTATTCAACCGGATTCTATATGAGTCAGGTACAATTTTCATAGCTCCCCTGTAATTATTGACAACTGATAACTGATAACTGATAACTGATAACTGATAACTGAAATGACCTTTGCTCTTCTTGTTCAGTTCTAACTTCTGCAACCAGAACGCCGGAATAGATGCCATGACTTTGTTAGATTTCTGCTCGGAGGGAATTTAAACATTCTAAAGCTTTTTGAAATTGGCGCTCGCCTTCACCAGAGATTCTATCGCTTCTTTCTGGAAAAAACTTATCATGAGCGCTTAAACAGTAAATCTTTCTATTTTCCCTACTCCCCCCACTCCCCTACTCAAAAAAATATGGGGTGTTGGTAATTTGAGGTATGATATCATTTCCTGATAAGAGCGCGATAGAAGTCCATGACCTTTAGGCGACCAAAAAACTTTATCCTTCTACTCCCGTTTCAACTTCATTCTCCCCTCCTGGGAGGGGTTGGGGGTGGGTTTACTCCTGACTCCTGAGTTCCCCTCCCCTCCTGGGAGGGGTTAGGGGTGGGTTGGGAGGGGTTAGGGGTGGGTTGGGAAGGGTTAGGGGTGGGTTTACTCCTAAGTAATTAAGATTAATATCATACACGCGCTTTACCAACGCTAAATATGGTCTTATATCATGTCCGGATAATTAGTGATACAAAAACTTTCTCCTTCTTCTCCTGTTCTTGTTCTTCCTTCTTCCTTCTTTCTTCTTCCTTTTTTCTTCTTCTTTCTTCTTTCTTCTTTCTTCCCTCCTGACTCCTGACTCCTGACTCCTCGGTCGTTATTTATAACTGTTCAACCGGACATGATATTAATTCTTATCCTCAAATCCTGCCACTTCAGATAAAGTATAAAGAGGTCTACCTTTAACTTCTTCATAAATACGTCCGATATATTCTCCTAAAATTCCAATACTTACTAATTGTACTGCTCCTAAAAAGAAAATTGCCATGATAATTGTTGTCAAACCAGTTAATGGTGAATCTGGATAAAAAATCCGCCAATATAACACTAAACAAGCCATCAATAAAGCCACACAAGCAGCAAATAATCCTACATAAGTAGACAGTCGTAAAGGTACTTTAGAAAAAGAGACTAAACCATTAATTGCTAAAGCTAAAGATTTGGCAAAAGTATATTGAATATCACCAGCAAAACGAGGTTCGCGCTCAAATTTAATTGCTGTTTGTTTAAAACCAACCCATGCTCTTAAACCTCGAATATAACGATTAGTTTCTGGCATTTTATTTAACAGATCCACTACACATCTATCCATTAAACAAAAATCTCCTGTATCAATGGGAATTTCTACATCTGCTAAATGTTTTAAAATCCGATAATATAGAAAAGCAGGCAATTTTTTTAACCAACTTTCTTGATGTCTTTTTGTGCGTTGAGCATAGACAACTTGATAACCTTGTCGCCACTTTTCAATTAAGTCTGGAATTAATTCTGGTGGGTCTTGCAAATCTCCATCTAAGACTACAATAGCTTTCCCCCTAGCAAAATTTAAACCAGCAGTAACAGCAATTTGATGTCCGAAATTACGGGCAAAACTTAAGTAACAAATTCGAGAGTCTTGTTGATGTAATTCTCGGAGTATTTGTAGAGAGCGATCGCGACTCCCATCATTAATTAAAATTAATTCTACATCTCCATCCATTCTATTGAGAATGGTACTCATACGCCGATATAATTCTGGGAGATTTTTCTCTTCATTATAAATAGGAATTACTATAGAATATTTCATAACAGAAGAAGGAAGAAGGAAGAAGGAAGAAGGAAGAAGGAAGAGGGAAGAGGGAAGAAGGAAGAAGGAAGAAGGAAGGAGAAAGAAATAATAATTTCCTCATTATGTAGGGGCGAATGGCATTGGCTAGCGCCAAGCTCCGCTAACGCCCTCTTGATTTAGTGTTCGTGCGTAAGTCCTGTAAAAAAATAAAGAGGGAAGCAGGAATAATTTCCTATTAAAATATATTTTCCCAGAAATCATATCACCCTTTCCAACCAACTATTGTAGTACTTTAGATGGAACATATTTACATTTTTGGAGATGTCTAATAATATTGATTGAAATATAATACCATGAGATGAATTTTCGGGAAATGAAATATTATGATATCAAATAATTTATGGAAAATAAATCAACAATTAGCAACAGTCTGTTTATCCCATCCTTTTGTGCAAGGAATTGCTGACGGTACACTGCCTCATAAAAGTTTTGCCTATTATGTGGGGCAAGATGCTTTTTTCCTCAGAGCATTTGCTCGTGCTTACAGTATTGCTGCAGCTAAGTCCCCAGATTGGAAAATATTTGAACTGTTTCATACTCTCGCAGGTGCGGTGAAAGAGGAACTACAACTGCATCAAAACTATGCTGCTAAATGGGGAGTAAATCTAGAAACTATTACGCCAGGATTTTCTACACGACGTTACACAGATTTTCTGCTAGCAACAGCATGGAGTAATAATATTGGAGCGATCGCTGCAGCAATGACTCCTTGTATGCGACTTTATGCTTTCTTGGGACAACAGTTAGCTACACCAGAAATCCCAGAGCATCAATATTCTGAATGGATTCGTACTTACAGCAGTCAGCAATTTGAACATTTGACGCAAAAGCTGGAGAAAGTGATAGACAGTTATGCAGACAATATTCAAGAAGCAGAATCAACCTACTGTTATGCCATGCTCTGCGAACGAGATTTCTTTCAAGCAGCTTGGGAAATGGGAGCTGAAGTCAGAATTTAGAATTCAGAATTTAGAATTCAGAAGCGATCAGGACTTACACAAAATATCAAATCATACACCACCTGTAGGGGTGATTCGCGTTTGCGCAGCATCTCCGTTGGAAATCGCCCCTACCAGATTATGGTGGTTCTGCCTAAATCCTGATAAATAATTATTCTCCAACGCCAGCAAAATTATAGTAAAGTATTCAAATATATAGAGAGACCAAAAAGAATAAGGAACCTCTAGAAGCATTGGCGTCGTCATCTCGGTGACCAAGGTAGGGAAGTTGCCTCTAGCAGTTACCCAAAAGTTGACGAATATAGTTAAGGACAAGAAAAACATGAACATCAAAAAGATATTCGGTATGTTCATAGCCCTAAGTGCTGTATTGTGTATTATATTAGCGTTGCTAGTTAATGCTTTAGCTGCGGAACTGAAGAGCATACCCCTGTCTGCCTCAAATGGATACAAGATTGCTAGCGGTTCGACGATTCCAGGCCGGACATCGTGGGTTGTCTACCCCCCAAATAGTATATATGTAGATATCAATACCCGCAAGGCAGGCTTTAGCGAAACTCCACTTTACTTCACTTCTATCGGTGGTGACCACAGCCATTTTATGACTCAGGGCGCTACCTCAATCTACAGGCCATCGCCGACGGGATTCCGTGTGTACATATACAAAGGAGAGCTCAAATTTTCTCTGACTCCCGATAAGGCGAATAGCCTCTTGTGGCATATTAACTGGATGGCGATCGGTAAGTAAGACTCAGAGTGCAACGGCAAACTGACGCTAGCTGATAGACTTTCCAAATATCCCGATAACCTTCCTAAAGCTAAGACTTCAGGAGGGATTTAATATTTTCAAGACTTATGCAGAACCGCCATATCTAGTAGGGGCGAATGGCATTCGCCCCATACAGATAGTGTATTATCTAAAAATTTGGGTAAGTCCTGATTGTAATCTCCTTTGACATCCTCCCCGGCCTAAAGGCACGGGGATTCCTACTAAGCCGTAGCTCCTCGGCGGGTTGACGCTTCACCGGGTGCTGCTTCCTTGACGGTAGTCTAACGCTTCCCTCCACATCCGTTTAGAGTTTCCGAGTGCCCCTCGGCAACTAATAACAGTCTAGCATATATTCAATTCACTTGCAAATAAAATAAAAAGTCGCCCTACAAGGGCGAGGCTTTAAACCCAATTTTTCGGTAAAAAGATAGATACAGCAGTTTTCAGGTCAATGAACCAGAAAAAAGTGATAACCCTTTAAGGACGTTGCATACAAGGTCTCTACATTATGCTCTACTCAAATTACATTAATGTCAGAGGGTTTAACTCAATTAATCAAGACTGTACAGAACTCTTAAAACTCCTGAAAACTATTGTCAAATTAGCCAAATCAAATAATTATCACAGGACTTACGCAAAATGTGAAATTATACACCAATTGTAGTGGGCGCCATTCGGAGCTTTGCGGAACGCAAATGCCATTCGCCCCTACTAGATATGGTGGTTATGCGTAAGTCCTGTATCAATTATTAATTATTAATTATTCATTATTCATTATTCATTATTAACTAACGCCCCAACTTATTCGGAATACCTTCACAACCACCAGGTATCTTTCTCCTACTTTTTTCCCCAGACCAAGCACAACAATAATAACGTTGTTCGTCAGACAACTTCTTGACTACATTAAAGTCAACATTTTCTACCACTGCACCAGTACAAATACCTGTTTGATAATTAGGTACATGAGTACGACTACGAGGAGTAGCAGTTTCTGCACTGCCATAGAAAAATCTCGTTCCCCTCAAGTCAGCACCCACCAGACTTGCTTCATACAAAATAGTACGGGAAAAATTAGCTTTTACTAAGTCACAATAACTAAGATTAGCTCTGACAAGATTAGCATCACTTAATTCTGTCCACCGCAAATCTGTTTTTGCCAGGTCAGCTCCTGCTAACATTACTCCTAAGTCAATCACACGAATACCATATTCCCTATCTTCCGCATAACCCCCATTACCATCTAAAATAGGCCGACCAAGTTGCCGATCGCGCTTAATCGGTGTTATTAGTCTAGACTGAGATAAAAATCTGAGAATTTTCGCTTTACCTTCTCCATCTACACTTTTAATAATAGCTGCTGTACGTCCTTCAGCGATCGCTCGTTCCTGTGGCCAATCTTCCAATAAACCTTTTTCATCCATTGCCAAATCGGAAACTCCTTGAAAGTAAGCATCAATGGTTTGTTGTTGAGTGATGCGGTTTTGCTGAATGGTCAAATCTTTGGAAATAACATATTGTCGCCAAGCTACATATACAGCAATAATCGCAATTAAGATTTGACCTAAAGCTCCGATGAGTTCGCCCACCGCTCCAATGGCATCCCAGTTAATCTGAATATTACGAGTACCTGGTTCTTGGTTTGCTCCACTTAACATTAGTAAGCCAACAATAGCGGTTAAGATACCAAAGCAAGCAATAATCAGGTTACGCCAAACTGGAGGAATCAGGGTTTTCCAGACTTTACCCCAACTAGGCCAAATCATTCTGATGGAAGCTACCATTACCACAACTGCACTGCTATAACCAAGCAGTACATTATCTATGGCTAACCCCAGAATCATTAACGCAATTGCTGTCAGGGAGACAATGGACGCAATTCGATTCTTTGGCCCTTCATCTACTTGATTGTTTGCCAAACCATTGAGCTGGGTGGGAGAGGAGGGTAGCATTTTTTCTATTTCGTTGTCTACCAAGTTTAATTGGTCTATTGATGTTTTTACAGGAGCGATCGCTGCTTTTGTGCCATTAGAATTTTCTGAGGTAGGACTGGTGTTTGGAGAATTAGCTGGAGAAGAGTTTGAATCATTATTCATAGAATTTTTAATTTTGATTTTTTGATAGACAATTAATTAGTTAAGTTTTTGTAATATCTATCAGGAGCCAGAAAGATGAGGAAAGATGAGTTATATCAATAATTTTACGGGTAAGTTTGGCTAGAGTTTAGGTTTTATATCAATTATATTGGGACTAAATCTATCAAGACATTAGAAGTCAAAAGTCAAAAGTTAAAAGTTAAAAGTTAAAAGTCAAAAAATATTGGTTAATCTAAGACTCAGTCCAAATTTAGAAGTCAAAAGTCAAAAGTCAAAAGTTAAAAGTTAAAAGTTAAAAGTCAAAAAATATTGATTTAGGACCCAGGGGGTTTTGATTAATTAATATCAGGACTTTGACTTTGAGTAGGATGTCATAAGTTGGCTTGACTATTCATGACTCAAAGGCCGTGTATATTTTATTAGGTATTAGGATAGATAGATAGATAGAGGTACTGTAAATACCTCTGTTTAAAATTTAGCCATTTTTTGTAAATGTAAAATTATGACAACTTCTGAAATTTTAGTTAAGAAAGAAAAATTAGAGAACCCACCTTTGGAAATAAATTATTTGGGCGATCGCTCTTTGCGTCAGTCAGCGAAGCGCGTGACTAAGGTAGATGATGATATTCGGAAACTGATACGAGAAATGCTCCAAACTATGTATAGTGCTGATGGTATTGGTCTGGCGGCTCCCCAGGTGGCTGTCCAAAAACAAGTCATTGTTATAGACTGCGAGCTAGATAATGCTGCTACGCCCCCTCTAGTTTTGATTAATCCTACGATTAAAAGGTATGGTAAAGAAGTTTGTCTTTTCCAAGAAGGGTGTCTGAGTATTCCTGGGGTTTATTTAGATGTTAAACGTCCGGCAATAATTGAAGTTGCATACAAAGATGAAAATGGTCGTCCCAAAACCCTTCAGGCTAAAGAATTATTATCTAGAGCAATTCAGCATGAAATGGACCATCTTCAAGGGGTGCTATTTGTAGACCGAGTAGAAAATAAATTGGCACTGAATGAAGAGTTGACTAAGCATAAGTTCTCTCCTAAAGCTGTTAAATCTGTTACTTGAAATAGCAGTCAGCGGTCAGCGGTCAGCTATTCCTACGGAATGCTGCGCAAACAGCTTCTCTGGTGTCTTTATATAGGGGATACTCAAGAGAAGCAGCTCCGCGTCTACAAACTCCCATAAAAGACGCACCACGCGCTTTTTCAAATATAGTGGGGGACGCCGAACCCTTGGATTTTTAGCTGAAGTCCGCAGTTCCTCTGCAAGAGGCTAGCTAAATGCTGGCAAGGGTCCCATGACTATCACGAAAAGCTAATAGCTAGTTAAAGTCTGGCAAAATTAATAGACATCTCGGAGTAGGGAGTAGGGAGTAGTAGGGACGTTGCATACAACATCCCTACAGAATAGGAGAAAATAATTGATGATTTATGTACGGTAATTGATTTTATAGCAAGGAACGAGTTGGTGTTTGACTTATGTTGATGATGAATCTTAGGCAGAGAAATTCTTTTCCCACTCTTGCCTTTTGCCTGTTCCCTGCTATATTTTTGATTTTTGGAGATGTCTAATACAAAAGCAATAGTCCAAAAGTTGAAGATTTATCAGTTCTTAACTTTAGTGCTTATCATAAAAAATTAAAACAGTCAATATTTTTGGAGAAGAAAGTTATGGTAGGAACTCCTAAATCAACATTGCTTTTGGGTGGGTGTTGTATAGCAGCGATCGCAGCAGTGGGTTCTATTTTTGAGTTATCCTCTGGAGAACCAGAATTAGGTGGCCTAGTAACAGGAATAATTTTGAGTCTGAGCATTCCTCTAGCCACTTTACTCTTTTATTTAGCAATTCAAGACGCTAAAGCGAATCAGTAGAAATTAAGCAATGAACAATGAACAATTTTTGGCATTGCTGAATTAAGGTATGAAAGTAGGTTTATAGGTATGGAGGGAACATTTAACATAGAACAGGGAACAGTTAATATTAACAAGTAGTTTAAACCATCCAAAATCCAAAATCCAAAATCCAAAATCATCAAATCATACCCAGAATCAGCAACACCCAATTTTTAATTGATAATTAATTGTTCATTGCATACAAATAATTATTTTGACTAAAAATTTTAAAGATATCTAAAAATGGCATTTCTGCGACAACTGTCTACAAGAGGGGTATATGAGGAAAAACTCATAAAAGAGTATCTATCTGAGACAGAGGAGGTAGTGCTAGGACGCGATCCCAGGTGTCAAATTGTCCTAGAGACAAAATTTTATACAACGGTTTCTCGCCGTCATGCCCTAATTCGTATTCATACCAAACAGGCCAAAACTACTGGTTTAGTATGGGAAATCTGCGACCTCAATAGTTCTAATGGTACTTATATTAATGGACGAAGAATACAGGGAAGTCAAATTCTACAGGTGGGCGATCGTATTAGTCTGGGCTACAAAGGGCCGGAATTTATTTTCGATAATTTATCCCACCAAAAATCAACCTCATTAGTATCACCATCAGTCAACCCTACTTCACTTCCTGTTAATTCTGTTGGCAGTGCTAAAGTTGAAGATGTTGGAGATACTGACTCGATAACTTTGACCCAGTTATTTCCTATTGCTTCTACAGGAAAGCAATTAGCTAAAAAAGCCTATCTTTATCCAGGTATTATCACTGTATTTTTTGTGATTTTAATGTTTTTAACCGTGGGTAAAGCAATAGCTTTTAATTTTTTATTAGCAGCTTATATTGCTGGTGCAGCTTATTATTTTGTTTATCAACTTTGTGGCAAAGAAAAACCTTGGTGGGTATTATTCGGATCATCTTTAACCACTGTTTTTATCTTATTAAGTCCAATTTTAACATTGTTTATTGGAGTATTTCGTTTTATACTTCCTGGTGATATATCAGTAAATCCTCAGCAAGTTGGCTTTCTTGATTTCCTGATTAGAATGTTTTTTGGCGCGGGATTAATGGAAGAGTTGTTAAAAGCATTACCCGTGTTTTTAATACTATTAATAGGTCGTAATTTACCTTCTCCCTGGCGGAAGAAAATTGGTGTTTGGGAACCTTTAGATGGAATTTTATTAGGAACAGCTTCTGCAGTAGGATTTACTTTATTAGAAACTCTGGGACAATATGTTCCGAGTATTGTGGATAGTGCGAGTTTACAGTTGGGAGTAGATGCGGGTCAATTGGTAGGATTACAATTGTTAATTCCCAGAATTTTAGGTTCAGTAGCTGGACATATGGCTTATAGTGGTTATTTTGGTTATTTTATCGGATTAAGTGTTTTAAAGCGTCGTAATAGTTGGTTGATTTTAGGGGTTGGGTATTTGACTGCATCTATTCTTCATGCTTTATGGAACGCTTCTGGAGTTTTAAATATATTTCTTTTGGCTTTTGTGGGAGTGATTTCTTATGCTTTTTTGGGGGCGGCTATTTTAAAAGCGAGAGTTCTTTCTCCTACAAGAGATGAAAATTTTGCTACTCAGGTTATCATTAACAAATGAAATTGTATTGGAGGGGAAAAAATAGTATTCACTATAGCCTATAGGTTTTGGCTTTGTCATCATATTACCGAAAAATTTAGGTATAAAGCCTCTCCATTCATGGAGAAAAAAGGAAAAAAATCCATCGATCCAATCCTCTTATTTATAAGAAGAGGTAACTCTAAATTCTAAATTCTTAATTTTTAATTCTTGAAATTTAGTTAGCCCCATAATTTGACTAATTTCACCAGAAGTTATTTGATTTTATTTGATAGGGGAAAATGTTGATAGAGTGCTTCTAATCCTTAGCTTAGGTAAAGTATTTTTTTTATTCCTTATTCCTTCCTGTTCCCTAAAATCCCAAACTTGTATATCTCACTAATTTTAAAAATTTTATATATAAAGATATTACCCAGTTAAATATATTTAACTGAGTGATAAAACCCACATTCCGTACTTTAATTTGTAACATGAAAATTAGTATAAAATCCTTAGGTTGCTTAAATATTTATACTATATAAATTATCTTCATTTACCTCGATCAAGAGTCAAATTCTCAGTTAAATATTAAGCATAAATACTTATTGAATTGTTAATTCCTATTGACCACTATAATTTTCTTCTTAATGCATGACTTTTGAATGCATGACTTTTGACTTAGATTTTTATGCTACATTTTGTGGTGCGGAATGTGGGATAATAAAGATGCCTAGTTTAAGCTTTGAAAAGCCGTTTGAGCGCTATTTATTTTTCTACGTCCTCCGATCATACAGCACTTTCCACTGCTATGGGTACAGCCCGAAGATGCCAAGATTGCCTCACTGCAATATTTTCACCATTTACCTTGTAGATCATTTGCCCGAAATATGCTGTAAATTACAACTTTGAATTAATCAAGAGTTGCTTAAAATTGGTGTGACTTGACTAGCTTTCCTATACTTTACTGATTCACTACCCATGAGATGAATTGATAAGAAAATGTTTAGAGAAATCTAGAGGAAAATGATCCCAAAGAAAAAATTGATAATTTGGCTGCTAACTATGTTCTTAACGGTGATAGCAGTTATAGTTATTACTAACCTTCAGGAACAAAATCAAAAAAATATAACAATCGCGATCGCTGCTCCCTTAAGCAATACCGGACAAGTGACACAAGAATTAGGCAAATCGATGGTTAGAGCAGCGCAACTCTGCATCGATCAGGTAAATAAAGCTGGCGGAATTGAAGGTAGGAAGGTACAACTAAAAATTTATGACGACCAAGGGAAAATAGACGTAGCAGAGAAAGTAGCTAGAGAGATTGTCGAATCTCCAGCGATCGCCGTCATTGGTCACTATTCTAGTAGCACATCTCTGGCAGCTGGAAAAATTTATCAAGCTGCTGGGATTCCAGCAATCAGTGGTTCAGCAACTGCTGATGCAGTAACCGCCGACAATGATTGGTACTTCCGCACAATTTTTAACGACAGCTTTCAAGGCAAATTTATCGCTACTTACTTGAGAAAAGTTCTAGGATATTCAGAAATTAGTATTATTCGGGGCTACGATGTTTATGGTTTAAACTTAGGAAGAACTGTTGAAACAGCTTTTCGAGAATTAGGAGGAGAAATAGTAGCTCAGTGGCAACTACCAACAAACCAAAACCTTGCAAGCGATCGGAGCATTATCGAAGAATTGCAGGAACTCAAAAAGTCTGATCGATTTCCACAAGCAATTGTGTTAGCTACTAATCGTGCTCAAGTGAGAAGCTTACTCAGGGAAATCAAAAATCGCAATCTGAATTTATCCCTATTTGGTGGTGATGACATAGGTGATGTAAGTATTGCTCAATCCTTTAGTAACCTTCTTAAAGAACAAGAAACTCCAGGCTTCTTTACCAATGGCCTTTACGCCACAGTACCAACTATGTATGACGTGGCTAATGATCGAACTCAACAATTTAGGAAAACATTTGAAGAAGTTTACAAAATGTCCCCTGGCTGGTCTGCTGCTTCTTACTATAATGCTACCACCGCAATTGTCGAAGCTATTCATCGTACTCTATTAACAGAGAAAGATTTAGCAAAATCAGCTTTTACTGGTAAAGATATTAAAAAAGATCGTTCTAGGGTTAGAGAGGGTTTGCTTCGGATCAACAGTCCCGATACTGCTGTCGCAACAGGAACAAAAAGATTTTACTTTAATAGGAATAATACTGTTACTTTTCCTCCTAGTGTGGGAATTTTTGACCGTGGTCAGCTTGTATCGGCTTTTACCCAACTACAAATAGTTCCCAATATCGAGGCAATTTTAAATTCAGAAGCCAAAATCCCTAGTGAGAATATTTTACAAATAGGGCAGCAATACTTGCAAAAAACTGACATTGTTTATGTAGGTCTTGACATCAACAAAGTTAGCTATCTAGACGAGAAAAGTTCAACCTATCTTGTGGATTTTTATTTGTGGTTTAGATATAAAGGTAATCTGAATCCTGATCAAATTGAGTTTAGCAACTATGGAATTGATCGCTTAGACTCTGGAGAAAGGTTAGCTATCGAAGAACCAATACAAAGGGGGGAAGACAATGGAGTTAAGTATAAAATATATAGAATTAAAGCCGATTTTCACGAAGAGTTTGATTTTCGCAATTACCCCTTTGATAAACAGCATTTAAGTGTAAGATTTCGACATACAGAGTTAACAAGAAATCGGTTGATTTATGCTATTGACTTAATTGGTATGCAAGATATTACTCGAAAGGAATTATTTAACCAGTGGAAAGAAAAAGTTTTCAACGAAATTACCTCTTGGACACCTACAAAAATAACTTTTTTCCAGGATACTTTAGTAAAAGATTCTACACTAGGCTATCGGCAATTGATCGACACTAAGTCAAATTTAGAATACTCCCAGTTTAATGCTGTGATTGAGATTAAAAGGAAATTACTCAGTTTCAGTATCAAAAATTTGCTGCCTCTGTGGTTTTTTATTGCTGTGGCATATCAGTTTTTGTTTTTGCCTTTCGATCTACTCTCAGCCGAGTTATTGAGTGGGCTATTACTAGCGGTTGTATTTTACCATTTGAGTTTACTAGATGCTCTGCCTGATGGAGTGGGTTATGTTGTTGCCCTTGACTATGCTTTTTATTTAGTTTACCTCTTATTTGGGTTAGAATTAACCCTAGTAACAGTAGGGTCTAGCGACAAGTTTAAGAATAATGAAGCACAGCGTAAAAAGTTACTCTTGTTAGGGAGAGTGCTGTTCCCAATGATTGTGTTCGTTGGCTCTATATGGCTTTATTTGCTGTATGTATAGCACTGTTCGATGGCCGAAGAGATATTCTAGGGTTTGCGCTCAAAAGTCTTTTTTAAGGAGTAGGGGAGTAGGGGAGTAGGGGAGTAGGGGAGTGGGGGAGTGTGGGAAGAAATTACCAAAAAATTGGGTTTAAAGCCTGCCCTTTTAAGGGGATAATAAATAAAAATTTTCCTGTTCGTCAATCCTCTTCTTTTCAAGGAGAGGTAATTCGCGCATTCTAAATTTTTGAAAAAAAAATATATATCTTCGCCATTACTATGCAGGATTACCAATTTATCTACCAAACTAAGGCCATAAAACCTGGACAAAAAAATCATTCAAAATCTTGTTACATTGAAATGCCAGTTGATTTTGGTCTAATTCATCTTTAGTAAAATAAGCTAAACGCTGACCTTCATTAAGTTTAATTTGCTTTAAATCTAAGTCTATTTGCTTCCAGAAAACGTAATGTTCTCTATCATAAATATTGTACTTTTGAAAAAGTTAATATCTGTTAATTCAATTTCGATTTCTTCTCTTATTTCTCTGCATATACATTCTTCAGGAAGTTCACCATTTTCAATAAATCCTCCTAATAAATTCCAAGTATTAGGAAAAGGAATAGAGTTTTTATCATCCCTAAGTACCAGCAAAATTTCATTATTGCTATTCAATAAAATAATTACAGAACCTTGAATTTTATTCATATTTTTATCCTAATTAAAAAGTTGCAAGATTTTATTGTAGGGGTTTAGTCTTCAAACCCCATTTTTACTTGGGTTGGGAAACCAATATAGTTTTTTTCACGAATCATTTTATGTTGCTATAGCGATCGCCTCATTCCTTCATTCTAAATCTAAAATCCTTCTTATATTATTTGCTAACTATCAGAAAAAATTAATCAGCTTTTTACAAATTAAGTATTTTTCACGTTTTTGTGAAAACTAAGTAAAGATGAAAATTCAGTGATAATACTACTCCTTTTTTAAAATAATTGTTAAATTAAATCTAATAAATCACTTAATAAAGTGAATCTTCAGGGTAAATGTTTGTATTTGCTTTGGTGGGTTACAGCGTACATTAAAGCAGGAAAATTACAGTCATAATCCCGCCCAACTAACCCTACTAGAGCGTCAAGCTTAAAGTAGTGGAATAGATTTTTGATGTCAAGCTTTGAAAAATTAGCATCCTACCATTTTCCTAAAGTAACATTTAAGGCTTGACACGGCACTACAAGGGCTTAAGTTTTTGTTTATAAACAGTCTCTAAATGAAAATTTAGGGATTACATTATCGAAGTTCACATCTGTATCAAGCTTTATAAAAACAGGTGAGATAAACCTTCCATTTCCTAACTATATGTACAAGGAGTCAATAATTATGAAAATTGGAACTACATTCAGTAAATTATTAACAGTTACTGGAGGATTAATTGTTGCAGTAGGAGCTAGTGGAAATGCTCATGCAGCAACACTAGGTGTTGAACTGGTGCAAAATGGCAATGCGGAAACAGGAGATACTACTGGATGGTTAAGCACAGGTATAAATACTGTTCCCACTTCGGCACCGTTTTTGTTACCTTCTCCAGTAGATATTGGTTTATTTTCTTTTACAGGTGGCACAGGTCCTGCTGATTCTCAAGCGTTGCTACAGTCAATAGATGTTAGCTCTCTAGCTCTGCAAATTGATGAGGGTGATATTGTCTCTTCGTTTAGCGTTTTATTACAATCTCGTAGAACTGATATTGCAAAAGCAACCTTATCATTTTTGGATGAAAGTAACAATGTACTTGAATCAGAAATTTTTATTGATAATACTGTTGCGAGTATCTTTGACTGGAATCAATTTGTTGATGAAAGAATAGTACCTGTACAAACCCGTTCTATAGAAATTATTCTTGATTCAAGTCGTAGTAATGCAGGCATATCTTCTGATAGTTTTTTTGACGAAGTTTCTCTAACCCTTAATTCGTCGGACAATCAATCTGTGCCAGAACCTACATCTGTACTAAGTTTAATTGGTTTGGGTGTTCTAGGTTTAGGTTCACGTTTACTAAAGCGAACATCACGGTAGTAAATCTGTGCTGTACCTGTAAGGAAAAGTTTTGGTAATTTCGTTTAGTCAGTTTTTCCACAAGAAAACGTCTGATATACCAATAGTAAAGGTAGGGGTTTAGTCACCGAACCCCTACAGAAGATTAGCTATGTTGAAATAATGGTCTTGTGTAGAAGCCACTTGGTGTATTTGTCTGAAGTTTCCCAATTTCCCATCCATCACTCCTGAGTGAAAAAACACCAACATTCTCATTCTATGAAGCTCCTGGAAAAATCGCGCCTCAAAGGATTTTCGGTTCCATCCTCACAATTTTTGTGATATTCTAAAGCTTAGATGGAGTTGCTCGCCCCTACACATGACTTTTTATTCAACTAAAATTCCCGACTCAGAAACAACCAGATATTCAGGAATTTTTCCCGCAAGCAAGAGTAACGCAGAAATATTTTCATCTTGTGTAGCTTCCGGTAAATGTTTGTTTTGCCTCGTCAAAATTTTCCATCCATCACTTCTGAGTGAAAAAACACCAACATTTTCATTTTATGAAGCTCTGAAAAAATCGCGCTTCAAAAGATTTTCGGCTGCATTCTCACAATTTTTGTGATATTCTAAAGCTTAGATGGAGTTGCTTGCCCCTGCACATGACTTTTTATTCAACTAAAATTCCCGACTCAGAAACAACCAGGTATTCAGAAATTTTTCCAGCAGGCAACAAGAGTAACACAGAAATATTTTCATCTTCTGGAGCTTCCAATATCTTTGTTTTGCCTCGTCAAAATTTCCCATCCATCACCCCTGAGTGGAAAACCACCAATATTTTCATTCTCGAAAGCTCCTAAAAAAACGCGTCTCAAAGGATTTTCGGTTGCATCCTCACAATTTTTGTGATATTCTAAAGCTTAAATGGAGTTGCTTGCCCCTATACATGACTTTTTATTCAACTAAAATTCCCGACTCAGAAACAACCAGGTATTCAGAAATTTTTCCAGCAAGCAACAAGAGTAACACAGAAATATTTTCATCTTCTGGAGCTTCCAATATCTTTGTTTTGCCTCGTCAAAATTTCCCATCCATCACCCCTGAGTGGAAAACCACCAATATTTTTATTCTCGAAAGCTCCTAAAAAAAAACGCGCCTCAAAGGATTTTCGGTTGCATCCTCACAATTTTTGTGATATTCTAAAGCTTAGATGGAGTTGCTTTCCCCTGAACATGACTTTTTATTCAACTAAAATTCCCGACTCAGAAACAACCAGGTATTTAGGAATTTTTCCAACAAGCAGGAGTAACGAAGTCAGAACTCAGAACTCAGAACTCAGAAGTTATTTTTGTAAAGGGGATTTGAGCAACTCTCCAAAAACCCGATCACCGATCAAGGCGGGGTTGCGCGACCCAATCCTGTTTGATAATACAGAAGTATTTTCATCTTGTAGAGCTTCAGAGAAATGTTTGTTTTGCCTCGTCAAAATTTCCCATCCATCACTCCTGAGTAGAAAACCACCAACATTTTCATTCTCTGAAGCTCATAAAAAAATTGCGCCTCAAAAGATTTTCGGTTGCATCCTCACAATTTTTGTGATATTCTAAAGCTTAAATGAGGTTGTTCGCCTCTACAAATGACTTTTTATTCAACTAAAATTCCGACTCAGAAACAACCAAGTATTTAGGAATTTTTCCCGCAAGCAAGGAATCGCAGAAATATTTTCATCTTGTGGAGCTTCAGAGAAATGTTTGTTTTGCCTCGTCAAAATTTCCCATCCATAACTCCTGAGTGTAAAACCACCAATATTTTCATTCTCGAAAGCTCCTAAAAAAACGCGTCTCAAAGGATTTTCGGTTGCATCCTCACAATTTTTGTGATATTCTAAAGCTTAGATGGGGTTGTTCGCCCCTAAACATGACTTTTTATTCAACTAAAATTCCCGACTCACAAACAACCAGGTATTCAGGAATTTTTCCAGGAGGCAGGAGTAAGGAAGTCAGAAGTCAGAAGTCAGAAGTCATTTTTGTAAAGGGGATTTGAGCAACTCTCCAAAAATATTTCGCTTTAAAAGGCAGGGTTGCGTGACCCAATCCGGTTTGATAATACAGAAGTACTTTCATCTTGTGGAGCTTCAGAGAAATGTTTGTTTTGCCTCGTCAAAATTTCCCATCCATAACTCCTGAGTGGAAAACCACCAACATTTTCATTCTCTGAAGCTCCTGAAAAAATCGCGTCTCAAAGGATTTTCGGCTGCATCCTCACAATTTTTGTGATATTCTAAAGCTTAGATGGGGTTGTTCGCCCCTACGCATGACTTTTTATTCAACTAAAATATGCTAAAAAGTATAAATCTTGGAAGATAAAAAGTTAAATTAGAACCAACTCCAGGCAAATAATTATCAGTAGTTATCTCCAGAAAATTTTCTCTCGTAATCAACAATAAGATTATTGATTACCCATCCACATTTATCCGTTAATTCATCCCTATCAATAGTCATATTTTCCAGAAGTAAATAAACCGAATTTTTACCAGCGAGTGAAAAATTCAAGTCAGAAAAATCTCCAGGAAAATAATTATTGGCAGTTGTCTCAAGCAAATTTCCTTGCTCATCTAAAGAAGAAAATGCAACAGACAAACCATCACATTCTTGATTCAGAAAATTTAGTTGACCAGTAATTTTTACTGATTCAGATACTTGCCCTAAATAGAGAAAATATTTAGAGGTTTGTTTAGTAACATCCGAGGGGTCTGTCATTAATTTATAACTATTTTCAGAAGTTTGAATAACTGCCGAATAATTATATGTAATATAAGGAGATTGATTTAAACTCATCCAGTCTAACTGTCTACCTGGACGTTGAGGAATTTGTTTTTGTACTGCTGATAAAGTTTGTACAGCAGTTGCTATAGAAGTAGGGCGAAATCTTTGATAAAAACTGACAGTAATTCCACCATCTAAGATAAATTCTTCTGGCAATTTTTGGAAATCTTGAGCAATGGGAAAATTTTGAGTAAAAGCATCATAGACAAATTTAACTAAATCTTGTTGCCCTGGTTTTAAGACTTGTTCATCAGTTAATAATACTTTCTGAAATGGGTGAGCAATAACTATATATTGTGCTTCTAATAATTCTGGCAATGGGTAAGTATCACGGGTGTCGATGTGTGGTTTACTTATTGCTCTTAAATTCGACCAACTTTCAGGATTAATTATCCGATTAGCGTTTCTAATAATATTGGCATTAAATAGATTTGAAGAAGCAGCTACATATACTAATTCTTTATTTTTGGCTAATTTACTTAGATAATCACTCAAACGTAAAACTTCATCATAGTCGGAACGAATTAACGGAGAAAAATTAGTGGCAAATAATGGTCGTAGAGGATTATTAAATTTGCCAATTGTAGTTAAACCAAGGACAAAATTTCCAAGTAACAATATTCCCGTGAGAGTTAAAATGATTAATCTAGTTTTGTCTCGGAAAGTATTAATGGTCGTCCAGATAAATGAAGCTAATCCTAAAACTATTATTGGCGTGAAATGTAGAGAGTAATGAATATTGCCATAACGGAGTAAAATCAACCATTCACCTAGAGAAAAATTCCGAATAATAAGAGAAAAATAGTAGTAGATGGAATTAAAGATTTTGTCAGAACACCAACAGAAAATCCTGTGGCAACTAATAGTAAAGTTATTAATCCATAAAAACAGGCATAACGCCAGAAGATGTCAGGTATTGATAAACTCCAAGCAGCATAGAGAGTTCGATAATTTTCTGTCAAAGAACTTTGGATAAAACCCCAAGCAAAAATTGATATAGTCAGGAAACTACTGAGAGAAATCAGACTAATTTTTATGGCACTTTCTAAAAGTCTTTTCCAGGAATTATTGACAGAATTGAAAGTAGTCAAAAAGTTAATTATAGTTTGGCAACTAACAGCAGCAAGAAAAGCTATTGCGCTATAAGCAAAATGTCTCCTTAAAACAATAGATATTCCTAAACATAATCCAATCAAAGGAATTTGCCACCAAGCAGTCAATCTAATATTTTGTAAGTAAATTAAAGTTGCCAATAAAATAAATAGAGTCGCTCCAATATCAGGATATCCTCTCAAACTAGGACTCCAGGTCATAGGTATTAGTAGAGCGATCGCTACTGTTGACCAAAATACCCACCGAGAAGGAACTGGAATTAATTTTGTTGCGATAGAACCGAGCAGCAAACTAAATGGTAATAAATAGACCAGATTAATACTCAGAATATAAACAATTCTTTGATTACCAAACAGATAAAGAAATGGGATTAATGGCAGGACGACCAAATAATTTTTCTGTTGAGATAAAGAACCGAAAATATCATCAATAGCTCTTTGAGGTGATGATCGAAATAAATTTGTTAAATTATTTGCTGCGTTCTGATATCCCACAAAGTCCCACCAATAAATTGTATGTTCATTGGATATATATATAGATGTTATGACCGTAATTATCAAAACTACAATGAAGAAAATAATGCTATTAATCTGAAAGCTAGACTGTGAATTAAGTTTAGTATTTAATGATTTTAAAAAAGAGTTATTTTTCATATTTATCCCGAAATTAGATAGCTGTGTTCTTGCCATATAATTCTATTTAGCTAATATCAAACTTTTCTTAATTTTACCGAATAATTAAGGTTAAAATTCTCTCCTTTAAAAGAGAAACAATGAATTAATTTTCCTTTTATTCAATCCTATCCGTTTTAGGTAGAGGTAATTATCAATTATCAATTATCAATTATCAATTATCAATTATCAATTATTGAAGCTCTTATTCTATCCTTGAAAATACTATTTATAGTAATTCCCAAGAAGCGTGAGGTACAAAATTCCTTTGTTGTGCGGGGGTAGGGAGTAGAGAATAGGGAATATAAAAGAAGAAAAACAACTGTACCTCCAATTGATTCAAAATTTTCCCACAGAAAAAATTTCTTATTTTTTTTGCCATTTTCCCAAGATAGTCACAATTAATTGATGGATAATTTTCCCTGATGAGGGAGAAATTTTTTCCCCTCCTCAGTAGTGGAGTTTTTTGGCAAAATTTCACAGAACTTTCCCACAGAAAAAATCTCTTATCCTCTGTGTCACTTTCTCAAAATAGTGAGAATTAATTGATTCAGAATTTTCCCTGATGAGGGAGAAATTTTTTCCCCTCCTCAGTAGTGGAGTTTTTTGGCAAAATTTCACAGAATTTCCCCACAAAAAATCTCTTATCCTGTGTGTCACTTTCTCAAAATAGTGAGAATTAATTGATGGATAATTTTCCCTAATGAAGGAGAAATTTGTCTGTTCTTCAGTAGTAGAGTTTTTTGGCAAAATTTCACAGAACTTTCCCACAGAAAAAATCTCTTATCCTCTGTGTCACTTTCTCAAAATAGTGAGAATTAATTGATTCAGAATTTTCCCTGATGAGGGAGAAATTTTTTCCCCTCCTCAGTAGTGGAGTTTTTTGGCAAAATTTCACAGAATTTCCCCACAAAAAATCTCTGACCCTGTGTATCACTTTCTCAAAATAGTGAGAATTAATTGATGGATAATTTTCCCTAATGAAGGATAAATTTGTCTGTTCTTCAGTAGTAGAGGTTTTTGGCAAAATTCACAGAACTTTCCCACAGAAAAATCTCTTATCCTCTGTGTCACTTTCTCAAAATAGTGAGAATTAATTGATGGATAATTTTCCCTAATGAAGGATAAATTTGTCTGTTCTTCAGTAGTAGAGGTTTTTGGCAAAAATTCACAGAACTTTCCCACAGAAAAAATCTCTTATCCTCTGTGTCACTTTCTCAAAATAGTGAGAATTAATTGATGGATAACTTTCCCTAATGAAGGATAAATTTGTCTGTTCTTCAGTAGTAGAGGTTTTTGGCAAAAATTCACAGAACTTTCCCACAGAAAAAATCTCTTATCCTCTGTGTCACTTTCTCAAAATAGTGAGAATTAATTGATGGATAACTTTCCCTAATGAAGGATAAATTTGTCTGTTCTTCAGTAGTAGAGGTTTTTGGCAAAATTCACAGAACTTTCCCACAGAAAAATCTCTTATCCTCTGTGTCACTTTCTCAAAATAGTGAGAATTAATTGATGGATAACTTTCCCTAATGAAGGATAAATTTGTCTGTTCTTCAGTAGTAGAGGTTTTTGGCAAAATTCACAGAACTTTCCCACAGAAAAATCTCTTATCCTCTGTGTCACTTTCTCAAAATAGTGAGAATTAATTGATGGATAACTTTCCCTAATGAAGGATAAATTTGTCTGTTCTTCAGTAGTAGAGGTTTTTGGCAAAATTTCACAGAATTTCCCCACAGAAAAAATCTCTTATCCTCTGTGTCACTTTCTCAAAATAGTGAGAATTAATTGATGGATAACTTTCCCTAATGAAGGATAAATTTGTCTGTTCTTCAGTAGTGGAGTTTTTTGGCAAAATTTCACAGAATTTCCCCACAGAAAAAATCTCTTATCCTCTGTGTCACTTTCTCAAAATAGTGAGAATTAATTGATGGATAACTTTCCCTAATGAAGGATAAATTTGTCTGTTCTTCAGTAGTGGAGGTTTTTGGCAAAAATTCACAGAACTTTCCCACAGAAAAAATCTCTTATCCTATTTATCACTTGACAAAAATAGTCACAATTAATTGACTAATAGTTTTTTCTTCTTCCTTCTTCCCTCTTCCTTCTTCCTTCTTACTTCTTCCCTCTTCCTTCTTCCTTCTTACTTCTTCCCTCTTCCTTCTTCCTTCTTATGCTAAAGTGAGAAAAAATTCAGCCCTAAGAACAAAAACTACAACAAAAATCCGCAATTGGAAATATTGATATGAAAGCATTAATTCTCTCTGGTGGAAAAGGTACAAGGTTACGTCCTCTTACTTATACAGGAGCAAAGCAATTAGTACCAGTTGCGAATAAACCTATTTTGTGGTATGGAATTGAGGGTATTATCGCAGCAGGTATTACCGACATTGGCATTGTTATTAGTCCAGAAACTGGAAAAGAAGTACAAGAATTAACAGGAAACGGTGAAAAATTCGGGGCTAATATTACCTATATCCTGCAAGAGCAACCTGCTGGTTTAGCTCATGCTGTAAAAATTGCCCAACCATTTTTGGCAGATTCTCCTTTCATAATGTATTTAGGAGATAATATTATTGAAAGTCAACTAGAACAATTTTTAGATACTTTCAAAAAAGAACAATTAGATGCTTTAATTCTGCTGCGAAAAGTGCCTAACCCCACAGCGTTTGGTGTTGCAAAAGTAGATGAAAAGGGAAAAGTTTTAGGGTTAGTAGAAAAACCAAAAGTTCCCCCATCTGATTTGGCACTGGTGGGAATATATTTCTTCTCAAATAAAATACATAATGCCATTGCTAATATTAAACCTTCAGCTAGAGGAGAATTAGAAATTACTGATGCTATTCAATATTTAATTGACCAACAAACATCCGGTGCAGATAAAGAAATTTCTGTTGAAGCGCGTACCTTAGAAGGTTGGTGGTTAGATACAGGTAAAAAAGATGATTTACTTAGTGCTAATCAAATTATTTTAGATACTCGTTTAACTAATTCAATAAATGGGGAAATAGATTCTCAAAGTCAAATTATTGGACGGGTAAAAATTGGTGAAAATACTAAACTAATTAATTGTAGTATTCGTGGTCCGGTGATTATTGGAGAGAATTGTCACCTAGAAAATTGTTTTATCGGTCCTTATAGTAGTATTGCCGATAATGTGACTTTAATTGATGTTGATCTTGAGCATAGTGTGATATTACAAGGAGCAAAAATTATTGAAATTCATCAACGTATTGTTGATAGTTTACTCGGTCGTCGTGCCCAACTAATTAATGCTCCACAACGTCCTAAAGCATTACGGTTTATGATTGGAGATGATAGTCAAATAGAACTAACATAATCAGACTTTATAGCATAGAGTTAATTTTGGCATAAGCTTATGGTATTGAGCCATAAGCTTATGGGAGTCATTGAGAACTCGGAGAATTAGAAATTATACCGAGAGCTTTCTGCCATGTTCACAACTTGACTATTGACATAATTGAACTTTTACTGCATCAATGAGGAAACCAAAACCATCCTCTTTCTCATTAAGGTTATCAAAACTCAAAGTAGCGCTAGTTGTAGTAGCTTCAAGTTTGTCGTCGGTATAAGTCTGCCATACAGCATCTTTCTCTGTTTTCTCCAGATTGAGAACATTCTTATTTCCCCAACGAACGTTTAGTATATTTTGTATGGAAGAATTAGCTTTGAATCCAAAGGAGAGTTTGTATTTCTTGCCGATCTTTGAAAGTTTGGTTTGCTGCGCCAACAGGAGGAATACCACTCAATTCTCCTGTATTGGAATCTACAGTTAACCAACTAAGGGAAGAAACTGAACCAAAACTATAGCTAAGTGTGTCATTATCACGATCGCTGAAATACCCATCTAGTTTCAGATCGTATTTGACACCCTCTGTAGCTGATTCACTAATAGATGTCTGATTAGCTTTAGGAGGTTGATTAACTGACTTAACTGTTTGGATGAATCTCATTTCACCGAGAAGATAACCATCAAACTCGCCATCAATCATACTTACTTGCAAACCAGCAACCTTACTACTGTCATCATCCGTAGCAAAACCAAAAAATTCATCTCCCCGTCGATGATTACTAATATCAAATCCGTTTAATTCGGCACGTAAAAAATGTTCCATCTTCAACGATTACCAAATATTTCTCCCCTCCAGGGAGGGGTTAGGGGTGGGTCCCCATCCCCCATCCTCCCATATTCCCCTCCAGGGAGGGGTTAGGGGTGGGTCCCCCATCCCCACATTCCCCTCCAGGGAGGGGTTAGGGGTGGGTCCCCCATCCCCCCATCTCCCCATCTAATTACACCGATGCTACCGGATTTGATATAACTTGACCTAAAAGCTGACCTTGGCGATCGTACACTTTAATTAATGTATGACCTATACTATCAAAGCCCAAAACTCTGACACCAACACTAGCTACATCTTTATCAAAAAGGGCGCTGTAAGCAGCGTGATCTTCAGTATCCAAAACATAGCCACCTGAAGCAGTGCTTTCTTCTTTTGTACGACTAGAGCGTACAACAGCTGTGGAAGCTAAAGATAGAGGAGAAGAAGAGTCATTAACTATACAACCAAGTTCACTAGAAAACCCACAATCTTTGCTAGTTTCGTCAGAATAACCTTGCCCTTCAAAGAAAGCTCTAAAGCTTATGGTTGGAGCTTGAGACCCTGCACCATAGTCCTTGGGTTCATACTTTACTGTCCAGAGATCAGAGGTATGTTCTTTGAAAGTAATATAACCTGTAGAATTCTTGAAAGCATCTGTATATACTAGATGTACACCATTCAACTTGGCATCAGAATAAGTGACAGTTTTTGGCTTAACATTAGCTTGGTAAGCTTTTTGAATAAAACTTAAGTCACCAATTTTGAAGCCTCTCACTTCTGGATTAACTAAGCTCAACTGTATGCCAGCAATTTTGTCAGTATTGTCATCAGTGCCAAAACTAATGAACTCATTACCTGTTTCTTGATTGCTAACTTGTTTGAGTAGAGTACCCTGGCGATCGAAAAACTTAACTGCTACACTACCCACATTATCCAACCTCAATACGGATACTCCAATAGCTGCCACATCTTTATCAAACAAAATACTATAGGCAGCATTATCCTGAGTTATCAAAGCACGGTTCATTGGAGCTAGCTTCCTGCGCGTGCTGACGCAATGCTGCGCAAACATTGAAGAACACTGACCTCAGTCTGCAACTTATCTTCGAGAGCAGGCTTGAAATCGGTGGGAACTCCACCTACTTATTCACATAGTTTTCTAGATTGACAGCAGCATTAAAGTCTCTGTCAGTTTCAAATCCGCAGTTAGCACAATTATACGTTCTCACATTTAACGGCATTTTCTGTTGATGTCCACAGTGAGAACATATTTGAGAACTTGGATAAAATCTATCTGCTATCACTAGCTGGCTTCCATACCACTCACACTTGTATGCAAGTTGACGCTTGAACTCATAAAACCCACAGTCTGCACCCACCCCCATCCCCTCCCGGGAGGAGCTAGAGAGGGTGGGTTGTGATTTTTCAGCATTCCACTGACATTCAAATCTTCTATCACTATGGTGCTGTGGTTTTTAGCTAACCATGCTGTGAGTTTATGCAGTGTATCGGCTCTGATATAAGCTACTTTTTTGTGCAGTTTTGCTAGTTTTTTGATAGCTTTGGCTCTGTTTTTGGAGCCTATCTCTTTTTTGTTGACACGGCGTTGAGAACGAGTTAGTTGTTTTTTCGCTTGCTTATATGCTTTGACGTTAGCATAGGTTGTTCCATCGCTACAGGTAGCTAGGGTGTTTATACCTACATCTACACCAATCACAGGTCGTTTTTTCAGAGGCGGTAATAGTGCTGGTTCCCAATCATATTTAAAACTGATATACCAATTATCTGCACGTTTTGATATGGTAACATTTTTGACAGGCACAGATGGTAAGATTTCATAAGTTTTTACTATTCCTATTCTGGGTAGTTTGATATAGTTTCCTTTCAGGATTTTAATACTTCCTTCTAAGTATAAACTATCTTTTTTACCTTTTTCTTAAACTTAGAAATCCACGTTTAGGAATAGTCAAAAAGTTTTTGAATGCCCTTTCTAAATCTCTTAATGCTTGTTGAGGGGCGCACTTTGATACTTCATAATACTAGGGATTTTTACTTTTGACTTCCCTTACCAAACGTTTATGTAAAGTGATAGCACTCAGTCGTTTCTTGGTTGATTGGTATTCAGTAATGCAAGTTGCTAATCCCCAGTTATAAGCAGTCAGGGGCTACACCAGCGTGTTTGGCAAGTATGGTTTTTGTTTATTATTAATTTTGAGTTTAGTTTTTATTGATTTCATTTCAATTGGTCAGCTACCTCTTTTATCAGAATTAGTTCTATGGGAATTCTAAGCGATCGGCAATAGGTCCGATCTTTCTCTGTTTAGAATGGTCTGCAAAATCAACCATTTCCCAAATAGTATACCATCTCTTGCTTGTTTGAGTTGTTATTTCATGTTCGGTTGAATACTTAGACTTTGGAGGTCCGAAGGCAGAAGGCAACCCACCCCTAACCCCGACCGTGGAGGGGAAGGCAGAAGGGAAAGAAAGGTTCAACGCCAGAAGTTTTTTTTATAACTAATTATCCGGACATGATATTATACCAATTTGAAAAAAGGGCGTTGCTGATTCTGGGTATGATGCAGAGCTAGCCGAGCAAGCCAATGGGTGGGGGGAATAAAACTCTAAAAGTCCCCCTTTATTAATCCCCTCCCGTCCCCCGCAGGATCGGGGGAAGCCAGAGGATGCTGCGCTTTTTGTTGAATGGGGGACCAGCGGGGGCGAAGGCGAGAACCAAACAATCGCGCATTCATACTTCAATTCAGCAACGCCGAAAAAAGAATGTTACAAATAAACTGGCTAGTAAATAACTAATAATCCACCTAAAACCTAAAACTAGCACCTACCACCTAAAACCTAGAAAATTATTTGTAGCAAACATTTATCACGCTTGGTATTATGGATTAACAGTTAAGTTAAATGAACTGTTTACTACATGACCATCATGGTCGTCAACAGTAATAGGTACAGCAAAAGAACCAGAGGATTGTGGTCCAGGGGGTGGTGGTGAAGATGGGTCAACAATTATACTTTTTGTTGTGGAGTCAAATGTTAATCCCGGGGGTAGGTCAAGATCCGAGACTGTGTAAGTCCAGGAATTTGCAGATGGATTGAAAACTGTTGATACATCAATAGGTAGATTTGTTGTTTGCCCCTGGGTTAAGGTTGGAGCACTAAAACTAGAATTGACAGTAGGGATAGAACCAGAAGGAGAACTCCCTGTCACAATTGAGCGAACAATATTTTCAATGGTATCTTGATTTACCGTTGCAGTAGAAGCGAACATAACTAAGTAGAAGTTCTTAAAGTAGAGAGTTACCGAATTCCTACCCACGTTACTGTTGACAAAAAGCAAGACGCTTCTCCCACGATTCCTAATTACCCTTGATTGGGGGGAAATTAATAGCTCTGAAGGAAGGGTGTCTTCTGCAATCAAGAGTTGGTGAACGGTGGGAGCATAGGGATTATTACTGGGCAAAGATGCCCAACTAACAGCATTATTATCGACTTGGAATGGTTGTCTTATTTTGATGCCCCCTGGACCATAGTCTGGACTTAGCCAAAAGTCTCCAATATGAGTGTGAAAAGGCTTTGTTAAGAGGTTCACCCCTATGATTGCTAATTCAGGGTGTTGCCGTGTAAAATAACGTCCTAATTGATGACCTGATGTTGAAGGAATATTCACCACATGGTTTTCAGAATTAGGTAAATCAGGAACTCTCTCACCATACTCGTAAAAATCCAGAAAACCATACAACCTCAAACATCCGTAGCCCCCAGGGGAGCCATAGTAATTAAAGATTGTCTTATCGGTCAACCCGTGATTCCCACAAAGACTTGGTTTGTCCCGCCCAACTTCCAGGTTATGAAGACCAGGGATGACATTGCCGATCGCCTGATGGTTACGGTTTATACCTGCCAGCACTTGATCTATATGATCGGCAGCCGCTGGTCTTGGGAAGCCTAAGAGTACTACTAGGCAACCCACGAGTATGAACATCAGAAATTTTTTCATTGTTTTCCTCCATTGGAAAAAAGTTACTTTTTGGTTTAGATATTTATATCCAGCTATCGCCCCTTGCTTGTTTAAATAGAGCGATCGCTTCACAGCTGAGGAATATCTGACTATTGGCATAAGTTCAGACTTACTCCATCAAGATGAATACCATAACTATTAGGTGTTTCATTGAGATTATCAAAGCTCAGAACTGTTTCAGTGCTTTTGGCTTCCAGGTTGTAAGTTTTCTCCTCCCATGGAGTCTCACTGTCAAGTTTATCTAGTGCTTCAACTAATTCATTTCCCCAATGTACATTCAGCTTTTGATGTTCGACTGTAGCTGGATTATAACTAGCTTTAAATGCAAAAGTTAGCTTGTAAGTCTTTCCTACCTGAGTGGCAATTTTCTGAGAAATTTTAGTTGTTGAATTATAACTATCTAAATCCACAGTTTGTCTACCATCGCGGGGGTCGTTGATGTATTTATTAATTTCGATGTATTGACCCTGGTCTAACTCCCAGCCTTCAATTGCATTTTCAAAACTATAAACGCCAGCTAATACTGGTTTTTCAAAGCTGCCATTTACCACTAAATTGTTTGGTGCTGTATTTTGGCATAAAACCTGCTGAGGCATTTCTTGGATAAAACTGATGTCACCAATTAAATAACCATCATTTTCAGCACCAGCTAAACTCAGTTGTACCCCGGCAATTTTCTCCTTGTCGTCATCAGTGGCAAAACCAAGGTACTCATTACCTGTTTTACTGTTAGTTACCTCTCCCAATAGCCCTCCGGTGCGGTCGAAAACTTTGATTTTGACAGCACCTACTGCATCAAGGTCTCCTACTGTTATCCCCACACTGGCTACATCTTTGTCGAACAAAATGCTATAAGCTGCATTCTTTTGAGTAGCAATGACTCTACCGTCTGAGAAAGCAGGGTTAGAAATAATACTAACTACACGAGTCCGGATATCTGTAGATAGAGATAAGGGGTTGCTTGGGTTTCCAATAATGCAACCAAGAGCTGTTGCCCCTGGACAATCTGTTGCTGTATTACGCGAATAGCTTTGGCCTGCAAACATTGCTTTGAAGGTCAGGGTAGGGGCAGTAGCATCTCCACCATATTCAGCAGGTGTATAGACAGGTTCGAGAGTCTCGTTAGGCAATTCATTAAAGGTGATGTTACCTGTGGGAGCATTCAAGTCTGAGGCCATAATAGTATGAATGCCGTTGAGAGTTCCACTGTGGGCTAGAGCTGGCTGAACTATCCAAGTTGCCAAGCTTAAAGTTAGGACGATTAAATACGATATTAGTTGTTTCATGGGTTTAATTTTCCAAAAATCATGAGAATCTTGAACAATAAGATCATTTCAGTTATCACTTATCAGTACCTCTGCAATAAGGAGGCTTGACATCAGGAATAGTCTCTTTCTCTTGGTCGATTAGATATGGCGAGGAGACCTAGCCATTTCTCGACCGCTCACCAAAGTCGCCTCAGATTGCCAGGAAGGGCGATCGTTAAAGTTTAGAGTCTACAGTTAATAGAAATTCTACCATATCAGGGATATTTATTCAATTGATTACTGAATGAAAAACGCCTTATGTTTCATCTACTTTTTAACTCAATTCTCTACCAAAATCAACATATTTATTTGAAACTTTACTATTAAATTTTGTGAATAATTCTGGTCGTTCTAGGACACAGGATTTATGTTATTCGATCTCAAATTGGAGTCCAAAAAACTATCATATCATATCCAATTAATTTAGGCATTTCATAGTCTTTCAGACTTCGCCCGTGAGGGTCTCAAAACCTGTAACTAAAAAGCCCATACTCCAGCCCATAGAAGCTTATTTGCCCGATAACATAATTCTTAATAAACCCTATAACCTAAATTTTTAAATCCTGAATTTACCCCAAATTTTTATTTGACTTTTTCCTAAAATATTCTTAACTATGAAATGTACTTAATTCATCGCAATAGTCAAAAAACTATGAGTAACGATTGAGCTAGTTTAAAGAAATAAATGTCCTTAGCCTCAATCAAACTTATTTGCATGACTACTCCTGATTGATGAAAACAATGGAGCTTAAAAGTGATCGAGAAACTTTATAAGTCACTGATAGCAGTCTTAATGGCGATCGCCTTAACGATCGTCGGACCTGGCATGGCTCAGGCCACACCCAATACCGTCACATATATAGAAGGTAGTCCGCCGATTCCAATTAACAGCAGTCTCAACTTTTCTTGTGGTTTAGAATATGGAGACGGTGAACTGCGGTTTAGTCTCAGCAACGGTACCCCCAACGACCAGTTGAACCTTACCAGCGCTACCAACCCCAATGCCAAAGGAGCAATCTCAGTAGATAATTCCGGCAGCATTTTCTTAGGCAATGGAACTGAGACTAATCGTATTGGTTCGATCCTGGAAACTGAAGATGGAACTAATGGCAAAGCCTTAACCATTCGCTTTTCCAGTCCCCTGACCAATGCCGGGTTTGAAACCGGGGATCTGACTGGCTGGACAGCCTTTCAGAAAAATTACAGTACTGTCCAAAACCTCAATGGTCAAAGCATTGCCTACGATTTCAACGGTAGCACTGGCACGGGCAAAATTATTGTCTCTACACCCAATGGTTCTCCTAAGTATACCGTTAGTATAGACAACAAAACTGTAGGCAGTGGCAACTACGCTCTGCGCCTAGTCAGTAATGGTGGCATCACTGGCCCCAGTGGTAGCGATCGTCCATCGGGCAATGGTTCTCTCCACGGCCCTTATGTTCGTAGTGATTCCTTTGAAGCCTTTGCAGGGGACAGCATCACCTTGGATTTTTCGGCTCAAAGGGGAAGTGATGCCTACGAAGTTTTTGGCTTTTTAATTGGGACAGGTAGCGATAATAGCTTTGGCAGTAGTGATGACACTCGTACCCAACTGTTTGCCAAGCGTGGCGACAAAGTTCCTTTCAATTCTGTCAGCGCTACCATCCCCGCAGATGGTCAGTACCAGTTTGAATTTGTTTGCGGGACCTATGACAAAACTGGTGGACTAGGCCTCGGTGCAAGCTTGTTTGTAGACAACGTGCGTTTGGTTTCTGCAACTTCCGTTACAGATGCTGTAATACAAGCTATTAGCGATGGTGTCACCTATAACAATATTTCTCACAACCCCAATACTGATACCCGTCATCTGAACATCACTCGCAAGACTGCTAATAATATGACAGATTCTACTGCAGTAGATATTCTGTTCACGGCGGTGAATGATGCTCCGACGATCGCCAATAATGATGGTGCAACAGTGAATGAAGGAGAATCAGTAACAATCGGATCGGCTAACCTCAGTGGTACAGATTTAGATAACAACAATGCTGACTTGACTTACATCCTGAACACTAACCCTAGCCATGGCAGTATTCAAGTTTCTGGAGTCAATACCACTCAGTTTACGCAAGCCGATCTGGATGCAGGCCTTGTCACATATATTCACGACGGCTCCGAAACCATTGCCGACAGCTTTAATTTTGAGTTAACGGATGGAGTTACCTCTGTTACCGAAACATTTAACTTGAATGTCATCCCTCAAAATGACATCCCGGTAGTGGTTAATCCCATTGACGATCAAACAATTTACTCCCGGCGTTTATGGAATTTCCCTATTCCCATCGATACCTTCGAGGATGCAGATGGAGACATTCTCACCTTGAGTCTTAGTATGGCTGATGGCAGTCCCTTACCGGCTTGGCTAACTTTTGAATCAGACACAGGAATATTTGGCATCCCCAGCAATGATGACGTGGGAATCCTTAACCTGGTTGTTACTGCAGATGACGGTCATGGTGGCAGTGCTAGTACTGGTTTTGTTGTTACTATTGAGCGTGGTAACTATGCTCCTGTTGTGGTCAACCCTATTGACGATCTCAGCACAGTAGTGACTAAACCTTTCAGTTTTACTGTCCCTGGGACAACGTTTAGCGATCCCGATAGCGATCCACTAAGCCTCAGCGCGAGTTTGGCTAATGGCGCTTCTTTGCCTACTTGGTTAAGCTTTGACCAAGCAACAGGGATGTTCAGCGGTACTCCTCCTAAAACCGACATCGGTACCCTTTGCTTGGTAGTAACTGCAGATGATGGACAGGGAGCACAGGTGAGCGATCGCTTTAGCCTGAATGTTGAATCCTTGCTTTCTCTGAAGGAAACCTACACCAATCCTGACAACGGACACATTTACTTCTTAACCAAAGTTGGCACTTGGACTGATACCCAAGCTGAAGCAGAAGAGGTAGACGGCAACCTTGTTACCATCAACGATGAAGCCGAACATGATTGGTTGTGGGGCACTTTTGGCACTGGCGAGCCGTTCTGGATCGGTCTCAATGATGCGAATAACGAAGGCACCTTTAGCTGGATTAGTGGTCAAGACTTTGACTATGAATATTGGCATCCCATTAAGCCTGACAGTGGCTATTATGGTGGTGAGGACGAAGATTATGTCGTGATGAATTGGCGTGACCTCCGTGAGCCTGGGAATGGTTGGGCTGATGTGGAAAACGATGGTCCTTACTACGGCGACCCTGTTCAGGGTATTGTTGAGGTTGAACCCGAAAGCCTTGATTATTCCCTCAATGGTGATTCTGATGCTTGTGATGAAGTCTAAGTTGTTGATTTACTAATATCATATTCGGATCAGCGCGTTATAATATTGTAGTGGACTGTTTCATCTTAAATGTTGCATTAGAAAATGGGGTGATGGGAACCCACCCTAGCCCCTCCCCTCCGGTGGAGGGGAATTTGGGGGTGATGGGGGGATGGGGTGACGAAAAAAGCGCTCTGCACTATTTTAGGTGAAACAGTCCAGTAGGCTGAGTGCAACCCAACCTACAGAACTGCCCATAATATTTTGGGCGTTGCTGATTCTGGGTATGATGCAGAGCTACCCGAGCAAGCCAAAATTGGGGGGAATAAAACTCTAAAAGTCCCCCTTTAATCCCCTCCCGTCCCCCGCCGGATCGGGGGAAGCCAGAAGATGCTGCGCTTTTTGTTGAATGGGGGATGCGCGGGGGCGAAGGCGAGAACCAAACAATCGCGCATTCATACTTCAATTCAGCAACGCCTATTTTGAAACTGCAACTGGAATGAGCAGGAAAAATTATGAAGATCGGGATTTAGGCAGTAATTCTAGAAATAGAGTTGCTGCCTAATATAGAACCCCTAAACGGATCTATTAAGCATCTCCTCCACGCATAGGGAGTAGGGAGTAGGGAGTAGGGACGCCCTTATGCAACGTCCGTACAGAGTAGGGAACCCACCCTCGCCCCTCCCCTCCCAGGAGGGGAAGAATTGATGAATAACAGTGCAATAATTGATTTGATTTTTGATTGTTGGAGATATCTATCTATAGTAATTAAATATCAATATCCTCACTTCTTGACCTAAAAACCCTACCGCGTGCAAAGATATGATCGGGGCTTCTATAAAGTGCGATTGATTAGCAATTACATTTGAGTGATCGGTTAAATTGGAGTGCGCTATATATACTATCTTTGCGTAAGTCCTGATTAAGTAAAAAATCAAAAGTGAACTTGTAGATTAGGAGAAACTAATATCAATACAAATTCTTCCATATACTTTCTCACAGTTAATTACTATTCCACTCAATTAATTCAAAAATTAATCAATTCCATTAAATTAACTCCCCAACTGTTTCAGCAAATTATCATTATTAATAACTCGACCGATGATAATTCTATTTATCAACTCCAAAACCATACCACAATTATTATCAACTCAGAAACTAATTTAGGATATGGTAAAGCCTGTAATTTAGGATTAAATTGGATTTATGTTCGAAATCCCCAAGCAATAATTTGGTTAATTAATCCCGATGCTTATTTATTGCCAAATGCCCTAGAAAAAGCACATCATTTTTTAGCAGAATATCCAGATTTTTCTATATTAGGAACAACAGTCTACGAACCCACAGGAAAAGTTTGGTTTGGTGGGGGAAATTTTATCCCTGAAACTGGCAAAATAATTGCTAATGAATTTCTCTCCAACACAGAAACATCAACCACAGATTGGGTGACAGGGTGCAGTATGTTAATTAACTTCAAAAACTTTAAAAGCTGTCCTGAATTTGATGAGGATTATTTTTTATATTATGAAGATTTTGATTTTTGTAGACGCTATGCAAAACAAGGTCATAAAATAGCTATAACTCAAAAAATATCTGTAGTTCATCAACCATCTTCCATTACTAATAAAAATCCCGAATTAAAATTTGAGCATAGCATCTATAGCTACCTATTGAGTTTAGAAAAACATACAAATAAATTGGTTTTAATATATAGATTAATTAGAATTACTATAGCAGCCCTGATTCTGCTACCTATAAATTATAAAATAGCTTATGTTAAAATCAAAGCAATAGGTAAATTTATCAGACATAATTGTAGGTTGGGTAGAACGAAGTGTTAGCGGAGCTTATCCGTTAGGATAAACCCAACAAAGCATGATTTGATTGAACTAATTTTTGTCTGATCTAAAATAGATTGGGTGAAAATGTTGGGTTTCGTTTTTCAACCCAACCTACACTATAGCATTTCTCTGTTTAATATGGTACATTCACGATCCCCCGCGCATCCCCCTTAAAAAGCTATCCCTTATAAGGAACTCCTGAAACCCTTGTAGGAGGATGGGGAGGAGGGGGAAGAGGGGGAAGAGGGGGAGTAAGAATTTTGTCTACAGTCCTCAAAAAAGTGTATTTTTCAATACAATTTTCTCCCGAAAAAGCTGAACCCAGACTTACCCATAACTTGTCTGTTTTGTCAAGTTTTATGTTAAGAAAGATGTTTATAAAGCATAGCTTAAAAAGGGGGACTTTGAAGGCTCACCCCCCCTAAATCCCCCTTAAAAAGGAGACTTTGAAGGCTCCCCCCTTTTTAAGCTATCCCTTACCCATAACTCCTGAAACCCTTGTGGGAGGGTGGGGAGGATGGGGAGGATGGGGAGGAGCGGGAGGAAGAATCCTGTCTACAGTTATCAAAAAACGTATTTTTCAATACATTTTTCTCCCGAAAAAGACGAACTAAGACTTACCCATAACTTGTCAATAATGTCTACGTTTTATGTTAAGAACTATGTGGGTAAAGCATAGCTTATTAAGGGGGGTTAGGGGGTATCTGGGGGCAGAGGGGGTCTAAAACTGTACCTCATAGATTAAAGAACTGCTATATTTAAAATTTTTTGCTCTATAAATGTCTAATCAACTTCTAATCAATCTATCAGTATTAATCCCACAACCAACAGGAATATCCATCTACGCAAATAACATCCTGCCGCAACTTCAACAACTCAATCCTACTCTGTTAGTTGCTAATAATATTCCCAATTTTAACTGCCATCTAATCCCTAACAATATGACACCAGCTCAGGGAACTAAAGGTCATTTACGACGATTATTATGGACTCAATTTCAACTATCAAAAATCTATAAAAAATTACAAGCAAATCTACTTTTTTCTCCCCTTCCAGAAGCACCATTATATTCTCAGTGTCGTTATATAGTAATGGCTCACGATTTAATTCCTTTACGTTTTCCTAAACCTGGTTCTCGCTTAACTGCTTATTTCAAATATTATATTCCCCAAGTATTAAGTCAGGCAGAACATATTATTTGTAATTCTCAAGCTACGGCAACAGATATTACTGATTTTTTCCAAATACCACCTCAAAAAATTACGCCTATTCCTTTAGGTTATGATTCTCAAAGATTCCGATTTTTAGACTTACCCACAAAAAATTACTTTCTTTATCTCGGTCGCCACGACCATTATAAAAATCTGCATCGGTTAATAGAAGCATTTGCTAAATTGCCTAATTTTTCCGAGTATGAATTATGGTTTGCCGGACCTACAGATAATACCTATACACCAACATTAAAAACTCAAATCAAAGAATTAGGTTTAACAAAATTAGTCAAATTTCTTGACTATGTTCCTGATTCAGAATTACCCAAAATAATAAATCAGGCGATCGCTCTGGTTTTTCCTAGTCTGTGGGAAGGGTTTGGTTTTCCAGTATTGGAAGCAATGGCGTGTGGTACTCCAGTTATTACTTCTAATATTTCATCCCTGCCAGAAGTTGCTGGAGATGCAGCTATTTTAGTTAACCCGAAAAATGTGGGAGAAATAACAGATGCGATGAATATTATTGCTAAAGATGGGGGAGAGCGATCGCGCCTCTCAACCTTAAGTTTAGGTAGAGCTAGAGAGTTTAGTTGGAAACAAACTGGTTTAGCTACTAGGCAGATAATTCTGAATTATCTGATTAAGGTTTAAATAATTAGGGCGATCGCTCCTTTTTGATTTGGGAATTTAAATTAACTGTGAATTGCTAACATTAAAACCCCAGTTATTGAAGTTCAACCAATGGTTATATAATACTTGTTAACCATTAAAATTGATTACAATTACTCGTACTTCAAAGTGCCATCAATATTAGCAATGTGCTCGTCTAGATTGATTCCAGCTGGTACCCATACCTGATCGCGTGTTTTACACTCACCAACTAGAAAACTAGGGCCAGACAATTGAGTATAGCGACAAGTCTGAATAAAGTTGCCTGGTTGCCACATGAGACTTCCATCAACATTTTCTATGTATGGATTCAAGTTTATCTGTGTTGGATTTAGGTAACCACTAATAGTCCTGCAAGTTGAAAACAGAGTTGAACCACTAATGCCAGAGTCGTAGCAACTTTGGCTAAAATCACCCAAGGCCCAAGCTTGGTTAGCGAACATACCGAAGGACATTGCAACAGTAAATATGAAGGCAACTACAGCCTTAAAGAATCCATTTTTCATGACAATTAAGTTTTCTTTCTGAACTAGGGTAAATAACAAAGGTTTGCCAGATTACCTTGATTTAGGATTATCTGGTTTGATCTTGAGGTTCCTTTTAAGTTCCTCTGCAATTA
Source organism: Okeania sp. KiyG1 (assembly GCF_014132355.1). GTDB lineage: Bacteria > Cyanobacteriota > Cyanobacteriia > Cyanobacteriales > Microcoleaceae > Okeania. Next base: position 236,050 of record NZ_BLZO01000091.1, read on the forward strand.
AGACGATCTAGGAGGGCAGTTTATGATTTTTTTTTTAGGCGCTTTTCTACTAATAGTTACAGACTTCGGATTGATATTATCTGGCAAGATTTCATAAGTTTTTACCCATCCAATTCTTGGTAGTTTAATATGATTAAAGCCTACCGATATTGAGCCATCTAAAGTAAAGCTATCTTCCGTTCTTAGAAACCTATGATAATCTATAGAAATCTATGATTATCTGTTCTATTCCTGTTTCTATCTGGCAACGTCGGCGTTATCCAGTCCACAGGCTGTCACGGCCGTTCGCGCTAGCGTTGCGGAGCAAACTGACCGCCATAGCTAAATTTAACGCTGCATTCAAGTCTCGTTCGCGCTAGCGTTGCGGAGCAATCGCAACTAAAATTGCAGTGTTCGCAATTGAAAACGCGCTCTGATAAAAACAGAGACTCTTTAACAGTTCCACACCTACTGCAAGTTTTAGAACTAGGAAACCATCTATCCACAATGGTGAGTTGAGAACCATATAACTCACACTTGTACTCTAACTGTCTGCGAAACTCGTAAAAACCCATATCTGCAACAGCCTTAGCTAGCTTGTGATTTGACATCATTCCTGATACATTTAGGTCTTCACCCACCCCTCTAGCTCCCTCCCGGGAGGATGGGGTGGGTTGTGGTTTTTAGCCAAGTAAGTAGTAAGTTTATGCAATGTATCTTTTCTGATATTAGCTATTTTGCTATGCAATTGAGCTATCTTAAGTTGCGCTTTTTTCCAGTTGTTAGAGAACTTGGTTTTATGTCGGTTCAGGTATTGCAGTCGGGATAGTTTAGCTTCTAACTTTTTGCATATGTTTACCACCATCGAATACTTCACCTGTTGACAATGTTGCCAAAGTTTTAACTCCTAAGTCTACACCAACTACATCTACTGATTTTTCAATGTTTTGAGATTCTCTTTCTACTTTAAAGCTGACAAACCAACGATTAGCTTTTCTACTAATGGTTACAGACTTGGGATTGATATTATCTGGTAATATTTCATGCATTTTTCACCCATCCAATTCGGGGTAATTTAATTTGATTAAAACCTACCGAGATTGAGCCATCTAGAGTGTTTGCGTAGCATTCCGCAGGAAAACTATCGTCTCTACCTTTTTTCTTGAATTTAGGTTGATCAGACACTTTGCTAAAGCAACGTTTCCAAGCATTTGATAAATACCTCAAAGCATATTGAGGCGCTGTTTTAGAGACTTCATAATACCAATAGTTATTCGGTTTAACCATTGCCACCAAAAGTTTATGCAGGTCGATTGCGGTAGGAAATTTCAGTTTACCTGAAGGATTATTTGAATTGTGATCGAGAATGTTCCTAGTTAACCATAGTCCCCAATTATAGGCATGACGGGCTACACCAGCGTGTTTAGCCAGCAATGTTTTTTGCCCTTTTGTGGGGTGTAACTCAGTTTTGAATCCAAGTAGCATAAACAGATAATCCCAGATTTTTATAGATAATACCAGATTTTAGCCAACAGTTACAAGCCCCCTGTATCCGTCAACGACCTATGCCAAATCTGAATATCCTTCAATGAACTCCGAACATTCAGGAAAAGTTTCATCTCTCCCATTAACCGAGAGCTTAACCAATATTTAGTATTATCCCCTGTCAAACTCTGCCACATAACATACGGTTTCAACCATCGCGATCGCTTCCTTGATAAGCAACAGGGAAAATATTTTTTCTGGTGACTTTTGTTTACAGTTGATAGGCAACAGGCAACAGACAACAAGGAAGCAATTTTTTCAGATCGTGGGTGGTGCAAAAAAAAACTTTTCTGATCACCTTTGCTTACTGTTCTATAGAATGGTTGAATAAAATTATTGATTTTCTGGATATCTCTATTATCCTTTGACACCACCAAACTTTGGACACGCCCATCTTTTTCTGCCTCAACTACCTCTTCTGGTGATGGGGTGATGTGGGTGATGGGGTGATGGGGTGATGTGGGTGATGGGGTGATGGGGTGATGGGGTGATGTGGGTGATGGGGTGATGGGGTGATGGGGTGATGTAGGTGATGGGGTGATGGGGTGATGGGATGATGTGGGTGATGGGGTGATGGGGTGATGGGGTGATGGATAAATAGAATGGCCATCAAATGTAGGGCAATCGCCTTGCAATTGTTTCGTCCCTATCTCTAACCCTTTCCTTTCTTCCGACTCAATTCTCTGCTGCTTTTCCCCATATTTCCTTTGGGTAGACAACTTCCGACCCACCCCTGCCGTAACACTTACTTTCTTCCCCGTCCCTAGAAAATAGTTGCTCAACTTCTCTTTGAGCTTTTTCTTGGCCACATATATCCGCCTGGATACATTGTTGTAAGATATCCCTTGCCGTTCCGCAATTTCTATATGGGAAAGCTCTTCGTAAAAATGTAAAATAAAAGTCTCCCGTAACGTTTCCGATAAATCAGCGATCGCCCGTCGAATCTCAATAGACTTCTCCTCTCTCTCCAGACAACTCTCCGGCGACTCCACCGAAGACGCAATACCCATCTCATCTGTCTCGCCCACTAATTCAATACTTTCAACACCTGTAGCGCCTCGAGAACGTTCTCGAATAATATCAATACAAAGATTGCGAGTCAGCTTGATGGACCAGGCCCTAAAATTAGTAATTTTCCCCTCAAACTTTTGCACCTTTTCCCAAGCTTTTAGCGTCGCCCGACTCAGAGCATCCTCCGCATCTGTTCGGTTAGAATTCATTAACCTGAGACAGCACTGATAAAGTATGTCTTGATGTTCAGTCCATTGCTCCCAAAACTGATAAACCAGACCGGAATTGCCCCTCTCGGTTAAAGCAAAGTCCATTATATTTCTCTTCCATCTGCTGACTATCTACATAGAAAAGACGTAAGGAAATTTACCTGTATGACTCATCAAACTTCATATAAAACCTCATATAATTAGGCACCGTTTTTAGCTATCCTCACAAGTCAAATCATTTGTCAATCTCATAAAACCTACAAATACTACTACTTTCACAAGTCGAATCATTTGTCAACCCTATAAACTCTATATGAATATTTATTCAACAAACAATAGACAGCAAGCATTAACGAAGTCAGAAGTCAGAAGTTAGAAGTCAAATGTACAATCTGAGTCCCATCTCCCCTACTCCCCAGAGGGAGGCCAGAAGCTCCTACTTCAAAGGCCCAGGAGTAGGCTGAAAAAAAAAGCGATCGCCTCCTTCTTAGCTATGGAGCGATCGCCCTTAATTTGCCAAAATTCTCAAAATGACTGACTAGGTAAATAATTCAAAATTATGTATTCAATCCGGAAGTGCTATTCTCTTTGTTGAGAGTGAGAATAACTTAATCTTGACGAGGAGTGAAAATTATGGTAGCAACACCATCATTCAAACCAACTTATGGACAAAAAACCTTTAACTTATCGCCCACAGCAATAACAACAACATTACCTTGGAATAATACCTCATTGCCCACAACACCCCTATTCGGCACAGATGGCATCCGGGGTAAAGCAGGAGAACTACTTAATGCCCCCCTAGCTCTACAAATAGGTTTTTGGGCAGGACAAGTGTTACGCGAATATTCTCAAAATCCCGGCCTTGTAATCATGGGTCAAGATACCAGAAACTCTGGCAATATGTTAGCCATGGCTCTATCAGCAGGTTTAACAGCAGCAGGATTAGAAGTTTGGAATTTAGGTTTATGCCCCACTCCTTGCGTTGCCTATCTCACAAGTGTTTCAGAAGCCATAGGTGGAGTAATGATTTCTGCTAGTCATAATCCACCCGAAGATAATGGAATAAAATTTTTTGGCTCCGATGGTACAAAGCTTTCTTCAGAATTACAGAAACAGATAGAATCTGGAATTAGAGGAACAGCAGATTTTCCAGCCATCCACAGTAACTGGGGACAGCATTACCATCGACCAGAATTAGTCAAGGAGTACCAAGCATCTCTACATTCTCCTTTAATACCAGGACATTTCCAAGGAATGAAAATAGTTCTGGACTTGGCCTGGGGAGCAGCAGTTCATACCGCCCCAGAAGTTTTTCAGGCAATGGGGGCAGAAGTTATTTGCTTACATGACCAACCAAACGGCGATCGTATTAATGTCAACTGTGGTTCGACCCACCTACATCATCTCCAGCAAGCAGTAGTAGAAAACAAAGCTGATATAGGATTTGCCTTTGATGGAGATGCTGACCGAGTATTAGCAGTAGATTCTCAAGGTCGTTCTATTGATGGAGATTATATACTCTACTTCTGGGGTCAAAGCTTAAGTCAAGCTGGCTTACTACCAAACAATTTGATTGTCACTACAGTTATGGCCAATTTAGGATTTGAACGTGCTTGGCACAAACAGGGTGGACAAATATTAAGGACAAAAGTAGGAGACCAATATGTTCATGCAGAAATGCAGCGGACGGGTTCAATGTTAGGAGGGGAACAATCAGGACATATTCTCTGTCCTCACTATGGCATTTCAGGAGATGGTCTTATGACGGCCTTACATTTAGCAACCCTAGTCAAAAATTCTGGAGTCTCCCTAGGAGAATTAGTAGACCAAAGCTTCCAGACATATCCTCAACTGCTCCAAAATGTCCGGGTTGAAGACCGCGATCGCCGAGCCAACTGGCAAAAGTGCGAAGCATTAGTCAGAGCTATAGACGAAGCAGAAATAGCTTTAGCAGATGTAGGGCGGGTTTTAGTCCGAGCCTCTGGCACAGAACCACTAATTAGAGTTATGGTAGAGGCAATTAATGCTGAACTTGCAAGCTACTGGACAGAGAACTTAGTCTTAGCAGTCCAGCAACATCTCAGGAATTGAGAATTTAGAATGCAGAATGTAGAATTAACAAGAATTGAGAATTTAGAATGCAGAATACAGAATTAACGAGAATTTAGAATGCAGAATACAGAATTAACGAGAATTTAGAATGCAGAATGCAGAATTAACGAGAATTTAGAATGCAGAATGCAGAATGCAGAATTAACGAGAATTTAGAATGCAGAATGCAGAATGCAGAATTAACGAGAATTTAGAATGCAGAATGCAGAATGCAGAATTATTAAATTAAGAAATTAACAAGTTAACCATTATTTTTTAATTCTCAATTCTCAATTCTCAATTCATATAGACAATTGTTGAATTCTAAATTCTAAATTCTAAATTCTAAATTCTAAATTCTAAATTCTAAATTCTAAATTCTAAATTCTAAATTCTAAATTTATCAGAATGCCGACAAAACAAAAGTCTAAAAAAAAATCAAAAAGCAAATCAAAAAAGAAAGGCAAACCTGCTGCTCCTCCCATTAGCAAAAAGGAATTAGCTGCCAGAAAGCGTCAAAGAGCTAAACAAATTCAGCAGGCTATTGGTGCTCTTGTTACTTATGGTGGTCTTGGTCTTGTTATTGGTATAACGTTATATTTCGTAGCGGAACCAAAAATAGCCCTTGCTGGTGGTGGTGGTGTGGCAGTTTTAGGTCTTTCCTTTAAATATCCAATGTTGGGGCTTTGGGGATTTATGATTTATATGCCCTTTGCTGGCACCGTGACTTACTGGATCGGTGGAGGAAGTCCCATATTTCAGTTAGCTAAAGATGGCTTTTTTATTCCTGCAATGATTGGCATTGGTATGTGGTGCAAGCAGACAGGAAATCCATTCATCATTCCCAAGGCACTAAAAAAATCCCTTATACATTTTATTGGGCTTTTGTCTGCTCACTCTACTATTGGTTAATGGTGCTCAACAGCTTGACCCACCCAGACCAGGGGATAAGCCTATTTTGATGGGAATATTGGGACTCAAAGCACTTATTGGTTACCTACCTTTAATTACAGGTGCTTATTATAAGCTCAAAACCAAAAAAAGAATTACTACTTGCTGCCCGTCTTACGCTAATTCTAGCTATTATCTGTTGTTTATTGGGTATAGTACAGTACCAATTCTTGAGTTCAGGTAAGTGTGTTGGTACTCGTGGTAAAACCGGAGATGAATTATTTAGGGCAAGCCTTGAAGCTAAATGTTTAGTAGGAGGCGCTCTACTATTTAGCCCCGACCAAGGTACAATTCGTTTACCTGGTACTTTTGTTGCACCTTGGCAGTGGGGATGGTTCTTGATTTCTAATGCTGCCTTTACCTTTGCAGTTGCTTTTAGTGACCCCTCTCCTCTGTGGCGGATAGGAGGTTTATTTGGAATGGCAGTAGTTTTTGTTAATGCAGCTATTAGCGGTCAAAGAATTGCTCTAGCTCTAGTTCCCACAGTAACTATAATTCTTCTGGTGCTGACAGGTCAGATCGCTAACCTCAAAAAGTTTCTTCCCATTGGTATTGGACTCGGCGTTGTCCTCGGAGGAGCAATAGTATCCAATCCCGCAGTTGTTCAACAACGGATAGATAGTTTTGTGAGTCGTTGGAATGCCTCACCACCAACTGCTTTTATTAGTCAACAATTTGAGGAGTCTAACCATGGACAAGATGGATTTTTTGGCAATGGGTTAGGGCGAGCGACCAACGCAGCCCGAGCTTTTGGTAAAACTAGGTTAATTGAGACTTATTATCCTAAGTTAATTTACGAAATAGGGCCGATAGGTACAATTGCAATGTTACTCTTAGTAACAGTTATTACTTTTACTGGTTTCAAAGCTTATCGCTCTGTTAAGGACAAGAGTCTACGAAGTTATGGTGCTAGCTATTGGGTTTTTGTTTTGATTATTAGCTACAACACTTATTACTATCCTCTAGATGTAGACCCAGTTGCGGTTTATTACTGGTATTTTGCTGGGGTAGTTCTGAGGTTGCCAGCAATTGATAAACAAGAGCAAGCAAGAATTAAAGCGGAAGAAGAAATGGAAAATAGTAAATAAGAAGGAGAAAAATGAACGCACAATCTCTAAACGAAGAAAACCAACAATTAACTATTCCTATTTCTGTTGTCATTCCTACCTATAACCGGGAAGAAGCTCTGGTAGATACGATCGCTGATGTTATTGAACAAGACTATCCGAATTTTGAAGTTTTGGTAGTGGACCAGACTGCTACTCATAAACCAGAGACTCAAGCTTATTTAGAAGAACAAGCAAGTGCTGGAAAAATTAAATTGTTCCGTCTGACTTGGGCGAGTTTACCAGGAGCAAGGAATTATGCAGTCAGACATTGTAGTGGCGAAATAATTATTTTTATTGATGATGATGTACGCTTGGAAAAAGGATTTTTGGCTGCCCATGCTCGTAACTATGTCGATCGCACAGAGATAGGTGCAGTGGCGGGACGAGTATTCGATCGCATGAAATTAGGAGATTCTGGTGGAGAGTTAGAAATAGAAGATTTGCCCCCTGAAGCTTCAGACCCTGGTATTGCTTGGTATCATATCGATCTGGTACATACAGTTAAGCCTCAACGAGTGATATCAGCTAGAGGCTGTAATATGTCTTATCGCCGAGAGATTTTTACTAAGTATGGTCTTAGTTTTGATGAGCGGTTTCGGGGTAGTGCTGTACGCGAAGAGTCAGATTTTTGTTTGAGGTTACGACAAACTGGTTATCAAATTTGGTTTGACCCAGAAGCTTCTTTAGTTCACTTGGGTGAAGAAAGTGGGGGTTGCCATGATATTTCAACGCGATCGCTCAAATATCAAGTTACTTTTTATCACAATCACTTTTTCATGGGATTAAAAAATCTTACTCCTACTCAATGTGCGCGTTTCTTTGCCAAATTATTTGATTGTCATGTATTGGGGAACCCTCCTTGCTATAAAAGTGGCTCCCCTATCAAAATAATTACCCGTGGAGGTTTCTATACTCTTGGTTTTTTGAGTGCTGTTCAAACAAGGGTTAAATCTATTTGGGATGACGGGCAAATTTATACAAAGAAAGCCAAAATTGAATAAATTCAAAAGTCAAAAGTCAAAAGTCAAAAGTAAGAAGGTAATAATTCAAAAGTCAAAAGTCAAAAGTCAAAAGTAAGAAGGTAATAATTCAAAAGTCAAAAGTCAAAAGTCAAAAGTAAGAATTAAAGAAAATCAAAAGTCAAAAGTAAGGATTAAAAAAGTTACAAGTTAAAAGAAAGTCAAAAGTCAAAAGTAAGAATTAAAGAAAGTTACAAGTTCAAGGAAATTGTTTATATGAGATTTATTAATCCTAAAACAGATTATGCCTTCAAAAAAATCTTTAGTTCTGCACAGAGTAAAAATATTCTGATTAGTTTTCTGAATGCACTACTCTATGAAGGTCAAAATACTATCCGTGACTTAGAATTTATTGATACATATCAACCAGGGTCAGTAGCCATTCTCAAAGATTCATATTTAGATGTGAGAGCTAAACTTGATAATGGCTCCACAGTCATTATTGAAATGCAGGTATTAAATATAGAAGGTTTCAATAAACGGGTTATTTACTATGCTGCAAAAGTTTATGTTAATCAACTCCAGCGAGGTAAAATTTATACAGGTCTAAAACCAGTAATTTCTTTAACTATTGCTGATTTTACGATGTTTAAGGAGAGTGAAAAAATTATTACACGCTTTGCATTTAAAGAATGGGAGAATTCTTTTGTTTATCCAGACAGCGATATAGAACTATTTTTTGTGGAGTTACCTAAATTTAAGAAAAATTGGCAAATTTAGAAAGTATTACAGATAAATGGCTCTACTTTATGAAACATACTAATAGTTTGGAGGTCGTACCGGAATCAATGGAAGTAGTTCCTGAAATTAGTCAAGCTTTTACTATTGCTAATGAGGCTAATTTAACTATAGATGAATTGCAACAATTGGAAAAGCAAGAGCAATTTATTCTTGACCGGAAAGGAGCAATTGCTTTTAGTAAAGAAGAAGTTCAAGAATTTAGAATTTAGAATGCGCGAATTTAGAATTACCTCTCCTTGAAAAGAAAAGGATTGGGTTATATCAAATCCGGTTAAATAACCTCACAATCAATAGATATCTCCAGTAGGGAGTAGGGAGTAGGGAGTAGGGAGTAGGGAGTAGGGAGTAGGGAGTAGGGAGTAGGGAACCCACCCCTAACCCCTCCGGTGGAGGGGAATAATTGATAATTTATGTAAGATAATTGATTTTATTTTTTATTATTGCAGATGCCTAATAGCTTAAAATCCTGATTATGACGTTATTGGATCTATGTGCAATTAGGCGGATTTGATATTAAAAGGAATTTTTTTCTTCTCTTGGTCTCATGGATATGGCGAGGGGACCCGTTCTTGCAGACCCGCTCCGCTGTTAGCGTTTGCGGTAGCATTCCGGAACGGAAAGCTTTGCGGTAGCAAACGCCATCCCACCCTACGGGAAGCTCCGCTAACGACCGCTGTCTTGGTCGATTGGATATGGCGAGGGGACCTCGCCATCCCTCGACCGCTTTTTTCTCCATGAATGGAGAGGCTTTATACCTTAATTTTTCGGTAAAAGAGAGGGTCGTGAAGAAGGAAGAAGGGAATTAATTCTAAGTTTAATAGAACGTTTATTAGGCAGAATTGATGCCAATACAAAAGAACGCTTTAATCAATTATCAAATAGGGAATTAGAAGTATTAAGTCAGGCAATGTTAGAATTCAAAAATGTATCTTAATTTATACCAATTCGACCTGATGTTGCGCTTAATAAAAGATAACAGCTATTAGTAAAATTCAGGTTTTGGTAAGAATTATTAAGCGGATTGTTACAGAGAAATGGTATTAGTAGCTTGGTTAGAGCAAGTCAGAGATGAAGAGTGACACAAATAGGTAGTAAATAGGGAAACTATTTTTTTGATAAAAAATCAAGATTTAAGTAATACTAAGAGAAAATTAACATCATACAAGGGAGGGCGAATGCCATATACAAGGGAGGACGAATGCGATATACAAGGGAGGGCGAATGCCATTCGCCCCTACAAGCTGTTTTCTAAAAATTCTAACACATACTCCTTCATCAATAGTAAATTATCCAATAAAAACCATGAAAATATTAGTAGCTAGCCACACTTATATTGTTGACTTAAACCGGGAAAAGTTACGCGCTTTAGCTCACCTTGAACCAGGGATTGAAGTTACGGTTGTTGTTCCTAAACGTTGGAACCCTAAAGGAGTACAAAGTCAAATCGTTGAAACCCAATTTATTGATGAGGGTTCTTTTCAAGTAGTACCGATTTCTAATTACAGTGAAAATAATCAAGCTTTACTGACTTTCGGTCCTGACTTAATTAGTTTGCTACGAAAATTCAAGCCCGATATTATTCAAGTAGAACAGGGTTCTAAAGCTTTAACTTATGCTCAATTTATTACTTTTAATAAGCTTTTAGGACTCAAAGCTAAAAATCTATTTTTTACTTGGTGGAATTTACCTTATACTCTCAAGTTTCCCATTTCTTTACTAGAATCTTATAATCTCAAAAATACTGATGGAATTGTTGCTGGAAATAAAGATGGAGAAGATATTTTAAGAGAACGAGGCTATAAGGGGCCGATTAAAGTTATGCCTCAATTGGGGGTAGATGAAAGTTTGTTTAAACCAGAATCTCAGCCAGAATTAAAAGATAGTTTGGGAATTAAAATTGATGATTTTGTGGTGGGTTTTGTAGGTCGTTTTGTTGAGGAAAAGGGATTACTCACATTAACTGAAGCCTTGGCAGGTTTACGAGAAAAACCTTGGAAATGGTTATTATTAGGAAGGGGTGAGTTACAATCGACTTTGTTAGAAAAAGCAGCAGAATTAGGAATTAAAGACAGACTAATTTTAGTAGAAAGTGTGCCTCACGACCATGTACAAAAATATATTAATCTGATGAATACTTTAGTATTGCCATCAGAAACTACTTATAAGTTTAAAACTTTAACTTCTGTGGGGTGGAAGGAACAATTTGGTCATGTTTTAATTGAAGCAATGGCTTGTAAAGTGCCTGTAATAGGTTCTGATTCTGGAGAAATTCCTTATGTAATTGGGGATACTGGTTTGGTGTTTCCAGAGGGAAATGTTGAGGAATTGAGAAGTTGTTTAATGCAGTTGATGGAGCAAAAAGAATTAGCTGAGGGATTAGGGAAAAAGGGTTATGAAAAAGCAATGAATCAGTATACAAATCAAGCTTTGGCTAGGCAGTTATTTAATTTTTATCAGGAGTTGATGTAATTTCAAATTTTAAGCATAAATAAAGAAGGGAAGACAAGATTTTAATCAGGGTAAGAGTATCTCAATTATTCTTGACACAAGGAATCAGAGGAGTCTATTGTAGACTCAAGAAAACAACAACAGAGAAGTTGAATCATATAATCGTTAAATTTTGTGTATTCAACTTTTACCTTCCACATAGTATTCTATCTGCTAGGTTGTCTACTAGCGCGTCTGTAAGTATTCAGCTATTAGTAGTTAGCTATCAGCAATTAGTAATGAAAATTACTTCTTAGGTTTATAAATGGGACTTTGGCAGTAAATTTTTATTCTTTCTCAATTTAAAAGGTTGCTTTTACCTTCTCCAAAATTAATATTAATAGCTGATAGCTAATAGCTGAATGCTTACGCGAGTCTTATTTAAAATCAATATTCTAGTTGATATTCTTTTGGATAATCTTGAATCAATATTTCTGGATATTCCCTAACAATTTTTTGATTATTTTCAACATAAAAGCCATCAGTTATTCTATCAATATATTCTTTTTCAGAAACAAGTGATTTTTGAGTATCATTGACTATTAATCTATAAAGTAGTCCTAATACATTTACAATATACTTATTCTTTGTCTTAATAATTAATTTAATCTTATTAATGGCTATTGTTCTATGAAGTTTATTAACATCAAATTTTTCATTGACTCTATCAGATAATAAGCTGGTGTCAAAATTTTCGATTTTATCTTCTAGGATATTTTCTAACTGAGAAATGATATTTTGGGCATTTGAGCGAAACTGTTCGTATAGAAAAATATGAACTTTGGGAAAGTTATCTTTATAAAGTTTAATTAATTCGTAATAACATAAATCAATTAAATTGATATTGTGTGATAGATAGTTGTAAGATCGAGTATTTTTATTCCACCTAAATTTATTCATGGATAAATCATCTTTATAATCATCGTAAGTATATTCTTTTTAGAATACCAAATATATTTTTTGATATTTCCTGTATAACCCATTTTTACTGCTTGATTATAGCTAGACATAAGCAGAGATTGCTGACCTCTAAGAAAAATAATAATTTCTGCTTGAGGAAATGCTTGTTTGAGTCGTCTAACAATTAGAGTTCTATTAATAGTCAAATTAGTCCCACAAAATATCTCATCGGAAATAAGTATTTTGGATGCGGCTATTTTCCCTATTTCTTTTTTTATTTCTTCTGGATCATAATAACAATCATCTGCATACTGTAACTGATTAAAAGTCTTACTTTGTTGAGTATAGGGTCTACTAATCAAAGTTGTATTATTGAGTCTGGGAAAAATTTTATCCTGTAAAAAAGTTGTTGCTGTCTTAGGCAAACCTACATGAATAAAAGTGCGTGTCATTCTAGATTCTCCTTGAAAAGATAAGTTAATTATGAAAATTTTAACAATAAATATGCAATACTGATATTTTATTTATGAAGCTTTTGTCAAGCCAGCTTTTCAGTTAGGGAGTAGGGAGTAGGGAGCAGGGAAGAAATTTAAAAGATACTCTTGAGAAACACTTGTTCCCTGTTACATATATTAAAATACAAATTTTGATAAATATTAAATTAGTATCAATTAAGGATAAAAATATAGGATAATCTTATAATAGTATTCTAAAGTTATCTGGATATTGCTGTCAGGGTTACGACTAAGAGATATACTAGATTTTTGTCCAATACATATACATATCAATCAATCACATCGAATGTCCAATCTCTACTTTGATTCTGAAAATAATTCCAAATCTTTTGAATTACCAGGTGCTAAACCCCATTATAACCCCGATCGTCCAGGCCAAGTAGAACATATTTTCCTCGATCTAGAACTCGACATTCCTAATCACAGTTTTCATGGCAATTGTATCATTAGTATAAACCCTGTACGGAGTGGCATTGATAAATTAACCCTTGATGCGGTTGACTTAGAAATTCAATCTATTAAAATTAACGACACTGAACAAACTTTTGATTACGACGGCGAAGAATTACAGATTTATCTGCAACCAGCTACTGAAGCAGGTAAACGAATAAAAGTAGCGATCGCCTATGCTGCAAACAACCCTCAACGAGGTATCTATTTCATCACTCCCGACAAACATTATCCAAACAAACCCACCCAAGTCTGGACTCAAGGGGAAGACGAAGACTCTCGTTACTGGTTTCCCTGTTTCGACTACCCCGGTCAACTATCGACATCAGAAATTCGTGTCAAAGTACCCCATAAATTTATTGCTATCTCCAATGGCGAACTTATCAACACCGAAGAAAGTGAAGATAGCAAAACTTATCATTGGATGCAAAAACAAGTTCACCCGACATATTTAATGACTTTAGCAGTGGGTAAATTTGTCGAAATTCAAGATGAATGGAATGGTATACCCGTTACTTATTATGTAGAAAAAAAACGTGAAGATGATGCTCTACGAACTATGGGCAAAACTCCCCAAATGATAGAATTTTTTAGTCAAGAATTTGGCTATAAATATCCCTACCCTAAATATGCTCAAGTTTGCGTTAATGAATTTATTTTTGGAGGGATGGAAAATACCTCTACAACTTTACTGACAGATAGATGTTTACTAGATGAAAGAGCAGCCTTAGATAACCGTAATTCTGAAACTTTAGTGGCTCACGAACTTGCTCATCAATGGTTTGGCGATTTAATTGTCATTAAACATTGGTCTCATGCCTGGATTAAAGAAGGAATGGCTACCTACTCAGAAGTATTATGGACAGAGCATGAATATGGTCAAGATGATGCTGCTTATTATCTATTGAAAGAAGCTCGAAGTTATATTGCTGAGGATAAATCTCGCTATCGTCGTCCGATTGTTACTAATGTTTATCGGGAAGCAATAGAGCTTTATGACCGTCATCTTTATGAAAAAGCTGCTTGTGTTTATCACATGATTAAAACCGAATTAGGAGATGAATTATTTACAAAAGCCATTCATACTTTTGTGAAAAATAATGCTCATAAAACGGTGGAAACTATCGATTTATTAAGAGCAATTGAACAGACAACAGGACGGAATTTATTATTCTTATTTGACCAATATGTTTTTCGGGGCGGTCATCCTGATTATCAGGTTAATTACTCTTGGGATGGTGATAGTAAATTAGCTAAAGTAACAGTCAAACAAACTCTGGTAAAAAATGATAAAAATGGGGATTCAAGTAAAGAATTATTTGACCTAAAAATTCCTATTGCTTTTGGTTATCTCAAAGAAGAAAAACCAGAATTGACAACCTTTACTGTACGAATACATGAGCAGGAACAAACCTTTTATTTTCCCCTGGCAGAAAAACCGAAATTTATCAGTTTTGATGTTGGTAATAACTATCTCAAAACAGTGAAATTGGTATATCCATTGGCGGAGTTAAAAGCACAATTAGAATTCGATCCAGATCCTACATCTCGTATTTATGCTGCCGAAGCGTTGGTGAAAAAGGGTGGTTTAGAAGTTGTGAAAGTATTATCAAAGGCGCTGATAGAGGAATCTTTTTTGGGGTGTGCGCCTTGAGGTGGTGAAGCAACTGGCAAAAATTCAACTAGACCAGGTTTTTTGATAGTTTGGTTACAGGTTTAAACGACGAAGATGCTCGGGTGCGTCGTGCTGTAGTGGAAGCACTAACACAAATAAAAACCAATAAAAGTTATCAGCAACTAAAATCTATAGTGAAAAATGGCGATGCTAGCTATTATGTAGAAGCTGCTGCTGTGTCTGGAATTGGGGATATTGCTGCTGCCAATGCTAACTCTGATCGAAAGCCAACTGAGGAAAAGGTAATTAAATTGTTGAAGTGGGTATTGGCAGAAAAACGGGGTTGGAATGAGGTAGTGCGTTCTGGTGCTATATCAGCGTTGAGTAAGATGAAGACTTCTGAAGCTGCTCTAAATCAGATTCTGAAATATACTGTTATTGGTGTATCGCAGACGTTACGTTTGAGTGCTATTCGTTCTCTAGGGACAATTTCTACTGCTCAGTCTCCTGTTAATTTGGAACGTATTTTGCAACGACTAACGGAATTATCACGGGAAAATTTTTTCTTAACTCAGATGTCTGTAGTAGCTGCTTTGTCGCAAATGGAAACTGCTACAGCGATTTCAATTTTGCAGAGTATAGTCGATCAAACTACTGATGGTCGAGTACGTCGTCGAGCTGAGGAAGCGGTACAGAGAGTGCAGAAAAATATTGGTTCTGATAAGGCTTTGAAACAGTTGCGTCAGGAATTTGATAAAATCAAAAAAGAAAATCAGGAATTGAAAAGTCGCTTGGAAAATTTGGAGGCTAAGGCTAAAGAGTAAAGGTTAGTCTTGTAGATGTAGTGATTTAGTCTGGAGTAAGGGAACAGGGAACAGGGAACAGGGAACAGGGAACAGAGAGGTTGTCTGAGAAGTCTCATTTGCTACATCACTCGCCCCCTAAATCCCCCATTCAACAAAAAGCGAAGCATCTTCTGGCTTCCCCCTTTCCAAGGGGGACGGGAGGGGGATTCCAAGGGGGACTTTTACCAGCTAATGAATTCTTGTTCCCCCCAGAATTGGCAGGGTCTATTTATTGTCACTAGAGAAAAATTGATGGGGGGATGGGGAGATAGGGAGATGGGGGGATGGGGAGATGGGAGATGGAGATATTTGTATATTTGCACAATTAAATGTACTTCAGCACAATTAAATGTACTTCTTATGAATATTCTCGCTACGACAATGAATTAGCCCTGCCCAGAATTGGCTTGCTCGGGGGGCAAATTCAGTATTAAACAACTTTTCAGATATCCTCTAAGTTTCCTGGTTCACCTTTGATCTAACCTCGCCCCCGCGTATCCCCCAAAATTGGGGGACTTTTAACAGCTAATGAATTCTTGTTCCCCCCAGAATTGGCTTGCTCGGGGGGCAAAATTCAGTATTAAACAACTTTTCAGATATCCTATAAGTTTCCTGGTTCACCTTTGATCTAACCTCCTCTATAATTTCTATTTCTCCTGACTCCTGACTCCTAACTTTACCAAAAGACTTTTGAGCGCAAACCCTAAACATTATTTCCCCAAAAAATCAATGACAAATCATAAATTTAACCTACCTAACTTTGATGACGCAGAAGATTTGCTTAATGATTTATTTGAAGCAGTAAGAAGCAAGGAAAGTGAATTAGCAGGAGGAGAAATTCAAGAGTTAAAAAGAGGAGCAACTGCAATTCAAAGATTGAAGGAAACTACTGTTAAATTTGGCAATCCTCGTAGTCGATTAATTCCTCTTACTGCAAAAGGTTTTGAAGCAAAGGGAATAGAGTTGAATTACGAAATTAAGCAGTTAATGAAGCAGTTTGATTTCTATTCTATGGTTGTGAGTATTGATCCAAAACCTCAATCAAGTGTTTTGATTTCAAAGTTAGAGTGTCAGCTTGATTTTAGTCCTCAAGGAAAAGAGGAGGTAATAGTACATCGTATTATCCCAAATAGTAAATGGCAAACGGTATTAAAGACAGGAGTCAACTTGAATTTGGGACTAGATGCCAACTTAGAAGTGGGATTTGGAGTTGATGTTTCTGAGTTTACTAAAATAGTTAATCTTCCTGATTATGACAAGTTAAAGGCTAATATAGGAACTAACAATGAACTTAAAACATTTATTGTTTTAGATAGCTTAAATTATAGATTGGGTAAGTTTAATCTTTTTGCTCAGGGAGAAGATAATTCTCGGTGTTACTGGCGACTTGAAAAACCAGAAATTCAGGATAAATCTACTGTGAAATTTGACATTATTTTCAAAGTTCCTAAAGGATGGGAGTCTGTTGATTTAATTGGTAATGTCTGGATTGAACCAAGTATTGATTGGCTTAATGGTGAATTAATTGATGTAATGTCAACTTTACCAGATCATTTAAAAAATTTGTTTGGGAGTAAAGATAAAGCAGCTAAGAGTTTTGCTGTTGGGGTAAAAGAAGAATGGATTGGTGAAAAGCAAATTATCTTACCTAAGAGGTTGTCTGAGAAGTCCCATTTGCTACATCCAAGCCCCCTAAATCCCCCAAAATTGGGGGACTTTTAACAGCTAATGGATTCTTGTTCCCCCCAGAATTGGGGGGCTAGGGGGGCAAAATTCAGTATCAAAAAACTCTTCAGATATCCTCTAAACCCTAGTGTCACTACGCGGAAGTCAGAAGTTAAAAGTATTGATTTCAGGACTTACGCATAGACAGTAAATCTATTGAGGGCGAATGCCATTCGCCCCTACATAAAACCCTACATAATTTATCTGACAATGAATCAATATTTTTATCATATTATTGTTCCTAATGAGAATACGGTTAGAGTGAGAAAGTTAACTCCTCAGTTAGCTGACAAAGAGCAGTCAACAGGAAGGTTAAATCTCGCTAAAATGAACGATAAAATTAGAGAAATTATTAAAGATCCTGCTAACTTAAAAGGTGGACAAATTACTAAAGTGGGAGAAGCTTTGTTTGAGGCTTTGTTTGATAGTGAATTAAGGGAAGATTTTTTAGCATACTATCAAGAAGTTGTTAAAAAGCAACAACAAATATTAGCAGTTATTTTAGAAATAAATGAGATGGCAATGCCAGAAGTGGTAGCTTATCCTTGGGAGTTAATGTGTTTACCTCAGAAATATAATCAGGGTGAAGTTTATTTTGCAACTGACCGTAAATTAAACTTTTACCGCTGTGGATATCAACTAGAAGAATCAGATAAACTATCTATTAATATTAATGAAGGAAAAAAACTAAAAATTGCTTTGGTTGTCTCTAAACCGACGGCTGATTCTCAATTAAGTAATGTGGAATATCAGGGAGTACAGCAATACTTAAAACGAGTAGATAGTCAACAAGAGCAAGTGGAATTTATGCCTGTTATGGATGGTCTAAATTTCTATGATATTGTAGAAAAATTAGAAGCAGATAAACCGGATATTTTTCATTTTATTGGTCACGGTCAATTAGTTGAGAAGGAAGGAGAAGAAGTAGGGCAAGTTGCTTTAGTTAATGAATTGGGTGAAGCTGATTGGAAAGATGCTAGGATGTTTGGTCAATTGTTTAGTGGTAACACACCTAAAATTGTTGTTTTACAAGCTTGTGAAACAGGAAAGCAATCTGAAACTAATGCTTTTAGTAGTGTTGCTTCTCGTTTAATGTTGCAAGGAATTCCAGTAGTTATAGCTATGCAATATAAGGTTTCTAATCAAACGGCGATTAGTTTTGTGAAAGAGTTTTATGCAAAAATAATTGAAGGTAATTCTGTTGAAATAGGGGTGCAGAAGGCTCGGTTTAAATTAGGTATTGAGAATGGGTATGATAAACGAGATTTTGCTATTCCTGTGGTGTATATGAATGCTTTGGATGGTTATTTATTTTCAAAAGAATCTAAATATAAATCCTCAAATGAGAAAACAAATAGCTTCTCGAACTTAACAGATGCACAAAAAAGAAAACTTCGTGAAGAGATAGAAAGAGTATTAAGTGAGGATAAACTAAGAACAATATTTATTGAATATGAAGAGAAATTTGGAAGTAACTTTTATCATCAAATTCCTGGAGATAATTATCGTACAAGATTGATTAATTTAATCAAGGAGCTAAAGAATCAAAAACTTATTCATGATTTTATTGAAATTGTTAGGCATGAGTATCCTAATGTTGCTCAAGATTTATAAACTGTACATAAAAAGATTAATTTAAGTATATAAAAAATGAAATTAACTGATAACCAAAGAATTAAATTTCGTGAAGGAATTGAAAGTGTATTATCGGAGGATAGATTAAAAGGTATATTACTTGAACATGAAAATGAATTTGGATGTAATTTTTATAATCAAATTTCTGGAGGCGACTATCGAACTAGAATTATTAATCTGCTAAAAGAATTGGAGAATCAAAGAAAATTAAGAAATTTGATAGAGATTGTTAGTAAGGAATACCCATCAATTAAAGAACGTTACTTAATATATGCACAACTATCTTCTCTTATATTTTTACTGAAAGAAATATTTAAAGGATATCAAAATTTTAGAGATTTTTTCAAGATTTTGACGATATAGATGAATTAGAAAATCATTTGTTAGAATTAACTGAAGAAAGTAATAATACTCAGCTTTTAAGTGATATAGATAATTCGCTTCTTAACTCTTATCCAGGTTTTATAGACTTTGTAGAAAAATATCTAGATAAAATTTTGAATGCTCAAAATATCAAGGATAATCTCAAGCAAAAATTGAGAAAATGGATAGAAATAAATTGTCCAGATGCAGCAGTTACTCCCGAACAGCAAATATCATCTACTCTCCAAAGCTATCTTTTGATAACTATTTTCCCCATGGGAGGTAAAACCAAAAATAATTTAAAACCACTTCTTAATGTTCGAGCTGAGTTTATTGAGAATTGGGGTCAAACTCAAAATACTCAAGTTGAGCTAAAAAAAGAAGATATTAAGGAAAATGGATATTCAGAACAAGAAATTCCTAATATTATTTATAAATTCATTGAGATAGTTCAAAATGAATATCTGTACTCCAAAGTGTTTGGAGGTAAACACTTTGATTTAAAAGTTGAATTATTTTTAAATAAAGAACTTTTTACTAAAGATTTTGAGTTTAAGATTCCTGATGCTCTTAGAGAAGACCAAAAAGCTATTTGTGAAGAATATTCTGTAATTTTACGTTCTTTAGAGCGATTATATCCAGAGCAAATAAATTGGCTAAATTCTTGCAATAAAAAGTGGGAGACAATAAAAAAAGAAACAAGAATAGCAGAAAAAAATTAGCTTTTGAAGATGAAGATAAATTAAGTACATTACTATCTAATTCACAACAAAGAAAACAGCTAGGAATTAAATTAGAGGATAAAATGATCCTAAAAATATCTTGTGGTTTACCTACATCTCAATCTAAAAGATTTCATTTATTTAAAATTATTTTAGAAAATGGTGTCCCTTTATGTTTATGGATAAAAAGTAAAACCAAGAGAGATAAATTAGATGATTTGCATTATAACTTTCTCGTAAATAAACTAAATAATTTAATAGAAGTAGAAGATTTACAAGATGTCAACAGATTATATGCAAAAATTTTTGATATTCGTAAAAGACACCTTGCTGATACTTGTAAAAAAAGATGTTTAGGTTATCATTTAAGAATTTTGTGCGATTATACTGAACGAAGACCAATTAATCTGCCTACTTTTAATCAACTAATAACTAATTATTAAAAAAGGAGAAAGCAATGGTTAACAATCAACCCCAAAACGATATTACAGAAAATCAGAAAAACTGGCTTTTTTTCTATGGTGATGGAAACAGTCATAATGTTAATATTGCTGACCTTCCTGACCCTCCACCTTGGCGAAAATTTAAAGAAATTAAACAACCTAAATCAGAACAAACAGAAAAATCTCCAGAACTAATAGAACTTGAAAAACAATGGCAAACTATTCAAGATTTAGCAAATTCTGAGGCAAATAAACGTGGTATAGAAAAGGGTCAAAAATTCCGTATTTATTCCCCAGAAACAGAAGAAGATGATTGTCAAGAACCACTGGTTAATGTTGTGGATGCAGTAAATGCTGCAATATATTTACGACGACCTCTTTTAGTAACTGGAAATCCTGGTTCAGGTAAAACCTCTTTAGCTTATGCGATCGCTTATGAATTAAAATTAGGGCCAGTATTGAATTGGGCCATTACAGCTCGTTCTACTTTGCAGGATGGACTTTATCGTTATGATGCGATCGCTCGATTGCAAGATTCCCAGTTGGATAAAAATCAACCACAAGATATTGGTCAATATGTGACGTTGGGTCCGGTTGGTACAGCTTTTTTACCATCTCTGCATCCGAGAGTATTATTAATTGATGAGATAGATAAAAGTGATATTAATTTACCTAACGATTTGCTACACTTATTTGAAGACGGAAAATATGAGATTCCGGAATTAGTCCGTTGGGCTGATAAATCTCATACAATGGATAATAATCAACAAAAATCAGTAAAAGTCCGCACGGAAGATATAGGTATTAAAGCTTCTATTATACGGGGAAGAGTTGATTGCTCCAGCTTTCCCATTGTGATCATGACTAGCAACGGGGAACGAGACTTTCCTCCTGCTTTTGTGCGCCGCTGCTTGCGAATAAGAATGCCAGACCCAGATACAGCAGCTCTTAAAACTATTATTAATGCTCATTTTCAGGATGAGGAACAAAGTGAGAATATGAAAAAAACAACGGAGCAACTCATTGAAGCTTTTTTAGAAAAAGAGGAACAGGAGCGAGCAAACGATCAGTTATTGAATGCTATTTATATTCGTAATAATCTTAGTCCAGAAGCTTTTACTGATGATTTACAAGCTTTATTATTGAAAGGTTTATCAACTACAGATGAAGTTTAACAGTACGTTCAATGATTAATAATTACCTTTCCTTGAGAGGTTGTCTGAGAAGTCCAATATGCTACATCCAAAGCCCCCGCGCATCCCCCAAAATTGGGGGACTTAAAGATAGCAAATTGACTCTTGTTCCCCCCAAAATTGGGGGGTTAGGGGGGCACCAAAGTTGGGGAGCTAGGGAGGCAAAATGTTGTCTGAGAAGTCCAATATGCTACATCCAAAGCCCCGCGCATCCCCCAAAATTGGGGGACTTAAAGATAGCAAATTGACTCTTGTTCCCCCCAAAATTGGGGGGTTAGGGGGGCACCAAAGTTGGGGAGCTAGGGAGGCAAAATGTTGTCTGAGAAGTCCAATATGCTACATCCAAAGCCCCCGCGCATCCCCCAAAATTGGGGGACTTAAAGATAGCAAATTGACTCTTGTTCCCCCAAAATTGGGGGTTAGGGGGCACCAAAGTTGGGGAGCTAGGGGGGCAAAATGTTGTCTGAGAAGT
Organism: Okeania sp. KiyG1; assembly: GCF_014132355.1. Taxonomy (GTDB): domain Bacteria; phylum Cyanobacteriota; class Cyanobacteriia; order Cyanobacteriales; family Microcoleaceae; genus Okeania. The sequence goes on from NZ_BLZO01000091.1 coordinate 258,073, forward strand.
CCAATATGCTACATCCAAAGCCCCCGCGCATCCCCCAAAATTGGGGGACTTAAAGATAGCAAATTGACTCTTGTTCCCCCCAAACTTGGGGGGTTAGGGGGGCAAAATTCAGTATCAAAAAAACTTTTCAGATATCCTCTGAAAACCCGATAATCAGCGATAGAACTCCGTTCCGCTTACGCGACCAAAAAACTTTATCCCTTTTAACCTTTTGTTCCCTTTTACCTTCCTTCCACTAAAGTATAAGTATTCAAGCGGACATGATATATAGCGTTTCTCAAATTGGTGAGTACAGTTTTAGATCCCCCCTAACCCCCCTTAAAAAGGGGGGAACTGTTTAACTTAAAAAGGAGAGAACTGCTTAAAAGAGGGGGAGGTTTCAAAGTCCCCCTTATTAAGGGGGATTTAGGGGGATCATAAATGTACCTCATCTTTATGAAAAATGCTGTAACCAGAGAAAAATATGACTGATAAATTTGACCGTTTAATTAGGTTATTAGAAAAAGAATTGAAGCTCACAGGAACAGAAATCACTGAAATTCTTTGGTTAGCAATGCAGCGTCAATCTCATGCTTCTACTCACAGCAAAAAAATACCTTCTGAGGATGAAACAACAACAGAAGAAAGTAATAAAGTACCACCGACATCTTCTTCTGTAATACCAGAAAATCCCACATATCCAAAAATTACTGAAAGGAATTCTTACGCTGAAGTTGCTCCCAAAACTGATTCTGTATCTTCCAAGAAAAGTGATTTACCCATAAAAGTTCCTGATGTTTCTTCACTGCGTCACCCTCTTAAGATTGCTAGAGCTTTTCGTCCCCTCATGCAATATATTTCTTATGGTAAAGCAGATTTATTAGATGAAGAAGCTACTGTTGAAAACATTGCCGAATTGGAAGGAATTTGTGTTCCTATTCTCAAATCTCCCCTAGAACTTCAATTTGATTTAGCTTTAGTGGTAGATAGAAGTGATTCTATGATTTTTTGGCGACAAACAACTCAAGAATTACAACAATTGTTCAAACGTTATGGTATTTTTCGGAATGTACAAACTTGGGGAATGGTGACAGATACCGAAGGAAAAATTCGCCTGAAACAAGGAATTAAGCAAAACAGTTATTCCCATAATTTTTATTCTCCTCAAAAACTTATCGATCCTACTGGTCGTCGTTTGATTTTAGTGGTTAGTGATTGTGTTAGTAATATTTGGCGTAATGGTAAGGCTTTTTCTTTGTTAGAGAGTTGGGGAAAACATAATGTTGTGGCAATTGTGCAAATTTTACCAGAACGGTTGTGGTTAAGAACAGCTTTGAGTTTAGGTGCAATGGTGCAGTTAGATTGTTTACAACCTATTGTGCCTAATAGCAACTTATTTATCAGAGAAATTTGGTTTGGGAGCGGTGATAATTTACAAAATGGGATAAAAGTTCCTGTCTTTAGTTTAGAACCAGAACTGATAGAAACTTGGAGCGAAATGGTAGTAGGCAAAGGAACTATTGGTGCTGGTGGTTTTGTTTTTTACTCTTCATTAAAACAAGAACAAAAGCAAATAGTTGAAAATACAGAAATAGAAAGTTTAACCAGTAAAGAACGGGTGTATAACTTTGAGATGAGTTCTTCAAAGATAGCACAAAATTTAGCGAAATTACTCTCTGCTGCACCTGTAATTAATTTACCTATTGTACGGTTAATTCAAAAAAATTTCCTCAGTGAGTCTCAACAAGTTCATGTAGCAGAGGTCTTTCTTGGCAATATTCTCAAACCTAAATCTTTGATTACTCCTGACACTAATTCTGATGAAGTTCAATATCAGTTTATTGATGAAGAAGTGAGAGATATTTTGCTTAAAAATAGTCCGAGAAAGAATTCTGAAGAGATTATTACTGTAATTTCTCAGGATTTTGCCAAGCGACTAGGTAAGAGTCTCCAAGAATTTTTGGCATTGCTGAAAAAACCTGATGAGTTAGAAAGATTAAAAACTGAAAATAATGTTGCAGATTTAGATATTAAATATTTTGCTACAGTCACAACTAAAGTTTTAAAAAGATTAGGAGGAGCTTATGCTCGCTTTGCTGAAGAAATAGAAAAATCTCAAGATGAAATCCCGGGTAATACTGCTACGTCAAAAGGTATTAATTTAGATAATTTTGAATCATTTGAATTTACAACTAACGTTGCTACTATTGCTAAATTAAATACTATTTTATTAGTTGAAGACGAACAAAGGGTAATCCAAGAAGTATCAGAAAATTTATCATCCCAATATGACATTAACGTCATAGGAACAGATAGTGTCAATGAAGTTATTGAATTAGCAGAATTAGGTGAAATAGATTTGATTTTAATTAATTATGATTTACCTAACAGTCGCTACCAAGACAGACAAGTTAATGGATTTGAAATGATCGGGATTTTGAAGGCTAATTATGATATTTCTCCAAACTTACCTATTGTTGGTTTCTCCTCTAGTATGAGACGTTTTTTACCTCTAAATTTAGCTGATGAATTTGTTAAACGTGGTGCAGATGGTTTTTATTCTAAAAAAGAATTGTTGCTTAATAATGATTATAAAAAGTTCGTTAACTATCTCGAAGAAATATTTAATCAAGCCATTGAAACTGCACACTATCTACCAGAAAAGAATTATGCGATCGCTATCGGTATTAACCAATATAACCATCTACCATCCCTACGATATCCTTACGCAGGTATGTATGGAAAGGTGATGCAAGCTTTTACCAAGCAGCAAAACTTTAGCGAAGTTTTCTCTTTAACAGAAGGAACTTTTGTAGAAGTGGAGGAATTTTTGGCTGCGACATTTGAGAAGCTTTTTCTCTCCACAAAGGATAATTTGTGGTTTTTCTTTCGCGGTCACGGCCGCTTGACACAAGGTGTTGAATATCTCATGCTAGCAGACAGTAAAACTAAGGAAATTACAGAGACTGCAATTTCTCTTAATTCTATTGTTGAACGACTACTATCTTCAGGTGCAGGAAGGGTCATTTTATTCCTGGATATGGACAGACTCTCCAGTGAAATTTCTCTCTCCCCTACTTCTACTTTGCCGATAGAAGATGATCGAGGACTTATCATTTTCTATGCTTGTGAACAAAATACCGCAGCTTATGAAATTGAGCAACTTCAGCAGGGAAGCTTTACCTATGCTTTACAAGAAGCACTATCATCAACCCAAGGGAACTTGAGTATTAATCAACTTCAGCAGTTTTTGAGCGATCGCGTTCCTGAACTTAACCAACAGAATGGTCTAGGGATGCAAACTCCACAAACATTTATTTCTACTAGAAACCTGGGAGAATGGGTTCCCTTTCCTTCAAACTTTCAGGTTTTTCAGTATGCAACACCTACAGTCAACCGACGGGGAGAAATTATTAAGCAAGATACTAAGCTTGTCCAATATTTCACCGAAACCCTTGCAGACGGTATTGACCTAGAAATGGTAGCTATTCCTGGTGGTAATTTTACTATGGGTTCTCCTGTAGGAGAGAAAGATAGTAGGAGTTATGAACGTCCCCAACATTATGTAACTGTATCTCCCTTCTTTATGGGTAAATATCCCATTACTCAAGAACAGTGGAGAGCGATCGCTTCTCGAAAAGACTTGAAAGTAAATTTAGATTTAAACCCAGAACCCTCTCGTTTTAACGAACCATACCAAAATATAGATAGATGGCAAAGACCAGTAGAGCGGGTAAATTGGTATGAAGCAGTAGAATTCTGTGAAAGACTCTCAAAACTAACTCGAAACAATTATAGACTGCCGAGTGAAGCAGAATGGGAATATGCGTGTCGTGCTGGAACGATTACACCTTTTCACTTTGGAGAAACTATTACAGGAGAATTAGCTAATTATGATGCGTCAATAACTTATGCTGATGAACCAGAAAGAGAATATAGAAAACAAACTACCCCTGTAGGCCAATTCCCTCCTAATGTCTTTGGATTATATGATATGCATGGGAATGTGTGGGAATGGTGTGCGGATGACTGGCATAATAGTTATGAAAATGCTCCAACTGATGGGAGTGCTTGGCTTGATAATAATAAAAGAGAAAACATGAATAATAGACCTCCCCAGGAATCAAGGTCTAACAACTTTTTCAAAAGGATGAGAAATACAGTATCAAATATTTTTAATCAAAATGAACCAGAGTCTAGCAGTAATGATAATGATGAAAAAGAAAAGTATACCGTGCTGCGGGGCGGTTCCTGGTACCTCAATCCTAATTACTGCCGTTCCGCTTTTCGCAACGACAGCATTAGGCGCGTCATCCACGACGACCTTATTGGTTTTCGTATTGTATGTTCTGGCGGGAGAACGGTTTGACAGTTATCAGTCATCAGTTATCAGTTATCAGTAACAGTTTGAGAGTTGGCGGTTTCCTCACAAAACTAAGGATTAAGAAAAGCTTATGAGTGTAAGTAACAGTATTGTTTACCAGAAAGCTTACCAATTTGCTATTAGAATTGTCAAAGCTTATAAATATTTGACTGAGGAAAAAAAGAATATGTATTATCCAAACAACTGTTGAGAAGTGGAACATCTATTGGAGCCAACATAGCAGAAGCTAATGGAGGCATATCTCAAGCTGATTTTAGGGCGAAAATGTCCATAGCTTACAAAGAAACCCTGGAAACAAAGTATTGGTTATCTCTTCTAAAAGATACTGACTATATTGAAGAAAAAGCATTTGAAAGTATTCATCAAGATGCAGATGAGATTGGCAAAATCTTATTTTCCATCATTAAAAGGACTGAAAAAAACTGATGACTGATAACTGATGACTGATAACTGAAAAGCAATGGATAACTTAGTTCAATATCGCGCTATTATTCAACAGGAACTCAAAGAATATACAGAAATTCCTTATGCTCACGGGGATTTACAATGCCGTTTAATTATTAGTGAGGATAGGAATGATTTTTTATTAATTACTCAAGGATGGGAAAATGACATACAAGTTCATGGGTGTTTAGTTCATATAGAAATTATTGGGGATAAAATCTGGATACATCGGGATGGTTTAGAGGATGGAATAGCATCCGATCTACTTAGAGCAGGTATTCCTAAAAGTCAAATAGTCTTGGGTTTTCATCCCCCAGATGTGCGAGTGTTTACAGAATTTGCAGTCAATTAATTATAGCAATTCCCACAGCTATGAGGTACGTTTACGATCCCCCTAAATCCCCCTTGAAAAGGGGGACTTTGAAGACTCCTCCTTTTTTAAATAGTTCCCCCCTTATTAAGGGGGGTTAGGGGGGATCTAAAACAGAATTTGCAGTCAATTAATTATAGCAATTCCCACAGCTATGAGGTACGTTTACGATCCCCCTAAATGCCCCTTGAAAAGGGGGACTTTGAAGACTCCTCCTTTTTTAAACAGTTCCCCCCTTATTAAGGGGGTTAGGGGGGATATAAAACAGAATTTGCAGTCAATTAATTATAGCAATTCCCACAGTTATGAAGTACATTTACGATCCCCCTAAATGCCCCTTTTCAAGGGGGACTTTGAAGACTCCTCCTTTTTTAAACAGTTCCCCCCTTATTAAGGGGGGTTAGGCGGGATATAAAACTGTATCTCATAGATTAAAGAAGTGCTATACTAGACACTAATTAATCTAAAATAGAGCCAAAAATCTTATGAAAAACGTTAAAATCGACGACCTAGAAAAACAAACTTTATTAGCTCAAAAAGAACTGATTTCTATAGAGCATGAAGGAAAAACAATTGGTTATTATTATCCAATAGGCGATCGCGAAGTAGCAAAAAAAGCCAAAGAAGAACTTGACAGAATTACGGAAAAAACATTACATCCCACTGGATTAACAGAAGAAAGAATAGCAGAGTTGCGTAGTAATCTTGATTACGAAGCAGCCAAAAAAGCAGCAGAAAAACTTGACATACTTATGGAACAAATATTAGCTCAGACAGGGTTAACAGAAGATGAATATGTATCAATGTTTATGAATGCAACTGAGGATGAGGAATAATGCATCTAGTTGTTGATACAAACATTTTAGTAGCTGAACTGCTAAGAAAGCGGGGAAAAGCTTTAATTAATTCGCAAAACTTTGAATTATTAAAAGATGAAAAATGAAGCTGAATACGAATTACAAAAGCGCGTTTCCATAAGAATTAATAAAGGTAACTTAACTCCAGAACAGGGACAATTTCAATTAGAACTAGCTCTAGGACTAATTAATAATAGAATTACCACTGTCCCTTTATCTGATTATCAATCATTTGAAGCAGAAGCAAGAAAGCGTATTCCTAGAGACCCTAATGATTGGGAAACAGTTGCCCTAGCGTTAGCGTTACCTGCAGCAATTTGGACTGAAGATTATGACTTTTTTGGTTGTGGATGTCCGACTTGGACTACTCAAACTTTATTGCTGCAAATTAACTAACCAAAGCGGGCAAGATGCCTGCACTAGAAGATAAAAAAGAAGTACACACATCGCGGGCAAGATGCCCGCACTACAAGATTTTCAACATTTACCTTCTACATTATTTACCCTAAATATTATGAATAATCTTAAATTAAACGACTGAAAAAAACAATTTTTATTAGCTCAAAAAATTGATTAGACTTTGTATTGTCAGAATATAAATTATGCTGAAAACACTTCCAATCAAACGTCAAAGCAAAAGGTTCCGAGGTTACAGGGAATATATTGATAAAGTTCCTCTAGAAATGGTATTAATCCCTAATGGAACCTTCACAATGGGCGCGCCAGAATCTGAAGAGGGGAGTAGCAGCAGAGAAAGACCCCAACATAATGTAACTATCTCGGCGTTTCTAATGGGGCGTTACCCTGTTACTCAAGATCAATGGAGAGCGGTCGCGCAAGCGGAACGGAGTTCTATCGCTTCTCGAACAGACTTGAAAGTAAATTTAGATTTAGAAATAGATCCTTCTTATTTTAAAGAACCATATGAAGGTATTGATAGATGGCAAAGACCAGTAGAGAATGTGAATTGGTATGAGGCGGTAGAATTCTGTGAAAGACTCTCAAAACTAACTGGAAAGAATTATAGACTGCCGAGTGAAGCAGAATGGGAATATGCCTGTCGTGCTGGAACGACTACACCCTTTCACTTTGGAGAAACCATTACAACAGACTTAGCTAATTATCAAGGGACGGACAATAAAGAAATGAAATGGTCAGGCTCTTATGGGGAAGGACTCAAAGGAAAATATCGGCAACAAACTACACCTGTAGGCTATTTTGATGTAGTTAACTCTTTTGGACTAAGTGATATGCACGGAAACGTTTGGGAATGGTGTACAGATGAATGGCATGATAATTATGAAAATGCTCCTACTGATGGCAAACCTTGGCTAAATGGTGATGATAGTCGTTCACCGCTGCGTGGCGGTTCCTGGTTCAACAATCCTGATTTCTGCCGTTCTGCGTATCGCTACTTCGACGTTAGGCGCGACATCCACGACTTCAATATTGGTTTTCGTATTGTATGTTCTGGCGGGAGTGAATGAAGTCAGAAGTCAGAAGTTTGTTTGCGCAGCATTCCGCAGGAAAGTCAGAAGTTTTGGAATAGGGAAATATTGATTCGTCGGCGGGAGGTTTTGAATAAGTGAAATATATAAAAAAGGGTAACGAACCCAAAGATTTAGCAAAATTTAAAGCATCTGCTTGAACAGGAGAAAAAGTCAACACACTATCTACAACCATTCACCCATCATCAAAATCAAGACACTCTTTAATAAAAGTTTTCAACTGTTTAAGCTGGAAACTATTCGCTAGTTGCAAAATTTCTTGGGCAAAAGGAGAAAAAGTCACATCCGATGCTAGAAGCTCTTCAGCTACCTCCACAACACTTTGAATATCACCATCTTCTACTAAAGTGAGTAATTCTTGTAAGACTTCCATAGCTGGAGCAACAATTTCTTCACTTTTTCTAACCTCAGTCACCTGAGCTGATGCTGTGCTCTGTTGCTCATAAACCCACTCTAAGTCGAGACACTGCTGTAAAATTTCTAATAATCTGTCAGTCTCTATAGGTTTGGGCAAAAATACATCCGCTCCAGTTTCCATTGCCTCTTGTTGATTACTTTCAAACACACTAGCAGAAGAAGCGATCGCCACCACATCCTTCAACTTTTCCGAACTGCGGATATATTTAAGCAATTCATAACCGTTCATTACTGGCATCATTAAATCAGTAATCACCACATCCGGTAGAGATACCATCATTTTTTCTAGAGCTTCCTTTCCATTTTTCGCTTCACTCATTTCAAAGCCAAGCATTTCTAACAAGCTCACCACCACCGAGCGATTTTCCGAACGATCATCAACAACTAAAACACGGTATTTTTTACCTCGATAACCCAATATAGTTCCCAGGTTGAGAGTTCTCGAAGCCATTGTCCATTCTTGTGCTTCTGGAACTTCCAGAGCGAACCAGAAAGTACTGCCTTTACCTACTTCACTCTTTACTTCCAGTTCACTATCCATAAGTTTGACAATCTTTTGACTAATAGCTAACCCCAAACCCGTGCCTTCTGTCTGTTTTTGGCGATCGCCCACCTGTTCAAATGGCAGGAATATTTTCTGTTGTTGTTCTGGGGTCATACCTACTCCTGTATCTTTGACTTCAAAGTGCAGGCGATATCCATCTGACAACTTTTGTGTGGTGACACAAAAGGTAACGCTACCAATATCGGTAAATTTAATCCCATTGCTCAGGAGATTGATCAATACCTGCTGTAGTCGTTTTTCGTCAGCACGAATGCATATCGGTAAATTTTCATCAGGTGCATAGTAAAAATTTATGCCTTTTTGTTCGGCTCGAATGCGACATATTTCCGCCACTCCTTGGAGGAAAGAGGGAAAATGAAACTCCCTTGTCAAGAGGTCGAGTTTGCAGGCTTCAATTTTGGAGAGGTCGAGAATATCATCGATCAACTTCAGCAAGTGAAGGCCACATTGTTTGATAATATCAAGATCTTTTTTTTCTTCCTCACTAATGGTTTCAGAATGGTGAAGAATTTGAGCATAACCAAGAATACCGTTAAGGGGAGTGCGGAGTTCATGGCTCATATTGGCAAGAAAT